>CAYPNM010000058.1:0-16518 GCA_964412105.1 uncultured Ignavibacteriaceae bacterium | reverse complement strand
CATCCAGACAAAGTTCAGTAGAACTTTGTCTGGACACTCGGACACCGCTGAACTAATCAAGATGTATTGTAGCTTGTTATTATTTAGAAAGCTGGGGTATTAAGCTAAATCAGCCTTTGGCTGGCATCGCAGTGGCCCTAAATGGATAGAATATCAAAGTGTATAAAAGTTTAGCGGTTGCTGAGCGCCCAAACAAAAACCCAATGAACATTGTTTGGATTTATCGAAGCAACCGATATTTGCACTTTTTGTTTTAAGGCCCACCATTACTAATTAACTTTAATAACTAATACTGACCCTAAATTGAGTGTGCAGTTTTTCAGTAAATGATCTTAAATTGAATGAAAAACCCAACGAAAGCCATACCCTAATCCCGAAAGTCGGTGGGAGTGGGTCTGATTATATAACCCGCACACATTATAGAATAATCTTTTTTAAGAAAAATTGTTGTTGCAACTTTAAGCTTTTTTCCATATTATTTTAAAAAATAAATTGCCTAAAAATAAATTTGTCATTCGTTAATAAGGGGCTAATAATGAAAATCAGATTGTACGTTGTAGCTGTTGCATTAGCTGCTTTATGCTTTTTCTATACAAAGGAGGTTCCGGCTCAATCAACAAAAATAAAAGTTGCCGTTGAGATATTTTTTAGCGGTGAAAATGCTTCCAACTTAGAGATGGTGGTATCAAATTCCGTCAAAAAAGACCTTATATCATATAAAGATATTGTGTTAGTAGATAAAAACGAAGACTTTAAATTATATGTTGAAGGAATGGAAATAGTTTCAGCAGATGGACAAAAGCGTTATGGATACGCGCTAAGTGTAATTGGGCTTGCACTGGTTAATTATAACAATTCACCGGTATATGCATATGCCGGTTCTACAATGTACAGCACTGCAGAAGATGGATTGAGCAGTGCATCGAATAATTTAGCGGCATGGTTTAACCAAACTGTTCTTGAATACGCAAGGAAATACAAGGACTAAACTTCAATTATTTAGTCTGTAAGGCTATTCACAGTTTATCAGGAGTAGACTTCAATAATATAAGTATCTAAATAAAGATATCGAAATCAGTCAATCTTCATTATATCCGTCAATCTTAAAGTAGAAAAAACATCCATTACATGTGATTGGATATTTTTAATGGTGAAATTGACATATTTAACTTTACAGACTGCACAAGCATGAACAAAACTTTCTATTCCTGAACTCGTAATGAAATTTACATTAGATAAATCGACCACAATATTTTTACTGCCTGCTTCAATCGAATCTTTAATTAGAGTCTTGAAAGATTCATTTTCCGTGCCAAATAACTTTTCTTTATGAATAATGATTGTGGATGTATCTCCATTATGTTGAACCTGCATATCCATAAATACCCTCTTTAAAGTAAAATAATAATTTTCACTAATTCTACTACGGGAGAGCATTTGATATATCAGTTAGAGAAAATTTTTATAGTCGGGCGGCTCAGATAGTTTCCTTCTCTCGGAGTAGATGTAAATTTAAATAATTATAATAATTGGTTGTGTAAAAGTCAATGAGAGCATCAACCAAATCACCATTAGAACCAATTACAGTTTTACATTAGTTTTATTTAGCTATTTAATAAATTCCCAGAATCCAGCAAATCATCAGCTCTTAAGTGGGAGTAAAATTCTTCTTGCCTAATCTCTTTTATTTATTTAAGTTAAAATTATCCATTCGATGCAGTACACTTAAATGATTGCTAACCTTTTGGTGCGCAATATAGTAAAGGACCCGCGCTACGCAGCATTTATGAAAAAGATGAAACTGCCGATATGAGATGAGTAGTGCCTGATAAATTTATTGAATTCGATTGCATTATATAAAGATTTTTTTTGTAAGCCGAGAAATAAATTCCTTATGCAGCGTGATATCGAATATTTAAACTAATCCATAAGACATTGCCATAAGAAATTCCTGCAGACTTCTTCTGCTTGTACATAAATAATATCTTTCTAAACACTTTAAAGGTTAGCGATATGAAATCATTAAGATTGCTTGCATGCCTGATATTAGCGGTCAGTGCTGTCTTTGCAAAGAACATCGGTGGCATAAATTCTTCCGGGAACTCGTCTTCAACCTCTTCTCCGTTGCTTCTTTTGCGATATCCTTCGATGTCGAAGACGCAGATCGTCTTTGAATATGGTGGCGAGCTCTGGGAAGTGCCAAGAGCAGGAGGCAAGGCTCATGTTCTTGCCAGCGGTATGGATCTTCTCACTATGCCTAAATTTTCTCCCGATGGATCGATGGTTGTTTTCACAGGCACCTATGATGGTAATACGGATGTGTATGTTGTCCCTTCTGAAGGTGGACAGCCGCACCGGCTGACATATCATCCGAGACCTGATGTGGCTGTGGGATGGACACCTGACGGAAAGAATGTGCTGTTTCGTTCACGCCGCTACAGCTATTCTGATCCAAATCAACTTTATACAGTGCCGGTGACCGGCGGATTTCCAAAAGAACTGCCTTTGCCTATGGCTGAGGAGGGTTCTTATTCGCCAGACGGCAGCCAAATTGCCTATGTACCTGAATTTCAGTGGGAACCGTTTTGGAAGGGTTATAAGGGCGGTCAGCACACACATATCTGGCTGGCGAAGCTTTCTGACTCAAGCGTATTGCGCCTTCCAAAGCATGATGCCAACGAAAGCGATCCGATGTGGGTAGATAATACTGTCTATTTCCTTTCCGACGCTGAAGGACCTATTACACTGTTCGCTTACGATATAAACACTACAAAAATTACGAAAGTGATCGAGAACAATGGATTTGACATAACGTCAGCTTCAGCCGGTCCGGGAGGAATAGTTTATTCACAATTCGGTCAGTTGCGAATCTATGATTTTTCGTCTGGTAAATCAGAGGATATACCGGTATCGGTATCGGGTGAGCTGCCCCAGCGGCGACCCCGATTCGAAGAAGTGGGAAAAAATATTGAAAACTATGGTATTTCTCCGAATGGGGTACGTGCTGTTTTTGAAGCACACGGTGAAATCCTGACTGTGCCAGCCGATAAAGGCAGCATCGATAACCTGACGCACAGTCCGGGTGTTGAAGACCGTGAGCCGGCATGGTCACCAGACGGCAAGTACATTGCCTGGTTCTCCGATCGTGACGGCGAATATGATTTATTCATTAAAAACCAGAATGGTACCAGCACCTTGCGCAAAGTGTCTCTTAACCAGGACGATGCTTATTATTATAATATCTTATGGTCGCCCGATAACAATAAGCTCTTGTTCCACGACCAGAAACTGAATTTGTGGTATGTAGATCTAAAAGCAAAAGAGCCAAAACCGATTAAGATTGATAAAGGCACTGATGAGGCACTAAATGACTTTCATGCACGCTGGTCACCTGACAGCAAGTGGATTACGTATAGCAAAGTGATGCCGAATTATCTGCATGCCGTTTATATATATTCAATTGCCGAAAACAAGACGCACCAGGTAACTGACGCGGCAAGCGACTGCATGTTTCCTCTATTCGATGCAAACGGCAAGTATCTCTACTTTTCCTCCAGTACCAATACCGGTCTAAGTCAGGGATGGCTCGATATGTCAAGTATGAATCATCCGATAACCCGCCATGTTTATTTGACAACCCTTAAAGCGGAAACTCCTTCACCGGTTGCACCCGAGACAGGATTCGAAAAGACAGACACAACATCCGATAAAGATAAAAGTAAGAAATCAATCTCCGTTTCCATTGATTTTGAAGGACTGGGTACGCGAATGGTACCATTACCCATTGCTCCTGCAAATTATAGTGGAATGGAAACAGGGAAAAGTGGTGTGCTCTATCTTCTCAAAGCACCAATCGTCAGTATGAATGGTGGACAGACTTCGATTGAGCGTTTCGATCTTGATTCAAAAAAAACAGAAACACTGCAACACGGAGTGAACTCTTTTTCACTCGCCGCTAAGGGAGAGAAGATGCTTTACCGTCAAGGTGAACACTGGTTCATATCGGATACCAAGCCTAAAGCCGAGCCAAAGCAGCTCAACCTGTCGGATATGAAGGTTTATGTTAAACCGCACGATGAATGGACGGAGATGTACCATGATGCGTGGCGTATCGAACGCGCTTTCTTTTATAATCCTAATTTTGATGGTCTGGATATCCCTGCTGCAGAGAAGGAATTTGCCAACTATCTGCCCGGAATCTCCAGCCGGGACGGCCTGAGTTTCCTGTTCAGAGAAATGCTCAGCTATATGTCGGTGGGTCACATGTTTATATATGGAGGTTATGTACCCAAAATGCAGGAGATCAAAGTGGGACTGCTGGGCGCCGACTATCAGATCGAACAAAACCGTTACCGTATCACCAGGATATTCGATGGCGGGAAATGGAATCCTAATCTCTATGCCCCGCTTGCACAGCCAGGTCTCAAAGTAAAGGAAGGGGATTATCTGCTGGCCGTTAACGGCAGGCAGATTACAGGTGATGATAACATTTATCAAATATTCGAGGATCTGGCCAATCAGGAAGTGACCTTAACTGTAGGACCTAACCCGGACACCATCAATACACAAGAGATCACAATAAAAACCATACCCAGTGAGAGTATGCTACGCAATGCTGCGTGGATTGAGCACAACATGGAAGTCGTGAACAAGATGAGCGACGGAAAGCTTGGTTATGTATATCTGCCCAACACAGCAGAGGAAGGCTACACCAATTTTAACCGTTATTATTTTTCTCAGGTTGATAAGTCCGGAGTTATCATAGACGAACGTTTCAATCACGGCGGATATATTTCTGACTACATCATAAACTGCATGTTACGTGAGCCGACAGCCTTGAATGTATCCCGATGGGGGCGTGATGTTGTAACACCGCCGATGGCAATTTTTGGTCCCAAGGTAATGGTTATTAACCAGTTTGCCGGATCAGGGGGTGATGCCCTGCCGTGGTACTTCAAGATGAAACATATCGGTACTCTTGTGGGTGAACGTACTTGGGGTGGATTGGTCGGTATATTCGGCTATCCGGTACTTATGGACGGTGGGGGCGTGACAGCACCACGCATTGCAGTTGAGGGACTGGATGGCACGTTTCCGGTGGAGAACCATGGTGTTAGTCCTGATGTCGAGGTTTGGCAGGACCCGTCGCAGATGCGTCAAGGTCACGATCCGCAGCTAGAGCGCGCCATTAAGATAGCTATGCAAGAGTTAAAAGAAAATCCTCCCAAACAGTACGAACGTCCACCATGGCGCAATTACCATCCCGTATTGCCACCATTGCCGGTACCTCCTGCCGAAACCGGGAAACAGTGATTTTATTAAACCTAAATCCCCAAGGGCTTCAAACCCTTGGGGAGATATAAGACGTTTTTTATTTTGAAGCTTTTGCTTAATTATATGTTGAGGTGATAGTGTAATCAACAAACCGTGTTAGACAGCCAGCATCTTTGTTGGTGTGTTTTTGAATTATTCAGCTTATTCACTGAATTCTAAAAATCCTCCATCCATTTTAGTATTGCAATTTGAAATAACTTTATTTAGAATAACTAAAACTTGATTCTCGGCAAATCTTAAGTTAAGAATTATTGGATATTCCCTGTTACAGTATTATATGATATAAAAAATATATAATAGGAGGAAATTTGACCAACATATTCAAGCATAATGTAACACGGGATGAAATAACTAAATTGGATAAAATGACTCCCGGAAGAAAGATTGATGAAAAAAGCCATTATGAAATTTCAACTGATGATGATTTAATTAATGCAGATCTCTTTCGTCTCTATACAATTAGAGGAGATAAAGAAAAGGCTAAACTATACTTCTCTAAAATCAGGGATAATACACTAAAATATTTTTTAGAGTATTAGAAGAAAAACAAATACCACCCCCGTCAAGTACCAACAGGGTAAGCTAATTATTCAGCCTATTCACCGAATTCAGTAAATCCTTCTTGCCTTATTCCCAAACCTTTTATAATTTGGATATACATAAATATGCTGCGCCCTCCGATAGACAATTCTTATAAGTAGAGTTTTTCTGATATGAAGTTATGTGATTATGATTTATATAAACCAGAGGTGCATTATAAGTAATAATTATACCTAGTGAAAGTAGAGATTAGTTATAAATAAAAAAGGAGAAAGCAAAATGAGAATAAAAAATAAATTTACACATTTGGTGGTTATCTTTATGCTTCCATTAGCTGCTATGATTAGCTGCAATACAGAAACAGAAACTAAAAAAGTTGCAACTCCTGAAGAACTTTCACAAATGAATAAGGATTTTGCAAAAGCCTTAAATAACAAGGACGCTGAGGCTGCTTCAATACTTTATGCAGAGGACGCTTCTTTATTGCCTCCAAACGAACAAATTGTTACCGGAAGAGAAAACATTAAAAAATACTGGCAAGCTGCTCTTGATGCCGGCACTACTAACGTTTCAGTTGCTACTATTTCAACAGGAAGTGACGGTGATTTAGGATATGAAATTGGAAGATTTACATTAAGTTATACAGGAGCGGACGGAAAAATGATAGTGGAGAAAGGGAAGTACACTGAAATATTAAAGCGTACGGTCAATGGGAAATGGATCTCTATTTATGGGATATGGAATTCAGATTCTCCGTCATCAGAATAACAAAATCACAAGAAAGCAAAACAATTTTAGAAGGTATATTTACCAAATGCTCAGCTTATAAGTGGGAATAAAATTCTTGTTGCCTTATTTCCCGCCCTTTTATAAGTTAGATATACTTAAATATGTTGTGGCCTCCATTTGGCAATTCTTGTAAGGGGAGCTTACAGATTATATGCCAGAAAAAATAGAAGGTACTAATTATCAATATTAAAAATATCTTAAAAATATTAATAGCTGTCTTTCTGTTTGAAGTTTTTTTGTATTTCTGCAGTTATTTAAATTTCATTCAAGACGATACGTATATTTCTTTGGTGTATGCTAAGAATTTAATAAATGGAAATGGTTTGGTTTTTAATATAGGCGAACGCGTCGAAGGGTTTACATCCTTTTTTTGGGTAGTAATTTTAACTATTTCTTACTGGCTAAAAATTTATCCCGAAATCTATGTTAAAGTACTTAGCATTAGCTTTGGTGTGGGCTGTTTAATAATGACATATTTTCTGACGGATGTTATACTCCGGAAAAGGCAACCAAAAGTTCAAATTAAAAGTTACTTCTGCTTTATACCTGTTTTATTATTAGTCATTTCCAGTACATTTTATTATTGGGCAGTTAGCGGGATGGAAACAACGTTTTATACATTCTTATGTCTACTTGGCATATATTATTTCTTAATCCGGAATGAAAAAACAATTTATCTTTATTTAGCGATGATATTTTTATCATTAGCATTTCTAACCAGGCAAGAAGTAGTTCTTATTATTTGCGTTTTTATACTGGAATTGTTAATTGAACACTTAAAAGAGAATAATTATAAATTTAATATTCGAGGAATATTCAAACCTAAATTTTTTGTAGCATTATCCGTTCTTATTGTTCCTGCGGTTATTTTATTGTCTTTTCGTCTTTTTTATTTCGGCTATCTTTTCCCAAATACTTTTTATGCAAAAACCGGTTTATCGTCTGATTATTTAAAAACGGGAATTCAATATACCTTCTCATTTTTCAAAGGATATTTATTATACGGTGCATTGCTAATTTTACCAGCTACACTTTTCCTAAAGAAAGAATTAAGAAAGCAACTATTTTTATTTTATACAATAATTATATTTTATATAATATATGTAATACTGGTTGGAGGTGACGTTTTAGCGATGCATAGATTTTTTATTCCAGTATTGCCCCTTATATTTATCCTTTTTGCAGTATTTATTCATTATGTCTATCAAATTACTCAGAATATTATTAAAAATAATTTTTTGAGAAACGCAATCTTTATACTATTTATATCTTTTGTCGGTTTAAATATACATATGAATAATTCCCAAGAATCTATTCGAATGTCTCGAAAAGAAAAGGGATTAACTTCATCAATGAAAAATATAGCTCTATCTATTAAAAGGCAGGAGGGCAAGCAAAATAAACATCTGCTAATTGCTGCATCGACAATAGGAGCACTAAAATATTTTTCTGATTGCGATGTGCTAGATATGCTGGGGCTCACTGATAAGTATATTGCTCATAATCCCTCCCGCATAAAAATAATATCAAATTACAACACCGGCTGGAAGGAAAAGAATTACAATGCCAAATATATCCTATCGCGAAAACCAGACTATATCATTTTTTCTACAAGAGAAAAACCAAGTTCTTTTGCTGAGAGAGCTCTATTTATTCAAGAGAATTTCCTCAAGAATTATTTTATATATCCAATATTTACGGACACTTCAGAGGTGCCCTATAATTTATATAAAAGAAGGTCCAAAGAAAATATTGCTTTAAGAGGTAAACTTGTCCAAATGAACAGGAATTATTCACCCTCATTTATAAATTTATACAATTTATTCCTTAACCAAATTAACAACAGATTATATTTAGACAACATTGACGAAGTAAAGAAAACATTTAATGATATAATAAAAATATGCCCTAGTTATTTTGCTGAGCCTTTTAGATTTATGGCTTTAATCTATTATTACAAATCAGAATATAATAAGGCTATAGAATTTTCAAGCCGATGTTTAAAAATAGACCCGTCCAATTTATATGCAAGAATAATCCTGTATAGAATTAGTAGAATTGAGGGATTTAAAGAGAATGTTAAAGAACAAGAAAATTTTTTAAAGAGTAATTTCCCAGCAATTTATTCTAATAAGAAATTTATGAATAAAGTTGCTCTATAATGATTTATTAAAAATGGTTGTATTCAAAGAACAAATAATAAATTATATCAGTAATATCTGCAACATCCGATTTGGGTTATTTAGTTTTCGGGCATGTAGATCAATTATTCACCGAATTCGGCAAATTCTCAGCACTTTGATGCGAGTAAATTTCAATCATTCTAATACCTGAACCTTGTGGCGGCGGTTTTATGCATTCTGCGGGATCATTTCCCAACCTGAAACGAAGGTGAACACCGGGTCGTTTTTTTTATTTTTAAACCGGTGGCTTCGATCCGCCTCCACTTTGTTACGGCGGACAAGTACAATCAACTAAAGTTGATCACTCAGCCACCAGTTGTTGAGTAATTCTAAGTGAAACGAGGAGTGTATTGAGACAATCTAGATTAGCACTTTTTGTTTCAAAGAAAATTCAGTGTTAGAATTAGTTATTTACGGAAGTAGTTTATAGGGTATATATTTTTTATTAATTAGTCCTTTTCAGCAAATCCAGTTTTATCAATCCTTTTCTAAGATATTTCGAAAGCGGTCTGCTTATCATATAATCTATATGATAATCTTTAAAAGATTGTGCATCATTGATATAATATTCAAAACCTTTTTTAGATGGTACCTTAAATTCCCTTCCAAATTTCATTAGAGCCAATAAATATCCTTTTTCAGTTTTTGACAATGAATTTATGTATTCAATTAAATTATCGCTATCGGGATTGGTGAGATCATCTGCCACAACATATGCCGGGTGTTTCCCGCTTGATTTTAATTGCTTAGAAATCTTTTCACGGGACTCCTGGTAGGTATCAAATAATTCAATCACCTTTTGAATTTTTTCATTTTTAATCATAACAATTTGTCCGCTTTGTTTTTTGTTATTAACAAAAGCTAATCACCTATTTATAAACTCACAAAAATCAAAAACTATTTGCAGCGTCATCAAGGTTGTCAAGGACATTAAAAATTCTCAGGGTATTTGTCTGCTCCAATACTGAGTGTGCAATTGAATGAGGGCTTACGACCCGAAGTTTACCGTTTATCTTAATGATTTCCTTCAAAGCCAATACCAGCACGCCCGTAAATGTTGAGTCAATAAACTCACATTGACTTAAATCAATTACCATTTTCTTAACCTGTCTCTCAATATCCTTTTTAAGAATATCTTTGAACGTCGCAGCTTCTTTGTAGGTAGCACGAGTCAAGTTTACTATTTCGACAGTTACATCACCAATTACTTTTGTTTCGAAATCTTCCATTTTAATTTTTATTTATTATATGAGAAAATAGAATTGATTATTCGGATGAATTTATTAAAATCGAATTAAATGGAGGATAATCCACAACATATTGCCGTTAGCTCGATATTTTATTGTACAATATATGCAAGTTTTGGATACACAATCAATGATGGTTTTTTTAGGGGCTTAAATAACGCTTTTTAGGGTGTGCAATATTCCTCTTAATTCTTAGACTGATTCTTTTTTAGTTTTGAAAAACAATTAAGTCTTCAAATTGCGGATGGCCACATAATACTAATAAAGTTTTATTCCGATTTAATTACTGATTTAATAAAGGTTCAATCAATTCTTCAAAAAATTTTGTTGAGTCACTTCTTTTGTTGAGTAATTCATCTTTTGGGAAACTCATTCCCCAGCCTTTACCATTCACTACTCCTTTAACCATTATAATGGTCAGGCCTGAACTCAATGTTTTTTCAATCGCATAAATATCGGGCGCCAACCAGGTCTGAGAATTTGCAACTTGTGACAGACCCCCGGTAGAAATTGTTGTTTTTATAAGAAGCCATAAACAAGAATCAACAACACCAAAAGGGACGGAAACGCTCACTGTATCAGAAAGAGTTTCTTCTGAATTAAAAGAATAATTATAACCTTGATAGTGGAAGGTAGTAGATAAGTCATAGGTTTTGCCAATTCGCAAGGTATCCGGCAGGCTTGAAAGTTCTTTATCAAATAATATTAGAGAATCTCCGCCTGCCTTAACGCCCGCATAGCCTAAGGTTGTATAATAATATTCAGTCCCCACACTATTTATTACTTTTATATAAGACTTCCCGTTAATAATCGTATCTCCATTAAATTTTTCCCAACTACTATCCGACCACATCTTATAATAAGTAGTGTCTAAATGTAAAATATAGTTTTTTGAAGGTATCGTTTTGATCTGAGGCGTAGATGTTCCGATCGGATTTACAGAGTTATCTGATTTGCTGCAGGATGAAATCAGAATAAGAAATAATGGGAAAATTTCTATTAACAATTTTTTCATTTCTTGTCCGACAATATTTTGTCTAGTAAACAATATAACTAATTTACAAGACCATCTCCATATGTTTAGAGTTAGCAAGGATAAAAGATCAGCTAAATACTAAAGGGGAACTGATTATATTTTCCAAAATATTTTGTTTTGAAACCTAGTTAGGCATGTTCCTGCTTGATTAACTAAAGCGGTAAGACCTGCTAGCACCCCTGTTGGTGGGCTTTTTAATTATGTAACCTATTCTCTGAATTCAGAAAATCCTCAGCAATTAATTGAGAATATATTTTAGTTACCTTAATGTCTGAATGGCCAAGAAGCTTGGACACTTCGAACAGTCTTAAGCCGGCCTGGACTAACGAACCGGCGAAAGTATGTATTAAGGATTGAAAGTTTAGCTGTAGATTGAAATTAAGGCAAAGAAATAATTTGGTAATCGTTTGATGGGATTTAAGACTATTTATAATACTAATGGATTCTAAATAAGGTTATTGAATTTACAGGCTTTCACAGTTATTAATTATCATTACTTCCCTTATGAAAGCCAATACTATCTTCCCAGCCTATTGGAGCATTAAGATAAAGTATAAACATCATTAAAGACATAATACAACAAATGATTAAACAAATTATTATAAAATTCATAATGTCCTCCTTAGATAAAATATCCTCATACAGGTTAATTAGATACATTTATAAAATATTATAATTAAGCGGATTATATGTTAAGTTATTATTATCTAATTGTTAAAGAATTTTAAATAATTAACGTTCTATATAATAGTCACATAGTATAGGAAGTAACAATAACTTTTATCACATTTTGCTAATCAGGGCACAACTTCTTAATTTGAAATATGCTCTTTCCTGAAATAATACTTTTATTGATAAGTATTCATGCAGAATAAAAAAGTGAAATCCAGCCAACAGCCTACGTTTGCCCGTGACCTCGGACTATTTGATGCTACAATGATCGGAGTCGGCGCAATGATCGGCGCGGGTATCTTTGTATTAACAGGAATAGCTGCAGGTGAGGCGGGTCCTGCTTCAATACTTGCGTTTGCATTAAATGGATTAGTGACATTATTAACAGCATTTGCTTACGCTGAACTTGCGTCAGCGATTCCAAAAGCAGGCGGTGGATATTCTTTTGTAAAAATGGCCTATCCCGGTGCGGTAGGATTTGTTTCCGGATGGATGTTATGGTTTGCATATACCGTTGCCTGCAGTTTGTATGCTCTAGGATTTGCAGGATACTTCTGGGAATTTATTCATAAATATATCCCATTTATTTCTACCGGTATTTTTTCGTTGATTGGCAGTAATGCACCGATTTTGATAGTTACAGTAATTATCGGATCAATTTTTATCTGGCTGAATGCCCGGGGTTCTGAGGTTACCGGAAAGACAGAAAATGTGCTGACTCTTTCCAAGTTATTTGTTCTTGGCATTTTCGTTTATTTTGGTTTAAAAGAAATTTTTGGAAATCCAGAACAGGCAAAGGAAAGTTTTACTCCATTTTTTACCAGAGGTTTCAGCGGAGTATTTATTGCAATGGGGCTGACCTTCATTGCATTTGAAGGATATGATCTGATCGCTACTGTTGCAGAGGAAATAAAGACTCCGGAAAAAAATATTCCGCGCGCTACTTTTATAGCTCTTGGTATTACAATAACTATATATCTTTTAATCCTTTTTGTTTCTCTTGCAGCAGTAAATTCTGGGGGCATGGCCAGCTGGGAATTCCTGGGGAAATTTAAAGAAACAGCAATAGTGCGTGCGGCGGAAAATTTTATGCCTGCTTTTGGCGTAGCACTGATTGTATTCGGCGGAATTTTATCTACTTCTTCAGCTCTAAATGCGACTGTTATGGCAGCATCGCGTGTAGCATTTTCTATGGGCAGAGATCTCTGGCTTCCCAAGCGGGTTTCAAAAATTCATTCGATCCGGAGAACTCCTCACATTGCTATTTACAGTACAGGTGCGATTTTATTAATTATGGCAGTAACACTTCCGATTGAGACCGTTGGTTCTGCCGCGAGTTTAATGTTCTTGCTGACATTTGCTTTGGTGAATTTGTCAGTTATAGTATTAAGAAGGAATCATCCGGAAATTCCCCGAAGATATAAAGTTCCGTTTTATCCTGTAGTTCCTTTGCTTGGATTTACCGTGAATATTTTCCTTGCATTATTTCAATTTGATTTTCAACCAATTGCCTGGTACGTAACCATTGGATGGATCGCGTTCGGGCTTCTTCTCTATTATTCAATTTTTGAAAAGCAGGCAGCAGCAATTGAACCGCAGGTTCTATTACCAAGAGCTCCTCTTTCGACTGCTGAAGAAGGACCATCTGTTCTGGTTGCGATACATAATCCTGAAACAATTGAAATTTTGTTAAAGCTTGCCATACCTGTAGCAAGACAAAGAAATCAGAAAATTATTGCTATTAGTGTTGTTGAAGTTCCCAGGCAGATGCCAATTCACGAAGGTATGCGGTTCGTACATCATAAGGAAGCTTTGCTTAATAAAACCAGGAAAATTGCCCAGGAATATAAAATTGAAATTGAAACTGATGTAATAATCGGGCATCATTCATCACAGGGTATTCTTGCTGCCACTTATCGACATAATGCTAGTATCCTTGTTATGGGCTGGAAAGGTTATTCAAAAACGCGTGACAGGATATTCGGGGAAATAACGGACAGAGTAATTCGTTTTGCCCCATGTGATTTAATGATGTTGAAAATGGGTGAATCGCAGGAAATTAATAGTTGCTTTTTACCAACTGCAGGCGGTCCAAATGCACAACTTGCTTCAACAATTCTGAATGCAATAGCACGTGAATTAAATTTAACAATTACAGTCGGGTATATTGCTAATGAAAAAGCAACACCGGAAGAAATTGATGTTGGAAATGATAGAATAAAATTAACCCTAGATAATATCGATTCTGATATTAACTCAAACAAAAAAATAATTAATTCCAAAAGCATCGCTGGTGGAATTGCAAAAGCCGGCCAGGATTATGACCTGGTTGTTATCGGTGCTGCAAAGGAACCAATTTTCCGAAAAATGCTATTCGGGGAGATCCCCGAAAAAGTAGCTCGATTCTCTCCAAGCTCCGTACTTGTAGTAAAAAGATATGAAGGAATTGTAAAAAACATTTTAAAGAAGGTGCTGGGTTAAGTACAAAATAGCTCAAAAAAATTATTGGCATGTGAAACGCCAGGTAATAATTTTAACTGTTGTCTAAATATGTAATCAAAATGGAGACTTCCAATATGGGTGCATAAAGATACGGGTTAACGTATGTATTTTTTAAAAAAATGAATAACTTGTATTGTTGATTCATCATCTTCACATTTATTATTTAACTTTTCTTAAAAAGGCCTTAGATGGAAGATTTCAATAAAATTGTAAAAGCAGGTATAACGGTGGAAATTGTAAATCTATCCCGCGCAACATATGAAAATGCCGAAGCATTTAAGAATATCATTAATAATGATATTGCAAAGGGTGTCCGGAGGTTAGTAATTGATTTAAGCCATTGTGAATTTATGGATTCAACATTTATCGGGGTTCTGGTTGTTGCTTTGAAAAACATAACAGAATCAGGCGGCAAACTTCGCATTGTTAAGCCATCTTTTACAGCTCACTCAATCCTGGAGACGACAGATGCTCTTAGAATTTTTAGTCTTTATAACACAATTGAAGAGGCTGCAAAAACTTTCATACATTAAATGAGCAATTGAAATTAAAATAAGAATCGATTTTCTTATATTGACCTTTGGGGAAAGTTAAAGCATAATTGACTTCAACAAATCCTCAGACCTTAAGTGGGAATAAATCTCTCTTGCCTTTAAAGTTGAAATATTCTAATAATTTGGAAAGCTCGAAATACTTTTTATCTCTTAAAGAAAATCAGCTTACAGGCAAAATGGACTCTAAACAGAAGCAAGTCATTTCTCCAACCGTACCCCATCTTTCACAAACATCCGGAAGAGGGCATTTATTACAAAGCTTGTTCAACTCAGTCTTTGGGATATCTAAGGTGCCTGCAGCTTCGTGGATCTTCAATAATTGCTTCAAATACTTTCCAGCCACTAACCTGTGGAGCTTATCTTTCTTTTCCAGACCCAACCATTCAAAAACTCCTTTATTCCCACGCGAAGAATTGCAATGAGTACAGGCAATTACCAGATTGTCAGCCGAATCATCACCACCTCTGTTCTTAGGTATTAAATGATCGGTAGTCAGGTCATTTCTTGAACCACAATAAACGCATTCTCTCGGCAATTGTTGTTCCTTTTGCCACTCTCTTATAGTATCAGAAATTGAAATCTTACCATCCTTAAGCTCTTTCATTTTATTAATGACCAAGCCATATTCTATCCTGCTGTTAAAAGCAGAGCGAGAGATTAGCTTTGCGTATTCATAATAAATTTCTTCACGTATAGTTTTAATATATGGAGGTGGCATATAGTTTACCTTAATATATTATAGGAAAGTATTCATTTATTTCCCCAACAAAAATGGGATAAACATTTTCAGCTATTCTGCTTCGGGAGAGTATTAGATGTAACATCTGGAGAGAATTTTACAATCAGATGGTTGTGATATTTCCCCCTCTCGGAGTAAAAGCAAATTTATAAAGAATTTTAATATTTAGTAGGGAAAGAGTCAAGGGGAACAAAAAAGTAAATTATTATTAGCACCAAAGAAAACTCTGCAATTTAATAATTCAATCTATTGACTGAATTCAGCAAATGCTCAGCTATTATGTTAAAATAAAATTATTGTTGCCTTATCCCAATTATTTAATTAAGTTAAAAATCACATTGGTAGCCAGGGGTCATAAATGATAGGTTCAAAAATTCTACATTATAATATCTTTGAAAAGTTAGGCGAATCTGCCTGCTCTGCCTACAGGCAAGCAGGAGCAGAATGAGTTATGTATAACAAACAGTGCTAAGCCCCTCAATATCCCTGTTGGTAGGCTTTTTTATTATTCTAATCCTTAAAATTATCCTTTTAGAGATTTATGCTTTTAACATGTTCCTAATTTTATAGAATAGAGCTTAAATTGGAAAAGTTATGGAATGGTTTAAAAGTAATCTGCCTATCCAACAAACCGGGGAAATCCTTTTTTCGATCAGGACTATTCTTACCAATATTGATAAAGTTGACCATTACAAGATCGCGTGTTTTACAAAGATCGCCAAGAACGGATCAATTAATATATTTTTAACGGAAGATATTATTAAAATTCTACCAAGTGATATGAGATTAAAATATAACATACAAAAATGCGCACCCCCCTCTAAAAAATCTGATGATGAAGGTTCTTCATTGATATGTCAATTTGGTCATTCTCATATACTTTCTAATCCTGAAGCGTCTTGATTTGTAGACTTTGGAATTA
>CAYPNM010000057.1:14469-16706 GCA_964412105.1 uncultured Ignavibacteriaceae bacterium | reverse complement strand
CGTTTTCAGAGAGTATCTGAAGCGTAATCTGAGGAGTGACTGAAAGAAGGTTATATTGGGCAGATCCAAATAATTTTACATCTGACCTGTCAGGTGCTGTCTCAGGAGGCATAATAATTCGGGTTTTTAATCTAAAAGCGGTTTGAGTTTTTCATATTCTTCGGGGACGAGATTATTTTTGCAATTACTAATTTTCCTTATTTCAAATCAGGAAAGTGCCCAAATCGCAATAATTGATATACCATCAAAATCTTTAATATCTTGACATTTTCCCGCTTTCAGGGTATTTTTAGTGCTCTTTATTTTGAAAAGATTTATATGGTTTCATCAGTCCCAACAGATTAGAACGGGCCTGGACAAGGAGGAAAAGCTTGAAACAAGAGAAGCAGACTAAATTTATAAGCACTGAAAATGCACAGCGTAACTGGGTAATTGTAGATGCTAAAGACCAAGTGTTGGGAAGATTAGCCAGCAAAGTTGCATCAATAATTCGCGGGAAAACCAAACCGACCTTTACACCTAATTCTGATACCGGTGACTTTGTTGTAGTGATTAATGCAGACAAAGTAAAAGTTACCGGCAAAAGAGAATTCTTGAAGACTTATGCTCACCATAGTGGCTATCCCGGCGGTTTAAAGGTAAGGAGTTATGAAGAGCTAATGGCAAAAAAACCTGAGTATATTATACAAAGCGCAGTTAAAGGAATGCTTCCCA
This sequence comes from uncultured Ignavibacteriaceae bacterium, assembly GCA_964412105.1. Taxonomy (GTDB): domain Bacteria; phylum Bacteroidota; class Ignavibacteria; order Ignavibacteriales; family Ignavibacteriaceae; genus JAKAGZ01. The sequence continues at coordinate 15,992 of CAYPNM010000057.1, read as the reverse complement.
AAAACAGATTAGGAAATAAATTAATTAAGAAATTAAAAGTTTACTCCGGTTCGGAACATCCACATAAAGCACAGAAACCGGAAGCAATAATTTTATAAGGAATCGGATATGGCAGATCAGATTTATGTTGGAAGGAGAAAAACATCTGTAGCGAGAGTGATACTGAGAAACGGCAATGGAAAGATTACTGTAAATGGAAGAGAGTTTGAAGCAGCTTTCCCGCAGCTTTTAAGCAGAGAAGATATTCTTGGTCCACTTAATGTTACGAACACAGCCGGGTCTTATGATGTGATGGCTAATGTGCAGGGTGGTGGAACAACAGGACAGGCACAGGCAATCAGACTTGGAATCTCCAGAGCACTAGAAGCAATTAATCCTGAGTTTAGAAAACAACTTAAGCCCGAGGGATTTTTAAAAAGGGATCCAAGAATGGTAGAACGTAAGAAATACGGACGTCCGAAAGCGAGAAAAAGATTTCAGTTTTCCAAGAGATAAAATTTTAAATACTTTATTTATTAACTATCATTCATACTTTCTGATTTACTTCCTGTGCCCCGATTTGTCGGGGTGAAAAGTAAAAACGATGAAAGTAGAAGATTCCCCGATACTTTCGAGGAATAAACAGGAGACACATGAAAAAGCTAGAACTATCCCAGCTCATTGAGGCTGGTGCACACTTTGGTCATTTAACCCGCCGGTGGAATCCTAAAATGAAGCCTTATATCTTCATGGAAAAAAACGGGATTCATATCATAGATTTGAAGAAAACTCAGACAATGCTTAGCGATGCCGGTGAAAATTTAATGAATATGGTATCCGATGGTAAGAAGGTTTTGTTTGTAGGCACCAAAAAGCAAGCTAAAAATGTAATAGAAACGGAATCTAAAAGATGTGAAGCAAATTGGGTTAGTGAGAGGTGGTTAGGTGGAATGCTCACAAACTTTGCAACGATAAGGAAAAGCATAAAGAGATTAAACAATATTGAAAAACAGGAAAATGACGGTACTTTCGATAAAATCACAAAGAAAGAAAGGCTCTTTTTAACAAGAGAAAAAGATAAATTGAAAAAGGTTCTTGAAGGAGTCGAATCAATGACAAGATTGCCCGGTGCTATGTTTGTTGTTGATATTAAAAAAGAATCCATAGCAATTAAAGAAGCACAGAGGTTAAACATACCTGTTTTTGCAGTAGTAGATACTAACTGTGATCCTGATGAAGTTGATCATATTGTTCCGGCGAATGACGATGCAGTTAAAACTATTGAACTTGTTGTAACCTATATGGCTGATGCTGTTATTCAAGGTGCAGCTATCGCAAAGGAAAGGAAATCAGAAGAAGCCGCAGAAGCTGAAAGAGTTGCAAAGGAAACTGATGCACAAGATAAGACAACTGAAGGGGAGGAAAAACCAAAAGTGGAAAAGAAACCGAGAAAGGTTGTAAAGAAAGTTTCGGCAGCCAAGTCTGAGACAAAAGAAGTTAAGGAAACGGCTGAAACAGAAAAAGAAGAAAACAAAGAAAAAGAA
>CAYPNM010000057.1:0-14369 GCA_964412105.1 uncultured Ignavibacteriaceae bacterium | reverse complement strand
AGAAAAAGAAGAAAACAAAGAAAAAGAACAAGGTTAATATTATGGCAATTACTGCTGCTCAAGTAAATGAATTAAGACAAAAAACCGGCGCGGGAATGATGGATTGCAAGAAAGCGCTGACCGAAGCTAACGGCGATTTTGAAAAAGCGATTGAGATACTTAGAAAAAAAGGTGCTTCAGTAGCTGCCAAGAGAGCTGAAAAATCTGCTAATGAAGGAATGATCAGGACAAAAATTTCTGCAGACAAAAGCACAGGTTTTATCATTGAAGTTAACTGTGAAACGGATTTTGTTGCCAAGAGCAATGATTTCACAAATTTTACAGAAGAAGTATTAAACGTAGTAGAGTCAAAAGAACCGACTAATGTCCAGGAACTTCTAGGTGATTCAGGATTGAAAAACAAAATGACTGATCTACTGGGTAAAGTTGGTGAGAAAATTGAAGTCTCCCGTTTTGCTATTGAAAAAGCAATTGATGGAATCGTGGTTGATTATGTCCACCTTGGTTCAAAACTTGGTGTACTGGTGAGATTTGACAATGCAGGGAAGGCTGCTGATGATTTAGCAGAAATGGGAAAAGATATTGCTATGCAGGTTGCAGCAATGAGTCCGATTTGCGTCAAAAGGGACGAAGTTCCGCAGGAAGTAATAAATAAAGAAATTGAAATCTATAAAGAGATTTCCCGAAAGGAAGGCAAACCAGAAAATATTCTTGAAAAAATTGCTCAGGGCAAATTGAATAAATATTACCAAGAAAACTGCCTTGTTGAACAGGCTTTTATTAAGGATAATAGCAAGAGTGTGGGGGATCTTCTAAAGGAATTCAATTCAAAACACGGCACAAATGCCTCCGTTAAGCTTTTTCACCGGTTTCATCTTGGTGATGATAAGAAATAAACTTAAATGAAGGTCTTAATTATATTAAGACCTTTTTTTATATTAATCCTATAATTTATAACCACTTATATGGCAAAACTAAAATACAAGAGAATTCTGCTTAAACTAAGCGGCGAATCCTTAATGGGAGAGAAAGGATTTGGCATTGATCATAATGTACTTAATTTTTTTGCAAACGAGGTTAAGAAAGTTCATGATGCAGGAGTTCAACTTGGAATAGTAATAGGGGGCGGAAATATTTACAGGGGGCTCAGTGCCAGTGATCAGGGAATTGACAGAGTGACTGGGGATCATATGGGGATGCTTGCTACCGTTATCAACTCACTTGCTTTGCAAAATGCTATAGAACATAGAGGGATACAAACAAGGCTTTTAAGTGCCCTTCATATGCAGGAAATCGCTGAACCCTATATAAGACGAAGGGCCCTGAGACATCTTGAAAAAGGACGAGTAATTATTCTGGGAGCAGGCACAGGTCATCCTTACTTTAGTACAGATACTGCCGCTTCTTTGCGTGCAGTGGAAATTGCAGCTGATGCAATTGTAAAAGGAACAAGAGTTGATGGTATATATGATTCCGATCCAGAAAAAAATTCAAGTGCATTTAAGTATGAAAAGATTTCCTACCTAGATATTCTTAAGAAGAATTTGCGGGTTATGGATTTAACCGCGGTCAGTTTGTGTCAGGAGAATAACCTTCCGCTGGTTGTTTTTAATATGAATGCTCCGGACAATTTGTTAAAACTTGTACTGGGAGAAACCGTTGGCACTGTTGTTCATAACGGGGATTGAATTCGAATATATTTTTATGTTGTTACCCAAATAATTTGGGGATTAAGATTGAAATAAGGTTGAGAGGTATATATGGATAATAAGGATAGCATCTTAAAAGATGCAAGATTAAGAATGGATAAAACACTGGAAGCTTTGAGGGCAGAACTTGTAAAAATCAGAACAGGAAAAGCTACCACAGCATTACTAGATGGAATAAAAGTGGATTACTATGGAAATATGACCCCTCTAAATCAAGTTGGAAACGTTACAGTGCTTGATGCTCATACTCTTTCAGTGACACCATGGGATAAATCAGTCGTACCGCTGGTTGATAGAGCCATACTCGAGGCAAATATTGGGCTGAATCCTGTTAGCGATGGGACAAACTTAAAGATCCCGATACCGCCTTTAAACGAAGAGAGAAGAAAAGAGCTGGTCAAGCTGGTTAAAAAATTTGGTGAAGATTCAAAAGTGGCGATAAGAAACGTCAGGAGAGATGCCAACGAACATTTGAAAAAAGCTCAAAAAGATAAAAAGATGTCAGAAGATCAATTAAAAGATGCTGAAGATACTGTGCAGAAACTAACGGACGAACACACTAAAAAAATTGATGACATACTAAAGCACAAAGAAGCTGAAATAATGGAAGTTTAACAGGGTTCGTTTTTGTAAATTTTAGACCCACCAGAAAATACCGGTGGGTTTTTTTATATTGAAATTATTGGTGGAAGAAAAAGTAAACATTGACTAAAATTTTAAGTAATTTTATTAAAAAGAATGTTTCTTTCGAGCAGAAAAATAATTTTTAGATGAAACAGGAAAATCAAGACAGTAAGGGATTTTCTAGAAGCGGATTGTCCAATTATGTAAATACAAATACTGTTAAAAATGTATTTTTTTTTACCGGGGGAATTGTTCTTTTTATTGCAGGAGTTATTGGATATGGTGTAATCTTAAATCTTCGTAATGATCCCGTTAGAGAATTAATGGCTGAAAGAGGAATAAAAAAAATCAACCACCCGATAATTATTATTAACAGAAAGGAATATACCTTATCATTATATAACGACACGACATTTATTAAAGACTATAGAGCATATTTTGGCAGGAATGTTCAATCGCAGAAATCCAGAAAGAATGATCTTGCAACGCCAGTAGGAAATTATCAAATTTGTGAGATTGATACGACCTATCAGTATGATAAATTATTTAAATTAAATTATCCCAACATTTCAGACATCTCTGAAGGATTGAGAAAAGGTATTATAACGCAACAACAGTATGATAGTCTTAAGGATGAGCTGAGAAACGGAGGATGTCCGCGTACCGATACAGAATTAGGAAATAATATAGGGATTCAAGGTCTTGGCAGGTTAAATTTTCTTTTAAAAAATCTGCCTTTTGTCTACAACTGGACAGATGGTTCAATTGCAATAAGCAATGAGAGTATAGATGAAATTTATCCATTAGTTAAAAAAGGAACCAAAGTTGTTATCAAGTAAAAAGATTTTTGCTGTTTGTGTTTTGTTTTTGCTTCTGCTGAATTCCTGCGGTGAAAAGAAACAGGGACCTAATTTAGAAGAATTAAATAAGAGTTACAGCAATCCTTCTTTCGTGCTTGGCGAAGCCAAAGCAATTCTTGGTAATGATGTAAAACAGACTTATAAAGGCAAATTTGATCAGGATTCTGTTATTGAAATTATTGCCGGGACTGAAGTGGCCAACAGTTCAGAGTGGGGTATCAGGTTTAATTTCTTAAAACTTAGTAATGGGAAATTAACTAAAGTTTGGCAAACCGACCTTCTTCCGGGATCATTTAAGGGGAGTCTATGTGATAAAATAAAGTTTCCTTCATTTGATCACGAGCTTATGTACTACAATTCTAAAGATTTTTATATGGGGAGTGGCGGTGGTGAAGTTTTTGCCTATATAATTAATTTTCAGGAACATAAAACTTATCGGGCGCATCTGATTGCAGAGGGGAAATCAGTTTCGCTGTACATATCGGATAATATTGATGTCCCTGAAATTCATAATTTCTTTTTTGCCATATTCAGAAGGGATTACCCTCAGTTAGAAATTATCGATAAGGACATTCATCTAAAATATTAATTCGGTTTTGGGAGTCAAGGACATAACCAACTTGCTTTCGTTTATTGAATAATAGTATGCAGAAAAGAAAATTAACATTAATTCTCCTGGTGTTATTAAATTGCTTTTTAGTTGCCCAGGTTACCGAAGAAAAATACGAACTTAAGTCTCTTGATTTTGAAGGAAATAATTCTATTTCTACTACTGTTTTAGAGTATAAAGTGTTTTCGCGGGAGAGCCCTTTTTGGTTCTGGAAAATTCTACATTCTTTAACGGGACTGGCCAGAGGGACCTCATATTTCGATTCAACAAACATTCCGCTCGATTTGGCTGCATTAAAGGATTTTTATAATTCTAACGGTTTTTTTAGCGCTTCTTTTTCCGATACGGTTGAAGTGGATACTTCTTCTAAAACAGTGGACTTAACCTATTATATCACAGAAAATAAGCCATCAAATTATGGCAAGTTAAATCTATATGGTTTGAAGGCTGTCCCAGACTTTATAGTCAAAATAGTATATAATGATCTGGATGTCGACACGACAAAACAATTCAATCAATATTTGCTTCAGCAAAATACAGATCTTGCCTTAAACTCTCTGCTTAATGAAGGGTATATGTTTGCAAAGTACGATAGTACAGTTGTATATCGAGATACGATCAAACAAAGAGCGAACCTAGATATCTATTTTACTCCCGGCAAAAGATATACTATTGATTCTTTGATCGTAGATAAAACCGGTGAGGGGGCACCACTGGTTGATAATCAGCTACTAAGAGATATCAGCGGATTTCAGATTGGGGATTATTATGATTTGGACAAGATGAGAAATAATCAGATTCGTATGTTCAGAACCGGATTGTTTAATACAATTACTCTTTCTGGTTCGGAAAATGATACCACTGATAGTAAGGTTCCTCTAAGGATTGACGGTAATATTGGTTTACTAAACGAACTTTCTCCTGAAATTATTTTAAATAACCAGCAAAATGCTTTTAATGCAGGACTTGGGGCAACCTATATCAGGAAAAATTTTCTAGGAGATGCAAGGAAACTAACTTTATCTTCCTCGTTTGGTATTCAGGATATTTTTAATGTTGATTTTGGACAATTGATTAAAAAATTCTCATTCCGGGATACAACATTACTCGGTTATGTGGATTCAAGGATAATCCTGGAACAGCCTTATGTATTTGAGCGAAATATTTACGGAACATGGGAAAATTATTTTACTATTAACAAGCAAGTTAACTATAATAATACAATCTACGGTTCTAAAGTCACACTTGAATTTGAGATGCCAAAGTACACTTTTGTAAATTTTTTGAGTACATCTTATAACGTTGAGCAATCGAATGAGGTCTACAGAACTTATAATGACAGCACTTCAGTAAAATTAATATCCGCTATAGATGTTAACATAGGATCAACTTCAGTTGACAGTTTGATGTTTCCTTCGGAGGGATACAATTTATCTATTCAGCTTGAAGAAGCAAACATTATACCATACTTGATAACAAAGATAGGCAGTTCAAATTATGACGGGGCATTGTTTTACAAAATACTTTTGTCTCATTCTTTTTATTTAAGTATGAATGAAAAGCGTACATCTATTCTTGCCATAAAAAATAAGATAGGACTAATTCAGCCATATGTTGGCAATTATTCAGGGATTCCAATTAACAGAACATTTTATGCGGGGGGGGCCAATTCAATAAGGGGCTGGGCAGCAAATGAACTTGTGCCTAAAAATGCTCCTTCTATTCCGGGTGTTATTCGAAGCGGACCAAGCGTAAAAGGTGGAATGTTTCTGTACGAAGGTTCAACTGAACTGAGATTCAGGTTTTTACATTATTATGGGGTTGCCTTTTTTGTTGATTACGGAAACACATGGTTGAATTATAAACAATTCCAGTTTAATGATGTTGCAGTAGCAATTGGGTTCGGGTTTAGATATTATACACTTGTTGCCCCGATCAGAGTTGACTTTGGTCTTAAATTCTATGATCCGTCTGATCAGCGATTTATTTTTGACAAAAAAGTTTTTAGTAATTTTGCATTCAATTTCGGCATAGGCGAAGCATTCTGATAGTTTTTCGCAGATTCAAATACTAATTTTGCCCTGTCTTAAGCACCTCTTATTTTTTGTAAAGCATTCTTAAATTCATTATTTTAAACATTCTCATAAAGGTTTATTATGTTATACAGCATGACCGGTTACGGCAAGGGTGTTGCCGAAAACGGTAAAATATCAGTTGAAGTAGAAGTTAAAAGCGTTAACAGCCGGTATCTTGATATTTTCATGAAATTGCCCAACTCTCTGATGAATAAGGATTACGAACTAAGGGAGCTAATCAAGACCAAAGTTAAGAGAGGTAAACTTACAGTTGTTACTCAACTTCGTGTAAATGGGATTGAAGAAGAGCTCCCATCTCTAGATAAAGGAAAATTGAAAAATCAATTAGCTATTATTAAAGAGATTAAAAAAACAGCTAAATTAAAAGACAAGATCAAACTTGAGCACCTATTATTTAACAAAGATATATATACTACAAATGATTTAAGTATTTCAGAAACAGAGTATAAATTATTGAAAAAAGCACTTAGTGATTCTCTGGAACAACTTATTAAAATGAAAAAGGCGGAAGGAAAAGAACTTGAAAAAGATTTGCTTAATAGATTAAATGAAATTGAAAAATATTTAAGTGAAATTGAAGAAGGGGCTAGAAGAGGGGGAATAAAAGAATTTCAGGATAAGCTTCGTGAAAGAGTTAGAATGCTATTAGATGGTCAGCAGGTCGATAAAGACAGACTTGAACTTGAGCTGGCAATAATGGCGGATAAAGCAGATATAACGGAGGAGTGTGTCAGGCTAAGGAGTCATATTAAATTCTTTAGAGAAAGTTTAAAGAATGATAATGAACCGGGCAGAAAAGTAAATTTTATCTGTCAGGAATTGAACAGGGAGGCAAATACAATTTCTTCAAAATCCATTTCTACGTCAATTACTCATAAAGCTGTTCGTATAAAGGAAGAAATTGAAAAGATCAGAGAACAAATTCAAAATATTGAGTGATATTTGGAGAATCGTAAAGGAAGAATTATTGCAATATCAGCACCAAGCGGAAGTGGCAAAACTACGATTGTCAGAAGGGTTTTGAAAGATATTCCTGAACTTATTTTCTCTGTTTCGGCTACTACCAGGAAACGACGAAAGGATGAAAAAGAAGGGGCTGATTACTATTTTATAACTGAGAATGAATTCAAAAAAAAAATAGATAATAACGAATTCATTGAATGGGAGAAATTTTACGATTATTATTACGGCACTTATAAAAAAGTCGTGGATATTGCCGTAAATGATGGGAAAACAGTAATTTTAGAGGTAGACGTAAAGGGTGCTTTATCTTTAAAAAAGATTTACCCTGATGCAGTTCTTATTTATATTGTACCCCCTAGTTTTGATGAAATAGTAAACCGGCTCGTTAAAAGGAAAACTGAAGACCGTGCCGATTTACAGAAGAGAATCGATAGAGCTAAAATGGAATTGGAATTGAAAGATAAGTTTGATTATTTTGTTGACAATACAGAGCTTGAAAAAGCTGTAGAGGAAACTGAAAGTTTAATAAGAAAATTAATCACAAAGGAGAGCAATAAATGAGCATTAACCCAATTGATTTACGTATGGTCGATCAATCAGCAGCAAATGTTTACGAAGCAATAATTGTGGCAGCCAAGCGGGCAAGACAATTGAACGATGAATATAAAATAGAATATAATGCACTCGTCAGTACAATTCCTGTTGCAGCAGGCGATGAAGAGACAGAAGATATTCAAAACCCTGCCCAGCTAAAAATTTCTTTAGATTTTGAAAAAAGAGAAAAGCCTCATATTCAGGCACTTGATGAATTACTAGTCGGAAAAATTGATTATAGGTATAAGGAAAAGAATTAATTAGTTTTATAATATTTGACTGACCCCGATAAAAATAAATTCGGTTTCAGTTTTAATAATTAAAAATATTGAAGGTTAAGAGAATTTTTTCTTTTAATCTTCTTTGTTTTTTAAAAGTCCCTTGATTTTATTTTCGGTTTTCATATGCAAAAAGATATTTTTCAAGGCAAAAGAATTTTGCTGGGAGTAACCGGTTGTATAGCTGCTTATAAATCAGCATCAATTATCAGAGACCTTGTTAAGAGAGGCGCCGCAGTTAAAGTTATCATGACTCCGGCTGCTACTGAATTTATTACTCCTTTGACTCTCTCTTCACTTTCAAAAAATGAAGTTATCGTTAATATTTTCCCGAAATCAAAGAATGAAAGCACTTCGTTAAACACCTGGCATATTGATTATGCCTTATGGGCGAACCTTATGATAATTGCTCCGGCAACCGTGAATAGTGTCGCAAAAATTGCAAAAGGATATGCTGATAATGCTTTAACTACTTTAGTTGCAGCCTTGCGATGCCCGTTAATTATCGCTCCAGCAGCGGATGTTGATATGTATGATAACAAGATCAACCAGATGAATCTGAAGACTTTAAAGGAAGTTGGATATTTTATTGTAGATGCTGAAGAAGGCGAATTGGCAAGCGGCTTAAAAGGAAAGGGCAGACTTGCAGAGAATTATAAAATCATTGATGCTGCTGAATTAGTTTTGTCGGGCCATAAAAAAGATTTAACCGGTAAAAAGGTTCTCGTAACAGCAGGACCAACATATGAAGATATTGATCCTGTTAGATTTATTGGCAACCGATCTTCGGGTAAAATGGGTTTTGAAATTGCAAAGGCTGCTTACTTAAGAGGAGCCGAAGTCACATTGATTTCCGGACCTTCAAAAGAAACAGCTTATCCCGAAATTAGTTGTCTAAAAATCAGGTCAGCAAAGGATATGAAATCAGCAGTTGAAAAAAACCTAAAGAATTCAGATATATTAATTATGTCGGCTGCTGTTGCAGATTACAAGCCTGAGAAAATAGCGGGTAAGAAAATTAAGAAAGAAGATAAGTTAAATTCGATTAAAGTTTCAAAAACTGAGGATATTTTAGGTCTGCTAAAGAAAGAAGGAAAAGTTATTGTAGGATTTGCACTTGAAACGGATAATGAATTGAAAAATGCCAGGAAAAAACTTGGTTCAAAAGGGCTCGATATGATTGTACTAAATTCGCTTAAAGATAAGAATAGCGGCTTTGAATTTGACACAAATAAAATAACAATACTTCATCGAAACGGGGAAAAACTAAATTTCCCATTAAAATCTAAATTTCAATCTGCAAACGATATTTTAACACAAATATTAAAAATTAAGAAATAAATATTTCATCTTATTATTGAACTGCTTAAATTCTCAGTCCGATGTCAAAAAATCTGAAAGATGAGCTTATCCAATCATTGATTGATCAGAAAGAGATCTTTGGTGATGTTCTTTTTGAAGAAAATATTATAAAAACCAGAAAAACTGAAATAATTAAAAACTCAGATGCAATGAAGGATTCACTTTTTAAAGAGGACTGGGAATTAACTGAAAACCTAGAGGATCTCAACCGGTTAATTTGCAAATGTCAGAAATGTCCGCTTGGTGAAACAAGGAACAAATTCGTTTTTGGCACAGGGAATCCCGATGCAGATGCAATGTGTATCGGCGAAGGGCCGGGAGCTGATGAGGATGCTCAGGGATTACCCTTTGTAGGAAGAGCAGGGAGGTTACTTACTGATATTTTGAAAGCGATTAAATTTGAGAGAGAAGAAGTATATATTGCTAATGTGGTTAAATGCCGGCCTCCGGGAAACAGGACACCTCTTCCAATAGAAATGGATACCTGTTTACCTTATCTGAAAAAGCAAATAGAACTAATAAAACCGAAAGTAATTTTGTGTCTCGGATTGACTGCCGCTCAGGGTTTACTAAAAAAGAGAGACTCTCTGACAAATATGAGAGGAAATGTTTTTGATTTTGATTCGGATGGTTTTAAAACAAAAGTTATGGTAACTTATCATCCCGCAGCGTTGCTGCGCAATCCAAACTGGAAACGCGGCTGCTGGGAAGATGTTCAGAAGTTCAGAAAATTATATGACGAATTAACAAATTAATGGCAAAGTTTACAAAGCATAATATTACTCTAGAAGGAATCAAGCCAGCAAATTTAAAACCGCCGTATGAGCCGGAGGTGGAGGCTGCTGTTTTGGGGGCGATGCTGATTGAAAAAGAAGCGGTCCCTAAGGCAATCGAATTTCTGAAACCGGATAGCTTTTATTTAAAGGAACATAGAATAATTTTTGAAGCGATGGTTTCGCTTTTTGAATCGAGTGAACCTATTGATACCGTTACACTTTATGAAGAACTGAAGAAACGTGATCAAATAGAGGATGTGGGCGGTGCAGTTTATCTGAGCAAGCTATCGCAAAACATTTCTTCAGCTGCAAACATTGAATATCACGCAAAGATAATTTTGGAAAAAGAAATACTCAGAAGCCTAATTTCCAGCGCTCATAAAATCGCACAAGCTGCATATGAAGGGTCTGAAGATGCATTTGATATTCTTGACGATGCAGAGAGAAGGATATTTGAAATAACGGAAAGCCATCTTAAACAAACTTTTCGTGGTATGGATAGGGCTGTCAGGGAAGCAATAGAATATATAGAAGCAATTCATTCCGCCACACATCAGAAGTTTTCCGTTCCAACGGGTTTTTACGAGCTGGATGAAATACTAGGCGGTTTTCAAAAATCAGATTTGATCATTATAGCTGCCCGTCCATCGATGGGAAAAACTGCACTTGCACTTTCCTTAGCCAGAAATGCGGCTGTTGATCATAGAGTTCCAATTGGAATCTTTAGTCTTGAAATGTCCACAATGCAATTAATAATCCGTTTGCTTTGTGCTGAAGGAAGATTAAATGCTCATCAAGTAAGAACCGGAAAACTGCCCACCGAAGAGGGAGTAAAACTTAGCAGAAATGCTCATAAGTTGATCGAAGCACCTATTTATGTAGATGATGCACCCGCACAAACCGTGCTTGAGATTCGTGCAAAGGCTAGAAGATTAAAGGCTGAAAAAAATATCGGAATGATCATAATAGATTACCTGCAGCTAATGCAGGGACCTGCAAATTCTGAAAGTCGTGAAAGAGAAATTTCCCATATTTCAAGATCTCTAAAAGCACTTGCGAAGGAGTTGAACATTCCTATTATTGCTCTTTCACAGTTAAACAGAGCTGTGGAAACCCGAACGGAGAAGCGACCCCAACTTTCTGACCTTCGTGAATCAGGTTCAATAGAACAGGATGCTGATGTTGTTATATTTCTAAACAGGCCTGAATTTTACGGTATTAAGCAATTTACAAACGGTTCTTCAACAGAGGGAATTGCCGAAGTAATTATTGGTAAACAAAGAAACGGACCTACGGGCGAAATACAAATGGCTTTTATAAAAGAATATGCTCGTTTTGAAAATCTTGCTCATCAAAGACAGATTGAAGAATACCAGGCATCAGCTTTTCCGGAAAGCGAAGATATAATTTAGTTGAAGATATCGGGTTAAAAGTTGAAATCTAATCTGAAGAAATTATTATTCCTGCTTATTATTCCCTCCTTGTTGATTAAAGCGCAGATATATACTCCGCAAGATATAAATATCTGTGTTGAAAAATTTCAACTTGTAATTGGTAAAAAATTAAACCATAAACCGATTGGCGATGTAATGGTTGCTATTGGCAATAGTTTTATCGGTTCATTATATAAAGCCCACACCCTCGAAGTCGCTCAACCCGAAACTCTAGTTATAAACCTTAGGGATTTCGACTGTACTACTTATGTGGAAAGTTGTCTTGCGCTTGCAAGGGCGGCAAAGATGAAACACCCAACTGTGAAAAAATTTATGGAGCAGTTGCAATATGAAAGATACAGAAACGGTAAAATAAATGGCTATCCTTCAAGGTTGCATTATTTCACTGACTGGATTTATGATGGACAGAAGAAAGGAATAGTAAAAGATATTACGGGAAGTCTGGGAGGAATTCCATATAATAAGAAAATTGATTTTATGACAACTCACAGGGATGCATACAAGCAGTTAAAGAATGACAAGTATTTCAATGAAATGAAAAAAATTGAAAGTGAATTGAATAAGAGAAAGCTTTATTACATTCCGAAAGACAGCGTAGCAAAAATACAAGATAGATTAAAGAACGGTGATATTATCGCTATAACCACGAATATTCCCGGACTTGATGTTTCTCATGTAGCTATGATAATTAAATTAGATAATGGAGAAACAAGAATACTCGAAGCCCCTGATGTAGGTCTTAGGGTAAAGTTGTCTTATCTACCTTTGTCTGAATATTTAATGAGCAATAAGCAACAAACAGGCATAATTGTAGCTAGGCCACTGGAGTTGAAGTAAGAAAGTCTAACTTATAAATTCCTTTTTAATCATCTCAATATTTTTATTCGTGCCTACAATCATAATCTCGTCTTCCGCTTCCAATCGCAGTTCAGGATCGGGAAATAGAAATTCATTATTCCGTATAATTGAAATTATTTCCCAATCATTGTCTTTTTTGTTTAAACATTTTTCTTCAACTAAAGTGTGTACACAAGGACTTTTTTTAGAAAGCTCGGCTATAAATAATTGTTCGTCCCTAGTAATTTTAACCGGTATATTTGACTCAAGCAAAGGGACTAAATTTATTTTCCCAAATGTTGTCCTATCAATCTTTTTCTGATTTTTTAAAATGGAAAGAGCACGTCTTATGTGTTCCGTTCTATGTGCTTGCGAATAAGATTGTTTTTTAACCTGTGCTTCATACAAACTAATGTATTTAACTTTTAATTTTGATGATAGAAAATCCTGAATATAAAAACCAAGTATTACTGCAAGTGCTGCCGGGACGAGCAAATCATAGCCACCGGTCATTTCCGTCACCATCAATAACGTTGCCATTGGCACCCGTGCAGAGCTGCCAAAGACAGCGGCCATTCCGACAACCGCGAAAGCTGCCGGAGGCTGATGAAATATTTCTGCAAAAAGGCCACCAAGCATTGCACCGACAAATAAAGTAGGAGCAAATACTCCTCCTGAACCGCCGGAAGATACGGTTAAAGCGAAAGCAGCCATTTTAGCAAAAATCAAAATTAATAGAACTGAAATAGCAATCTGACCATTTATTGATTTTTGTATCCAGCCGTAGCCACCTCCCAAAACCTGCGGGAATGCAAGAGCAATTAATCCCACACCTAAACCGCCAATTGCCGGCTTAAGATGATCTTTTATTGGAATTTTTTTGAAAAAATCACGTGTATAATAAAATGCATTTGGAAGAATTGTCCCTATAATTCCACTTGCAATTCCTAATAGTATATACAAGGCATAATCGCTGAAGTGATTGACAGTAAGATCAGCAGGAACCTGAAAGAGTGGTTCCCATCCGACAAGAACTGCATTAATTGTATAGGCAATGATTGAACCGAGCATTGTATAAATTAAAGCCTCAGTTTCAAACTCCATATCACTATACAATACCTCAATAGCAAATATTGCTGTGCCTATTGGAGAACGGAAAATTGCAGACAGCCCGGCAGCCATTCCAATTAATACAAGAAGTCTTCTCTCTTTCTCAGATCGTTTAAATACAGTCGCATAAATTGAACCAAAACCTGCACTGAATAAAGCTGTTGGTCCTTCGCGCCCTGCTGAACCACCGGAACCAATTGTAATAGCTGACGCAATAATCTTAATCGGCGTAACTCTCTTTCTGATTAATCCTGCTTGTTTGTGAAAAGCTTTAACTGCTGTATCCGTTCCGTGTCCCTCTGACTCGGGGGCATATTGATAAACTATAAATCCTGAAATCAGTCCCCCGATAACGAGTGCTACTGGAATCAGCCATAATCCGTAAGGACCAATTTTCTGAATCAGGCTGTCACCCTCACTTAAGAGTCCGGGAGGTGAATATTTAGCAAAATAATCGAAGAAGATTTTTTGGAATACTTTTAAAAGAATCCTGAATAACTCTGCACCCAATGCACCGATTATTCCCAGGATTATAGTGTCAAAGAGAAGGTATGCTTGTTTTCTCATATTATGTTATGATAGGTTTTTGATAAGTATTGCTGCTTGTCTGGCTAAAACAACAAGCATTGAATTAGAATAGTGATGATAATGCTTTTATGCAATGCAAAAAGAAGTTTAAAACGGAAAAGCGAGTGTAATTTTAGTGTTTTATTAGTGAAAGAAGAGTTTTTATGTTTTTAACATCCTCTTTCATTTCTTTGCCTTTTGGAGTCTCAAGAATTTTAGGAATCTTCTCCAGTTTTTTATCGTTCATAATATTAGCAAAGCCTTCTTTTCCAATAAATCCTTTCCCAATGTGCTCGTGCCTGTCAACTCTGCTGCCAAGTTCCTTTTTGCTATCGTTCATATGAAAACATTTTAATCTGTTCAGGCCAATTATGTTGTCAAATCCTTTAATTACCTTTTTATATTCTTTACTATCACGGATATTATAACCAGCAGCAAAAATGTGAGCAGTGTCAATGCATACAGTCATCCTTTTTTTATCTTCTACAAGATCAATTATTTCCTGTAATTGCTCAAATTGATAACCGAG
>CAYPNM010000056.1:0-17177 GCA_964412105.1 uncultured Ignavibacteriaceae bacterium | reverse complement strand
TAGATTTTGTAAATCACTGGGTGCATTTTAGAAAATCAAATACGGAACCTATTATCAGAATTATTGTCGAAGGAGAAAGCCAAAAGGAAGCTGAGGTACTTGCTGATAAATACTTCAATGATATAAAAGAATTATTAAAATAACTTACTTCTTTTTTGGATATAACTAAACAAAGCTTTATCAAAAGGCATTGAGGTTTCAATCAAATTATATTCAATATTTGAATTTAGACATTCAGCTTTTATCTTGCCCACAAATTCGGACATCGCTTCTCTATATGCTTTTTGAATCTGGTAAGGTTGAGTGGTTATTTCATCTTCAGTTTCCATATCCTTAAATATTGCATCTGTGCCAAATGCAAAATTTCTTTCCTGTGGATCGAGAATCTGAAAAACGATAACTTCATTTTTTTTATATCTAAAATGTTTCAGTGCCGTTAGAACGGAATTGATATTGTCAAAAAGATCTGAAACTATTATTACCAGCCCCCTTCTTTTTATTTTTTCTGCAATTGTATGAAGAGATGAAGCGGTGTTCGTTTTATCTGATGCCAGCGTTTCTGATAAACTTTTCAGTATTTCCTGCAGGTATGCTTTCGATGCTTTAGGCGGCAAATATTTATTTATTCTTTCCGAATAGAGGGAAAGACCCACAGCGTCCTGCTGACGCAACATCAAATAACTTAATCCGGCAACAAGAGTGGAAGCATATTCAAGTTTAGTAATATTTCCCTCAGATGCATAATTCATTGACCGGCTAGTATCCAGAAGGACATAGCTCTTTAGGTTTGTCTCCTCTTCATATTGTTTGATAAAAAACTTTTCGGTTTTTCCGTAAACTTTCCAATCAATATCTTTTAACGAATCACCCTGCATATATGGTCTATGTTCACTGAATTCCACTGAAAAGCCGTGGTAAGGGCTTTTATGAAGCCCAACCATAAATCCTTCTACAACAAGCCGTGCTCTTAATTCAAGGGAATTTAATTTTGAAATTACAGAAGGGTTTAAATACTTCTTATAATCACGCGCATCAGATGGCATTAGATTTTTTTTGTTTGCTGTTACTTTTCAAAATATCATCAGGGCTAATACCCATGTTATTCAATTCTTCTTTTGCTGATTTCGCAAGCGGGTGATTAGGGTATTTTTCCAGAAATAATCTGTAAGTCTTTGTCGCTTCATCGTACTTACTAAGATTATTTGCAAGAACAAATCCTGACATAAATAACGCTGTCGGAGCTTTATCACTATTAGGATATTTATCATAAACCTTCCTGAACAAATCAGCGGCTTTTTGATATGATTGATATTCCGTAAGTGTGCTGTCTGAATTACTCATATAAAGAGAAGCTAAATTTACCAGAGCATCAGGTATTAACTTGCTGTCAGGGTAATCTTTAATTAAATCATTATAGCTTTTTATAGCCTCCTGATAATTTTTCTGGTCTGCACTTTTTTGGGCATTATCCATTAAGGATTTATCTGACTTTTTACCACATCCAGCTATTAAGAATGCAAATATGATCAGTAATAAGATCGTTTTCATTTATCGAAATCTCCATAAATTTCTATATCTAAATTTATCTAAATGAGGTTGAACTAGCAATAATCTAAAGCATTCCACGCTAATTACATTGTATACCTTAATAATTATATTTGTATATATTTACATTAAATTAGATTAATTTTCAGCTGAGCATTTTTAACATCGGGAATACTATGATTAACAGCACATCACTAAAAAAGAGAGCCGCTTATATATCACTTGTAATTGGTATAGGAATGTTTTTTTCAAAAGTAGGTGCGTACCTGTTAACCGGCTCAGCTGCAATTTTTTCTGATGCTGCTGAATCAGTTGTTCACGTTCTTGCTACTTCAATGGCACTATTCAGCATTATTCTTGCCTCCCGACCTGCTGATGATTCACATCTATACGGTCATGGAAACGTTGAATTTTTCTCAGCAGGAGTAGAAGGCCTGCTGATAGTCCTTGCAGCAGTTGTAATCATTTACACAGCTGTTCTTGATATTATAAAAGGTCCGCATCTTAAATCGCTTGATATGGGAGTTTTAATTATTTCTGCTGCCGGAGCTATAAATCTTTTTCTTGGCTTTTATCTTATAAGAACAGGAAAAAAGACAAATTCATTAACTTTAATTGCTGATGGAAAACACGTGCTCACTGATTCTTATACCAGTATTGGAGTTATTATAGGAATAGTACTGGTAATGATTACAAAATTTGAAATTATTGATCCTTTGTTTGCAATCGCGGTAGCAATAAATATAGTATTTACAGGATATAACTTGATTCGACAATCGATTGGTGGATTGATGAATGAAACTGATAAAGCAATGCTTGACAAGCTGGTAGTGGAACTAAAATCAATGCGAAAGGATTACTGGATTGATATTCACCAATTAAGGTTCTGGAAGTCGGGGGATAAAGTCTTTGCGGATTTCCACCTAATATTGCCTTACTATTTTACCATAAAAGAATCACATCTTGAAGAAGAGTATATTGAAAAAAAGCTTGGATCTGATATATCTAATTTTGAAATAAGGGTTCACCTTGATTACTGCACAGAACATCTTTGCAAATACTGTAATTATAAAGAGTGCCAGGTAAGAGTATATGAAAAGTCGGAAGATAATGAATGGACCACAGAAAAGCTGCTCGGTAGGCCTCTCAGTCCTTTAACACATATTACTTAAACGTGTTTTATCTTTTTATTTTTATTCATCGATTCCTCTTCTAATTTCCTTTTGTAGTCGATGAGCTTTTTCTGCAATGCTGAATCCTGTGTTGCCAAAATTTCAACAGCCAATATGCCAGCATTTTTTGCCTGGTTTATTCCAACTGTAGCAACGGGCACTCCGCCCGGCATTTGTACAATAGATAGAAGCGAATCAAGTCCATCAAGTGATTTTGATTTCACCGGAACACCTATTACTGGTAGAGGTGAATGCGAAGCTGTCATGCCAGGGAGATGGGCTGCACCTCCTGCACCAGCGATTATAATTTTTAATCCTTTTTCGTGGGCACTGCTTCCATATTCAGCCATAAATTTAGGGGTACGATGAGCAGATACTATTTTAACTTCGTGTGGAACATTGAATTCCTTCAAAATTTTCACTGCTTCATTCATTACGGGAAGATCCGAATCACTTCCCATAATTACGCCAACTACTGGTTTAGTCTTCATCTTAGAAATTCCTTCTTTGTGTAACTTTTGAGTTACCTATGAACACTTTGCTGTTAATTTCCTATGAAATATAATTAAATTTACAAATCATAATTAAATAATCGTATTTCTTTCAACTTTCCTTGCAAGATTCAGAATCTTATCAAGATTATCTCCAATAACGGTTATATGTCCCATTTTTCTGCCTAACCTTGATTTTTCTTTACCGTAAATGTGCAAGTGTATATTATCATTATTTAAAGCTTCATTATAATCTTCAACAATACCCTGTCCCACCCTTTTGCCTAAAAGATTTATCATAACCGCATAAGGTTTCACCATTTTAGTTGAACCTAAAGGAAGATTTAAAACAGATCGAATATGATTTTCAAACTGAGAGGTAACGCATGCCTCTATTGTATAATGGCCTGAATTGTGAGGTCGTGGCGCCATTTCATTAACAAGTATTTCTTTACCATTTACTAAAAACATTTCAATCCCAAAAATTCCATAACCTTGTATGGCTCTTACTGATTCAACTGCTATTTCCGCAGCTTTCTTCATAATGGCAGGCTTAATCTGTGCCGGTGCTATAACTGTATGACAGATATGATCCTTCTGAATAGTCTGAACCACGGGATAGGTTTTTATTTCTTTCCTTGATCTAACAACCATAATAGCCAATTCGATATCAAAATCGATAAATTTTTCAGCCATCAGCTCACTATGTCGATTCGTAAGCATTTTTAGTCCATCAGAAAAATCTTTTTCTGTATTGACACTATAATTACCATATCCATCGTAGCCCATTTTCCGGGATTTGAGAATAAACTTCTTACCAAGAGTACTGGCAATTTCCTGGTAATTGGTCTTTTCATTCACTTTTAAAAAAGCTGCAACAGGAATATTTTTATCCTTTAAGGTCTTTTTTTGAATATATTTGTCCTGAATCAAAGAAATAGTTTTGGGAGAAGGAATTACTTTTTTTCCCAGGCCCTCAATAAATTCAAGTTTATGATAGTCAACAAATTCATTTTCAAGTGTTACAATATCACTTGCTTTGGAAAATTCACTTAGTATTTTTTTATCATCGATCCACCCTACAAATTCGTGTTTTGTCATCATTCCTGCAGGAGAGTTTTTTGATTTTTCAAGGATGGCAATTTCAAATCCAAGTTTATAAGCCTGGTATGCAGACATTCTGGCAAGCTGCCCCCCTCCGAGTATTCCAATAATTTTTTTTACTGATTTCATAATGAGTGATTATTTAAAAATTATAGATTAGAGTAAACTCAATATAAATAAGATGGATTAAATGCAAAAATTACATTTGTCTCCAGTTAATATTTTCGATAGTTCTTCCATCTGTCTGAAGTAAAACAGCCCCTGAAATGTCGGTTCTGTAAACCTTAGAATTGATGGCTCTTAATTTATCCAATGTTTGCCGAGCAGGATGATGAAATTTGTTTTGTCTCCTGTCTGAAATGAGACTTACTTCAGGGGTAACCATTTTAAGAAATGCCTCGCTTGAGCTTGTTTTGCTTCCGTGATGTCCGACCTTTAATACATCCGAATCCAAAAAGCCCCCGTACATTTTCGAATAATATTCCTCTCCCCTCTTATAAAGATCACCGGTAAAAAGAAATGCGGAGTTTCCATAAACAACTTTCAATAATCCACTCCTATTATTTGAATCTGAAAGATTATAATCAGATATATTTAATACATAAATCCGGGCATTGCCAATTTTTATAATTCCCCTTCTGTAATAATCTTCAGGTAATTTATTTCCAGCCACAAATTTTTCAAACCTAACCTCCTTAATTTCCGAAGTATCGGTAGCAGGCTTATAAATTCTTGATATTTTGTCATTATGAATTAAAGAGATAATTCCACCATAATGATCCAGATCTAAATGTGAAACAAAGCCGTAGTCTATTTTTTTGATTCCTAAATAATTCATCAAAGGAAGAATTACTCTTTCACCGCTATCATAGCTAAAGGACGCCGTACCGGCATCTATAAGTGCAGTTTCACCATTTGGAAATTTCAAAAGAAATGAATCACCCTGACCAACATCTACCATCATTACGCTTAATCTGTTATCCGGCATTAATTCTACATTATCGAAACGCGAAAGCAATAAGATATTGAGAACGCAGAGCATTAATAAAATTGATTTTGCTATATTGCCAGTAAATTTCCTGTAAAATACAAACGCAATTGACAAAAACAAATAGAACAAGACAATGTCATAAACTGAAAATCCATTAATTCTTAAAAAAGAATGATCGCTGCTTCCGATTAAATGAATTAAATAATAGATAAAATTGATAATAAGATGATTTACTATGCTGAAATAGCTGGCAATAGCCGCACTCATTAATCCAAATACTATGGACATAATTCCAATTGCTATTACAACTCCTACCAGAGGTATTATAATCATATTTGTGAACAAAGCAACCAACGATACTTTCCCGAAGTAATAGATTGTGAATGGTATTGTTCCAATCTGAACAGCAAGGGAGACTGCGATAAACAACAGAATATTTTTTAAGCTATTATATTTTATATCATAACTATTTATCCATTTGCTTATTGGAGGATAAATTATCGCGATGGATATTACAGCAGAAAATGATAGTTGAAAGCCGGCGTTGAATAATTCTTCGGGATGAATTAAAAGAATTATAAAACCAGCAATTGCGATTGAATTAAGTAAATTTGTTGAACGATTTGTTATTAAAGCAACAATCAATAATATTACCATTACTCCGGCACGAAATGCAGATGCCGGCGGACCAATTAAAATCAGATAAATTATCAACCCTACAATTGTTAGAATTGAACGAAGGTAAATATTAAATCTTCCAAAAATGAATAGGAATATCAGTATAATAAATCCTACATGAAGACCTGAAACTGCTAAAATGTGAATAATGCCCGAGTTAATAAATTCAGTTTTCGTATCATATGAAATCTGGCTTCTGTCCGCAAGCAGTAACCCTCTTAATAAAGCAGCAGATTGCATATTATACAATTTCCCGATTTGCCTATCAATATACCTTCTCGCAATAAACACAAAGTTCGATAAGTTATTTTTGTTTGCCTTAATAATTTTTAAGGATGAAATATTATAAGCGGTAAGCAATCCTGATATGCCCCTGAATCTTAAATATTTATTATAATCAAATTCTCCCGGATTTCTTTCTTCGTTCCCTTTATAGAAGTCACCCTTAAAATGAATAATATTGCCAATCGCAATTCTATTATATAGGGAATCCAATTGCTTTTTATTGTCCTTTATTCTGCAAATAAAATTCAAACGATCATTTATTAAGGAATCTGAAATGCCAGTATTTTGCGCTTCAATATTAAAGACTATTTCATCGTTTCGTGGAAGCTCGATATTACTGACTTTCCCAATTACTTTTACTTCATTTACCCGATAAATACTTTCAGGAAGCAAATAATAATGAGGTTGATTGAATTGTGATACAAGATTTCCTAAAAATATGACACAAACATATATCAGTATATTTGTAAATAAGTGAAGGGTTTCTTTAGGATATTTACTATAAAACAGAAAGGCAAGAATAGAAAGTATGATCAAGACAATAAAAACTAATATACTAACCAGAAATAACCTGCTTAATAAAATACCAACAGCAAAAAGAACTGATAATTTTATTGCAGGGAAATCCTTCATTTACAAATTTCTAATATTGCTGGTTTGATTAGAGTCAGGTCTTTAATTTTTTCAGATAATTTTTCTGCATGCCTGCCACATGTGATAGTCAATGCCGGATTCAAGGTGTGCGTTTTAATCGATATATCTTCAAAGTTTCCGTGATCAGAACAAATTATTAGAGTCATATTTTTCTTATCCATTTCCATTATGACCGAAAGCAAAAATTGATCAAGAGTATAAATCACATTTTCAAATTCACTTGTATCCCGCCCGTGACCAAGGTGGTCTGTGAGATAGAATTCATAAAGTGTAAACTTATTATTATTTGCTACTCTTAATAATCTTCTGGCTGCCATTTTTGGACTGATCATCGGTAAATTATAATTAAGCTTATTAATCCATCGTTCATTTGTAATCTCAGCGGTTAGAGCTTTTCCTCTCTTCAGGTCCGTCGATGTGTTTAATCTTATACCGCTTAATTTACAGCTTAAAGTAGTTACTGAAAGTCTCCCTCTTCCTGATTTTACATAATCAAAAAACTGTTTTGGGTAAGCATTAACAAAACTGACTTTTTGCTTTCTTTTAAGAAAGGTACCAAGAATATTTTCTTTTTCAATTATAGGTATCAAAGTTGAATAAGGAAAAGGTCCAAAATGCTTCCCGATAAATTTTGCTGCGTTCATTCCGCAAAAAATAGAAGTTTGACCAGTTCCACTCTGCGGAAAACCTTCAACACCCAATCGTGCATCAGTAGGGAACAAAAATGATTGGTTTGATCTCAAATATTGTTTATTTAATGAAGGAATTTCCCCAAATATTTCAGTAAACGTCTTAAATCCATACTTAAAAAAAGGATTGAACTGGTAATCTTCTTTACCGATTCCCACACCATCGATAAATATCATTAATACAGGATTCAAATCATTTCTAATTATTTTGATTCAACCATTAAAGTAACCGGGCCTTCATTAATTATTCTCACCTTCATCATTGCTCCAAATAACCCGGTCTTGACCTTGTTTTCCCCAATGTTTTCCTTTAACCTTTTTATAAATTTTTCATAAAGAGGTATAGCTTCATCTGGTTTAGCGGCATCTGTAAATCCCGGTCTATTTCCTCTAGCTGTATCACCGTACAATGTAAATTGTGAAATAATTAATATTTCTCCTTTGATGTCCCTAATCGATAGGTTCATTTTATCGTTTTCATCTTCGAAAATTCTAAGATTACAACATTTATCCGCTACATAATTTACATCGTCAATGGTATCGCCGGTTTTAATTCCGAGTAAAAGCACCATACCTTTTTCGATTTTTGCGGAATAATTTTCATTTTCGATGAACACGTCGCCTTCGGATACTCTTTGAACTAGTGCCCTCAAGATAAAACTCCCTTTACAACTCTATCGATATTTGAATAGTCTTTAAATACTTCTATTTCATTAAAATTATTTTCCTTAAGCAAGTTTTTGACTTCTTCAGACTGACCTAATCCAACCTCATAAAATATTTTCCCCCCGGTTTTAAGCAAGGTTTTTGCTTTTTTTGATATTTCCCTGTATAAATTTAGTCCGTCATTATCATCTGTTAAAGCAATTTTTGGTTCATAATTCAGTAATTCGGGACTTAATTCTTTATAGTCTTTCAGGGAAACATAAGGAGGATTTGAAACAATTAAATCGAAGTTATTATTTTCTTGCAGAGTATCGTTCATAAAATCCAATCTATGAAATTTTACCTGTCCATTTATACTATTTATTTCCGAATTCTCTTTGGCGATATTGATAGCATCCTCACTAATGTCGATCGCCGTTAATTGAGCATTTGGTAGATGTTTGGATAATGAAATTGCAATATTGCCGCTACCTGTTCCAATATCCAGTATTTTTAAAGCTTCATTTTTGTCAAAAAACCCGAGAACCTTCTCTATTAGAAGTTCAGTTTCGGGACGAGGAATCAAAACTGAGGGATTAACCTTAAAAGTCATACCATAAAATTCGATGTTTCCTATAATGTATTGAAGCGGTTCAGCAGTACCTCTACGTCGTATTAGTTCACGATAGTCATCTATTTCATCTTCCTTTAGAGGCCTGTCAAAAGCAAGGTAGAGGTCAAGTCTTTTACACTTTAGAACGTGTGAAAGTAAATTCTCAGCATTAATCCTGGGATGTTCAATATTTTTCTTTGAAAGGTAATCAGTACTCAATTTTATCGCTTCTAAAACAGTAAGCATAAAACCTTATTTTATCTCTTTGGATATTTAATATTAGAAATGAATAATTATCCCCAAACAATTATTTCTATCCGTAAAGATAACAAATTTTTCGGAAGGATTTAATGAATTATCCGACTAAATTAAGTAATAGAAATCTAATTTTACTTTTAATTCATTAATAAAACTATTCATTATACCGGGAAAGAATCTGGCTGCTTATGACGCAGTAATGTGCTTTTTGAGAAAATCTATATTTTCAATTTCGGAAGGATCCATACCTCTTAAAATTCCGACATAATATGATATCCAATCACACAAATAAATCATATCCATCAACCTGACTTTAAAGTCACTTTCATTGCTTTCAATATTTATCGCCTCAGCTTTGCTTTTCTTAATTAGCTCCGTGGTAATATTAAACCTCTTTTTTATCTGAGGATGATAGTTGCTATCCAAAATATTTATAACTTTAGCATTAAATTGCTTTTCCAAAAAAGTTTCCCAGCCAATTATTTCGTTATGATTAGACTCAGGTATTAAACTATGGAAAGCTTGAAGTTTTGAATTTTCATTCAACTGACTTTTTAACCGATAACCGACTGCTGAAGTCATATCGGTAGCTGAATAAATGACAGGAATAAATCCAATAATTTCAGTAGCAATTTTGTAGGCAATATTATCATCTTTACTGAATTCTTCACCTTTCGTTTTCCAGAGTGAGATTATCTTATTAACTAAAGCACCATGGTCAGAGATTAAATCAAGTTCCTGAAATACTTTTAAAAGCGAAAAGAAACTAACTCCAAGAGCGTAACGCGGCTGGAATCCTTCTTTCAATTTTACTATAGGAACGTTTTTTCCCATTGCTAATTTACCAATGATGCCTCCGGTTGTAATAGCAAGCATTTTACAACCTTTCTTAATCCCGGCATTAAACACCTCAACAGTCTCCTCTGTATTCCCTGAATATGAGGATACAATTAGCAGAGTGTTTTCATTGGCAAAATCAGGCAATGAGTAGTTTCTATTAACGATATACGGCAGCTTTAATTCGGTTCCCAGGAAGTTTTGTAACAAATCCCCGCTAATAGCCGATCCGCCAAGCCCGGAGATAATTATTGTCGAAAATGATTTACCTTTAAGAGCAGATAGATCTATTTTATTTTGCCACGCAAACTCTATCTGCTTGTAAGTATCCTTCAGAACATCAAACTGATTGTGAGGGTCGTATTTAGAAACGTATTCTTTTATTTGCATAAAACTTTAAATTATATTCCGTGTTCTAGTAATGGAATTATCTACAAAGAATTTTTCGATTTCTTTTAGCACTTCTTCCTGAGTTGAAAAATTGAGACATTTTTCAGCAAGTTGTTTTGTTTTGGAATAGGTCAAGCTTCTTATAATTCTCTTTATGTATGGAAGCGTCGATGGAGATATGCTTAAAGAGTCTAACCCTATTCCGACAAGCAAAGGAATTGCAAGAGTGTCAGCAGCCATCTCTCCGCAAAGACTAACCGGGATGTTATGCTTCTTTGCATCTTTGACTATGTGATTTAAGGTTCTAATTACCGAAGGATTAAACTCCTGGTAAAGATTTGATACCAGATCATTACCTCTGTCAACTGCCATTAAATATTGAATCAAATCATTAGTTCCAATACTAAAGAAATCGATTTCCTTTGCAAATTCAGACGTCATAACAGCAGCAGATGGAACTTCTACCATTATTCCAATTTTAATATCCTTATCATATTTTATTTTTTCCTGCTTCAATTCGTGCTTACATGTCTCAATCAACTCCTTAGATCTTCTTATCTCAATAATATCAGAAATCATCGGGAGCATAAACTGAATATTTTTATTTTTGCTGGCTTTTAAGACGCCTCTTATTTGTGATTTAAACAATTTTTCATTTTCGAGCAGCAGTCTAATACCCCTTAAACCAAGAAAAGGATTTGGTTCTACAAAATCGAGAAATTTAAATTTATCTCCGCCAATATCGAATGCCCGAATAATTATCGGATTGGGATAAATCCTTGAAGCAATTTTATTATATATTTCAGCCTGTTCATCTTCTGTGGGAAATTCACCATATTCCTCAAGTACCTGTTCTGTACGAAACAGTCCGATTCCTTTTGCACCGCTTGTGACCACTAAATCAATTTCACCTGTAACATCTACGTTTGCTAATAATTGAATCTCTCTCCCGTCTTCAGTCCTAGCCGGCTTTTCTTTTAATTCTTCGAGACCTTTTTGAAGATCTATTAGTCTTTCAATTTTGCCTGCAAAGAATTCCTTTTGTTCGTCTGTCGGATTTACGAGGATATAACCATGAAATCCATCAATAATCAGCTCATCGCCTTCCCTAATAGTTAGTGTTGCGTTATGACATCCTACTACAGCAGGAATATTCAGTGACCTGGAAATAATGGCTGCATGTGAAGTTATTCCTCCATGATCAGTTATAAATCCCCTTGCATTACTTCGCGAAAGCAATATAGTATCCGCCGGAGTAAGCGAACCACTCACAACAATAACATCATTGACAATTTTAGACTGCCATCTCTTTTTTTGAAGATTTCTTATAATCCTGTTTTTAATATCTTCTATGTCGTGAGCGCGCTCAGTCATATAGGATTCATGAGCATTAACCATCATATGCTGATATTTTGATATTTCGTCATCAACAATAAATTCCGGTTGTCTCTTTTCATCCTCGATTCTTTTGATAATATTTTCAATTAAAATAGGATCATCCAATATCATCATTTGAGCTTCAAAAATAGCGGCTCGTCTTGCTTCCATCATTTCTTTTGCTATTGAAAATATTTTATTTAATTCCTTCTTTGATTTAGCGAGAGCTTCCTGAAGATTCCTTTTTGCCTCTTCAATGTCGCTTATTGCAGAACCATTGACTTCGAGCTTTTCCTTAGTAAATAAATATGCTTTAGCAATAACAAGGCCTGGTGCGGCCGCAATTCCGTATATCTTATTTTGAGCATCTTTATATACCTGTTTAAATGTTTTCACAATTCATCAAATCCTTTTTGGAAGTAACTAACTATTTCCGCTGCAGCTTCCTTTTCATCTTCTCCATTAAAGGTTAGAATAATTTCTGATCCCATTTCTGCGGCAAGCGTCATAACACCTATAATACTTTTACCATTAATACTTATTCCATCCTTTGCGATGGTAAATTCACACTTATATTTTGACGCAAGTTTAACAATTGTCGCCGCTGGACGTGTATGCAATCCGGCTTTATTTATAATTTTAACTCTCTCTTCTATCATCGTCTATTTATTTCTGCCAATTAAAAAATCAGCCAGATTGTAAAATAATTCTCTATCCTCTTTTCGTTTAATAATTTTTAATGTTTTCAGCGCTTTAGTTGTATATTTTTTTACTTCTTTTTTAGCAAGATCAAATACTCCAAGTTTTTTATAAATATCCAGATAATAGCTAATCTTATTTTTGGTAATTCCTTTATTCCTGCTAACTAATTCAAGCATTTTCTTATCGCTGCCTTTCGCGATTTCGAGTGCCTTTAGAAAGAGGTAAGTTTTTTTACCTTCCATTAAATCACCTCCAACAAATTTACCAAATTCTGATTCATCTGCTACTGCGTCAAGCAAATCATCCTGAATTTGGAAAGCTATTCCTATATTTCTGCCAAACTTTGAAAGTGCGTCTATTTCCTTTTTTGTCCCCTTTCCAATATAACCACCGACTTTGCAGCACATTTCTATCATTGCTGCCGTTTTTTTGGCTATCATGAGTTTATACTCAGCAATAGTGACGCTACTTTTAAGCTCAAATTCTTTATCGAGACTCTGCCCCTCGCAGACTTCTACCAGACCTTTTGTAAATTCAGCAGCTACTGGAATAGTATTTGAGTTCAAATTTTTCAACAAGTTTTCATACGCAACTGAAAGGAGGCTATCACCAACAAGTATTGCCGTACTTAAGTCATATTTCTTATGAAGTGTAGCAAATCCTCTCCTTTTATCCGCATTATCCATTATATCGTCGTGAACAAGAGTAAAATTATGCAATAGTTCAACAGCAACTGCCGCGTTATATGCATCAGACAATTTTCCGCCGACAGATCTGCAGGAAAACAAAACCAGTAAAGGCCTTAAGCGTTTACCTGAGCTACTTAAAATATAGGAACCGGGACTGTAAAGAGAAACCGGTTTGCGATTTTTTAATATAGCTTTAAGCCTTTTATCAATTTTCCTTCTTTCTAATTCATAAAATGAATAGAATTTTTTCTGCGTATTCAATATCAATACATTTCAGATTTGTGAATTAAATTATTTCTCTCCCTAAATTCTTTAAGGTTTTTGGAACCGGTTAAAAACATTATTTTTCTAATATCTTCAAACCAATTTTCTACTAATGAAATTACACCTTCAACTCCATTTTTATTCAGTTCCTTTAAAATAGTTCTTGCAGAAGCAGCTATATCAGATCCAAGGGCCAGGGCTTTTGCTGCATCGAACGCTGAATTAATGCCGCCGGATCCAATCAAGATAAAATCGTAATATTCTTTTAAGGGTGCAATTTGCTTTATACAATATGCCGTCGGCAATCCCCAATCCCAGAACTCATCCCGGCCTGAAATACCGCTCCTCAGCATTTCTACTCCGGACCAGCTTGTTCCTCCGGCACCTGCCACATCAATACCTTTAACTCCGGTCTCAAGTAATTTTTGAACGGCTTTCTTAGATATGCCTGAACCGACTTCCTTCACTATTACGGGCACATTTAAAAATCCTGAAAGTTTCTCTAATTTCTTGAGTAATCCTGTAAAGTTTGGTTCCCCTTCCGGCTGAAACAGCTCCTGCAAAGGATTCAAATGAATTACCATGGCATCCGCATTAACTACATCAACCAGATATGAAACACTATCAAGCGTTTTTAATTTAACAACTTCCGACGCACCAAGATTCCCAAGAACAGGAATTTTGGGCGCATTTTTTCTGATTATTTTATAGGTTTCAATATATTTATCATTTTCAAGCGCCTGTCTCTGACTTCCTACGCCCATTGCAATATTTAATTGTTGAGCAGCTATAGCCAACTGAGCATTTATATTTCCAGCTTGCTGTGTGCCTCCGGTCATACACGAAATTAAAAAAGGATATCTTATATTTTTCTTGAAAAACGCGGTTGTGAAATCTATTTTAGTTAAATCAACCTCCGTTATGGCGTAATGCTCAAATTCGTAATTCTCAAAACCCGCAGTTTTATTTTTAAAGGCTACATCATCAGTCAGGCATAAATCAATATGCGCTTTCTTCCTCTCTGAAGTTGAATCACTTTTCATTGACATAGCATTTATGATTTCTAATGAAAAAAAATCAGTATGATAAGATATTAAATATTAATTAAATTATCTCGATTAAGCTATTAACATAAAACGAGTTAAAGAGGGAGCTAAAAGTAAAAACAAAGGGGTATAAGAAAAGCAGGTCCTTTAGTTAACGGAACCTGCTTTATTTTTTCCACAAATTTCATAACGAAAGTCAATATTTCGTTATCTTATAATCTATTTTCACAGATTAGAAGAATCTTCAGAGGGAGCTGTTGAAGCAGCATACATTTCATCCATTTTAGCTTTCATTTCTTCCAATGAGACATCTTTTTTATGGGTACCAAAGCTCCATTTATGTCCAAAAGGATCTATCAGGGTACCTGCCCTATCACCATAAAATTTATCTTCAATTGCCTGCTCCAGCTTAGCGCCTTCATTCAATGCTTTTTCAAAAAATGCATCGACATCATTAACATATAAGTAGAATCCAACCGGGCTTCCACCTAGAGAAGACGGACTAACGGCACCCATAGCGGGATGTTCATCTGCAATCATAAAATTTGATTTACCAATCTTAAATTCAGCGTGCCCGATCTTTCCACCAGGCGCTTCAAACCTGTACATTTCTACTGCATTGAAAGCACGCTTGTAAAAATCCAGTGCAGCAATACCATCGTTAACAATTATGTATGGTGTTACTTTTTCATACCCCTTAGGTACGGCCGGTATTTTTTTAACCTTTGTTACTCTTGAGGCGGGTTTAACTTTCTTTTTTGCGGATGCTTTTAAAGCTCTGGCAGCTTTTTTAACAGGCTTCATAGATTTTGATTTTCTTTTTTTTGCCATGGTAATATTCCTTATTTTATTTTTAATCTTTTAATTAATAAAACAGAATAAAATCCAGACACTGCTGTGAAAAGGAGGAGCTAAAAAGTATATAAATAATCTGTGATGAGCAATTAAATTTTGATTAAGATTTGACTCCAAAACGTTTTTGAATATATCCAACTTCATTTTTTTTAAGAAAATCGGCTATTTCTATTGCTACATCTTCAGGAGCAGCCAAAGAATTGTTTTTCTTCATAGATTGAAACACATTTACTGAAGGAAACTTATCTTCAGGTTGGGAGCGGGCTTTTTTCTGCATTTCTGTATCTACTGTTCCCGGCTCGTAACTCATTATTCCCAGATTTTCATCCTCACTGTTTTCAATAGCAAATACCTTTCCTGACATCAATAACGCTGCTTTTGATCCACAGTAGCCAGCCATGCCAGGATATTCCTTATAAGCAGCACCAGAAGAAATATTAATTATCCTGAGTCTGCTTTCTTTTGCCTTATTTTTATAGAAAAACCCCATCAGCCAAACCGGTAATATGACGTTCAATTTATAAAGGTCGCTAAGTTTTTTGGGATCAAGCTGTTCCATTCTGAGCAATTCTCCGGTATCTGCCGCATTGTTTACAAGAGCAATTCTTTCGTATTTCTTACTGCTTAGTCTTTCGCCTATCATAGAAGGAATCATATTCAGAATATTATCTATATCCGTTAAATCAATGCTTAAATGCGTATAATTATTGTTATTAATGGCCGAATCTCTTCTGGCTACTCCTATTACTTCCCAGCGTCGCTTTAACAATTCATACGCTGCTGCCAGACCAATGCCAGAGCTCGTGCCGGTTACAAACGCAAGTTTAAGCTCATCTGATTTCATTATTATCCCGATTTTTTGAATTAATCTATTTCTATGACTGCGAATTTATAAAATGTAATTAAAAATTATACTAAAATAGAAGAAATTAATCAGTGTGATAATTCTGTTACAATTAGTGCTTATTTTTGAATAAATTACTATTGTTTTATTAATCACAAAATTAGAATTACATATTATTAACGAGAATGAAAAAAGTACTAATTATTGAAGATGATAAAGAAATATCCGGTCTGCTCGAAATTCATTTAAGCGATCTGAATTGTGATATTTACAAAGAATTCGACGGACTAAAAGGTTTTAATGAAGCCAAGGGAAAAAAATTCGATCTTATAGTACTGGATATTATGCTGCCAAATATGGATGGTTTTGAAATCTGCAAAGAATTAAGGAAGCAGGAAATCAATACACCTATTCTTATGCTGACTTCAAAGTCTGAAGAAACAGATAAAGTACTCGGTTTAGAATTCGGCGCAGATGATTACCTGACAAAACCTTTCAGCATAAGAGAATTCATAGCACGAGTTAAAGCTATTTTCAGGAGAATTGATTCACTTGCGCAGGAAAAAGAAGATAAAAAGGATCTGAAATACGATAACCTTGTAATTGATAATACGAATAGAAAAGTGCTTTTAAACGACAAACGGATTGAACTAACTCAAAAAGAATTTGAACTGCTTTATTTAATGGCATCGCATCCGGGAAGAACATACACCAGGGAAAATCTTCTTAACCTGATATGGGGTACACAATACAGCGGTTACGAGCATACAGTAAATTCTCATATAAATAGATTGAGGAATAAAATAGAGGATAACATTTCCGAGCCTAAATTTATTCTAACTACATGGGGGGTAGGGTATCGTTTTAACGACAAACTCTAATCTTTAAACAATGAAAGACTTTTTTAACTCATTGTTCTGGAAAATATCTGCAGTATTTCTGTTGATTCTTCTTGTGATATCAGCAGTGTATATATACATCTCTGTAAACACTGCGGAAATGTACTTCCAGGAGACACGTCAGAAACTGGATATAAAAATTGCATCGC
>CAYPNM010000055.1:0-17335 GCA_964412105.1 uncultured Ignavibacteriaceae bacterium | reverse complement strand
AGACTACCATTTTCGATTTGTTAATCTCGCTGTTAAACAATTTAATTGTTTCAGGGCCTATATCCAATCCCATTTTTTCAGAAGGTATATTATCTATTTCAACGGTTTTGGCCGGTGACTCATTCTTAAATTCATCGGCTACAACTACATCAACCGGAAGCAAGAACTTAACATTTGTCTTCTTAACTTTTTCCAGTAATTCTTTCGCAAGATCAATCTTTTCTTCCTCAAGCAGAGATTTGCCGATTTCCTTGCCCTGAGCTTTAAAGAATGTAAATGCCATTCCGCCGCCAATGATCATTGTATTAACTTTCTGAAGGAGATTATTGATTACATCTATTTTGCCGGAAATTTTTGCCCCCCCTATAATTGCGCAGTAGGGCCTTTTAGGATCCGAAACGGCCGGTCCAAGGTAATCAAGCTCCTTCTGCATAAGGTAACCGGCTGCACATATTTTAATATATTTAGTAACGCCTTCAGTTGAAGCGTGTGCTCTATGAGCTGAACCGAAAGCATCGTTTATATAAACATCTCCAAGTGAAGCGAGTTGTTCTGAAAATTTCGGATCATTCTTTTCTTCCTCTTCATGGAATCTCAAATTCTCCAAAAGGATAACATCACCTGATGACATTATGTCAACCATTTTCTTAACTTCATCACCAATACAGTCCGGCGCGAGTTTGACATCTTTTTTTAATAATTCTCCCAGCCTTTTAGCCGCAGGTTTCAGGCTGTATTTCGGATTAACTTTCCCCTTGGGTCTTCCGAGATGACTCATTAAAATTGCTTTCCCGCCGTCCGCAATTATTTTATTAATTGTCGGGATTGATGAAGTAATTCTAATATCGTCGGTGATATTTAAATTTTCATCAAGAGGAACGTTAAAATCAACTCTGACTAAAACTCTTTTATTTTTTAGATCTACTTTATCTATAGTTAGTTTGTTCATATCATTTTTTCCCCGTAATAAATTAAAAAGGCGAAGGTATCTTCGCCTTGTATTAAATACTACTTAGAAATTTTGGAAAGCAGATCAACAACTCTACAGGAATAACCCCATTCATTATCATACCATCCAACAACTTTAACCAGATTTCCATTAACCATAGTTGATAGAGAATCAAAAACACACGAAGAAGGATTTCCTACTATATCTGCAGAAACTATCGGATCTTCTGTATACTCAAGTATACCCTTCATTTTTCCTTCGGCTGTTTTCTTAACCGCAGCATTCACTTCTTCAACAGTAACTTCTTTTTTCAGGACCGCTACAAAATCAGTAATTGAACCATCGGGCGTCGGAACTCGCAACGAGTACCCGTCGAGTCTGCCTTTAAGTTCCGGAATAACTTTGGTTACCGCTTTGGCGGCTCCGGTAGTTGTGGGAATTATTGAAAGCGCGGCAGACCTTGCCCTTCTTAAATCACTGTGAGGCAGGTCAAGTAATCTCTGATCATTTGTATATGAATGCACCGTTGTCATAAAGCCTCGCTCTATTCCGAATGCATCATTTAAAACTTTAACCATTGGCGCCAGACAATTTGTCGTACAGGAAGCGTTTGATACTACCTTTTCATCCCCTTTGATCACATCATCATTTACACCGAGAACAACAGTTGCATCCACTTCACCCTTTGAAGGAACAGTAAGAATTACTTTTTTTGCTCCGGCGTCAATGTGTTTCATACAAGCTTCTTTGGTTCTGAATATACCTGTTGATTCAATTACAATATCTGCACCGAGTTTTTTCCACTGCAGATTAGCCGGATCTTTTTCGGCTGTAATGGTTATTCTATCACCGTTAACTATTATATCACTTCCTTCGACCTTTATTTCACCATTGAATTTACCATGTACGGAATCATATTTTAGAAGATGAGCCAGAGTTTTTGCATCAGTTAGATCATTGATACCTACAAAGTCAAAACCTCCAAGCTCAAGGCTGCGTCTGAATACTAACCTGCCAATTCTACCGAATCCGTTTATTCCTATTTTTATTGCCATGAGATTAACTCCTAGATTGAATTTTATCTCCAAAATTACTTAAACAGACCCTGAATATCAATTCAAAAAGCGCGTAAATAGTCAGTTTTAATGGATTTAGGAGCCATCCTCAAAGATATAAAATCAAATCTCATACTGAGAACATAAAATCCTATTTTTAACTGACCGCAATTTAATTGTGGTATGTTTAAAATATTTTTTTAATATTATCCAACGGGCTTGTAAATATTGCATTTATTCAGTGTTTAATTTTTCTTCGTTAAGAGAATGGATTATTGTGATTCTCTTAAATGGAAAAAAAAGCTTCGATTATGTGCCGTTTTTCAACAATTGTTGCTGGTTTATTATTTGTATAAACCCGCCCGACTGGTATCGGACATACCTGTTTTTTGATTGGAATAATTATGAAAACTAAGTTACTGCTGACATTCTCTACAGCAATTTTTGCCTTTTCCTTGACATTTGGCCAGGGGCAGGCAACAGGATATGTTTTAGGTGTCGGAACAGGCGCAGATATTACCAATCAGGGAGTTTCCTGCGCATCCTGCCATAGTGCAAATGGAATAGCAACTCCTAAATGGGACTCGTGGAAAGAGACAAGACATTCTTTCGCTACAGACTCGGGATTTGCGCAATCATCTCATTTCGGATATAGTTGTCTACCCTGCCATACAACAGGGTGGAATACATCAGCAATAACATTTGGTGCTGATGAATATGTTAAATTAGACTCAACGGTAACTCCAAATTATACTCCCACTGATGTAAAGAATTGGAACAGAACCAAGAATGTTCAATGCGAAGCCTGCCATGGAAACCTCGGGAAATATGATCCAAACGCAATAAATGACGGAACCCAACCTGATACTCTATGGACAGATTATACAAAGCATTTTGATTTTACAGGAGTAAACAAACTTGATTACTCGGCAGAACTTTGTGGTACGTGTCACAATGGAAGTCACCATGGATTTTATGAAGAATGGGCAGTATCAAAGCACGCTCAATCGCTGACTGCTGCAGGCGGACTCGTTACAAAAACTGCTAGCTGTGCAAAATGTCACGTCGCGCAGAATGCTGCAGCTTATATCAATGGAACATTCTTTACATTTGCTGACGGTGCAGATGAAGGAAAACCTTACTATGATAAAATCATCGTTGCCAGCAACAGCCCTGATATACAGCCGATCACCTGCGTTGTTTGTCACGATCCTCACTCGGCAAAGAATGGGGTTCAACAATTAAGAATACCAATAACTGCCCAGTTTGTTGTTTGTGATATGTGTCACAATAACTCTACGCTTCCGGCAGTTCCCGATATACATACAACACCGCATCAGTCAACATCCGGCTGCTTAAGCGGCGCACCAAATTTTGGCTGGAGATATAGTGCTGCAGAATTAAGATCAGTTGGAAGAGATACCGTATATCAAAACTCCGCTCACACTTTTGCCGCTACCCAAAGATGCATCGACTGCCACTTAAATGCTGATGATAAAGATATATTTGGAAATGTCGCACACGGTCACACATTTGAACCAAGAGTACAGGCTTGTGCCAAATGTCATTCGGATTATTATACTTCTGTTGATACTTCAAACCACGCAAAAATGTTTGACTTCAGAAGAGCTCAGACAGTAACCGATAGTCTCTTGGCGGTTTTAAAAGATAAACTGGATAAATCATCGCCCGCTGATTCCTCAACAGATGCTTTTTTAAAGGCAAATTATAATTACAATGCCTGTGTCAGCGAAGGCAGCTTCGGAATTCATAATACAAAGCTTGTACAAAAGTTAATAGGTGATGCAATAGCGCTTTATAATCCTACGGCGACAGCAGTAAACAATGTAACTAATACTCTGCCAAAGCAGTACAGCTTAAGCCAGAATTACCCGAATCCATTTAATCCGACTACACAGATTAAATTCTCTATTCCGGAAGCAGGCAACGTTAAACTGACAGTTTATGATGTGGTAGGCAGAGAGATAGGTGTAATAGTCAATAAAAACCTTGCTGCGGGAACTTATAATTATACCTGGAACGCTAGCAATTTTGCATCTGGAATTTATTTCTACAGAATAGAATCAAAGAATTTTGTAATGGTTAAAAAAATGGTATTACTTAAATAATTATTTCCAGAGGAGAGTCCATATGCATACTTTTTATAAAAGTGCAGATGGACTCTTCGATTCAGTTTACTTAAATTTCTAGTATCCACAAGAAAAATAAAGGGTGAAAATATGTTAAAAAAAGTTGCTCTCTTTGTTGCAGTCTTTGCTGTTCCAATGGTTCTCGCACAGGGAACTGCTCCGACTCAACACGCATTCGTTGGCGCTCAAACATGCAAAATGTGTCATCATACTGAAAAACAAGGCCAACAATATGAAATCTGGAAAGCTAGTGCGCATTCCAAAGCTTATGAAACATTAAAAACTGCAGAAGCTGACAGCATCGCAAAAGCTAAAGGTTTTACAACTAAAGCAGTTGAAACAAAAGACTGCCTCAAATGCCACGTTAGCGGTTATGATGTTGATGCATCATTATTAACCGGCAAATTCAAAATGGAAGATGGCGTACAGTGTGAAACCTGCCATGGTGCCGGCGCTGACTACAAGAGCCTGAAGGTTATGAAAGATAAGAAGCTTGCAGAAGAAAACGGGCTCAAGTTTTATGACACTGAAGAAGCACGCGTTGCTTTGTGCAAATCATGTCATAATGCGGATAGTCCGACATTTGATCCAAAGAAAGCAGATTTTGCTGCTATGTGGGATAAGATTAAACATACAATCCCAGCAAGTAAATAATTCTTTAGGTTAATGCAGAAAAGATGTTGAAATTGATTATGAAAAAATCCACGATACTTATTGCCCTTTTTTTAGGGTCTTTAATTTCAACATATCCACAGAACTTAAACGGGCGGATATCATCATCCTTCTATACATATGAAAGATATGATTCCGCCTCTTCTGCTGAAACGCACCTCCTATCCTTTCAATCCGTCAGCCTGAATTTTAATAAAGACAATTTCTCTGTGAGATCATACGGCGATTTCGAACACGACTTTGTAAATCCTCAGGTGGATGATCCCCGGTTGAGGGTCTATAACTTCTATGTTGAAGGTAGAAAACTGCTTAAGCTTTTTACTGTCAGGCTGGGAAGGCAGCCGATCTTCAACTCTGTTGCCGGCGGGATAATGGACGGAATAAACGTTGATATTAGAAAAGGAGATTATAAGGTTACCGGATATTATGGTTTAAATGTTCCGGCTTACCAGAAATTTCAGCTCAGCAAAGGGTGGAATGATAATTTCATTGCAGGTGGCAAGTTTCAAACATCAGCAATAAAAAATTTCGATGTTTCACTGGGGTACGTTAATAAAAACTTTAAGCCGCTTGATTATTATGCGACCAGACTGGATGAAAACCTTAATCCTATAACCGTTTTAATCCGGGAGAATTCCAACCAGTTTCAATTCGCAAATGCAGAAGTAGTTTATAATCAGAGTAACCTTTTTACAATCGACACAAGATATGACTATGATTTAAACTACAAGACAACATCCAAGTTTGAATTTGCAGGAACATATGAGCAGTTGGAGAATATTCACTTTTCAGCTTACTTTAATTACAGGCAGCCGCTAATAAGATATAACTCGATCTTTTCAGTGTTTGATTACGGCAACACAAAGGAGTATGAACTCGGAGCTGAGTACTTTTTTGACAAATCATTCTGGCTCTCGGCAAGAGTCGGCGATGTGGAATACAGGGATGCTGGTTCACAGCGTATTACACTTGGAGTAAACACTAATTACGGAAACGTTACATTCAGAAAAACCCTAGGCTATGAAGGAGAATTATTTTCTCTCTCTGGCTACTCGGCAAAAACATTTTTTGATGGTGTGCTGACACCTTCGGTAGGGATTGCCTTTACTCAATACAGACTGTCGACACTTGATCCTACCAATCATCTGGTTACGGTGCTTGCAGGATTTAATTACCGGCCAATAAGAATATTATCCTTTGACGTTCAGGCGCAGTATATGGATAATAAAATTTACAACAACGATTTCAGGGTTTTCTTTAAAGCCAATTACTGGTTTAATACAAATTTTTAGAAGCATAAATGAAATTTAAATACTTATATATCGTCTTAATTCCATCAGTATTGGTTTTACTTTTCCTTTCGGCATTTAAAGGAATTTCTTCACAGGATGATCAGGGTCATAATGATAAAATAATTAAGTTTTCACATAAGCTGCATACCGATAATGGTGTGGCTTGTGAGGACTGCCATACAATGGTTCCAACGAGTACAAAATTAAGCGACAGACTTCTGCCAAATCACGATAACTGCGCAAACTGCCACGATGTAGAAGATGAAAAAAATTGCTCAACCTGCCATTATGAGGATATCAATGAACCATTGATTCAGCAGAAGCCTGATAATATATATTTTAATCACAGCCTGCACGTTGGACAAAATAAGATAAAATGCCAAACCTGTCACAAAGGAATTGGTCAGGTTGATTATGCTTTCCAGGCAAAGCAGACAAACCCGGTTATGGAAGACTGCTATTCCTGCCACAGCAATACAAAAATTGCTCCTAATTATTGTGAATCGTGTCACATCTCTACAGCTAATCTCTTACCTGTTTCTCACAGGGTACCATCGTGGAGAGAAAGCCACAGGTTCGCTGCGAATTCTATTAATGCAAATTGTGCAATGTGTCACGATAATACTTCCTGTCAGGAATGTCACGTTTCTACAACTATGATTACCGAAAACAACTCAAAGAATAATTTTTTCAAGCCGTACGAGCCAAATAACTTTGTAGACGGGACAAAGCAGCAGAAGATTACAAGGGTACACGTACTGGGTTACCAGTTCACTCATGGTATTGATGCAAAGGGTAAAACTGATGAATGCCGTACCTGCCACAATATTGAAACATTTTGTGCAAAATGTCACCAGGGCAATGACGGTGATTTCTCACTTGGCGGAATTGAACCGGCATCTCACCTTGAGCCAAATTTTGTTACGATAGGCGTCGGAAGCGGCGGTGGAATCCACGCCATTATGGCCAGAAGAGATATGGAAACATGTGTTGCCTGTCACGATGTTCAGGGAGCTGATCCGACATGTATTACATGTCATCTCGACAGCGATGGAATAAAAGGTACTAATCCGAGAACTCATCCGGCCGGTTATATGCACGATACATATGGCGACTGGCATACGTCCAATGCTTCGGTTTGTTTCACATGCCATACAAGTTCATCACCCAGTTCTCCTGCGGGAGTCGGGTTCTGTGGATATTGTCATGGCAGCAATGGTAGATAATACTGGAATTTAAAATGAAATTATTGATCAGAAATAGTTTAATATTACTTTCACTTGGATTGCTTATTTATAGCTGCAGTGATGTGAGGGATAATATTAACACTACTGCACCGGTTCTTACGGTACATAAAAATGGTATTATCGATCCGAGTTCTCCGAATTTTCACGGTAACCTGGTAAGACAAAACGGATGGAGTTTTTCAGAATGCATTCAGTGTCATTCTGCATCGCTTACCGGAGGCATAACAGGACAAAGTTGTTATCAATGCCATACTGAGGCAGCAGGACCGAAAGCCTGCAATACCTGCCACGGAGATTTTAACGATTCAACAAAGATAGCGCCTCCAAGAGATACTTACGGCAGATCATCGACTTCATTGGCAACAGTTGGTGCCCACGAAACCCATCTTTACGAAAACACTATTAGCAGAGCTGTTACTTGTACAACTTGCCATGTTGTTCCCAAGAAGTACGACGATCCCGGGCATATTGGTCAGGGACCGGCAACAGTAGTTTTTACGGGTTTAGCTGATACAAATGGTGCATCAAATGCCACTTTTAATCCAACCACGGCAACCTGTGCTAACACATACTGTCACGGTAATTTCGAGTTCAAAAAATCAGATGCGGTTGCTACAAACCAGTTTGCTTACACAGCAGATAAAATAGTTGGGAATAATTTTACTCCGACTTGGAATATAATGGATGGTTCACAGGATTCATGCGGTACCTGCCATGGTATTCCTCCAACAGGCCACCTTTACGCTCCTATTACTGCCTGTTATCTCTGTCACGAAGGAGTAGTTGATGCGAACGGAAATATCATTGATAAAGAAGCACACATCAATGGAAACAAAAACGCGAGAGGAAATCTGAATAAGCTCCAGGAATTTTTATCATCTCAGGCAAAAATAAAAGCCGCTCAATAAAGCGGCTTTTTATCTAATTCCAGTCCGTAAACTTTCAAGTAATTTAATTGTTCCTGTTTTCAGCAACCCATTTCTTGATATAATCCGCAATTGCGGTAGTTGCGGCACCGGGAGTGAATAATTCACCCACCCCCATTTTCTTCAATTCTTTTATATCTTCTTCAGGTATGATACCCCCGCCGGTGAGCAGTACATCATTGATACCCTTCTCCTTCATAAGCGACAATATCTTGGGCATGATCGTCATATGTGCGCCTGATAAAATGCTGATACCAATAACATCGACATCCTCCTGAACAGCAGCTTCAACTATCATTTCAGGTGTTTGCCTGAGACCCGTATAAATAACTTCCATACCGGCATCGCGAAGCGCAGCCGCTATTACT
Source organism: uncultured Ignavibacteriaceae bacterium (assembly GCA_964412105.1). Lineage (GTDB taxonomy): Bacteria > Bacteroidota > Ignavibacteria > Ignavibacteriales > Ignavibacteriaceae > JAKAGZ01. Next base: position 8,676 of record CAYPNM010000055.1, on the reverse strand, counting down.
TTAGCTCCCCTGTCGTGACCGTCAAGTCCTGCTTTGGCTACTAACACTCTTATTTTATTTGCCATAATAATGCTTCCTCTATTTGGTAACGGCACTGCGAATTTTATCGGCGATTTCCTTCATAGAACCGTTTTTGTAATTTTTTAATATTGGCCGAAAATGAAAATTATCAGTATTGTATCTCGGAATTATATGGAAGTGAAAATGAAAGACTCTTTGCCCCGCAGCAGCTCCGTTATTGGCAATTATATTGAATCCATCAGCCTTAAGGCTCTTACTTACGGCCTCTGAAATAGTCTGGGTAACATTTATAACAGCATTCATTTCATCTGCCGGAACAGAAACAAAATCCTCGTAGTGTTTTATTGGAATTACCAGCGTGTGCCCATAATTAATAGGTCGGATATCCAGGAACGAAATCACTTTCTCATCTTCATAAATAATTTCAGCCGGTGATTTTCTCTGTATTATATCGCAAAAAATACAATCCATACTTTAAAAATAATGTTAATATAGCAGTTTGGCAAAGTATTAAAAGGAGCTTCACTTCCGACTGCTCTTCCCGCCAGAGGCGGGCAAGTTCAAGAGAAGGGGGAACGAAAGGGGTTAATTCTCTTAAACCTTCAAATACTTCCCTCTCTTCCCGAGAACCCCGAAAAGTCCCCCGGTATGCAGAAAGATTACCTTCTTTTTTGAAAAGAGAAAATTCTTATAAAAAGCAGTAAACGCCTTACCTGTGTATGCCGGATCTAAAATAATTCCCGAGTATTGTGCAAATCTTTTAATCAGCCTGAGCTTTTTATCCGTAATATTTTTATATCCTTCTTTTGAGTAGCCGTCGAGAATAACAAGATTCTTTTCATTTATCCGGCATTTTAATTTATAATCAAGAACACAGCCTTCTGCAAGATTCATAATTTTATTGTGAATCTCTTTCTTAGAATAAAGAACATTTACGGCATAAACTTTAAGATTTAATTTTAACTGCGCAATTCCAACCAGCAGACCCGCAGCCGTTCCGCCGGTGCCTGCCGCCAGACAAATTCCGTCTATCTTTTTAAGATCTACCTGTTTTTTTAATTCGTGGATCACATCCAGGTATCCCCATATGCCGAGTGTTGTAGATCCGCCTTCCGGGATTACAAATACCTTCTTACCTCTTTTTATGAGCGCATCCCTTTCTTCGAACATTATTTCATTTACTTCGGAATAATTTTTTTTATTAAGGAATGAAATTTCAGCGCCTATCAGTTTATCAAAGAAGAGATTTCCGTCGGCATTTTTTGCATCGCTTCCCCACAAGAATAGCTTTGATTTTATCCCTGCTCTGGCAGCAGCAATTGCGGTAGCCCTTGCGTGGTTCGACTGCTCTCCCCCGCACGTAAAAACCATATCGGCTTTTTCTTTTTTTGCCTGGTAAATAAGGTACTCAAGCTTCCTGACTTTATTGCCCGAAAGCTCGACTCCGGTGAGATCGTCTCTTTTTATGAGAAACTTTTTGCCTTCAAATTCAATCTCCTCAAGCGGAGTGGGAATATTCGCAATATTTATTTTACCCGGTCTTGTCATTTCCTTTCACGTACTTATTATAATATTTCCGTGCTCTTTCAAGATCTTCCTGTGTATCTACAGCTATCGATTCAAATTCCGTTACTACAATTTTTATTTTGAAACCGTTTTCCAGCATTCTTAACTGCTCAAGTTTTTCTATCTTCTCCAGGTCGGTCGGCTCCAGCTTTGAAAATCTTTCCAATGCTTCCTTGCGGTAAACATAAAGCCCGATATGTTTGTAAATATCGCCCTTTGTTATTCTCTCTATATTGGTTTTTGCTTCTCTTACATATGGAATCGGCGAGCGGGAGAAATAAAGAGCATAGTTATTGTAATCGAAGACTACTTTTGTTACCGAAGGGGATTTTAATTCCTTCAGATCCTCAATCTTTTTTGCGAGGGTCGAAACATTAACCTTCGGATCAAACACCAGCGGTTCAATTGCCTGGTCGATCATAGTTCCGCTGATAAAAGGTTCATCCCCCTGGATATTAACAATAATTTCAGCATCCTTATAATACTTGGCTGCAAAAGCAATCCTGTCCGATCCTGTTGCCATGCTTTTGGGAGTCATAATAACTTCCGCACCGAAGCCTTCGGCAACCTTGAGGACTTTCTTATCATCCACAGCAATTATGACTTTAGAGATCAGATTTGACTTTGAAGCGCTTTCGTATGTGTGCTGTATCATCGGTTTGCCGCCGATATCTGCGAGAGGTTTCCCCATAAGTCTTGTTGAGGCGAAACGGGCAGGAATTACTCCGATTACCATATATTATTCACCGCCGATAACTTTTGGAACCTTGAAGAAAAGTTCGCTCCTGTCGGGCGCATTTTTCAACGCCTCTTCCCTGTCGAGCGAAGGTTTAACAACATCTTCACGGAATACATTGCTTCCCTCAATTGGATGTGAAAGCGGCTCTACATTTGTAGTATCGAGTTCGTTCAGCTTTTCGACGTAAGCCAGAATTTCATTGAGCTGCCCGGTGAACTTCTCAAGCTCCTCTTCTTTGAATGTAAGCTTTGCCAGGCCGGCAATATATTCCACATCTTTTTTGGTTACAGCCATAAATCTATTTAATCCATTGAATGATTTTTAATTATTATCTCCCGCACTTTATTCATCAGGTCAATTTCATCCTGGCGGGTGTTAATATTTTCAGTGCTTACAGGTTTATCAAAATGAACTTTTATTATACCGGGATTTATTTTCAGACTTCCCTTCTGCATAATTTTATGCGAACCGCTAATTGAAACAGGAATTATCGGGAAGCCGACTTTCCCCGCGAGATTAAAGGCGCCCCGCTTGAACTGCTGAATTTCACCGGTTTCGCTTCGGGTACCTTCAGCAAAAAGCAATACAGATACCTTTCTTTCGTTCAAAAGCCACTTTGCTTTTTCCAGGCTTCTCCGCGCACTATCGGGATTCTTCCTGTCGATCATTACATAAGGTCCTGCCCAGAGCTGCCAGCCGAAAAGCGGAATTTTAGCAAGCTCTTTTTTGAAATACATACTTACATTACCCGGAATAGATGACTGCAAAACAGAAATATCAAACTGGCTGCTGTGATTAGACACATAAATATAAGCTTTTCCCTTCTCAATATTTTCCATCCCGGAAGTTTCATATTTAATGCCGGCTAACTTTAATATCCCATTGCTGAAAGGGCCGTTACATAAAAAGTAAAGACGGTAGCTTCTGTCAATAAATGCGAATAACAGGGCAAAGAAGGAAACGAACTCAACCCACAGGCCGATAAGTATAAGTCTGAGTATGTTAAACAATTAATTTCCTTCTTTTTTCACCACCCGCTTCCCCCTTCTCTTATTAAGAGAAGGGGGAACGAAAGGGGGTTGAGTTTTAAAAACTAATACACTATCTGCTTATCCAGCTTACCGCTATTCCCCGCAATAAAATTATCAATCGCACCTATTCTCTTCTTTATTGAGGGATGACTGTAAAAATACCATTCCACAAACGGATGCGGTTCCTTGTCGCCGAGATTCTGCTCCGTCAGTTTTTCCAGCGTGGCTTTAAAAGCTTCCGGTTTGCCGGAAGAAGTAATTGCATATTCGTCGGCTTCGTATTCAAATTTCCTTGAGAGTAAATTCGATAACGGAGTTTGTATCAGCCCTATTATCATCATCCATAAAGATAAAAGCGGGAGCGCGGCGATCTTTGTGATCTCTGCAAAGCCGAACCATTTTAATGAGAGCTGGTAAAAATATGATATTAAAAATAATGTAAGAAAACTTGAAACGGTGCCAATGATAATATTTTTGATAATGTGTTTTCTTTTATAATGACCGAGCTCGTGCGCAATCACTGTTTCAATTTCGTCATCCGTATATTTTTCAAGCAGCGTGTCGCCGAGCAGAATTCTTTTTGATTTGCCGATGCCCGTGAATGCGGCATTGGCTTTTTTAGTGTTCTTGCTCATATCGAACTTATAAACGTTCTGCACCTTTATTCCGGCGTCCACGGCAAGGCTGGTTATCCGGTTCTTCAGCTCTTCGTTTTCAATCGGGGTTACTTTATAAAAAAGAGGCAGAATAAAAACGGGAACTATTCTCGCAAGAATTACAGAAACTATAAAAAGCAGGATTGCAAACGGCAGCCACCAGAGATTCCCGAAGCGGTTCATTACGTAATAAAATGCCAGCAGCAGCGGTATGCCGATCACCAGCGAGACGCCGAGCGCTTTCAGGTCTTCCAGTATCCACTTCCAGAATGTCTGGTTTGAAAGATTATATTTATGTTCGAGGTAAAAGTCCTTGTAATAGCTTAACGGGAAAAAGAGCACTCCCAGCGCAAATCCGGAGATGAGCACAAACAGGATAAATACCAGGTAATTATTCGAATAGGTGACGGAAATGAGGTTTTCGAGCTTCAGGCTTAATCCCGCCCAGACAAAGGCAAGGATTAAAATGAACGTTACTATTCCCTCTGAAATACCCGCAGCAAGCTTAATATTGTTATATCGTTTTGAATCCATATCTAAAAATAGCCATGATTATTCAGGTAATCAATTAAAATGGATTTAGCCATGCGTAAATCAAAATTTGTTGCTTTTATATAAAAATTTGTTGAATTTTAATAATACATAATCATTCGGGGAGCTTGCTATTTCTAATAATTTAAATTAATCCCCACTACTTATAATTTTGGAGGCAACAACTTTGTAAATGATTCAAAAACAATGGTACAAAATTATTATTAACAATCATTAAGGGGTTATCAAATGCTAGAATATCTAAAATCAGTAAGAATGGCCGTTCGACTAATTTACGTGCTAGTAATAAGTTTAGCATTTACGGAAGCCATTAAGCGACTTTTTATAGTTAGTGATAATTTTGCAATTCCAAATTGGGAAAAGACAACACTATTTTTAATCTTTTTTTCATTCATTACTAGATTTTTTATTGGCGCATATAGAGTAATGACTTATGACATTGAAATTGAAATTAGAAGGCCAAAAATCATTATAGATTCTATTGGCTTTTTTATTCAAGCTATATCATTTTACATTTTTGCCCTGATTTATCAAAATTTAATATACACAGAATGGCTTATATTGATAATTTGTGCTATTGACTCTATCTGGTTGGTATTGCTTGCTGCATTCTGGAAGATAATGGATGATACTTTTAGTGAATATATCTTGCATAATATAGTTTTTATTGCGTTTATTCTCATTTCCATAAATTTGGACTACAACAACATATACGCCTTAATTACAATTTCTGCAATAGCATTTATAATTGATTTCTGGTATAATCGTGAAACTTATTTTGCTATTAAAAAATCACCTGGTCTTAGAATATTCATTGCAGGTCCGTATGGCGATAATAAATCAAAAGCAGAGATAGATAAAAATGTCGAGGAGGCAAGAAGAATAGGCAAGGAAATAGCATTGAAAGGACATTTCCCATTTATACCACATACAATGTTGCACGGGTGGGAAATGGATGCCAGATTTAATGTTGAACATTTTAAGAATATCGATTTCAAATGGCTCGAGTTTTGCGACGCTCTTTTTTTTATTGGAGAATCACCAGGAGCTAATGTGGAAAAAGAGCGAGCTACAAAAAAAGGATTACAAATATTCGAATCTCTTGATAAGATTCCTACAGTCTCTAATTAAAATTATTATAATAAATAAAGAAATATTATGAAAAATAAAAAATTACTTTTACTCATTTTGGCAATTACACTTTTATTTTCATTTGGGTATTCGTCAAATTACAATATTAATATTTCTCAAAAATCTAAATATGAACATATGGTCCTTTCTACCCTATATGCACAGATAGCCGCTGAAAATAAGGCATTACAATATCAAGCATATAATATAGCAAAGGAAAAAGTAAACGATTATTGTAAACTAAATGGATTAAAAGATAATGAAGCTATTATAGTTGATGTTGATGAAACCGTTCTAGAAACCTCAATTTTTCAGATAAAAATGATAATGCAAAATTTATCTTTTGCAAAAGGCTGGAATGATTATATAAATTCAGCAAGCTGCAAACCTATAAACGGAGCATTAGATTTCTTAAAATACATTGATTCATTGGGTATCAAAATATTTTATGTTTCAAATAGAAATTATAGTCAAATGGATGCACTTATTAGGAACCTAAATTATTATGGTTTTCCACAAGTGAATAAAGATAATATTTACTTAAAGAAAGAAATATCAGACAAAGAGCCAAGAAGAAAAAGGATATCATCAAAACATAAAATTATACTTTTAATAGGCGATAGTCTCGAAGATTTTTCTGATATTTTTCGAGCAGCTACTAATGAAGAAAGGATAAAAAAAGTAAATGAAAATAGGAATCTCTTTGGGGATAGATTTATTATCCTTCCTAATGCTTCTTATGGTACTTGGGAGAGTTTAATCTACCATAACAATTGGAAATTATCATTAGCACAACAAGATAGTTTAAGAAAATTGACTTTAGAAAATATATTAGATCAATATGAGAAATCACTATTAACACAGTAAAAAAATTAAAACGGAAACAGAAACCCCGTATTTGACTACCGCGCCCTTCGCTTGCTTGTGGTAATAATGCAGCGAGAAATTTAAAATATTTATTGCAAACGAAGGGAGAGTACAATAAATTTAGAATATACCTTATTTATAAAGAAAACATTCATTATGGAAAAGTTAAAAAAATATGCTCCACATATCATCTTTATAGCTTTTATAGCAATATTTACATCATCCAAAGGAACTATCACCAAAGAATGGATAGGCATTGTATTACTGATTATTGGCGTAATCCTTCTTATTGAATTTATCGAGTCCAGCAGGCCGAAGAGAATAAACAAATGGCATGACAAACATCCGGACAAAATAACACAGATGTTAAAATTCAGTATCTTCCTTGGGCTGCCGGTTTCTGCGATAATTATTTTTGTTATACACAGCAAGGCTGAATTATTTTATTCAATTCTGTTTATAGCCGTTCCGGTAGTTTTTATATTTGGCTGGTTTGGTTTAATTGACTGGCAAAAATGCGAAAAGACGCTTCTGGAAGAAAAGTACAAAGTTAATTTGCCAAATTAGGCCGGTTACACGCCGCAAAATATTAAGCCTTTCCACAAATCCGGAGAAAGTAAAATAATAAGATATGAGCACAAAATATTTACTATATGCCGGGATTATTATTCCTTTTGCTTTCTGGCTTACATTATTTGTTTGCGGTTTCATTTTAGGCAGCTATAATCATCTAACAAGGATGGTCAGTGAATTAGGTGCTTCAGGAACAAGTTCACAAATTGTTTTTACCTCGGGACTAATCTTATGCTCAATATTAAGTTTATTTTTTGTATTGGGCCTGTATAAAACCTGCAGGGTCTTTAACCTGAGCACTATTCCTGTGATATTGATTTTAACTTATTCGGTATCAATAGCAGGTGCGGCGATATTTCCTTTGCCCCTGCGATTGCACGAAATAATGGGGATGCCTTCAATTCTTCTTATATTCTCGCCTTTACTAAGTTTATTATTGTGGAAAGGCAAAGGCCTTTCGGCAATGAATAAGAAAATCGCCATATTAAGTTTTTTAATAATGATACTTGGATTTTCGGTTTATCTGCCTGATCTGTTAGGAAATTATATCGGATTGAAACAAAGATTCTTTCACATAGGGTGGTCGGTATGGTTTATATATTTAAGTTATAGTTTTTTAAGACTTTTGGGGCAGGATAAATCGAGAATAAGCGGCAAAAACTAAAGAGGAAATCCCGATGAATGCTCAAGACCTGCACCCTTTAAATGCAACGGCATATGTTCGATAGATTATTAAACATCAAATAAAATTTTTTAATATTAAGGAAGCAGCAAAATGCAAAAAGGAAACAGGAATCCCGTATTTGACTACCGTGCTCTTCGGCTGCTTGTCGGCATAATCGCATTCCTATTGCCAATCGCCGTGCCTTTAATAGCCTCTACTAATCTTACATCAATCAGTGCTTCATATTACACTAACTCGAGAGATATTTTTGTAGGAATGCTGTTCATAGTCGGCTCATTTCTGTGGGCTTACAACGGACATTCAACTACGGAATCCGTAATCAGCAAAATTGCGGGAGCAGCCGCCCTGGTTATTGCTGTTTGTCCAACAGCCTGCGACACCTGTGAAGCAAACTTAAAATCATACATTCATTACGGAGCCGCCGTCACTTTATTTTTGCTTCTTGCTTATTTCTGTTTCGGTCCCTTCCGCAAGAATACCAAAAACCAGCCAGGTAAAAAGGGCGTACGCAGCAAAATTTATTTCTCCTGCGGCTGTGTAATGCTTTTTTGTATGCTCGGTGCGGGCATTTCAAAAGCTGCATTACCGAGAGAAATAATGGACAGACTAGATATAACATATTGGGCAGAAACATTCGCTCTCTTCGCTTTTGGAGCTGCGTGGATTGTTGCAGGGAAATATATCGGATTCTTAGTGGATAAGGATGAAAAATTGTATTTGTTAAAGAAATAAAGTTCGAGGGTATACAATGGGAAATAAATTATCTGCAACAACCAGCAAAGTCGGGTACTGGTCTGCCATACTCGCATCCCTTTTCAGTATAATTTATATAATCAGCCAGCTCGCGGAATGGAT
>CAYPNM010000054.1:0-17622 GCA_964412105.1 uncultured Ignavibacteriaceae bacterium | reverse complement strand
CTATTGCGCTGCTATTGGGCATCTATTGTACTGCTATTGGCCTGCTATTAGCCACTATTGAGCCTTAACCCTGGTCTTGTCCTATATTCCCAGAGGTAAATATAGCTTGAAAAACTATCCCTATGACAGGTTATAATTATTTATAAGAATAAAATTATAACATTACCATATTTCTGACCAGGTGGTAAATAATTATGATGGAAGGTTTGATCAAATATTATTCAGATCCAGTACTGAGCAACAGAATCATTTACTCGAATTATAAGATCTCTATTATGTTTTACTATTTCGGTTTTACGCTCAATTGGATCAAAAGCGGGAATTGTATCGTGCATTAATTCAGGAAGCTTTTGTTCGGTTACTTTCTCCCAATTCTTAATCCAGTTTAGTGGTATTTTTTTAGGGATTTCTAAGTTTAAGAGTAATAAATAAAGAATTACCCATATTCTTGGCGTAGCGGTAAGTGAATATCCGCCGCCGAGTGTAAACATTACTTTGCCATTACTATAATTATCAGCAAAGCCAAGTATTCTTCTGAATATATTTTCATAATCTATTGTGGTCAACATAAGATCAGCAAGGGGATCGGAAAAATGAGCATCCGCCCCAACCATAACTACAAGTGCATCAGGGCGAAACCATTTTAATGCCGGATCAATTATTCCGTTCATTACTTCAATATATGATTCTCCTTCAGTGAAGGGATCTAATGGTACATTCAATTTCAGAGATCGACCCATCCCCTGACCAAGTTCATGAATAAAACCAGTGCCGGGAAATAAATATTCTCCGGATTCATGTAACGATATCGTCATTACTTTGTCATCAGAATAAAATATTTCCTGAACACCATCCCCATGATGAACATCAACATCAATGTAGGCAACATGCCATCCGTAATTTGTCATTTCTTTTATAGCAAGTGCTAAATCATTATAGATACAGAATCCTGACGCAAGGTTCTTATGTGCGTGATGAAATCCCCCGCCAAGTTGTAAGACCTTTTTTGCCTCTCCTTTTATAAGAAGCCTTGCTGCTAGTAAAGTTCCGCCCGCCTGATATCTAGCTCCTTCCGCCATTCCTTTTGCCACGGGATTATCAAGAGTTCCCAGCCCGAACATTTCATCATTTTTAAGTTTTTTCCCTTTGCTCAAAGCTTCGATTGCATTTACATAGTTTTCATCATGGATTGAATAAAGCATCTCAGGAGTTACAGATTCAGGTTCTATGCAATCAGCCTTATATCCTAATTCGCTCAGAAGGTCCAAAACCATTTCTGCTCTTATGGGATTAAAAGGATGGCCTTTTCCTAGATCGTAGAGTTTATATTTAGGATGATAAATTATTTTACACATGCAATATGTTTTGGCCAGATCACCTCAAAGCCGGCATTACAGATTACTTCAGCAAGCAATTTAACTTCAATGGAGCCAATTCTTAAGACTACCCTTACTTTACTTTCTCTATCCGGATAAGTTAAAATAGAATGAATATTCAATCTGCGTTCAGCAATTAAAGCAGTAAGCTTGGCTAGTTCACCGGGTTTGTCAGACAGGCGTACATCAAGGCGGCCTGACGGGCGGTGTACCCCAGTAAGAATTAATAACGCATCGAGAAGGTCTGTTACGGTAACTATTCCAACAAGATGATCCTCTTCAACAACCGGCAAACAGCCGATCTTTAATTCCCTCATAATTTGAGTTGCTCTTTCAATAGGATCATTTGGACTTATTGTGTTAACCGGATGACTCATCACTTTCTCTACCTCGGTATCCGGATTAAACGGATGCTTAGCAAGTTTACTTGTCGCAAGTCTCAAATCTCTGTCGGTAACCAATCCTACTAGCTTCCAGTTTTTAATAACCGGAAGATGCCTGATTCCCTTATCAAGCATCAACTTGTAAGCATCATTTAATTTTGTTTTGTCAGAAATAGTAATAGGATCTGGTTTCATTACTTCAGCAATTAACATAACAAATCCCCCGGTATTTATAATTAATAAATTGGTCTTTCAATTTTACCTGTTTTTATTTTTATTATAACATCTGAAATTACTAAAGGTTTTTTTTCAAGAACAACATTTGCATTGAGTTCCCACAGCCAGGGTATTTCTTCAATCATTTGAGATAGTTTACCGATAGTCTGGCTTAATCCGCTTTCTTTGCTACAACGAATTTGCTGCAGGGTTTCTTCAAGATCTCTGTCTGTAATTGGTGTTATTCTTAAAATTGTATCATGATCCGAAACTTTTATTTCCAGCAGTGGTCCAAACAAGGGGTCCGGTTTAATTTTAACCTTTACTATATCCAGATGCGAATGCAAATCAGCTGTGGTTTTAATTCCAAAATACTTCAAAAACTCAACTGTCGAATTTTTATCCAAAGCTATAACCTTATCTGTTGAAGATTCCTCCGATAATATTTGGTGTATAAGTTGTCTTGCTTTTGCTGCATCCACTTTATCATACCAAACAAGATTTCCCAGTGGCTGTTTTTTAAAATCTACATATCGAACAATTCTACCCAAAGCATTTACAGCTAATTCCGGGAATCTAAATGACGGAATTTTTCGATGATTATTATTATTTTCATCAATCAGCGAAATAGTTCCCGCAGCTCCCATCAAGCATAGTAATACTGGCTTCTTTTGACCGGATTTTTTTTCAGCTTTACTAATCCCATTTTTGATTGCATCAGCAAACATATCGGTATCGCAATTTCCTACGCAGGCAAAACCAACGAGTAAACTGTCAACCTTTTTTGACAAATGTGCCTTTAAAACCGCTTCCTCATATTTATCGGGAGAAGTAAATGCCCCAAGGTCAATAACCCCTGGCCCATTAATTTCCAGATCGTTCGTTTCGCACGCATCCGCAAAAATAGTTGCCATCCCCGAAGAATTAGCAATTATGCTTACGCGGTTTCCAAGGGGCAAAGGCTGATGTGCAAGTACAACAGCAACATCGAAAATATCTTCAAGATTAGGGGCTAAAATAATTCCGGTTTGCTGAAATAATGCCTCAATTTCTCTCTCTCCGCCAACAGATGCTCCGCTTTTCGCTTCCACAGTTTTCTTACCGGCAGAACTTCTGGCTCCTTTTACGCAAAGGATTGGCTTTTTAAATGACATTCTTCTTGCTATACGAACAAACCTTCTGGGATTACCAAAAGTTTCTAGGTAAAGAATTGCAAATTTTGTTTCAGGATCTTCTTCCCAGTAAAGTAATAAATCATTCCCCGAAACGTCCGCCCTGTTACCTGCAGAAACAAAGGTAGAAAAGCCTAATCCTTTTTCTTTTGCGTAATCGAGAACTACAAGTCCGAGGGCGGCAGAATGCGAAAAAAATCCTGCCTGACCTTGTATCATAATTTGGGGAGCCAGGCTTGCATTTAATTTTATGCCCGCGTTTGTATTCATTAAACCCAGACAACTCGGTCCAAGCAGCCTTACCCCATTTGCTCTTACCAGTTCAAACAGTTCCCGCTGTCTTTGTCTTCCCTCTTCTCCTGCATCCGAAAAGCCCGCTGAGACAACCACAAGGCCTTTCGCACCTGCATCTATAGCTTCTTTAGCTACTTCAAATACTTTCTCAGCTCTTACAGCAATAACTGCTAGATCAATTTTTCCTAGCAGCTCATTTGAAGAAGAGTAAGCTTCAATCCCATCAATTGACTCTATCTTAGGATTTACAGGAAATACTTCTCCATTAAAGCCGGCATTTAAAATATTCTTAAATATCAGGTATCCAATTGAAGATGAATTACGAGATACACCGATAACAGCGATAGTTTTCGGATTTAAAAGAGGATTTAAAGAATTTGCTACAGCAATCCTCTCACGCAGTTGTGATATCTCCCATGTCTGTGCTCCTCCTTTTACTGGTAATTCAAAATGCACAGTGTCAGAACCCCATACCCTGTGTTTTTCAAATCCCGAACTTTTAAAGACATTCATCATCGGTTGATTATCCGGAAGCACCTCAGCCTCAAAGTCTATAAATCCGTTTGCCGCTGCCAGACCAGCAAGCCTTTCCAGCAGAATAGTGCTGATACCTCGACCCTGGTATGCATCTTCTATAAGAAATGCGACTTCTGCTGTATGCCCGTTGCCTGTTGCAATATAATTTCCAAGGCCGATAACTTTTTTGAATCTGCCTTCTCCTATTATTGCCAAAAGACAGCCATTCTCTTTAAAATCGCCGCTGCAAAGATTTTTAATTGTTACTGGAGAAACTTCCGAAATCGAGGCCATAAAACGCATTCGTAAACTTTCCCTTGATATGCGTTTCATAAAGGTACCAACTAAAGGAATATCCTTTTCTGTGGCTGGTTTAAGAATTACCCCCTGACCATCTTTTAGCAAGACATGTTCTTGATACGCCAGTCCTTCCGCTATTATTCTGAACATAATATTCTAACCCCCAAAAAGTGAGAACTATATTAGAATATATATAAAAAATGGAGGTTCAAAACAAATGTAAGAACCTCCATTTTATGAAATCAGTTTATGCTAATTTCTTTATCTCATCCACTACCTGAGGATTTGCAAGAGTAGTTACGTCACCAACATCCTGCTTATTAGCAACAGCTGATAGAATTCTTCTCATAATTTTCCCTGAACGGGTTTTAGGCATATCAGAAACAATCCAAACTTTTCCAGGTTTGGCAATAGGCCCTATTTCCCTTGCCAGAGTATCCGAAACATTCTTCTGTATTTCTGGGCTGGCTTTAAGTCCAGGCTTTAATGAAACAAATATATGAGGAATTTTTCCTTTTATTGGATCAGCAACAGGAACAACAGCAGCTTCGCCAACCTCCTGGCACATAAGCGCGGCAGACTCCAGTTCTTTTGTTCCTAGTCGATGACCAGCAACATTTATAACATCATCAATTCGTCCAAGAATACGGAAATACCCGTCAGGAGCTTCAACAGCACCATCGCCCGCCATATATGGCCAGTCTTTCCAATTTTTACTTTTGGGGTCTTTATTATAGCGTTGAAAGTATTGCCTAACAAATCTTTCATCATCACCCCATATAGTCATCATTAAACCCGGCCACGGATTTTGGATACAAATGTTTCCTGCTTTTCCGCTTCCTGCAGGAAGTGCTTTTCCATCATCATCAAAAATGATAGGGTATATACCAGGAACTCCCGGTCCGGCACTTCCGGGTTTCATTTTATGTACACCGGGCAAAGTAGAACACAAGAATCCGCCGGTTTCTGTCTGCCACCAGGTATCAACAATTGCAGCTTCTTTTTTCCCTACCACATTATAATACCATTTCCAAACTTCAGGTTCAATCGGCTCTCCTACAGTGGTCATATGTTTGAAATGATAATTATACTTTGACGGTTCATCCGGTCCAACACGTCGCAAAGCACGAATTGCTGTTGGTGAAGTATGGAATATATTTACATCCAGTTCTTCAGCAACACGCCATGGTCTGCCGGCATCTGGATAAGTTGGAACTCCTTCATAAATTACAGATGAAGCTGCCAGCGCAAGAGGTCCGTAAATGATATATGAGTGTCCGGTAATCCATCCTATATCCGCCATACACCAGTAAACATCTTCCGGGTGAATATCCTGAATATATTTTGAAGTACCGGTTACATAAGACATATAACCGCCTATTGAATGCTGAGCTCCTTTAGGTTTACCTGTGGATCCGGATGTATACATTAGAAACAGCGTGCCGTCTGCAGGCATTTTTTCAGGTTCAACCTTTGCATGATAATACTTTTTAATAACATCGTTAACTATAAAATCACGCCCCTCTACCAACGGTGTTTTAGCTGAATACTTGCCTGGATAACGTTGGAAAATAAGTACTTTATCGACTTTATGTCCATCTTTCAACGCTACATCACAAGCAGTGTCAGCTTTTTCTTTATGATCAATCAGCGAACCGCTCCTGTAATATGAATCTGCCGTGATCAGAACCTTGCTCTTTGCATCTGAAATTCTCTCACCGCAGGCTTTCCCGGAAAAACCTGAAAATACCTGAGAGTGAGCTACACCAATACGCGCACAAGCTAACATTGCAATTGCAATCTCCGGAATCATTGGCATATGTAATGTTGCAGTATCGCCTGGTTTCAGCCCACAGAAATCTTTAAGCAAAGCAGCAAATTCATTGACTCTTACAGAAAGTTCCTGAAAAGTAATGTGCTGAATTGGTTCATTTTCAAGTTCCGGTACAAAATGAATTGCTGTTTTATTTTTATATTTGGGTAAATGCCTGTCGATACAATTGTAGCTGGCATTTAATTTACCCCCCTTAAACCATCTCCAAAATGGAGGCCTGCTCGTATCAAGTACCTTGGTATAAGGTTTATACCAATCAAGCAGATCAGCATATTCTTTATAGCAGTCAGGGAAGTTTTTCATACCGAATCTCTTCAGTATTTTATCGTCCTTAACATTTGCCTGTGCTTTAAATTTTTCTGTAGGTTTGAAATAACCTTCCTCCTTCCAATGTACCGCTATCTGCGCTTCGGATACTTCATCATTAGTTTTCTTATCAGCCATAGTTTAACTCCTAATCTTTATATTATGAAAAAATGAATTAACCAATGGGAAGCATAACCTTTCCGTATGTTTCATTTAAAACTTGCGCAAATGCCAAATAAATTGCAGACAATCCGCAGAACATACCTTCCCATCCGGCAATTTTTCCTATTACAGCAGATCCAGTTGCATCTTTAATTGCTAGCAACCAGAACAAAACGAACAATGTAAAGAAAACTACCTGTAATGCTTTGTTATGTTTTAAAGTAGCTATCCACATAACAAAAGTAAATAGACCCCACAAAAACAAATAGGCAACCATTCCGCCTTCATCGGCTGCACCTATAACTTGCCATTTTGGCATAATTATAAGAAATACAAGGGTTAACCAGAACAGTCCATAAGAAGTAAACGCTACTGTTCCAAATGTATTTCCTTTTTTCCACTCCATCCAGCCTGCGAACACTTGGGCCAATCCTCCGTAAAAAATGCCCATTGCAAGGATCATGCTGCTCACAGAAATTAATCCTGCATTAGCCAAATTTAGAAGAACCGTGGTAGTACCAAATCCTAGCAGACCAAGCGGGGCAGGATTTGCAGTTGTATCAAGAATTTTTGTTCCTTCTGACATAGGACCTCCATTCATATTATTTTATGTTTATTTAGTGTTTTGTGAATAGACTAAAACACAAAACATTACATTTCCAACCAGGTTTTCATTCTGATTTCGGGTGAATTACTAAAGCACTTCAATTGTAAGCTGAGGAAATGCTTTTTTTAACTCTTCACGCAAATTTTTCAATACACTACTTAACATTGCATTGGATAATAATGTGCAGCATCCTTCCGGAGAATGCATCGGATACTTTATCACAATAAGTTTTCTTTCTGCTTCGATATATCTTAGTTTTTCAATAAGGTTACTTTCACTTAATGATAGTCCGGATTCAGGAACTTTTATCCTACTAAAGACCTCATCTATTTTTTCTTGCATGTTTTCCAATTTAATTCACTTATTTTATTAGCAAACAATAGCTTGTTTTATAAAATCTCTCATCAAGCAAAAGAATTTTCGAATGATACTTTGTATGATAAATATTCTCTCAGGATTTTAAGTCCAATTAATGGAACATCACTTTGTGGGAAAAGTTGTATCTGCTTGAATCCGAATTTTTCTTCAATGTGCTCGAATAAAAATCCAGGTGAATATTTATTTATTATAATACCGCTAATCTCCAATTCGAACTCATTTAACCTGTTCACTATCAATACAGATTCTGAAAATGATAATTTATCTGGATTCATCACTAGGTTAATCTTTGTCCTATTATTGTCCTGAAAGATCTTTTTTATATTAGTGTAAGATTTCACCTGCTGATCAAGTTTCTTCAGTATTTTATCTCGTTCAATCTCTTTATTGCCAAACTTTACCTTTGTGATTATTTCTCTCTTTTTAATAATCTCATTACGTAATTCCTGCAGCTTTTCTAGCCAGGTGAGAGAAAGTTGTGGCAATCCGAAAAATTTTAACGTCAATGCGGTAGGGGGCATATCAAAAATAATATAATCCTTTTCTTCATACTTTTCAGAAATCTCCTTGAAAGCCAATAACAAAGCATACTCTTCAATACCCGGTGAATATTTAATAACACTAAAGTATTGTTCCAGGTTTAGCGCGGAAAGATATGAATATGAACGTCTTATCTGGGATTCAACTTCATTTAAATATTTCTTTATCCAGGAACTTATTTCTATTTCAATTACAATTAAATTTTCCGATAACTGATACGGTTTACTGGAAAGCTTTTTTTCAAATATATCTGACAGATTATGAGCAGGATCCATTGATACAAGCAATACTTGCTTGCCTTTCTCTGCAAGATGAATGGCATTCAACGCTGAAGATGTTGACTTGCCAACACCCCCTTTACCTAAATAAAATTGATATTTCCTTCCTGATTTCATTTTTATATTACATTAAATGCTGATAAAAGATCCGACATAGGGCTTTCTGCTGTATCTACTCTGTTAAGCATCATTACAAAATGCTTTTCCATTTCGGGTAACAAATCAAGTGTTATATGCATAGGGGGGGATGGTAGGGCTATAAATGAACCGAGTACAATTAGTCCAAACATGTTTTCCATTTCACCAAGTTCAAACTCAATTTTATCCACCATTGTGCTTTTAGCCATATCATCATAGCGGTTCAGACCATCTATTAGCTTATTTTTTATTTTATCGGCAAATTTTTTCACCTATAGAACCCCCAAAAATTATTTTAAGCTGAAAGTCAACTCTCCAATTCGCTTATTCTGAAAAGCTTTTTCTCAAATTTCACGCGTTTTTCCGAAGGGTAATAATAATATACTGCATATAGCGCTATAATAACTATAGTACCAAAATAAAACCCGGATAGGTTTAACAAGACTGTAAACACTACAAAGTATGGGGCAATCATTGCTATTATAATCAGATTTTTCTCAAATTTTAAAAACTCATTTACGGTTATTGATTTCATGTCCTTAACCTTGTTTGCAAATAAGCTCCTGTAAAAGATTGGTAACGCCACACTAAATAAAGCAGTAAGAACTAAAAGAGTTACAGAAAGGGCCTTGCCAAATTCTTTTTCTATCCGACCAAATATTCCAAGAAATTGCCCTAGATAAATTAAAACTATGAGAATTAAAAAAGGAAATAATAATTTTAAATAGATTTTTTTTAATTCTTCTCTAATCATTCTTACCAATTTTATTAACCATTATCCCACAAGCTGCGAATATGGTACTTTTAATTGCCTTCCCAAAATTAGACCAATAATCATTCTCAGATAACAATGTCCGGCTTAAAAGCCGGACATTGCTGAAAAGAAATACTACTAAACAGACCTAATATATCTTAAACAGGCTCATTGACGGGGGATGGGCCATCATGCAAGTCTATTTTAGTTACAAAAAGTTTTACAAGGCCTTCGCCGGCAACCCAGATCATAGATAAAATTATTATAACATTTATTATTTGAAGCAATACATTATTAGAAGCTCCAAAATTGATCTGATTAAGTATCGCAGCCCACAATGTCATAACAAACATAAATACAGCTGGAATTGCGCTTAAAAGCCAGGCTAATTTTCTTTTTTGTTTCAGATATATAGAGATAATAATTAATGCCAGAGCTGCTAATATCTGATTTACTGCTCCGAAAAGGGGCCACAGTGATAAAGCACCTTTTCCACTTGCTCCTGTAGAGAAGATTAATGCGATAGCAAATAGAATAACAACGGCAGTTGAAAAATACCTGTTCTTGAAAGTCTTGGGAAACATTTCGGTAACTATATATCGCTGAACTCTGGTCGCCGTATCAAGAGTAGTTCCTGCAAACGATGCAACGAATACACCCATTAGTACAACCGAAACATTTTTAGGTATTCCCAATGATTCTATCATGTTTGCAGCACCATCCACAAACGCCCCCACCTTTGCGCCAAGACCGGAAGCGCCGGCCCACGATGCATAATGATGAGTCCATGCCTGAGTACCTACTAAAGTTTCCCCGCCGGAAGTATAGCCCATCCCTATTCCGGCAACTGTAGCTATAATTACAAGTGTGGCAAGAGCGCCTTCCATTAGCATTCCACCGTAGCCGACAAAAATAGAGTCACTTTCTTTTCTAACCTGCTTGGAGGAAGTTCCCGAAGAAACAAGCGAATGGAAACCTGATATAGCGCCGCAAGCAATAGTTATAAACAAGAATGGCCAGAGCGGCGGGGCAGCTGCAGGTGCTGCCTGGTATGCGGGCGCAACAACATGAAGATTACCGCCGAACGAAGCGAACAGCACTCCGAGCACCATGAGCCCCATAGCAACTATTAATTCATGCCCGTTGATGAAATCACGTGGTTGTAATAAGGTCTGAACCGGAAGTACGGAAGCGATGAATGCATAAATCAATAAAATTATTGACCAGATTCCTATTGGTGAAATTCCAATAACTGAAGGCAGGGTTATAGGAATATATGCACCAAGAATAATAGTTAAATACATAGTTACAACAGCTAAAATAGTATATAACCTTAGGTTTCCTCCTCTCTTATAAATTACGTATCCGAGATAAAGGGCTATCGGAATTTCAATCCAAACAGGTAATACTGATCCTGGATACATAGCAAATATTATTGCCATGACCAAACCGAAAATTGACACGATAATCCACAGCTCGAGAAAGACTATAAAAAAGAAGAAATATTTAGTTCTGCTGTTTATATATTTTGCAGTATATTCGGAAATGGACTGTCCTTTATTCCTCATTGAAATAATTAGCGAGCCGAAATCGTGAACAGCCCCCATAATAATTGATCCCAGAAATACCCAGACTAAGGCCGGAACCCAGCCCCAAATTACAGCAATTGCCGGTCCGACAATCGGGCCTGTACCGGCAATGGAAGCAAAATGGTGGCCGAAGATTACCTCTTTTTTCGTTGGAACAAAATCTACACCATCCTCCATTTCAACTGAAGGTACTTTATTATTATCACTCAGTGCAAATATTTTATTCCCAATATATTTTCCGTAAAGCTGATACATCACAAGGTAACCTAAAAAGGCTAAAACCATTATTATTAATGATTCCATTTTCTGTTCCTTGTTTTTATGAAAAAATTGAGTTAATTAAAATTTATATAAAGTGCTTAAAGCAATTTGAGTTCCACTCAATTTGACTTCGCTGCTTACTCCACCAATAGCATACTGTAAAGTTGTTAGATTATTATGCAGATATTCCATTCCTATTTCAAATGGACCCGTTGCATATTTTACCATAACATCTAATAAATTATTTTTCTCCCTTGACATAAATAATGCTGTTGCATCATCTTTATTTACTTTCTCCATTCCGTAATATCCATATATACCCCAGCCGCTTTCAAATGCATAACCTATTTGTGCCCAGCCACCGGTGGAACTTAAATCTATGCCCAGTGTTGTTGCAGCATATGGTGCAAATTGAGTTATTTGTCCAAATTGCTGTCCAATATTTTTTCCGGTATATACATTTCCATGTACCAGGAACCCGTTTGAACTAAAGCTGGCTCCTAACTCTCCGGCTACACCTGTTAGATTAGCTGTTGAGTCAGCGCCAATTCCATTCAGGTTAACCTGATCATAATGGCCGACAACGTACGCTTTGAAAACGCCGCCATCTGAAAATTTATTTTCTACATTTAATCTCAATTCAAACTGCGGTGTACCTGAATTACCTGCTGTTGTAAAACTAGTAGTAGTACCTGGCCCGTTGGTCCAGGATCCTGCCATAACAGCAGCGTCTAAACTAACGTGGGTTGAACTGTTTGAATCAAATTTATAATAGAAGAATATACCCGGGAATCTCCAGCCTACATCGCCGGCACTGCCGTACCCAAGCGGAAAAGCTATGTGGGAAAGTGATACTGGTACATTTCCGAAAAGTGGATCCCATGCCTGTCCAAAGCGAATAGTTATGTTTTCATGAACGAGGTCTGCATAAGCTAAACGAACACGAGGAGTCCAGATCTGACCGCCAAAAGCTCCGGTATTTGTAGGGTCATTGAAAGCGTCAAGCTCAAGCACTCCACCCAATTTCCAGTCATTGGTAACTTCGGGTCCGTTAAACACCATTGTTAGTCTGGTATTTCGGATATCTCCCCCATAAAACCATTGATTCTGGGTATTGTTTGTAGTTGCAAATTCTGCGCTCTGTCCATTACCAAAAGCAAAATTCTGATCTTGAGCAAAGAATGTTGTGCTCAGAAATCCCTTAATTTTCAAGGATTCCTTTCCACCTGTTGTAACGTTTTGAGCTAATAGTAGATTAGTTAGAAAAAACAGCGCAAAGAGTACAAAAAATTTTTTCATTTTTACTTTCCTTAATTAATTTAACACTAGTGATTTAGGTTGGCATTCTATTAAAATGTCTATTGCTGGTTGCATGCTGGTAGCCCAGTCTTAAATTATAATCCCCCCCATTAAATATTTGCCCTTTACCTTATCAACTTAATAACAGCTATTGAGATAACAAAAGGAAAAATGGTAAGTTGCACTATTATAAATTAAGAGGTTGTATAATTATTTAAGTTGCCTCAAATGCCCAAGTTGTCTTTCAAGGCTTTCAAATAGTGTCTGCTGACAGGGATATAATGCTTGTTCTTGGTTTGAATTTTGGCTGCAGAATTTTCTTCGAAAAGTACTTCATCAATTTTATCAAGGTTTATCAAATATTGTTTATGGCATCTGAATAATTTTGTTTTTTCCTCAAGGACCTTTAAGGTAAGCTCAGTAAAATATTTTTTTTCACTGTCAAAGAAAAAAATTCCTGATCCGTCTGAATGGACATATTCAATTAAATCAATATCTACCAATTTTACTTTATTACAAACGGTACTTGGAATTCTGCTTAATGGTTTAAGATTTAGCTTTTGCGGGCTTTCACTTTGTATTAATTTTTTAAGTCTTTCAATGGTTTTAATCAGACGCTCTCTTTCTACCGGTTTTAATAGATAATCAACAGCATCATTTTCAAAGGCTTTCAAGGCATATTCATCATACGCAGTGACAAAAACAACTCTCGGTAAAAGTGATTCTTCGATCATAGATAGCATTTCAAGTCCATCAATTACGGGCAGTTGAATATCAAGAAAAACTACATCAGGATGCAGGCTATTAATTGCTTTAATGCCATCAAGAGCGTTATCACTACTACCTAAGATTTCGACTTCCCTGGTCTCATTAAGTAAATACTTTAATTCTTTCTGTGCATTCAACTCATCCTCAATAATTACTGCTTTTAATTTCATTTTATGCCTCCTGCAGGTAATAAAATTGTTGCAATTGTTTTTGAGTCTGAATTACAATTCAGTTTCACTCCATAATCATTTCCAACCAGATTTTTAATCCTTTTATCTACAATTTGAATGCCCAGTCCTGATTTATCGTCTTTTTCAACATAAGCTCCACCATTATCTTCAACATCTATTTGCACATTACCATTATTTCTGAAGACTTTAATTTTAACTTCTCCTATATCCATAAGCTTAGAAACACCATGTTTTATTGCATTTTCAACTATAGGCTGGAATGTAAAGGTTGGTATTTTCACATTAAGAAGACTCTTATCTATATCAAAAAATATTTTCAGATGATTTTGGAATCTCACCTTTTCAATTTCTAGGTAAGAATTAACGTGATCCAACTCTTCTTTTATAGAGGAAAGATTTTCATTTCTCTTTAAATTTTTTCTGAAATAATTGGACAAATGCATTAAAAGATCTCTTGCTTTATCAGCGTTCCACCTGCTTACCGCAATAATTGTATTAATTGCATTAAAAAGAAAATGCGGATTGATTTTAGCTTGAATTAAATTTAGTTCAGCTTTAGTAAGCATATTTTTTTGATATTCATACCTGACCGATAAAAGTTGGTTTGATACTAACTCCGCAATACCCTTACCAAGAGTTTCGTTTATCTTAAAAAACAATTTGTTCTTTTGTTCATATAGTTTTATCGTACCAATTACATCATCCTTAATCCTCATTGGCACAACTAGAACTGAATTGAGCTTACAATCATCGGATATTGGACAATGAAATTGTTCATTGGAACCATCTATAAATTTAATTTCGTTTTCCCTGATTGCTTCTTTTGTAACATCTGAAGCTATTGGATGTCCTGCTTTATGATGGTCGCTCCCGACCCCCACAAATGCAAGTATATTTTCACAGTCAGTAATTGCAACTGCAGCTACGTTAGTTTCTTCGATGATTACGTCCGCCACTTTTTCTGCCGATCTATTGTTTAGACCTTTACTAAGCTCTGTTAAAATTCTTTTTGCAATTCTTAATGCTTGCTTAGAATATATGGAACCGATCCTGTCATAATTATAACGTTGATCCCTGAAAAGACTGATAATTAAGGCTGAACCAAATGAATTGGAAATTATCATTGGTAAGGCGATAATTTTAACTAGTTCAACTGCGTGATTTATTGGCCTTGAAATTGCCAATATTATTATCATCTGAAGTACCTCAGCCACAAGGGTTGTGAAAAAAGCAACATCAGGATCGAATACTCTTTCGTGCTTTTTCTTATTATAAAAATATTGATGAACCAAACCGGCAAGCAATCCTTCTACCGTCGTTGATAAGCCACAAGATATAGCTGTAAATCCGCCCAAAAAATATCTGTGGACCCCCGCTGTTAATCCGACTGAAAATCCAAGAATAGGTCCGCCTATTAAACCAGCGATAGATGCTCCAACCACTCTGTTATTAGCAATTGCTCCATCTACAGGAATTCCGAAGTATGTACCTATTATGGACATTACACTAAAAAACACATAAAGAGTTAGTATATCGCTAAAATTAAATTCCTTGGTAAGCAGTAATTTAAATACGGGGGTTTTGCTGAAGAGATAGGCTATAACAAGAAATACAGCAATTTCTTTTAGTAAGTTTATCAGTATATCCATTTTTCCAACTGACTATCTAATTTATAGTAATTAAAATTGATCTATGTTTTGAGCAAAAACTTAAATCATGGATAATCTGCCAATTATTTTGCAACCGATAATTTTTATATTTTGTCAAATGTCAAAACCACCCCATTTTTATCAATGCAATTAGCTGAAAAGGAGAGTAGAAAATTGCTCGTATTAGGAGTCAAGATATATACCAATTTTTTTGCTTAAAAACCTCCTTTTTCATCTCTTTTTTATTTTGATTCTTACAAATGGGAATAGGCTTTGCTATATAATTTCAAACCTGAAAAGAGGATAATTATTTTTGAAAATTTATTAGAAATGTCATAATTTATAACAAAAAAAGCGAGCTTGATGTGAATCAGGAGGATGATCTTACAAGCTCATTGCAAGGGTTTGAAAAATATAGACATATTACAGGCTTTATATTAGGCCCAGTAATATTTTTTATAATAATTTTTGCAAATACTCCACAAGCTTTTATTCAAAATGCCAAATCACTCTTGCCTTCCGGCTCATCAAACCAGGAATTATTACAACTTGCTTACGGAACCAAAGTAACATTAGCTTTGCTTGTTTTGATGGTTATTTGGTGGGTAACCGAAGCAGTGCCTATTCCTGTTACTGCCCTTCTGCCCGGAATCGTTTTACCCCTGCTTCACGTTACAGGTTTTTTTCAGGATAAGATTTTTCAGTTTACAGGTAAAAATATTCTTGTCAATTATGCAAACCCGATAATATTTTTATTTCTTAGTGGATTCCTGCTTGCGGCCGCCATGCAAAAATGGAAACTTGATAAACGATTAACTTTATTTCTACTTACACGTGGAAATATTGCAAATGATTCAAAATTTGTCCTGCTTGGAATGATATCCATTTCAGCATTTCTTTCAATGTGGATCTCCAACACAGCAACAACTGCAATGCTTCTTCCACTCGGTGCCGGAATAGTTGTGCAGGGCGGAGGAAAAGTTGGAGAATCAAATTTTGGGAAATCCATAATGCTGGGAATAGCATGGGGAGCATCTGTTGGGGGTGTAGGTACAATTATAGGAACACCTCCAAATGGTATTTGTGTATCAATACTAAGCAAAGCTGGGATAAGAGATATAAATTTTGTTGATTGGATGAAGATAGGGATTCCTTTCGTGATTTTATTTATTCCCATTGTATGGTTGGTACTTTTAAAAGTATTTCCGCTTGAAGTTAAAAACATTAAGGGCGGAAAGGAACTTCTATCACAGGAAAGGAAAAAGTTAGGAAATTGGACGCGCGCTGAAAAAATGACAATTGTTGCTTTTATTACAGTAGTGTTTTTATGGGTCTCAAACCCGTTCTGGAATTTTATATTCTCAAAATCTTTATTTGAAAACCTCTCCTGGTTTGATGAAAGTATAATCGCTTTGTTTGGTGCACTTTTATTATTTCTTTTACCTGTAAACTGGAAAGAACAAAAATTTGTGCTGGACTGGTCAGATGCAAAATTTGTTGATTGGGGAACATTGCTTTTATTTGGTGGCGGAATAGCGCTATCCGATGGTATGTTCAAAACAGGTCTGGCAAATTGGATAGCAACGAGTGTCGTTGCAATATTGGGCTCGCCCTCCACCCTGGTTCTTATGTTCGTACTAATTGTAATGCTGGAATTGCTTACCGAAGTAACTTCAAACACAGCTGTAGTTTCAATGATGATTCCAATAATAATTGCGATCGCTCAGGGCACGGGGGATAATCCTGTTACATTATGTGTTGCGGCAACAATAGCTGCTTCAATGGCATTTATGCTCCCGGTTGCAACGCCTCCAAATGCACTTGTATATGGTACGGGCTATATGAAAATAAAAGATATGATTAAAGGAGGTGTGGTTTTGGATTTTATTGGATGGTTCTTCACAGCGGCTGTAGTATATTTTATCGCCGCCAAATTGATGGGTGTGTTGAGTTTATAATTAGGACCTTCTGCCTAATCTTCAAGAATTTTAAATTCTTTCCTTTAATCTATTACAACGAACAACGCGCCTTTATTCTAAAAAGTTACCTATTCATTTAGGGAAATCAAGCACTCTTCTGTATGTGATAAAGGTCTACATGCGATGTTTCTGGCACACTCTCTTCTTTATGAAATCCCTTTTCATCCTCCCAGCCCTTTGGAGCATTGCTTATTAAATAAAGTACAACCGGAAAACAGAAAAGAGCAACTAAACCATAGACTAAAATTACTGATAACATATAACCTCCCTAAGGCTGAAAATGAAATTCCCATTTTGATTCTCACAAGTAATATGCCATCAGGATTATCAAAACGAAACAGAATAAAAAAGTTAATTTTTATTAAATATATACAGTTTTGGTAAGTATATGAGTTGTTTTAGAAGAGAATAGCCTCCTTCCAAAAGAAAAATTACCGGTAATTATGTCGGCTGGTATGTAATATATTCGTAGGCATTTTTAAAAAGGGCAAAATCCTTTCCCCTTCAGTAAAATTACTTATGAATTTCAAATTGGATTCAAAAAGGTGATGATTTGTACCCCCGAGAGGATTCGAACCTCCGACAAACGGTTTAGGAAACCGCTGCTCTATCCATACTGAGCTACGGGGGCA
>CAYPNM010000053.1:14082-17698 GCA_964412105.1 uncultured Ignavibacteriaceae bacterium | reverse complement strand
ATTAATACAAATACGGGATAATCATTGGATAACATTAAAGAGCGAATGGTGTCCTCGATACACCCCGACAAATTCCTAATGGAATTTGTCGGGGCACTCGGACACCGAGATATGTAAAGTTTACTTAATAAAAATAAACGTATAGCGGTTGCCGAGTGATTTTGATATCGCCGTCAGGCGGAATCAAAATTGTATCGAGGCAACCGTCAAAGCAGTTTTAAATTAACTCAGGTTATTAACCTGAGTTACGTATGCAAAATCATTAACGAAAGTGTCTTAACCTTTCTTCTTCTTAAAGATAAGCGATAAAATAATAGATCCCGCCAGAAAGAAAATTATAATTGCAAGAGACAATTCAGTCGGTATGTGATAAAATTCGGAGACCAGCATTTTGATTCCTACAAATGCCAGTATAAAAGCCACACCGTATTTCAAATAGACAAACATATCTACCAAGCCGGAGAGAGAGAAATACAAAGCGCGCAGGCCAAGTATTGCGAAAATGTTGGAGGTAATAATTATAAATGTATCGCGGGTAATTGCGATTACGGCTGGTATTGAGTCAACCGCAAAAATTATATCGGATGATTCGATCACTATCAGAGTTAAAAACAGGGAAGTGGCAAAGAACTTTCCACCCTGCTTAACAAAAAACTTATCGCCTTCAAACTTATGAGTTATGTTAAAAAATCTTTTTACAAACTTTACCAGGGGATTCTTTTCATAATCTATTGTCTCATTTCCGCCGAATGCCATTTTATAGGAAGCGAATAACAGGATCAATCCGAAGACATAAATAACCGGCTGGAAAAGATTTATCAAGCCGACGCCTGCAAGTATAAAAACAATCCTGAAGACTACAGCACTTAAAATTCCCCATTTAAGCACATGCGGCTGGCTCTTTTCCGGAACGTTCATCACCTTGAAAATTAAAAGAAAGACGAAGAGATTGTCTACGGAGAGCGAGTACTCAATAAGGTATCCGGTTGTAAATTCAAGGGCCTTAACGTGCCCATCTTTCAGGAAAAAATAGATCCCCGCATTAAAAAGAAGTGCCGTACCTATCCAGACTCCGCTCCACATTAAACTGCGCTTCAGGCCTAACTTTCCGGGCCGGTGATCCGTTGCGTACAGATCAATGAAAATTATAAGTGACGCCAGAACCGCGAATACGATCCAGAAGGTAAACTCATTATACAAATTGTTTCCTTTTTATGGAAGTAAAATCCCTGCGGCCAGAACTGTCGTCCATAGGCCGTTCTTATCACCCTCTGCTGACTGTGTTATATTGAATGAACGAACAATTTTCCCGGACATTTTATAAATATTTTCTCTTTCACTCCAGTCGGTATCGGGATTAAATTCCACGCCCAGAGTGGTTGCAAGCATTGTTGCCGCAAGGTCTTCTGCATATTCTCCCGCCACCTTTTCAGTTTGGCCGAAAGGATGGTGTTCCGAGAGATAACCGTACTGGTTACTATCTGCGGGGATTGCAACTCCGATCGAAGAAGCGACCAGCCTGTTTGGTTCGTTTGTTGAATTGCGGGCCATTACGGAAAAAGTGATCTGTCCGGGGGATAATTCCTTCAGCCCTTCTTCCTTGGTTATTCTTTTGCAGTTAACAGGGAAAATGCTGCTGACTGTTACAAGATTGCAGATCTCAATGCCCGCACTTCTTAATGCCAGCTCAAACGAAGTGAGGTATTCCTTGTGCCTGCCTACCCCTTTTGTAAAGAATATTTTAGTTGGAACATACAAATTTTCATCTCCTTTTTATGAAATTATCTTAACGAATTTTCTTTTACCTACTTTAAGTATTTTCTCCCCGTTTAATTTTATTGAATGATTTATATCTTCAATTTTTTCACCGTCAAGGCTCACTCCGCCCTGCGCTACAAGACGTCTTGCTTCACTTTTTGACGGCGCGAATTTCACTTCCATAATAAGTTCAACTATACCGATCTCTTTTTTCCCTTCTATTTTATGTTCGTTCAGATCGTCCGGAACATCTTTCCTGACAAATATTTTATCGAATTCCGATTCAGCCTGCAAAGCTGCCTCTTCGCTATGATACATCCTTACCAGTGTCCTGGCAAGTTCTCTTTTCAGATCACGCGGATTCACTTCCGGATCAGAAAGCTGTTTACCGATTACTTTCAATTTGTCGTTCGGAATATCGGTAGCCAGTTCAAAATATATATAAATAAGATCATCTGAAATAGAAAGAGTTTTACCGAACATTTCCTGAGGTGATTCGGAAATGCCGATATAATTATTGTATGATTTACTCATCTTCTCGACGCCGTCCGTTCCAACGAGCAGAGGCATAGTTAGAATTACCTGCGGTTCAATCTCAAATTCTCTTTGTATATCTCTGCCGACCAGCAAATTAAACTTCTGATCGGTCCCCCCGAGTTCAACATCACTTTTTATTGCGACCGAATCCATCGCCTGCGCAAGCGGGTAAAGAAGTTCGTGAATGCTTATTGCCATACCTGATCTAAATCTCTTTGTAAAATCGTCTCTTTCAAGCATCCTTGCAACAGTATATTTCGATGAAAGTTTTATAACATCTTCAAACGACATTTTACCGAGCCATTCCGAGTTATATACTATTTTTGTCTTCTCTCTATGGAGAATCTTTGAAGCCTGTTCGAAATAGGATCTGCCGTTTGCTCTTGTCTCTTCAATGGTAAGGGCAGGACGGGTAACATTTCTTCCGGACGGATCGCCGATCATTCCTGTGAAATCACCAACTATTAAAACAGCCTGGTGACCGAGTGACTGGAACTGCTCAAGCTTTCTAAGTACCACTGAATGACCAATGTGCAGATCCGGACGGCTAGGATCACACCCTAATTTTATAATAAGAGGCTTATTTTCCTTTGCCGATTTCTCCAATTTATTTACCAGCTCATCTTCCTGGATGATTTCAGATGCACCTCTTCGAATGAGATCCATCTGTTCATTTATCGGGGGAAACTTCAATTCTTTTACCGTTAATTTTATGAAATGTTAGAATTAAAAATATGATTTCTTTAAATAAAAAGGGAATGTTTTAAAAATTACTTTTCCGGAACAATTGCGGACCCGGCCAAAAGGTTATTGTCGGCATCCTGCTGTTTTAATACCTGATTTTTCTTTCCTGCTCTCTTTGGAAATCTCTTTTCCGTATATCCTCACGTTTATCGTAAACCTTCTTACCTTTGGCGAGAACTAATTCCACCTTAACTTTCCCCCTTCTAAAGTAAACACGGTAGGGAATAAGTGTTAATCCTTTTTCCTTGACCTTGCCGATCAACTTCCGGATTTCCGAACTGTTAAGGAGGAGTTTCCTCGTGCGTGTCGGTTCATGGTTATTTATGTTTCCATGCTTGTATGGATTTATATGCATACCGACCAGCCAGACCTCGTTGCCTATGATCTGCGCGTAGCTGTCCACAAGGCTGACCTTTCCTTCCCTGCAGGATTTAACTTCCGTTCCCTGCAAGACTATACCCGCTTCAAATGATTGGAGAATGGAATATTCGTGCCTTACCTTTCGATTTATAGTTATATTTTTCTCTTCTTCCGCCATAAATTGCTGATTTATTAAGATCAAAAGTTATTTTTATTG
>CAYPNM010000053.1:0-13982 GCA_964412105.1 uncultured Ignavibacteriaceae bacterium | reverse complement strand
GGACGATTCTTCCACTAATCTATAAAAAATTGTAAATTACGTATGTTGACGGAACAATAGTTATACCCGAAAACTATAAATAGGAGTTTTAGGACAAATAATACAGGAGCAATAAAAGTGAAAAAATATGTACTGTTTGCAGCAGCTGTTTTTCTTTTCAGCAATATATCCTTTTCGCAGGAATCGCCTCTAAAAATAGGGTATGTTGATTCACAGCTTATACTTAATCAACTGCCTGAAGCGATTAAAGCGCAGGGAGATATTACCGCCTTGCAGAATAAATGGGTAAAGGAGGGTGATAACCTTACCAAGGAATTACAGAAAAATTATGCGGACTACCAGAAAAAAGCTAAAACTATGACTCAGGATCAGCAACTGGCGGAGCAGCAGAAATTATTAAAACAACAGCAGTCGATAGATGATTTTAAAAAAGCAAAATTCGGGCAGCCCAATGGAGAATTTTATGTTAAAAGCGATTCCATATGGAAACCGGTTAAAGATAAAATTTATCACGCAATAGAGGTAATTGGGAAAAAGGAGAATATGACTTATGTTCTCGATAAAGCCGGTAACTCAATTGTACTTTATGCGGATCCTAAATACGATATAACTTATAAAGTGCTTGATTACCTGAAGACCGGAAATATTAAGTAATTTAAACAGGTCAGGATTTGAAAAGCCGCTCTGCTGAATTCTGCAGAGCGGCTTTCCTTCTTTAAATTCTATCTTTTTTGATAGGGGGGCTGTTTTGGAGTTACAGGCGGATTAGTTTTCAACTCCTGCATTACTACTTCAATTGCCTTTTGAAGCTGCGGATCTATTCCTTTTACCATTTGAGCAGGATCATCAACCACTTTAATGTCTGGATCTACACCATGTCCTTCAGCAAACCATGTCCCATCAGGATTGTACTGTCTGAAAGTAGGAACAGTTATATATCCTCCGTCAATCAATGAAGGAGCACCGGAAATACCGATCAATCCTCCCCAGGTTCTTTCGCCGATAAGTTTACCTAAGCCTGCTTTGCGGAAGAAATCAGGAAATGCATCCCCGCCGGAGCCGCTCCATCCATTTATCAGCATAACCTTCGGACCGAAGACAGCATCAGGAGGCCACTGCCAGTTTTTACCGTCTCTCACAGCAAACCAGGCAAGCGGTTTCCTGTTGAGTAATTCTATAAACCTGTCGGGTATTTGTCCGCCGTTATTAAATCTTTCATCAATTATCAGTCCTTCTTTGTCAATCTGTGCAAGGAATTCTCTGACCAGCTCTGTCTGTCCTTCTCTTCCCGTATCCGGAACATAGATGTAGCCAATTTTGCCTTTGGATTCTCTGTCAACTGTAGAGCGGTTGGCTTCGATCCAGGCAAGATTTCTCAAGCGGGTTTCATCTTTCATCGTTTCAACAAATACTTTCCATGCGCCATCCATCGAAGGTTTGCTGTTTACGGTTAACTCCACAGTTTTTCCGGCTAATCCTTCAAATGCAGTCCACGGGTCTTTCGTTACATCCATCGGTACATCATTAACTGCAAGAATGTAATCGCCCTCTTTTACCTTAACTCCCGCCTGATCGAGCGGAGACTTATCATCAAGATCCCATGGAGCTCCTTTAATAATTTTTTTGATTCTGTACGCGCCATTTGATAGTTCCCAATTGACGCCGAGATAACCGACTGCTTTGTGAAGAGGATGTTCAAGATCACCGCCGCCCCTGTAGGTATGCGAAGAACTCATTTCACCTATTAGTTCGCCAAGGACATAATTTAAATCCGACCTTGTAATGCAATAATCAATTAGTTTTCCGTAGCGCTGACGCATTAAATTCCAATCCACACCATGCATATTCGGATCATAGAAGAAATCGCGTTCAAAGCGCCATACGTCATTAAAAATTTGATGCCATTCTTCGCGCGGGTTTACGGTCATTTGCATTTCAGAAACCGGCATTTTTGTTTCCAGTTTTACTTTGGGCGCAATATCGGTCACATAGTATGTTCCTTCTTTAGAGATTAACATCTTCTTTCCGTTTGCTGAAATTGTATAATTGTTTACTCCGTCAGCAATAGTTTCTGTCTTCCTCTTTTCAAGATCATAATAAGCAATAGATCTGTCTTTACTTTCGGACCCTTTATTGGGCATTTTCAAATAAATTACTTTACCCGCTACCGCATTCAGATTAGTATAATTTCCCGCTTCGGGCGGAAGAACAACTGCACGGCTGCCTATATCGGTAAAATCAATTTTCACTTCTTTTGATTTCTCTTCCTTCTTCTCCTTGTTCTCATCTTTTTTGTCTTTGTTGTCTTCTTTCTTTTCGGAATCATTCTGCTTTACCGAGACCGAGTCATTTTTCGGTGCAAGCGGAGAAACTATTTCATTTGTCAGAGGTATAGCGGCGATCTTTGTTGTGTTTGGATAAATGAAGGTGTTCTGAACATCACTGTATATCGGTTTGTAATCGCGGTCTGTCAGGAAGAACAAATATTTCCCTTCAGGATCAAAAACCGGCTGTGCGTCATTATAGAAACCTTCCGTAACAGCATGTGTCTGGTTATCTTTTGTATCAAAAATATAAATAGCATCATGCTGGTTGTCCATGTCCTTTGCATAAGCCATCCATCTGCTGTCCGATGACCATGATACGGCAAAATTTTCAAGATTGCCTTCAAAATAATATTTTTCTTTATCAACCCTGGTTGTTTTATCGGAATACATATTATAGATATATATGTTCATCGCTTTATCAATGAAAGCGATTTTTTTACTGTCCGGTGACCAGTAAAGCTGATACCTGAATCCCGGACCGTAAGATGTTAATTTTTTCTCGCTTGAACGGTTCGTCATATCCCTTATGGTTAATTCATACTCTCCGGATTTGTCACTCCAGTACGCGACATATTTTCCATCCGGTGACCAGGCCGGAAATCGCTCCGCTGTACCCGATGTGTTTGTAAGGTCTATTACCGGGCCATTCTCCGCCGGAACAGAAAACAGATCTCCTCTCGCTTCAAAAATTCCACGGTTACCGTCCGGACTTAAATTGAAATCCCGAATCAATTTGCTGACATTTTCCGAGCGGGGCAGCAATGTAATTTCATCAGTAACAACTTCAACTTTAACTTCGTGAAATTTATCCGTTCCGAGATCAAGCAGATAAAGTTTACCGCCGGCTTCAAAGACTATATCATCGGGACCAAGCGAAGGAAAGTGAATATCAAAATCCTTAAAGTCTGTTATTTGTTTCATTTCTTTTGTGGATAAGTTGTATGACCATATATTAGCTCTTTCAGCAGAACCCCTGTCAGAAAGGAAATATATCGTATTATTATGCCACATAGGAAATTCATCATTGTATTCGTCGTTGGTTATATTTTCTGCCGTCCCGTTTTTAAAATTATATACCCAGATGTCTGTAGCCATCCCTCCGCGATATCTCTTCCAAGTCCTGTAAGCTCTGGTTCTTGGAGTATAGGCGATTGAGTTGCCGTCAGGAGAAATAGAAGCGAACTCTCCATAAGGCAGAACCAGTTTTTCAGGCATTCCTCCCTGTGGGGTGGTTTTGTAAAATTGATCAAATCTTTGTTTCCCGCTTTCCATTGAAGAAGCATAAAGCAAATGTTTTCCATCAGGATACCAGCAAATCATTTTATCCGCCATACCGTGATGTGTAATGCGAACCGGCATTCCGCCTTTTGATGGAATAACATAAACATCCAGATTACCGTCATAGTCCCCGCTGAATGCAATGGAAGCACCATCGGGTGAAAAATTTGGAAGTACCTCCGGCCCTTTTGGAGTAGTCAGGTGATGAGCAACACCCCCGTTTTTGGAAACAAGCCAAAGATCATCCCCATATGAAAACACAATCTGTGTCTTTGAAACTGCAGGATACTGCAGCATACGCGCATCTATTTGCGCATCAATATTCTGTGCAAAAAGAAAGGCAAATACAGATATAAATAGAATTGCAAATTTTTTCATTTCAGGCCTTTTTGATTTTTGGAAATTATTATTAAGATTTTTAATCCTATTATTTAAAGGAATCAAGGCAACAAATTATTGGAAAAATTAAAATATCGAAAATTGAAATTTCAGGGTACCGAAATATGATAAGCGGAACGGCAGAAAGCAGCGGAGTGAATTAAATATACACTATATACCCGGCAGGAAAATGTTATTTTCCTGAAAAATAAATAAACATTTTTCCCCTATATCGAGTCTTATTAACAGAATCCGGAGTTGGTTATTGGATAAGGATACAGAAATTATCAGGCGCGCACAAAACGGAGACCTAAATGCATTCAGGGAACTGGTGGATGAACATAAAAGAAATGTTTACTACCTGGCCTTTGATCTTACCCGTAACAGGGAGGATGCTGAAGATGTATCCCAGGATGTTTTCTTAAAGGTTTTCCGCTCTTTGAAAGATTTCAGAGGTGATGCGAAATTCAGCAGTTGGCTTTACAGGATTACGGTTAATACATGTTTATCACTAAAAAGCAGGAAGAGTTACACAATTATGCAGGGAAGTGAAAACCTGGAAGAGATGATCGATACAGGATCGGAAATGAGCAATCCGGGAAATACAAATCCCGAATCACAAACTGAAGCCGGATTCATTCAGAAGAATATCGATAAAGCAATTGAAAAACTGTCAAAGCGTGAAAGAACAATTTTTATAATGAGAAACTACAGCGGACTTTCTTTCGGGGAAATTGTGAAAATATTAAAGCTGCGTCCGGGAACTGTCAGGAGTGTGAACTTTAAGGCGCTGGAAAAGCTGAGGAAAGAACTAGCATTTTATAAAGATGAAATATAATCAGAGGATGAAATGAAAGATTGTAAAAATTATGAGAGATTGTTTGAGAAGGCATTGTACAACGAGCTAACGCATACCGAAGAAAAAATATTTATGGAGCATATAAATTCCTGTTCCTCCTGCAGGTTGAAATACCAGGAACTGCAAGAAACCTTAGTTGAATTAAAGAAATACAAGCGTCATGAACCGGATGAAGATTTTATGAATAGCTTCTGGAAGACTCTGCAGCCGAAACTTGCGGTAAAGGAAAGAGCTCAAGAAAATCCATGGTCTAAATTACTTTTTTTCTTAAGAGGTGAATTTAAATGGAAATACCAGCTTGCCGGAGGAATTGCGATCCTTGTGATAGGTCTGTTTATCGGGAAATATTTTCTTGCTGAAAGGGGAGAGGAAAACCAGGCTGTCAGTACGGACAAAAGCGAACTTGCGGTAGATGAAGCAAAGGCCAATCTTGATGCCGCAAAATATATTGAAAAATCAAAAATTCTTTTACTTGGAATTGTGAACTTCGATCCTTCAAAGGATGATGCGGGGACTATTAACCTTCCGCATATGAAAAATATATCAAAGCAGCTGGCAAATGAGGCACCTGCATTAAAATCTGATTTAACTGAACCCTCTCAGCAGCAGCTTAAAAGGCTGATTTCAAATCTTCAATTAATCCTTTTACAGATAGCCAATCTGGAAGAAAAAAATAATCTTGATGGAATAGAATTGATTAAGGAAGGGGTCAACAGCCAGAATATTTTTCTGAAAATTAATATTCAGCAATTACAGGAAAGTAATAAGTCAATAAATAAACAAAATTCAAAAGCGGGAAAAGAAAACAAGAATATTTAAAAGAGGAGAAAATAATGTTAAATCGAATTAAAATTTTATTTGCAGCTTTATTATGCATGGTATTGCAAACCAATGCTTCATCCATAATCTCGGCAAAGCTTAATGGAGCTGTTATGGTAAGAACTGCAATTTTCAATTTCTCAAACAATTCGGAAGATAACGGCCCGGATGCAGTTGCATATAAGAAAGCTTACAAGCTTGTGCTCGATGAAAAATGGAGCGATGCAATAAAGGAGTTCAGTAATTTCCTGAAACAGTATCCTAAAAGTGAGTGGAAGGATGATGCGGGATTCTGGCTTTGCTATTCAAAGGATAAAGCCGGCTATAATTCCGAAGAAGTATTAAAATCATATCAGGACTTTATTAAAAATAATAAAGGAAGTAAATGGGTGGATGATGCCCGTTCTAATATGATCGTTATCGCTCAAAAGCTTATTAAACAAGGTAAAGTTGAATATAAATCGGTACTCTATAATCTGCAAAAAGAGAATAATGAAGAAATCAGCATAACTGCTCTTTATGCACTGCAAAATATGGGCGATGAAAAAGCCCTGAATGCAATATTGAAACTTTATGATTCCACAACTAATAAGGATTATAAGGGAAAAATAATTTATGCACTCGGCAACTTCAATTCGCCGGCGGCAATGAACAAGCTTGTTCAAATTGCAAAGACTGAAAAAGATCCTGATTTGCAAAAGAAAGCAATTTATGCGCTTGCGAATACTGATAAACCCGAAGCCATAAAAGCCTTAAAGGATGTTCTGGTAAATTCGAATAACACTGAAGTCAGAAAAACTGTTCTTTATGCATTGGGAAATACAGATTCGCCTGATTTAATTCCGATGCTTAAAAACATTGCCTTAAGTGACAAGGATATCGAGTTAGCCAAAACAGCTGTATATGCTCTCAGTAATTCGGACAAAAAAGAAGCGCTCGATGCTATTAAAGATGTTCTTAAATCATCATCACGCCCCGACAAAGTCCGCAAGGCAGCTTTATATGCTCTTGGAAATTCGGACAAATCAGATATTATCCCCATCCTTACGGACCTGGCTATAAATGAATCCGACATTGATTTAGCAAAAGCTGCTGCCTATTCACTGGGAAATTCAAAAAGTATTAAATCAATTGAAGCTATGAAAAAAATATTAAAAACCGCTAAAGCGCCGGAAGTTCGTAAAGCAGCCTTATATGCACTTGGTAATACAGATATCTCGGATATCATTCCATTCCTGAAGTCAGTTGCTCTTACGGAGCCCGATATTGATCTGGCAAAGGCTGCACTTTATTCTCTCGGAAATTTTAAGTCCAAAGAGTCAGTTGAGGCAATGAAGGAAGTATTAAAGGATTCTAAAGTTCCTGATGTCCGCAAAGCCGCATTATACGCACTCGGCAATACGGATATCTCGGATATTATTCCATACCTTAAAAGTATTGCGCTCACAGAACCGGATATCTCTTTAGCGCGGGCAGCCGTTTATTCTCTTGGAAACTTTGAATCAAAAGAATCACAGGTTGCATTGAAGGATATTCTCTTGAATGCGAGGTCAGTTGAAGTTCAGAAAGCAGCCATATACAGTTACTTTAATGCGAAAGGAAACGAGACCGATGTAAAAGTCCTGGCAGAATTACTCGATAAAGTTAGCGATCCTGAATTAAGGAAAACTATCGTCTATCAACTGGGAAATATTAAAAATAAGGAAGTAGTGCCAATTTTGGTGAAAGTAATAAATGAAGATAAGAATCTTGATGTACGCAAAGCTGCAGTAACTGCGCTTGGAAATATGAATATACCGGAAGCACAGGATGCTTTGATGAAAATCCTTCAAAAGTAATTTTGGTGAAATAAAATGAAACTCAGAAAATACCTTTTAGTTTTTATAATAATTACATCTGCTGTGTTTATAGAAGCACAGCAGGTGATCAGAATCAATAACCTTTCTGAAAATCTTACTGAACAGTTTAACGCTGCACTAAAAAAAGGTGAGACCTTTAAGAACTTCTGGATTGGTTACAGTATAGAGCGTAACAGCGATACTGAAATTATGGTTGGGTCTTTTCCGATTGATGAAAAGTATGAACCGGTAACGCTCAGAGATATAATTTCTGGAGATCAAAAAGCAATTGACTATTTTTCAAAGCATCTGCAAACCGGGGAAAAGAGTTTCTCAGAAAGTTCTTTCAGGATGATTAATGGAACTTCAATCAATGAAAAAAGAAAACTGGATAAGGAAACAGCAATATTGTTTAAGTATGACAAAAGTTCCAGAGAGATTGATGATTTTCGCGAAATAGGTATCGCAAACTTATCAAGAAATTTTGAATTGCTGGGTTACCCGTTAATATGGCTAGGGAAGGTGGATAATAAGAACAGCGTGGATTTTCTTTTCAACTTGTATGATAAACAAAAAGACACCGAAAATAAGAAAGAATTGGCGGCAGCTATTGGTATACATACCGATCAAGGACAGGTTACCACTTTTTTAAAAAACATAATCCTTAGCAAAGCTGATCCAGAGCTCAGAAAAAATGCTTGTTTCTGGCTGGGACTTCAGAACAATAAAGAGGCACTTGCTACTTTAGAAAAAGTTACAAATAATGATGCAATTCTTGAAGTCAGAAAAAATGCGGTTTGGGGTATCGGGTATATAAAATTGCCTGAAGCGCTGGATGCACTTGTTTATATAGCAAAACACAACAGCGAAAAAGAAGTCCGTAAAAACGCAATTTATGCGCTCGGTAATAAAGCCGTGAAAAAAGCTGAAGAAACATTAAAAGATATTGTTGATAATGATCCAAATGTTGAGATTAAAAAGACAGCTGTCTATGCCCTTGCAAATAATTCAAAAGATGCAATACCTTACTTAATCAAAATTGCAAAAACAAATTCAAGCCTTGAAGTGCGTAAAAGCGCAATCTATAGTCTTGGTAATTCAGATGATGAAAGAGCTCTGGATGCGCTGATTGAATTGGCAAGGAATTAGATGGGGAGGTGGCTGATATTTAGTGAAAAGTCAAAAGTGAAATGTGAAAAGTGAAGACTTATTTTGGTTTTTAATTAGGCCGCTAATTCGCTAATTGAATTCGCGCATTAGCGGCAAAAAAAAATAAAAATTATCCCTTCAATCCGGAACCTTTTCAGATACAATTCGGTTTAATTTACACTGCATATAAATTACAAGTCACAAGATTAGCAAAAATATAGTTAGCTGGTCGATATATTATTTGCGGTTTTTTATGCTTTTATTAACATAATTTACACATATGAGCATAGTTGTAGAGAACCTTACCAAACAATACGGTGCCCAGAAAGCTGTTAATGATATCTCATTCCGAGTTAATACAGGTGAAATATTAGGCTTTTTAGGGCCTAATGGTGCCGGGAAAACAACCACTATGAAAGTCATAACCTGTTTTATGGCTCCCTCCGCCGGAGATGTTAAGGTAAATGATGTTTCAATTCACTCTGATCAGGAAAAAATAAAAAAGAATATTGGATATCTCCCTGAAAATAATCCGCTCTATCTCGATATGCCGGTTCTGGAATATCTTGAGTTTGTAGCTAAAATACAGGGAGTTCCTAAAGAAAAAATTGAAAAAAGAATATTGGAAATGGTGCACGTCTGCGGTCTGAATGCGGAGAAACACAAAAAGATAGAGGAACTTTCCAAAGGATACAGACAGAGAGTCGGACTCGCACAAGCAATGATACACGATCCTGAAATCTTAATACTCGATGAACCGACAACCGGGCTGGATCCTAACCAGATTATTGAGATAAGAAAACTGATTCGCCAGATCGGCAAAGCAAAAACTGTGATATTGAGCACCCATATTCTGCCCGAAGTTGAAGCGACCTGTGATAGAATTTTAATTATTAATAATGGGAAAATTGTAGCGGATGGTACATCCGATACTCTCCGCAAACAAGCGCAGGGAAATGAGGTACTCCGCATCCAGGTTTGTGATGCTAAGGACAGGGATCAGTTGATTAAAAAGCTACAGGAAATAACAAGCGTTCAGATGGTTGATCCGGTTCACGATACAACTGATTGCTTTATAATTCAAAGTAAGGAAGGGCAGTCATCGAAACGGGATATATTTCATCTATGTGTAAAGAATAAATGGATTCTTACGGAAATGACTCCCATAGAAACTAAACTGGAAGATATATTCAGAGAACTAACTACTGATTGATCATGAATAAAGTCTGGACAATAACCTCGAGAGAATTAAAATCATTTTTTGACTCACTGACAGCATATATTCTTATAATAGTATTCTTGGGACTGAGCGGATTTTTCACCTGGCTTTTTGGTTCAGATATTTTCTTTATCAACCAGGCAACACTTCAACCTTTCTTTTCAGTTGCTTACTGGACCCTGTTCTTTTTTACTCCTGCTTTGACTATGAGAATGCTGGCAGAAGAAAATAAGACAGGAACCATTGAACTTCTGCTTACAAAAGCTGTATCTGACTGGCAGGTTATTATGGGTAAATTTCTCGCTTGTCTCCTGCTGATTTTGATCGCACTTGCGCTGACACTTCCTTATTACATTAGTGTATGGGCTCTCGGGCCTGTTGATCACGGCGCTGTATGGTGCGGTTACTTAGGTCTGATTTTAATGAGTATGACGTATATCAGTATCGGACTATTTGCAAGTGCCGTTACGAGCAACCAGATAGTAGCGTTTCTTCTTTCTCTTTTTATCGGTGTTTTCTTCCTGATAATTTTTAACGTCCTCTCCGGTAATTTTACCGGTCTGATAGGAGAAATTTTTAATTATATGGACTTATCTACTCACTTTGATTCAATTTCAAGGGGAGTAATTGACAGCAAGGATGTTATTTATTTCTTGAGTATTTCATTTTTCGGATTGATACTTGCTGAAACTTCTTTATCAAAAAGGAATATTGTAGAATAATTTACTATGCTTACAAAGAAAAAAGTACTTATATCAATCGGACTTATTTTCGGAATTCTCTTATTGTTGAATATAGTTGCCGATAGATTTTTTGTGAGGCTCGATTTTACTGACGATCACGAATATACACTCAGCACTGCAACCAAAGACATATTAAATTCTCTTGACCAGCCTGTTACTGTTACTGCATATTTTTCTGAAAATCTACCACCAAATATTGCACAGGTTAGACGCGATTTCAGGGATATGCTTGTTGAATACGCTAACGAATCTGACGGCAACGTGGTTTATGATTTTGTGAATCCGAACAAGGATCAGGCAACTGAAA
Organism: uncultured Ignavibacteriaceae bacterium; assembly: GCA_964412105.1. GTDB lineage: Bacteria > Bacteroidota > Ignavibacteria > Ignavibacteriales > Ignavibacteriaceae > JAKAGZ01. The sequence continues at coordinate 3,065 of CAYPNM010000053.1, read as the reverse complement.
TGAAAACACAGCGGGCCGGTGTAAGACCGATAATGATAAATGTTCGTGAACGCGACCAGATGAAGCAGCAAAGAGCTTATCTTGGGGCTGTTCTTCAATATGGCAATAAGAGTGAAGTCATTCCATTTATTCAACCCGGTGCAGCCATGGAATATGACCTTTCCTCTGCAATAAAAAAACTAACATTAAAAAATAAAACAGATATTGCATTCCTTGAAGGCAATGGTGAACCGGCGCTATCTGAATTACCGCAGGTCGAACAACAGCTATCGATTTTATATAAGGTTGATACCGTGAGTTTTAATGATACTACCGGTATCCCTCAAAAATATAAAACACTCGTTATCATCGCTCCAAAGGATACCATCAAACCTGAGTATTTTAATCAGCTGGATGGATTTCTCGCCAGAGGAGGAAGGATATTAATTGCTCTTGACAGGGTAAAAGCCAATCTCTCAAATGCCAGGGGATCAGGTCTTTACACCGGGTTCAGCAAATGGCTGAATAAAAAAGGGATAAACATTGAAGATAACTTTATAATTGATGCTAATTGCAGCAATGTGATGGTCAGGCAGCAGCAGGGAATGTTTGTAATGAATACACCAGTGGAATTTCCTTATTTCCCGCAAATTCAGAGTTTTGCTGATCATCCTATAACCAAAGGAATTGAATCTGTAGTAATGCCTTTTGTAAGCCCTGTAAATGTTGATGCAAAAGATTCATTGCTTCACGTGGTTGTACTGGCAAAAACATCGGAGCATTCGGGAATACAAAGGCCGCCCGTTTATTTTGACGTTTCAAAGCAATGGACAAAAGCGGATTTTCCGGTATCGTCTCTGCCGGTAGCAGTAGCTATAGATGGCAAAATTGATAACGGTGTATACTCAAAGATGGTCGTTTTTGGTAACGGAGATTTTGCTGTCAACGGCTCCGGTCAGAGTGCCCAGAAATTAGGCAAAGATAACATAAATCTTATGACAAATGCTATCGACTGGCTGTCCGATGATACCGGTCTGATTGGTTTACGAACTAAAGGGATCACCTCACGCCCGATCAAAAGTGGCCTGCAGGACGGTACGAAGACTTTAATTAAGTATTTGAATTTTATTGTTCCGATACTCCTTATAATAGCTTATGGATTATTCCGATTCCAGAGAAGAAGAAGGAAAAGAAATAAATTAATGCATGAAGACTATGTTTAATAAATTATCCAATAAAACTTTATTAATCCTTTTTATTATTCTGCTCGTAATAGTGGCTGCATTTTTATTTTATGATTCGAAGCATGGCGAAAGATCTTTCAGAAAAGATCTGGTAAATATAGACACAGCTCAGGTAACTTCAATAAATATTTATCCCAAAATCACCCATCATAAGCTTGTAAAAATATTTAAAGAGGGAAACAACTGGAAGGTTGATATACCGAACAACAAAACAGCATTTGTCCCGAAACAAAAAATAAATGAAATTTTTAGAGAACTTTTAGGTATAGAACCCATTAGTGTTGCCGCATTGAGTAAAAATAAATGGAAAGAATACCAGGTTGATGATACATCCGGTACGGAAATTAAAGTTTTTGAGGGAGGAAATAATACACTCGACCTTACAATAGGTAAATTTGCATTCCGGAGACCAAAAACAATGCTGAGTTATGTTAGAGTAGCCGGCGACGATAATGTTTATCAGATAAATGGAATGCCCGGATTTTTATTCAATCAGAACGCAGATTACTTCAGAGATGGAAGAGTTATTAATGATAATTATTCAAACTGGACAAAACTTAGTTTTACATATCCGGGCGATAGTTCATTCGTGCTTGAAAAGAAAAATAAAAACTGGATGATCGGATCACAAATGGCCGACTCTGCTAAAACCGTTAATTTGCTCAGGCCTTTGTCTGATTTAACAAGCCAGGATTTTGCAGATAACTTTGACCAGAGCCTGCTTAGCAAAGCCGCATATACTTTGACGATAAATTCATCAGCAAAAGGGGGAATAACAGTAACCGCCTTTATTTCACCAAAGGATACTCTGATAAACTCTTCTACCAATCCGGACGCCTATTTTGATGCAGGAAAAAACAGCCTTTTGAAACAGATATTCAGGGGGAAAAGAGATTTCTTTAAAAAGAAGAAATAAATCGTCTTCGAATTCCCGTCCTTTTTATTGCCTTTCTGTGGATTGTTTCAATTATTTATTTAATATTTGATCTCATATTTAGTACCATTCTATCCAAACTGCCGGAGAGGGAAAATGAAAAATATAATTTCATTTCCGGAATTAACCACTGAAAATTTACAGCTTAGGAAGGTTAACCTGGAGGATATCCATGAGATATATAAAATTCGTTCCGACGAAAATATCTCCACCTATCTGGATAGACCTGTTTGTAAATCTATTGATGAAGCTAAAAAATTTATACTTAAAATGAATGAAGACTTTGAAAACAAAGAGACTATCTACTGGGCTATCTGCAAGAAGGGGGAAAAGAAACTGATAGGGACAATATGTCTATGGAAAATTTTAATGAGTGAATCAAAAGCAGAAATAGGATTTGAATTGTTTACGGAATACCAGGGAAAAGGAATAATGAGAGAAGCAGTTCCACGGGTAATAGATTTTGCTTTTAATGAACTTGGGCTGTATATAATAGAAGGTGCCGTTGAAATGGGTAACAAGCGATCCATTATGCTGCTTGAAAGACACGGATTTAAAGTCAGCCACGTCTATGATGATAACGAGGATATGATCCTGTATGAGCTGAGAAAAGATTGAGAGGATTCCTTTCCCACAGTATAAAAATATTTAAAGCAATATGTAATAGTTAACTCTCCACACGGAAATTGATTACTATCAATGACTGTTATCTATCACACAGTGCTCTATGCTTCAACAGTTTCCTTAAGTTTTTGAATTATCTTTACTATCAAATTTTTTCTAGCCTTTAAAGATTCTCTGAAATCCATCTTATCTGTGTCGGCTATTTCCATACTCAAATCGGAAATATAATTCTCAAGCACATCCTTAAAAATTTCAATTTCCTTAGGGGTCAACTCTATTTCAAT
>CAYPNM010000052.1:0-19032 GCA_964412105.1 uncultured Ignavibacteriaceae bacterium | reverse complement strand
ATCTTTAGTCCGAGCTCTTTTCCTTTTTCGATTGCTCTTTCGTCATAACTGCCGTTTCCAAATGCGCGGTGAATCCAGACATTTTTTATTCCAAGTTGTCCGCAATCTTCAACAATCTGTATTGCAGCTTCCGGCTTTGTGCCGATTACCACCGCTTCAACTTTTTTGGGGATTTCATTAAGGCTGTGATAGCATTTGTCATTGTCAATTTGTTCTGCATAAGGATTAACCGGGAACACTTCATATCCGCAGTTTTTTAACTTCCTGTAAATTGCATTTGCTGCTGTGTCACCCTTCCGTGAAACTCCGGCAACAGCAATTTTTTTATGGGAAAGGAATTCATCTGCGGCTTGTTTTAGTGTTGGCATTTTACCCCCTAACTATTTATAAAGCAATACAATTTTAAGATATTGTGCTTCAATATTCAATTCAAAAAGAGTCAACTTTTCTTTCTAATCATCATGTAATATACAGGTAAGCCAATTGCAAGCAGAATAAATCCGTATAATATTACATCAGTACCTGACCCGATTATTGCAAAGATAGAAAAAATGAATGCAAAGACGGCAATAACAATTTTTTTTGAGTTTTTCTTTTCTTCTTCTCTTTTGCAAAGAACAATTTCAGATGCTGCAGATAAAGCGTAAGGTATAAGAACGGTAAGAGTGGAGAGAAGGATCATAATTGTAAAGGCAGACACCAGTCCTTTTGAGTAATTCATCATAATTAAAATAGTAGCAAGTATGGAAGAAAATATCAGTCCGAAACCCGGAGTCCCGCTTTGATTTAATTTTATGAATCTCTTGGGAAAAAGGTTATCCAAACCTGCTGCCAACGGCATTTGTCCGCTAAGCAGTATTAATGAATTTAACGTACCGACAATGGAAATTAATGCTCCCGTTGCTACAAGATATTCTCCCACTCCCCCGAAAATAGCTTTTGCTGCATCGGCAAAGGGAGAGGAGGACTCTGCAAGCTGCTGCTGCGGGACCAAAGCCATTACTCCGAAAGTTGATAAAATATAAATGAAAGTCGCAGTCAATGTACCTATGATCAGTGCGCGTGGAATTGTCTTTGAAGGATTGATTACATCATCTGCCGGTATGGTTGCAGACTCAAGTCCAGTGTATGCCCACATTGTAAGCACCGCTACACCTGCCAGCAACATTGGCATTGATTCATTATTTGGATTTGTCGCGTGAATATTGCTCAAGTTTCCTATTGCTAAACCGGCAAATGCGATAATGATTAACGGCAGCATCTTTAATATTGTTGTAGTTAATTGAACAATTCCTGCCGTGCGTACTCCCGAAATATTTATTGCAGTAAATATCCATACAATAATAATAGAACTGATTGCTCCGGCAACCGGAACATTATTGACCACCGGAATAAACACACTAATATATCCTGAACACGCAACTGCAAGAGCTGCAATTCCTGTCCAGCAGGAAATCCAGTAACCCCATGCTATTAAAAATCCGGGTAGTTTTCCAAAAGCAGCATAGGTATATGCGTAAGGCCCGCCTATTTTTGGAATTTTCGAAGCAAGTGATCCAAGGGTAAGGGCAATGAATAAAGATCCTAAAGCGGAAATTACCCAGCCACCAAGACTGTAGCTGCCGTAGGGTGCCAGAACTGAGGGTAAAAGGAAAACGCCCGATCCGATCATGGTGCCAACCACCAGCGACCATGTTCTCCAGAATCCAAGACTTTTTTTCATTCCTAATCTTTGAAAATGATTTTTTATTTAGGTCGGAGTTAGGGTTATCGCGTATTTAATATATGAGAAAAATAAGTTAAATGCCCAAAATAAGCCTGGTTTTAGTTCATAGATTTTTAACTGATTGCATAACTTATAACCTTCGATTTTTTCTAAAATTTGTAATATTTATGCTGATACTTGAGGAAACAAGTATTTAGCGAATTAGGTTAAACAGCAGCAGGACTTTCTTGTCTTGCGTGCCTTATGGTGTTTATTTAATTTTAGAATATTAAAATCTGGAGATAAAACTTGAATACGCTTAAAACTGTATTTTTAATGACTGTAATAATGGTCCTTTTTCTGCTGGTAGGTGAAATACTGGGCGGAAGATCAGGGTTGATTATAGCTTTTATTTTTGCCCTGGCAATGAACTTTGGCTCATACTGGTTTTCTGATAAGATTGTACTCAAAATGTACCGGGCGAAAGAAGTCACGGAAGAAAGTGCACCTAAATTTTATGAACTCGTAAAACATCTTACTCAAAATGCAAATCTGCCGATGCCGAAAGTATATATAATAGATGACCAGACGCCAAACGCCTTCGCAACCGGCAGAAACCCTGAACACGCAGCAGTTTGTGCTACTACCGGAATTCTGCAGGGACTAAATAATGATGAACTGGCCGGAGTTCTTTCACACGAGCTTGCCCATGTAAAGCATAGAGATATATTAACTGGTACTATAGCTGCAACCCTTGTAGGGACAATAACCTTTATTGCACAAATGGCCGGCTGGGCAATGATGTTTACAGGCCGCGCCGGAAGCAGCCGGGATAATGATGGAATTGCCGGATTATTTTTAATTATTCTTGCACCAATTGCTGCTACGTTGCTGCAGCTTGCTGTTTCACGGTCAAGAGAATTTGCTGCTGATGAGGGCGGTGCAAAAATTTCTGGGCAACCACTTGCTCTTGCGTCTGCCTTACGAAAAATTTCCGGTGCAAACCAGATAAAACCTGTTGATAATGTGGGTCCGGCTACAGCACATATGTTTATTGTAAATCCATTGCGGGGCAGCGGAGTGATGAAATTATTTTCTACACATCCTCCTGTTGAGGAAAGAATCAAAAGGTTACAGCAGATTGCTCAAACCGTGTAAGACCGGCTGGAGTTAATTCAATTAATTTCTATAAATTGGCCCAAACTCGGGAATCAGCTTTTAGGTTTTGTTTGTTTTATTTAAAAGATTATATCAAAATCAAAATATCCGGATTTCTATTTCTGTTAATATTTTCGTTCTCATTTACTTTAACTGTTGCTCAGACAAAAACTAATCTGGAAATCTTTTACGGTCTCGTAGATTCCTCAGTTGCCAAAATAAATCAAAGTATTAGTTCAAATAATCTGAAAATAGTTTTTTCAACAGGGGATTACTATAGCTTATTTCAAAATCAGGTAATTGCAGATTTTGTTAGACATGGCCGAACCATTTTATCTGATTCGACTAAAACTTCGTCCGATTTTGAAGCTATTCATTATTCCATAGATAATGCAAGTGTAAATTATGGTGACATGGAAAGAAACGGTCTGCTGGGTGACTTTGTGATGCAGAGAAAAATTGAGTTAAGCGGGAGTTATTCCATAAGTAAGGAAACAATAAACTCCAAAAGATTTGATTTTGCTTACACGGATACTGTTTCTGTTGATGATGCAAAAGCAATTGAGAACCTCTCTTTTCCTTTCACGCAGGCGGAAGTACCTTCGGAACCTTTTTTTTCCGGTTTGTTTGAGCCGGCTATAGCAATTGGCAGCGCAGCTTTGGCTGTAATTTTGTTCTTTACTATAAGGAGTAAATAATTTGAATTTTTCAAGAATCCCGCAGAGCAATATGGGGATTTTAACAGTTCCGGTTAGTAAATACCTTTGAACCCTGTTCAATTTTCAGTATAATTGTAACTTATCTATTAAAGTAAATAAAAAAATATGCGCAAAATATTAGTAATATTTGTTTTATCAGTGTTGTGGTGGGGCTGTGGTTCCAGCGTCGATACTTCCAATTTTACACCGACACAGCGCCAGAACTATGCAATGAAACTCTACAACAATGAAGATTATCTCGATGCTATACAGGAATTCCAGGCAATAATTATGCAGTATCCCGGCAATGCTATTATTGATAGCGCGCAATACTATCTTGCCGAATCCAGATACCAGAGGGGAGAATATATATTGGGTGCCTATGAGTTCAGTAAATTAATTAAAACCATGCCGGCAAGTAAACTGATACCTGATGCCCAATTTATGCTTGCTGATTGTTATTATGAACTGTCCCCTGATTATAGATTGGACCAGCAATATACGAGAAAGGCAGTTGAAGAATTCCAGGCTTTCATAGATTTTTTCCCGACTAATGGGAAGGTTAAAGAAGCTGAACAGAAAATAAATGAGCTGAATGACAAGCTCGCTCATAAAGAATATAATACGGCAAACCTTTATAATATAATGGGGGATGATGAAGCCTCAATAATTTATTATACAAAAGTTGTAGATGATTATCACGATACTCAATATGCACCTGTTGCATTGTATGATGAAATTAATTTATTAGTTTCTATAGATAAGAATAAAAAGGCTTTAGAGGAGATAGGAAAATTTCTTGAAAGGTATCCGAACAACAATAAAGCAGATGAATTGCAAAAGCTTAAAACTTCAATTGAAGTAAAACTATCTTCCTCGAAATAATGGCCAAAAGTAAAAAAGTAAGCGAATCTCAGATTACAATGACAGAACTGGTTTTGCCAAACCATACCAATCAACTTGGTAAATTGCTTGGCGGTCAGTTGATGCATTGGATAGATATTTGTGCCGCTATTTGTGCTTCAAAACATAATAATAGAGTGTGTGTAACCGCTTCAGTGGACAGAATTGATTTTATTCATTCTATTAATTTAGGCGATACAGTCACTTTGTTTTCTTCTATAAACAGAGTTTTTAATACATCGATGGAAGTGGGGGTTAAAGTATTTTCAGAATCTTTTAAGGTTGGTGAGAGGATACATACAAATACGGCATATTTAACTTTTGTCAGCGTTGATAGTGATGGAAAACCTATAAAAGCAATTGATGCAATTCCTGAAACATCAGAAGAAAAGAGAAGATATGAACAAGCCCTTCAGAGGAGAGATCGCAGACTTAAGGAAAGAGTTAAAACTCTTTAGCCTCTTTCTTTTTATGATGTTTCTTTGCGGCAGATCTTATTCTCAGGTGCCGATTAATGGATTCTGCAAACTAAATAGTTTTAAAGTCGATTCAGGCAGCACTTCGCTTTTCCCCTTAAATTTCAATAATGATTCGCACACCGATTTATTACTTTTTAATACAGACAAAAAGCTTGTTTCAGTCCTTACAGGCGACAGGGCTGGAGATTTTGGCAAGAAAGTAAAATTTAATATTCCCTATGAAATTACAAAGATCATTTCTTACAAAGATGATCAAAAAAGAATAATAGGTTATGCGTTTACTTCAAGAAAGAATCGTAGAGCTGGAATTTATGAATTTACCAGGTGGGGCAGGCCCTATCTTAAACGGATTATTAAGTTTGATTCATATCCTGAAAATATATCTGCAGCAATAATAGATGATGAGAAAACCGAAAGCTTATTAATTTCCGGCAGTGCTTTTAATGGACTTTCAATTATTACTCAGGATAAGGCCGGGCTCAAGGATAGGAAAATATCTACTAACAATAGTTATTCCAATGCTTTGTTTGTCGATATAAATAACGATGGCTATCCTGATATTGTGGCCTATAACTTAATTGAAGGCAGCCTGGACTTTTTTGAGAATGACTCGAAAGGTAACTTCAAAAAAACCAGATCTATAAAGATTAAAAATAAAATAAGTTCGTTGCAGAGCTTCGATTTTAACCTGGATGGATACCAGGATTTAATATATAGTGACGGAAATACTATTAATATAATTCTTGGAGATTCTATAGCGTCATATCAAAATACTATTACGGTATCAACTTCATATTACCCGGATAAAATAATCCTTGGTGATTTTAATCGCGATGGTCAAATCGATATAGCATATCTGGATAAATTTAATTCTACACTTTCTATTATTTATAATAAGACCGGTCCGCATTTTTACCCTGAAACACTATATCTGAAGGGAAAAGAACTAGAAGATATTATTCCATATTACAGCAGGTTTATAAATGGAATTGCAATGGTGAGTCAAAAGGGTTATTTGTATATCGAATCATCTTTACTTTCTATGGCTGGAGATTTCGATATATCGTTAGGGGCTGAACCGACTGCAGTTTCTTTTTTTGATATGGAAAATAATGGAATTATCGATCTCTGCTTTATCGATAAATTTAATAATACACTCGAATTGGTTGCCAGGAATAATTCCGGTATTCCCGCGATGTTATATTCGACAAAATTATTCAAAAACCAGTCCCGGCTATTGGTGGATAATGCTAATCCAAATGAAAAAATATTTTATTGTTTTACTCCCGGTCATAACTTAATTGAAGTTATTGCATTTAATTTTTTAAATGCAACGGCGGAAAGATATTCATTGTATACTTCAGGTAAAATCAGTGATATAAAACTTCTCCAGAAAAATAATACGACCAAGGTTTATGCTGTTTGTATAAAAAAAGGTAATCTCATACTAAATACATTTATTAAAAATCCTCTTGGTTTTAGCACTTCAGAAAATTTGGGTATTGCGGATAGCGTGTTTGCTGCTAATTTAGCCGCAGTTTCACAACCGCAGATATTTTACTGGCAAAAAATTAATGGACTGCAAAGCTGGCACCGGGTTTCTTTATCTGACAATTTTAAAACTTCAGCACAATATTTTAAGTTTTCGTTAATAGATACTGCATTAGTTTGCTCTTTCGCAGGGGACCTGCTGAATAAAGATAAAGCAGTTTCAATTAGTTTTTTTGAAACATTAAAGAATAATTTTGCGCTTATATCCGGAGGCAATGCACCTTTGTCAATAGTTAATAAGGACTTTATAAATCATCTTAGGATTAAAAATAAAAATCAGTTATTTTTTGGTGAGATTAAACCTGGAGGATTGCAAAAATTATTTGTATATGTACCGGGAGAATCTGCATTATACAAGATAGATTTTATAAAAAATGGCAGGGAGATTATTATTACAAAAGTGATTGGGGCATCAGATGTTGAGAGTTATTTTGTAAAAAACATGAATTACAGAGATTACTTTTTTGTTTATGCAGATAGTGTAGATAATTGTATTAAAATCAGGCAGATTAACCAATGAAAAAATATTTCTTTTCGTTCTTAATTCTTATATCAGCAACATGTTTCGGTCAACAATATTCAAAAGCCTATCTTGATTCCCTGTATAACCATTATGTTCAAATCAGAACAGGAACTGTCGGAATCCAAAATATAGCTCCGGGACAGATAGTCCCTGGTACGCATACACCCGTTATTAAATGCGGGTTTGGAACAGCTAATATTTTAAGGCTGAATATTGATAAATTTTCTGCTGATCAGCAGATAATACTGAGAAAAATTCTTCAAAGGCCTGCAACCGATACAAGTATTGTATCACCCAAAGGATATTTTAGAATTCATTTTTATAAACCTGGCAATCCAGCGACTCAATATCAGGTACCAACTTATAGCGTTGATTCCTTTGCCATTGCTGCGGATTCTGCGTGGGACTTTGAAATAAATTATCTTGGATTTCCACCTCCTCCATCGGATAATGGTGCGGGTGGCGATAACCTGCACGATGTATATATTGTGTATTTATCCAATGAATATGGAGAGACTGATTTTGATACTCAGATTACCGGGACATCCTCGAGTGGAACCTGGACTACATATAATTTAATCAATAATAATTTTGCCGGCTATTACACCACCGGAATAAATGCTGCAAGGGTAACTATAGCGCATGAGTTTCATCACAGCATACAGGTAGGTGATTATATTTATCGTGATTCCGACTTATTCTTTTATGAGATGACATCAACTTCAATGGAAATTTTTGTTTACACTTCAATTCCGGACTATATTGGCTATCTTAGGGATTATTTTAATAGCACAAACACCAGTTTTTCTGATCAGGATGGCTATGATATTGCTATCTGGAATTTATTTTTGAAGGACAATTTTGATTACTCAATAATAAAAAGACAATGGGAATTAATGCCTTCAATGAGAGCCCTTTCCGCTATAAATACAAGTTTAACGGAAAGAGGTTCATCATTTGCGAAAGCTTTTGTTCAGTTTGGAGTGTGGACTTATTATACAAATTACCGCGCAATTCCCGGCCAGTATTTCCCTCTGGCAAATAAATATCCCTTGATTACTCCTCTTTCAAATTTGTCATTGAGCTCCCATTCGACATTAGTAACAGTAAATACAGGTGCGGCAACAAACAATTTTATTAATTTTGAGTCACCATCTTTACCGGATACACTTGTTGCAATGGTTTCTAATATAGATTATCAGTCTGCTATTGATAGTTCTCAATCAACCAGCTCATTTCAATATACAGTATATACAGATGGAACAAGCGGCTCTATTCCAATTTCATCAAACTATTCAGCTAAATTGTCTGTTAATAATTCAAATAATTGGTTAAGTGCAAATTTTTTAAATAATCAATTAGTCAGTATCGATACTGCAGCTCCTCCTATTGCCTTAAAGGAATTGGATTATGCTTATCCATCACCTTTTTATTATAGCAAAGATCTGCAAATCTATATTCCGGTTTCTGCAAGCAATAATGGTGTTGCGACGTGCAATATCTATTCATCTTCCCTGCGTCTGGTTTATTCAGGAAGCACAAATGTTTTTTCTGATCATGGACATTCAGTTGTAGCATGGAATGCGAGAAGCAATACAAATGAAAAACTGGCAAGCGGTGTTTATATTTACGTGACAAAATCAGGGGATAATGTTGTTAAAGGAAAACTGGTGATATTTAATTGATGAGTACCAGCCAATATTCAATCCAGGGCGAGTCTATTTCAAAAAACTTTGGAAGGAGAGTGATATTTAAAAATCTTTCCTTTCATTTCAATAAGAATGGTATTTATGGAATTTCCGGTCCAAATGGTTCAGGGAAATCTACGCTTATTAAAATCATTGCAGGTGTAAATTCGCCTACAACCGGAAAAATAAATCACATTGATAATCAAAAGGATATAATCCCTGAAAAACTTCACAACTATCTTGGATTTGTTTCACCCTACCTGGTCCTGTATGAAGAATTCAGCGCGTTGGAAAATCTTCATCAGTTTGCAAAAATAAGAGATGTTACATTTAACAAAGAGAAAGTTCATTCATTACTGAATGATTTTCTCCTCTACGATCGAAAAGATGACCTTGTAAAGACATATTCATCCGGAATGAAACAAAGAATGAAATTTATTTTTGCACTTATGCATTCACCTAAATTTGTTTTGCTTGATGAACCAACATCAAACCTGGATGAAGAAGGGAAGCATACTGTTTATAGCATTATCCAAAAAGAATCTGAAGAAAGTATAGTTATAGTTGCTTCAAATGAAAAGTCCGATCTGGCATATTGCGGTGAAACAATTATGCTGGAAAATTATAAGAACTAAAAATAACTGGAATAAATGAACTCAAAGGCGTTTGCAATATTTCTGAAAGATTTCCGTTCTGAGTTAAGAACTCGTTACGCGGTGAACTCCCTTGCAATGTTCATTATTGTTGCAATAAGTGTAATATTATTTTCAATTGGTCAGGAGAGAATCCCGCAAAATCTTACAGGTGGATTATTCTGGGTAGTTATTTTCTTTTCAGCTATGTCCGGTCTTTCAAGGGCATTTGTATCCGAAGAGGAAAGAGGAACAACTTTAACACTTCAATTAGTTGCTTCGCCGACAACCGTTTTTACCGGAAAATTATTATTCAATCTTATTCTAGTTTTTATTATGAATATAATTATTGCGCTGCTTTACTCCGCACTTTTTGAAGAGTTTGTCATTCTTAATTTTTCTCTGTTCCTAATGACGTTTGTTTTGGCAAATTTTGGCCTTGCAGTTTCATCTACTATAATTGCAGCCATAATATCAAAAGCCGGTTCAAAGGGGACTCTTTATCCTGTTTTATCATTTCCAATTTTATTACCTTTAATTTTGACTTCTGTGCAATTAACTTCAGCCTGTATGGTTGGCACAACATTTGACGAATCTAGTATAAATTTAGCTGTTTTGGTATGTTATGATGTTATTATGCTTACTGCCTCCTATATGTTATTCGATTTTATTTGGAAAGATTAGAAAACACAACTAACTATTAAGCTATGAAAAAATTCGAAATTGCCTGGAAAACATTATTATTTTTGCTCCTTTGCTTCGTCTCTGTCGCTGGAATAGCTTTTCCCATAGTTGAGAATCCTGTACATTGGTATCAGTATCCAGTAATAAAGGGGCTTGAAGAAAATGCAAAAATAATTTTCTTTCATGTGCCGACAGCCTGGCTTACGGTGATTGCATTTCTAATGTCAACAATTTATAGCATAAAATATCTGAGAAAAAAGAATCTTGATGATGACGCAAAATCTTATTCCGCAGCACAGCTGGGCATTATTTTTTGTATTTTGGCAACCATTACCGGCTCAATCTGGTCGAAATTTGCATGGGGTGCATTCTGGAGCTGGGACCCGAGGCAAACAAGTATTTTTGCTCTTTTGTTAATTTATGGCGCCTGGTTTGCTCTTCGTTCTTCAATTGAATCTGAGGAAAAAAGAGCGACCCTTTCGGCGGTTTATTCGATTATTGCTTTTGTAACTGTTCCGTTCTTTATTTTTATTATGCCGAGAATCATGATTGGTCTGCATCCCGGCGCTGAAGAGGTTGTTAACGGCAAACTTGTTCAAAGTTCAAGCCCGGTGATTGATTTTCAAATGAATAGCAGTATGCTGCTGGTCTTTTTCCTGTCACTTGCAGCATTCACAATACTCTATTTCTGGATGTGGAACTTAGGTTATAAATCTTTGATATATAAGGACAGAATTCAAAAACAAATCACGCGAGGATAATTTTGAACGGTTTTTACGAGTTTTTACACGATAACGCAATCTACATTGTTACTTTTATCGTGCTTATTGTTTGGGTCGGAATATTTTTCTATCTCAACAATCTCGATAAAAGAATGAAATCTATAGAAAAGGATATTAAAGGAGATAAGAATGAAAAGTAAATATATATTTGGCGGGATTATAATTGTAATATTTTTAGGTTTGATGGGTTACCTCTTTACACAGAGCAACATCAAGTATGAAAATGATTTTGCAGTTGTAATGAAAAAGGATAAGACTGTTAAAGCAGCCGGAAGCTGGGTAAAAGCGAAAAGTTATGAAATAAATAAAGAGAACAGAACATTCAGCTTTTATCTGGAAGATACTCAGGGGCACGTTATGAAGGTTGTTTACAACGGAACTATTCCTAATAATTTTGAAAGTGCTGAGAGTGTAGTAGTTACAGGGAAATATGAAAATGGATATTTTCACGCAAGTGAAATTCTGACAAAGTGTCCGAGTAAGTATGAAGGAAACAATGTCAAGGCCTCGAAGATATAATTTGTGAGCAAAACTTATTAGCCTAATTCACTATAAAAATTAAATAGAGCTCTGAGGAAAAAATGGTAGGAAGTATTGTATTATCGCTGGCATTATTTTGCAGCGTCCTTGCAATGATAATGTATTTCTTGAATTACAGGGGGTACCGAAACGCACTTAACTATGCAAGAATAGCCTATCACGCTATGGCTATGCTTGTGATTGTCGCGGCAGCGTTGTTGTGGCATGCCTTACTTTCTCATTCTTATGAATATAAATATGTTTATGATTACAGCAGCAATGACCTTCCACTTGGACATCTGCTCTCGACTTTCTGGGGAGGACAGGAAGGAAGCTTTATGTTATGGCTGCTTCTCTCAACTATAGTCGGGCTTGTTCTTCAGTCCTATAGTTCAAAAAGAGGAGATCTTGAGCCGAGAGTAATGGCAGTTTTTAGTTTAGCTCTTACCTTTCTCCTTGTAATGGTTTCACCACTATTTAAAAATCCATTTGAATATATCTGGACACAGCCGGTTTTCATTGCTGCAAAAGATATAAATCCCGCATTTCTGTCATTACCGTTTCTTCAAAATTTTATTTACAGCGACGCACAGTCTAAGCAACAGTTCATTAAAATGAACACGGATCTTTATTCTGCATTAACAACATCAGGAATTTCAGTTAATCAATTTATTATAGATGGTAAAGGATTAAATCCGCAGCTGCTTAATTTCTGGATGCAGATTCATCCGCCAATCTTATTTTCGGGTTTTTCAATGTCAACTGTTCCTTTTTCATTTGCTATGGCAGCAATGATGAAAAATGATTATAAGGATTGGGTTAAACAATCGTTCCCATGGGTCTTAGCCGGAGTTGGTATCCTGGGATTGGGAATTATGCTTGGCGGTTATTGGGCTTATGAAATGCTTGGATGGGGCGGTTATTGGGCCTGGGACCCTGTTGAAAATTCAAGTTTGATTCCATGGCTTGTTGGTGTTGCATCCGTACATACGCTTTTAGTGCAGAGAAAAAGTCAGGCAAATGGCGGAATCGGTAAGTTTGCCAAGACAAACCTTATTCTCTGTTTGCTTACCTATATATTGGTACTTTACGCGACGTTCCTTACAAGAAGCGGGGTATTGGGAGATGCTTCTGTTCATTCATTTGTTGATCCCGGTATGTTAGTTTACTTGTTTCTTATAATTTTTATTGGTGCTTTTTTTGTACTTGGATTTGGAAGTCTTATTTACAGGTGGAAATATTTAAGCGACAAGATGGAGGGGGAGGAAGGCCTTCTTTCCCGTGAACTCGCTCTCTTTACAGCAGCAATAGTATTGAGTGCATCGGCTTTAATAGTCTTTGTTGGAACTTCTGCACCATTGATCAGTCACGCTGTTGAGACCACTTTTTACAATGAAATGCAGCTGCCGATTGTAATTATTATCGGGGTTCTTAATGGCTTAAGCTTACTGATAAAATGGAAACACTCTAAAGGTGAGGAATTACTAAAGAAATCTGTCTTCTCCATAAGTTCGGCAATATTATTTACCGTCATAGTTGCAGTATGGGGCGGTGTTACTAACCTGATGGTTATACTTATGTTACTGGCAACTGCTTTCGCACTATTTGTAAATCTTGAAATAGCAGTTAAAATTATCCGCGGAAATATGAAAATGCTTGGTGCTTATGTTGCTCATATTGGAATTGCAATTTTTATACTTGGCGTTATCTCATCGGCAATTTATAGTAAAGAGGTTAACCTTGATCTTGTCAAGGGCCAAACTAAGGATGCGTTCGGATATAAAATGACTTTTGAAGGATGGCAGTCCATAGAAAATGGCAAAAAATATGCATTTAACATTCATATGGATAAGGATGGCAAATCATTTCGAATCAGTCCCGTAATGTATATTGCGGATTATAATAACAGCTTAATGAGAGAGCCTGCAATCAAGGTAGGAATGACGAAAGACCTTTATATTTCTCCCGTGGGTTATGATGAAGGTAAACCTAGTGAGAAACCCATGACGCTTACAGTTGGTCAACAGGCAAACGTTGATAGTGCAAATATAAAATATGAAAGTTTTGATCAGCCGGACATTACGAAGATGACAAGCGGTGAAAATATAAAGATGGGTACAAAGCTGGTTGTCACTAAAGATAATAAGACATATAAGGTAGAGCCAACAATAGAAGGAAGTATGGGAAACTTCCAATATGTTCCGGCAGAGATAAAAGATTTGAATATGAAAATTACTATTAGGAAGGTAGATCCCAATACTCAAAAGGCAGATTTTGCTGTAACTAAAATTGTTGAGGATAATAAGCAGGCGGCTCCTAAAGAAGTTCTTTCTATTCAGGCAAGCGTGAAACCTTTTATTAGTCTTGTTTGGGTCGGAATACTGATAATGGTCTTTGGATTTTTTGTATCCGTTGCCCGGAGACTTAAGGAATCACTGATCTGAAAATAGACGTATAATTTTGTAAATGGCCATTGTGGAATTAAAACTACAATGGCCATTTTTATTTTAATTAGTTTACCCGCGCCGAATAATGTCGCAAGAAAAAACCCCTCTTTAATGCCGAATAAATATCTTATGCAAAAGTCAACTTTATATTTCCTGGAACCACTTAATGTACATCAAACTCTGGGGGGGAACCTCCTTTAGCATAAACACTGTCAGTCGAACAAAACACTGAATATATATAAGTTCTGGTAGCTGTGGTTCCTTTTACTTTTAGTTTTAACCAATCACCATCTCGAACTATGGCGGTGAAACCATCCTTAATATTTTTTGATTTGGCAAATATTGAATCGGGAAATTGTAAGTATGCATCTGTGCCCACTGCTGTCCAGTAGACGAATTCATTTCTATATACCTTAATTTTTTTATTACTCGGATTAGTTAGATCCACAACCTTCCACACACCATCAGTAGAATCTTTTACTATCATTAGATAGGTTCTATTGGGAGGGGGATCTGGTTTTTCAATTATAAAGCCATAAATTCCGATAAACAACAGAACAAAAACTATAGCCGCCAAAGACAGCTTTATTTTGGCTCTCATCATAACCTCCTGATTATTTATTAAACATTAAATGAATTTAGTTAAGCAACAATCGGGGATTAATTATTTTCTTTTAATTCTGACACTATTTGTTTGTATCTGCTATCAGAAACCAATTGCTTGAGCTCCCGCTCCTGCTCTATCTCAATTCTTGAATATCCATTAATGAGAGCTTTCTTTATCCAATACAATGCTTTTTCCCTGTTTTTGAAGTGTTCATTTATTGAAGCAGCTCGATATAAAACTTCCGAATTATCGGGGGCGATTTGTAATGCTTTATTAAGGAATTCAAAAGACTTCGTGCTATCATCGATATCTCCGTAATAGCCAGCCAAATTAGAAATAACTTTAGTGTCTTTAGGATTTATTTTAAATTGTTCTTCAGCAAGTTCTATTGCCTTTTTATAATTTCTTTTTGAAGCCTCGTTCTGTCCCGGAATATAATGTTGTGCAACCGCAAGATTTGCCCATGTCAAATAACTGTTATCATTTAGATTCAAAGCTTTTCTGTACATTTTAGCAGATTTATCAAAATTATTTTCCTTGTAGTATATAACTCCTAAATTTGAATAAATACCATAATCAGGCTTAAGCTGAATAGATTTTTCAAACATTTCTTTTACTTTTGAAGGTTGGTCCAGATGATAATACATTATTCCTAAATTTACATATCCACGGGAGTTATTGGGGGCACATTTAATAACTTCTTTGAATTGCTCTGCTGCGTCATTAAAGCGGCCAAGCTTAAAATAAAAAACCCCAAGATCATTGTGACCCGCCCAGTAATCAGGTTTCAATTTAATTGCCTGTTTAAAGGTTGCTTCTGCATCGGCATCTCTTTTCAAATTTTGGTATGTTTTTGCGAGTTCCCTGTAAGCCGCCGCATCAGAAGGTTCGCTGGCCAAAGCTTTATTTAAATGAATAACAGCCTCTTCATATTTACCGGTACCATTATAAATTATTCCGAGCGCTACATTGGTTGATGCAAGTGTGCTGTCAAGTGCATAACCTTTATTTGCAGCATTTTCTGCAAGTTTAACAAGACTTGAATTTTTTGTTAAATCATAATACCACCAGTAGGCTGCTCCAAGACCCGCATAAGCCAAAGCATAATTTGAGTCACTAAGTATTGCAAGTTTAAGCAGGCGCAATGCTTCTTCAACATTATTGATATCCTGATATTGCTGAAGTTTACCGATTGCCTGGACATAACATTCATAGGCTTCGGGATCATCTGTTTTTCCTGCTTCCAAAACATCCTTGAGTTGAGGTTCTACTTCCAGGTGCAACATTTCAAGAAGATTGATCACTGCTTTTTTATCCAGCGAAGAAATATCTTTTGTATTAATATTAATGATTGAAGAATTTAACTGCCGCAGATCTTTTGCATCAATTAGATTTAAATTTAATTTTAAAAGATCCCCTATAAACTGTACACTGCCAGTCACGGCGAGATTTACTCCATATTTGTTATATGCTTCGCCGGCACTCTTAATATTATCCTTGATTACTTCGCTGGAAGGGACCACCCATAATGAATTTCGGAACTGCTCAATTTGAGTAATATTGCTGGAAAGAGTTTCCATTAATCCTTCACAAAAGGCTTGATTAGTGGAATCTCCGCCAATATTAGTTAATGGCAAAATAACCATATGTTGTTCTTCAGGGACGGAGTTCCATCCTGCAAAATCTTTGATTTTTTGCCACGCTCCAGGCAATAAAAATGATAAGGCAATAACTACAATGGCCAGGCCTATAATTGCTGGAATCTTTTTTATGTTATACTTAGTCCAGCCTTGTTTTCTAATTTTTAAGGTTTTCGTTCTGAAACCATAATCCGTATCCACTTCAGAAAGCTGAAGATCATTAATAACTTCTGAAATTTTTTGATAACGTTCATCCGGGTTTTTTGCTAAACATCGATTTACGATTTTTGCAAGAGTTGCAGGACACTTATCATTATAATTTTCTATTGGCGTTGGAGGTTCATTCAGAATAGAATAAATCACTGCCTGCTCGTAGTCAGCCTTGAATGGCGATTCACCGGTTAGCATCTCATAAAGCACCACACCAAATGCCCAGATGTCTGTTCTGTTATCAACCTCCAGACCCTTAGACTGTTCAGGTGACATATAAGCAATGGTACCCAGCGTGCTTCCTTCCTTTGTAAGTGTTGTATTCCCCGCCAGTTTTGCCAGTCCGAAGTCAACTATCTTTACCCTGCCTTCTTCTGTTATTAAAACATTCGCAGGCTTAATATCCCTGTGGATAATATTTTTTGAATGAGCTGCTTCAAGTCCTTCGGCAATTTGAAGAGCGACTTCAACTGCCTGCTCAACAGGTAAGCGTTCCTCCTTAATGATATCTTTAAGTGATTTCCCCTCATAACAGGCCATAACGATGTATATTTGCCGGTCATCGGTCTCTTCGATATTAAAAATATTACATATATTGGGATGGTCGAGAGCGGATATAGCTCTTGCTTCGTGAATGAATCTCTTTTTTTCATCCTCATCACGGCTAAGGTGGGGAGCCAGAAACTTAAGTGCAACGAGACGATTGAGCTTAATATCTTGAGCCTTATAGACAGTCCCCATTCCTCCGGTGCCGAGCTCTTCAAGTATCTTATAATGATGGATTGTTTTTCCAATCATATGATCCCCAGCTACCTATGGCACCAATTAACTTAAGGAATTTATTAGGTTAAGGCAACAAAATTCTTTAGGCAAACCCAAAATAAAGCATTCCCTATTTAGTTAAAATGTATAAGTAATCCCGTCTTTTGTATTCGTTCAATGGAAATGGCTTGCCTAGATTAGTAGCGTAAATTTGAACAAATAAGAAAGAAAAGGAGATAATAATTATGATTTTAGAGGAAAAATATACGCTATCTAATGGGGTTAAGATTCCAAAACTTGGTCTTGGAACATGGTTTATTAGTGATAAAGATATGTTACCGGCTGTGAAGGAAGTCCAATCGAAGAAATTCATCCGGGAGATGTTATTTGGTTTGAACCTGAAGAAAAACACCGGCACGGCTCTTCTCAAAATAAAGCAATGAGCCATATTGCAATCCAGGAAGAGAAAGATGGAAAAGTAGTTGACTGGATGGAGAAGGTCACGGATGAACAATATCAGAAATAGAATAAGATATTAATGTTAAATTAAAGGATAAGAAAATGTCAGAATGGATAAAAGAAGAGCTTGGAA
The DNA here is from genome assembly GCA_964412105.1 of uncultured Ignavibacteriaceae bacterium. GTDB lineage: Bacteria > Bacteroidota > Ignavibacteria > Ignavibacteriales > Ignavibacteriaceae > JAKAGZ01. The sequence goes on along the minus strand of CAYPNM010000052.1, from coordinate 1,452 downwards.
AAATCGCGAATTCAGATGATCTGTACATTTCACCTTTTCGTGATGATGGAAAAACTTACGGTACACCGACCTGGATCTGGTCTGTTGTAGTTGGTGAGGAACTCTTTGTACGTGCTTACAATGGAAAAAATTCAAGCTGGTACCAAGCAGCATTGAAACAATAAGCAGGACGGATATCTGCTGCGGGTATGACAAAGGAAGTAACATTTGAAGCTGTTGAGGGTAAAATAAATGATCTCATTGATGATGCTTATCGAAGGAAGTACAATGGAAGTCCTTACCTCAGCCCAATGATTGGTAAACGAGGACGTTCTGCAACAGTTAAAGTAGTACCGAAATGAAGTGTGAAAAAGAACTATATCTAATCTCTCTCACTTTAATAGGGAAAGTTTATTGATAATAAAGAGAAAGCTATGGCAAGAATATTTATAACAGGATCAGCAGACGGACTTGGGCAGTTGTCTGCCAAATTGCTGGTAGAAAAGGGACACAAGGTAGTATTGCATGCACGGAATAAGGAGCGTGGACATGATGCGCTAAAAAAAACTTCTGGAGCGGAGAATGTATTAACAGGAGATCTTTCAAGCATCGAAGAGACAATTGAACTTGCCGATCAAGTTAATTCATTAGGCACCTTTGATGCAGTGATTCATAATGCAGGTGTCTACCGGACTTCAGCAAAAGAAATTTTCAGCGTAAATACATTAGCACCCTATATTCTTACGTGCCTGATACAAAAACCAAAGCGGTTAATCTATCTGAGTTCAGGGATGCATTTACACGGTCATTCAAAACTTGATAGCTTCAAAGGCGATATCAAGGCTATAGCCTATTCCGACTCAAAGCTACACGACGTAATCCTTAGCAAGGCAGCAGCACGCAAGTGGCCCGATGTATACTCCAACGCAGTAGATCCCGGCTGGGTTCCTACAAAGATGGGTGGTCCGGGTGCACCTGATGATCTTCAGAAAGGATATGAGACACAGGCCTGGCTTGCAGTAAGCAATGATGAAAAGGCAAAAGCAACAGGCAAGTATTTTCATCATCAAAAAGAAAGACATTGTAATCCTGAAGCAGACGACACAAAATTACAAGATAGATTTCTGGAAGTATGCGAAGAGATTACAGGCATTTCATTTCCTTAAAATGCTCTAGAAAAACAAGTGTGACTTTTGAAATTGAAAGAGGCAACAATAATATTAAATTATATAAAATTTTAGGGGAGTAATTAATGAATTTTAGAAATATTAGCGATTTGTTTGAATTTATGGTCGCCCCAGCGCCGGGAAATCCATTGGTGGGATTAATCCAGTTCGACTGCTGAAGCAGGAAGCGGGTAAAACTGCGCTGGAATTGATTCATCTCTATGTAATCTCTGAAGCAAAAAATTTGCTTCTTTCCGGAGAAAGAAGCATTTCTGAAATTGCTTATCAACTCGGATTTGAAAATCCA
>CAYPNM010000051.1:0-19324 GCA_964412105.1 uncultured Ignavibacteriaceae bacterium | reverse complement strand
AAAATAAAAAGACACGGTGTGGTAGCCTAAGTTCGCACCGTGTCTCGGTAGGTCTTAAGGAAAGTTCTCAATCTCGTATATGAGGGTTCATTATTAGATCGAGAATGTTTTCGCTGGAACCGAACGGAATTACATCTTAAACCATTGCGGTTTCCCCATGCAACTCCGTAGAAAAATTTCTTTTTCCGCAGTTTTAGCAGCAATCTTTATTCCAAAAAATATTTAATATGTTATCTTTTTCACGGCTGATTTTCTAATGTTTCCTCATAATCTTTTGCTGATTAATTCTCTGCTATGAAATTTGACATAATCAAATTCTTAATTATGAGAAAATTATTTAGATTAAGTCTTATTATTAAATATTTCTTTAAATTAATTCTGAAATTTGCATATTCATAAAACATTTTTACCACATAAATTTTTGAATTTGGCATTATTTTATATAATTGATTAAAAATATTTTTAGCTCATTATTACAATGTTTTATTATACTGTATTCTGACTTATTTGTTGTGTACTAGTGCGGATGAACAAAGAAAAAATTAAAAACTTCACATTCGGGTTTGACATCTTTGAAAACTTTCAGGGAATGTGCTTTATTTTATCGGATAAAGGAACTATTCTTGATTCAAATACTTCTGCATCAGAGAATTTAAAGATATCAAATAACGATCTTGAAGGAACAGATTTTTTTGAAATATTTGAACAATCCCAAAAAACAATTATAGCAGATATTTTTAAAAATTGTCTAATAGATAAAAAGAGCACAAATGTTCCAACCCAAATTACAGTTCACAACTCTCCGCTGTTTTTTAATCTTGTATTCACTCCTTTTTGTGATCAAGATAAGCCATCCATTTGGTATTGCTTTGCTTTAGCCAGAGATATAACTGCACAAAAGAAAGTTGAGGAAGATTTCGTAAAGTTTTTCTCCATTGCCGAAAATACTGTTAATCCGCTGGAGATAACCAACCTTGAAGGTAAAATGATTTATGTAAACAAAGCTTTTGTGGAAGCCAGTGGATATTCAAGAGAAGAACTGCTGGGTAAGAATCCAAACATTTTTGGAAGCGGAAAACACCCTAAAGGATTCTGGCAGAAGATGTGGGAAACCATTAATTCAGGGAAAGTATGGGTAGGAGAAGTCGAAAATAAAAGGAAAAACGGAAAGCCATTCTTTACTCAATTATTAATTTCACCAATTCTGAACTCTGAAGGAAAGGTAACCTCCTTTTTTGGAATACACAGAGATCTTTCCGAGAAAAGAATGCTTGAGAAGCAATTAATACATACTCAAAAAATGGAAAGCATTGGAACTTTAGCCGCCGGAGTCGCACACGAAGTTGGCAATCCCTTGGCCTCAATTTCTGCCCTGGTCCAGGTTGTGCTTCGGTCAACTGAAGATGAATTTGTTAAGGAAAAATTAGGTCTGGTCAAAAACCAGGTAACCAGAATTTCTAAAATTATTAGGGATCTGGTTGACTTTTCTCGACCTTCTAATTATGAATTGCAGTTGACTGATATTAATCAAATTATTACTGAAGCCGTAGAAATAGTAAAGGTAGGGAAAAAGTCCAAACAAATAAATTTTGAAACCTATCTACAAGAAAAAATCCCTAATCTTCCACTCGTTGCAGATCAAATTCAACAGGTATTCGTAAATATTCTGTTAAATGCCGTTGATACTATTAGCGAATCCTCTAATACGAAAAAAAACAACAGCATTGTTTCACGATCTTATAAGACTGATGAACACGTTATGATTACATTTTCGGATACCGGTATGGGAATTGCTGAGGAAAATATTAGTAAAGTGTTTGAACCTTTTTTCACAACCAAAAAAGAAGGCAAAGGAACTGGGCTTGGACTATGGGTTAGTTACGGAATCATTAAAAGCTTCCAGGGAGATGTAAAGATTAAAAGCACGGTAGGTAAAGGAACAACTTTTATTATTTCATTACCAATTCAAGTTTAATTAAGGGAAAAGTTATGCCACAAAAAATATTAGTAGTTGATGACGAAGATATCATAAGAGAGTCCCTTTCTTTTGTTTTAAAGAAAGAAGGATATGCCGTTGAGGAAGCCGAAAACGGAAAGGCCGCTTACGATAAATTATTAGTTGAATCTTTCGATCTGGTTATAACAGATATTGAAATGCCTCAAATGAAGGGGACTCAATTAATAGAAGAAATAGAAAAGTTGAACATTCACACTTCAATAATTGTTATAACTGCATTTGGTTCTTTGGATACTGCCATTACTGCATTAAGAAATGGTGCTGCCGATTATATCCTTAAGCCTGTAGAATTTGATGAGCTTTTAATAAAAGTAAAAAGATTATTTGAGGTTAAAAACCTGCTGCTTGAAAATAGAATACTTAAAAAAGAAATTCAGCGAAATTATGACTTTGAAGATATTGTGGGTAGGAGTCCTTCAATAAGAAAAGTATACGAGATGATTCAGACAGTTGCTGAAACAGACAGCTCAGTAATGATTACAGGCAAAAGCGGGACCGGAAAAGAGTTGGTTGCACGATCATTGCATTTTAAAAGCAGAAGACAAAATAAACCTTTTATTGCTGTCAACTGCGGAGCTATTGCAGAAAATCTTATTGAAAGTGAATTATTCGGTCATAAAAAAGGTGCATTTACCGGAGCAATCTCAGATAAGGAAGGATTAATCAAAGCTGCCGATGGTGGAACTCTCTTTCTTGATGAAATAAGTGAACTTCCGCTTTCTTTACAAGTAAAATTTTTAAGAGCACTTCAGGAACGAGAAATTACTCCGGTTGGATCCACCAATTCTTTACCTGTAAATGTGAGAATAATTGCTTCGACAAATAGAGATCTTAAAGAAGAAATTAAAACTGGAAAATTTAGAGAAGATCTTTACTACAGGCTAAATGTAGTTGAAATATCACTCCCTTCATTGAAAGAAAGAGAAGAGGATATTCCTCTGCTTGCTGATCATTTCCTAAATAAATACAGAACTGAAATGAATAAAAATATCAAGGGAATTGATAATGAAGTAATCCGAGCACTTATATCATACGAATGGAAGGGTGAAGTTAGAGAACTGGAAAATGTAATGGAACGGGCAGTTATTTTTTGCAAAGGTGATTTTATTACATTAAATGATCTTCCTGAAACCTTCTCTCATGCGAGTTCATCTGTTGATTTTTCAAAACTCGGATCGCTTGAAGTAGCTATCAGAAGGTTTGAAAAGGAATATATCTTAAAAGCTCTGGAATCTAATAATAACGATAAAGAAAAAACATCCGAATTATTACAGGTAGGATTATCAACTCTTTATAGAAAACTAAAAGAACTTGATATTTCGCATTAAATTAAGATTTTTGGGATAAGTAGACTTTCTTTCGATTCTCTTTTTCTAAAAGAAGAACTTTTAGTTTTTCATTATTGAGAAAGAAAAATCGCTTTATTATTTATATTTTTATCAAATTTCTTCGTTTTTCCAGCACTTTTAGACCTATATCTGACAATCTCCTTTAAAATTTCACAACTCTCCTTTGGCACATAAATAGACATATGTTTTAACGAATAATCATATAATTTTATAGCCTTTGAACAATCTTAAAAAAATACTTTTCTATAGCCCTGATTTTAATATGTGCGTAAGTTTGTTAATGTACCTTCAGGACAAATATAATATTACCACTACAACGGATCTGGAAATTGTTCAAAGCGTTTCAGATAATTCTGACGTGGATTTAGTTTTAATGGATACTGAACCATCACCATTGATAGAAAATCTATGCGAAAATATAAGAAGCAAGAATTCTAATTTGCCTATTATTCTGACATACGTCTATAAAAAACAATATTCTGAATTCGACAAAAAAATTAGAAAGAAAGTTAATTCAATTTTCTACAAACCTTACGATCTCAATGAAATTGCAGTAAAGGTCAGTTCATTGGTTATTTGATCTAAACTACTGCCAAAGTCTTAATAAATTTTAGGCCTATTTAGCTTAAAGCACCTTATCAAAAAATCAATTCTTATACTATTTCTGAAAAATCGGCGTACTGCTTTGTAGAAAGATTTTGGCCCTCTTTAATATAATAACACAATCGAAGTATGAAGATCAATTTCAATCCTTAAAATGAAACTTTAAATTAAAGCAATATTAAAGTCTTACTTGATTCTTACTTCAAAATTGGCAACGATAATTATAAGTTACCAGTTAAAGGGATCTTAAGATTATAAAATATAATAACTTAGCACAAATCAGGCAAAGGGCCCCTTGAATTATGATTTTGTACAACATTTTATTGTCAAACAAGTAAAATTCTTAAATAACCAATATTTTCGTGATTTTGAATATTAGCATTATGCTCAAAGTATTAAAATGATTTGTAGCACTTTTCGCTATGTAATATTATGAAAGATTTTGTAATTTTAATGATATCCAAAATAATTTAAGTACTCGATTTATTATTAAAAGAATAATTAATGGGTAAAATAATAGCAATTGCTATTCCTAAAGGCGGAGTTGGCAAAAGCACTACAGCAATAAATCTTGGGGCGAGCTTAGCTGCAGCAGATAAAAAAGTGCTAATTGTTGATCTTGATCCAATGGGAACGTGCGCATTTGCATTGGGAATGGGATCTGCCGAAATGAAGGGCAGTGTATTTGATATATTTAATTTTACAAAATCGGTAAATGATGTAATACATTCAACTCAAATTGCAAACCTTGACCTTATTCCATCGAGATTAGATGAATACGTAAAAGAAGAAAGACTCAATCGTCTCGCTGAAAATAAAATGCTGCTTAGGTATGTTCTTCGTGGCTTAATTTTTAATTATGACTTTATACTCATCGATTGTCCCCCCTATCTCAGAGGGTTAACTACCTGTGCATTAATTGCAGCAGATTCGGCCATAGTGCCGATGATTGCAGAAACTTTTTCATTGAATGCACTCAAAAAAATGTTTGAACACATTGAATGGATTAAAAGACAGGGAAATAGCTTGATTTTTATTGAAGGAATACTGCTTAATATGTTTGAACCTAGAACTAAAATATCCAAAATAGTTTTTGATGAACTTACAAAAGATCATCAACCTTTGCTATTTAAAACGGTAATTCCAAAAAATACTACCTTAGCAGAGGCTACATATAGCAGAATTCCAGCTTTACATTATGATGCTTCCTCAAAAGGTTCTATGGCATTTCTGGAACTTGCTGCAGAGTTGCTTAATAAATCGAATCATAATCAGGTATCCAAATAGCTTTTCATGATTGAGAATTACTATTTTTAGGCTTTCTTACAGTTGAGAAAAAGTGCTCAAAACTGCGGGAAATTAGCCATTTCTGCCCAAAATGAGATGGTATAATGTTTGACTTTATCAGGAACTAAGTTATGAATTGTTGCCAAACAAATAGGAAATAAAATGAAGTACATAATTTCTTACCTGGTTTTCATTTTTGTAATTGTAGCATTATTCGGGTTTGCATTTTCGCTTGCCTAGTAGCTAAAATATATAACAGCTAATGTTATAAATTAAACACTCATCCGGGAAAAATTGCTGTTGCAAAAAATGTATACAAAAAAGACCATTCATCTTACCTATCTGATAGTTTTTTTATCAATTGCTATCTTGACTAACTTGGCTAAGGCGCAATCTAATGATGATTGTCTTATGTGCCATAGCGATAATACTCTTACCATGAAAAAAAATGGTAAAACAATTTCATTATATGTTGATGCCGCTGTACTTCAAAAATCACCGCACGCAAAATTGAATTGTATTTCGTGCCACGTTGGTTTCGATCCGGACAACATTCCTCACAAAAAAGATATTGAACCTATAAATTGTATGAGTTGTCATAATGATGCCCCTGTAAAGCATCAGTTTCATCCTCAAATGTTAAAGGCCGACGGCAAAGGCGGTACACCCGATGTTAATTGCAAGGGTTGCCACGGAACTCACAATATAGTTTCGCCAAGTGTTCCAGGATCCAAATTTTATAAAACTAATATTGTTAATGCTTGTGGCAGTTGTCATAAAGACAAAAAAGCTGAATTCGAAACATCTGCACATGCAAATGGATTAAGAGAGGGAATTAAGGGTGCTCCAAACTGTTTCACTTGCCATCAAAACCCAATCGTTTCTACAAATGCAGTAATCGATAGCACAAAACTTAAGATAGCTCAGGAAAAATTATGTTTATCCTGCCATCTTGATAATCCTGAAATTCGATCGAGGACCTCACCTTCTGCAGGATTTATCGCATCTTATGAAAAGAGTATACACGGTAACCAATTAAATGGAGGCAATGGAAAAGCTGCGAATTGTGTTGATTGCCACACAGCTCACAGAGTAAAAGCAGCAAGCGATCCCACTTCTACTGTTAATAAATTTAATGTCCCAAATACTTGTGGGAAATGTCACAGTTCAATAGCAGCTGAATATAAGCAAAGCGTTCACGGGGTGGCTGTACTTAAAAAGGGCAATCTGGATGCTCCGGTTTGTACAACTTGTCATGGTGAGCATACAATAATGAATCCCAAAAATCCTACTGCACCTACTTCATATGCAAATGTTTCTCAAGAAGTATGTTCAAAATGTCACGCTTCTGTGGCCCTATCAGCAAAGTATGGATTAAATCCAAACAGGTGGACCACTTTCAAGGAGAGTTATCATGGTTTAGCAATGCAAAGCGGGGCAACTACAGTGGCAAATTGTGCTAGTTGTCATACTGCCCACGATGTATTGCCGGCGAATGATCCAAAGTCAAGCGTATATAAAGGTAATCTCTCAAAGACTTGTGGAAGGTGTCATCCAGGTGCAAATGAAAAATTCGCAGAAGGAGATATTCATGCTACTACAACGAATGAGAAAAGCGAACCTATACTTTATTGGATCGCAGCTCTCTATATCAGTTTAATCATCTTGGTCATTGGTGGAATGTTCATTCATAATCTTTTTGACTTTATAAAGAAGGCTAAGATTAAAAAATTGAAACAAATGGGCATGCTTGTTCACGAAAAACAAGGCCATTCATTGTACCTGAGAATGTCAGTTAACGAAAGGATTCAACATAGTTTGTTTGGATTAACTTTTATTATCTTGGCAATTACTGGTTTTATGCTTCAATTCCCGGATTCTTGGTGGGTTACACATATTCGAGATCTTAGTGAAAATGTTTTTCAATTTAGAAGCTTGCTTCATCGAATAGCAGCCGTAGTTATGATTCTGGTTAGCTTATACCATATTTACTATATATCCTTTACGGAAAGGGGCAAACAATTATTCAAGGATATACTTCCAAAACGGCAAGATTTATACGATGCTATCGGAGTAGCCAAATTTAATTTAGGGTTTTCAAAAACTAAACCTAAACTCGATCGATTTAGTTATGTAGAAAAGGCTGAATATTGGGCGTTGATATGGGGAACAATAGTTATGTCAGTCACCGGTCTTGTTATGTGGTTTTACTACACATTATTTATTGGATTGTTTACAAAGCTTGGTTGGGACATTGCAAGAACAATTCATTATTACGAAGCCTGGCTTGCTACTCTGGCAATAATAGTATGGCATTTTTACTTTATTATTTTTAATCCGGATGTCTATCCAATGAATACATCTTGGTTTACTGGTTATCTTACCGAAGAGGAAATGGCGGAAGAACATCCAGCAGAGTTGGAAAGAATCAAAAATCAAAATCCGGAAGAAGGAAAAAAGTAAATAATTTTTATAACAATTTATTGATATAATCCTGATTAAGAAAATAAATCTATCATTTTAGGTCTTATAAACAGCCGAAATGATTATATAAAAAGGGGTCTAAAATTTGCGTTATCGTAATCTGGTTATTTCTATCTTATTTGTAGCTTTTTATTCGCTACAGCCCGCACTGGGACAATCAAATGATGACTGTCTTATGTGTCATTCAGACAAAACCCTTACCGGCCAAATAAATGGAAGGACGGTTAATGTTTTTGTCGATCAGCAGGTATTAAAAAGTTCTGTTCATAAAGATGTGGATTGCGTTTCATGCCATGCTGATTTAGAAGGAACTGATTTCCCGCATAAAGAAAATGTGGCAAAAGCACAATGCGTTCCCTGCCATGATGATGTACAAACTTTGTATTCAGAAGGAATCCATGGTAAAGCTGAAGAAAAAGGAGATCCATTAGCACCAATATGTCAAACCTGCCATGGGTCTCACAATATTATAAAAGTGAGCAATCTCAAATCTGCTGTTGCACCAATTAAGATCCCTTTCTTATGCGGAAGTTGCCACAAAGAGGGAGCTCCTGTTCAGGTGCAAAGAAAAATACCGGAAGATCATATCCTGGAAAATTATTCAGAAAGTTTGCATGGTGTAGGATTATTGCAAAAGGGACTTATTGTGGCGGCCACTTGCGTCTCGTGCCATTCTCCACACAAGATTTTACCACATACTGATCCTCAATCTACTATTTCCAGAAAAAATATTGCTGGTACCTGCACAAAGTGCCATTCAGAAATTGAGACAGTACATCGTAAAATTATAAAAGGAAAACTTTGGGAACAGACTCCTCATATTCTCCCTGCTTGTAATGATTGCCATCCGCCTCATAAAATTCAGCAGCCGATTTATGAAAGTAACGTAGCGAATCAGGATTGCTTAAACTGCCACGGCAGGCCAAATTTGAAATCAAAAGACGGCCGTTCGATGTTTGTAGATGCTATAATTCTGCAGAATTCCGCTCATTCGAAAATTGCATGTAGCCAATGCCACAATACCGTAAATCCTGCCCACGTTCGGCCTTGCGAAGGGATTAATTCGAAGGTTGATTGCTCAATTTGTCACGCCACGGAAGGAGACCAATATAGAGAAAGCACTCATGGACAATTGTTTGCAAAGAATGATCCAAATGCACCAACATGTGAAGAATGTCATGGTTCTCATAACGTTTTATTAACAAAAAATCCATTATCACCTACTTTTCATACAAACATCCCTAATCTGTGCGGTAAATGCCACCGAAAAGGTGAGCCGGCTGCGGTGAGATACGTTGGGAAAGAACACGATATAATAGAAAATTACACCGAAAGCATACATGGAAAAGGATTGCTGAAAAGCGGTTTGACCGTAACTGCTACCTGTACTGATTGTCACACTGCTCACCATGAGCTACCACACACTGATCCAAACTCTAGCATAAACAGAAATAATATTGCTTCAACTTGCGGAGCCTGTCATTATGGAATAAAGGAACAATTTGCCAAAAGTGTTCATTCTGTAACTTTCGATAAAAATAATAAGAAGCAATTGCCTGTTTGTAATGATTGTCATTCCGCTCATGAAATATCTAGGACAGATGCTTCAGGATTTAGATTAAGTATTATGAATACATGCGGGAGATGCCATGAGAAAATTGCTGAAACATATTTTGATACCTTTCACGGACAGGTTTCTAAATTGGGATATTCTAAAACTGCTAAATGTTTCGATTGTCACGGAGCTCATGATATTTTGCCTGTTGACAATCCTGAATCACATGTAAGCCACGAAAACATTGTTCAAACATGTCAGAAATGTCACGAAGGCGCTACAAGGAAATTTGCCGGGTATTTCACTCATGCTACACATCACGATCCTGTAAAATATCCAATTTTATACTGGACCTTCAGAGGCATGACAGGATTGCTTGTAATCACATTCTTATTTGCAGGTATGCATACCCTCCTTTGGTTACCAAGATCATTGCAGTGGCGTAAGCAACTAAAAGAAAGACAAAATTCAAATACTGATATAACAGAAGCAGATGATAATGAAAAGGATGATGAAAAAAGCTAAACGTTATAATATTTTTATTTAATAATGCTGTATGAAATGGATAATAACAAACAGAAAATTGATGAAAGTGTAAAAGGAAAAAACTCTGGATCAAATTCCAGGAGAACTGAGATCAGGCAATTTCAAAGATTTACAAGGTTAAATCGAGTTCTGCATTTTTTCATGATCCTGAGTTTCCTCAGTTTAGCTTTTACGGGATTAACTCTAAAATTTGCCTACACTGGATGGGCGGTTATTTTGTCACATTTATTAGGCGGTTTTGAAAGTGCACGTTATATTCATCGTTTCTCGGCTGTGGTTATGATATCAGTGTTTATTATTCATTTGATCAGTTTGGTGAAAATGAAAAGGAAAGAGAATAAGACCTGGTTTCAATTGCTGTTCGGACCAGACTCAATGCTATTTAATAAAAAAGACTGGCAGGATTTTACTGGCTCCGTAAAATGGTTTCTGGGAATGGGAGAAAGGCCTCCATATGGCAGGTGGACTTATTGGGAGAAATTTGATTATTTTGCTGTATTCTGGGGAATTTTTGTAATTGGATCAACAGGCTTAACATTATGGATTCCTGAAACGTTAACACATATTTTCCCTGGCTGGATTATTAATGTCGCCACTATAATTCACAGTGATGAAGCATTATTAGCAACCGGATTCATATTTACAGTACATTTTTTTAATACACATTTGCGTCCTGAAAAATTTCCAATGGATATAGTCATCTTCTCTGGACGAGTATCCCTTGAGGAATTTAAAGTTGACAGACCGGACGAATATAGACAACTGGTTGAAAGTGGAGAATTGGAAAAATATCTTGTTGAACCCTACCAGCCAATTGTTATTAAGGCTATTAAGATCTTTGGCTGGATAGCTTTAAGTTTGGGACTCAGTATTATCATATGGATAATTTATGCAATGATTTTTGCGTATAGATAATAAAATTTTTGTTTTGAAAAATAATCATAGAAATGAAAAAAAGATTTCCTGATTCGTTTTATAATCCTATTACTTTTGCAGGCGCTATTATTGCTTCCGTAAGTTTCGGATTAATATTATTTTTATCAGTCCTTGATATAACATCTGCAGAGAGTAATCCTTACCTCGGAATAATTACTTTTATAATATTTCCAGTCATTCTGATATTTGGATTACTGCTGATAGCGTTGGGTATTTACAGAGCTCATAGGCAAAAAATAAAAGGCACTTTCAAGGGCCCCAAATTTCCTATACTTGATTTAAACAATCCAAAACACAGGATTTCATTTACGATTTTTTCAGTCGGCACAATATTATTTTTAGTCTTTACAGCTTTTGGCAGTTACAAAGCATATGAATATACGGAATCAGTACAATTCTGTGGAACAGTTTGTCATAGTGTTATGAATCCGGAATATACTGCTTATGAAAACTCTCCACATTCAAGAGTTGCTTGCGTACAATGTCATATTGGCGCGGGCACTTCGTGGTATGTTAAATCCAAAATATCCGGAGCTTATCAGGTTTATTCTGTAATATTTCATAAGTACTCCAAACCAATCCCTACTCCCGTTGAAAACCTGCGACCTGCTCAGGGAACCTGTGAGCAATGCCATTGGCCAAAAAACTTTTTCAGCGAAAAGAAAGTTGATTTTCATTACTATCTGTCGGATGAAAAAAATACTCCATCCACTGTGACAATGCTGCTTAAAATTGGCGGGGGAAATAGTGAAATGGGAACCAGTGCCGGAATTCACTGGCATATGAACATACAAAACACAATACTATACTACCCTTCGGATAAATCAAGACAAAACATCCCTTGGGTAAAAATTATTTCCAAAGAAACTGGTAAATCAAAAGTTTATAAGCTAAAAGAATTTAACACAAAAAGTTTAAAGTCAGATAGTATTAGAACAATGGATTGTATCGATTGCCATAATAGGCCCTCCCATATTTATAATCCGCCTGATAAAATGGTAAATCTATACATGTCATTAAATAGAATTGATCCTGAACTCCCCTTTATTAAAAGCATTGCTGTTAATGCCCTTGAAAAACCGTATACAACAAAACCAATAGCAATTGACAGTATTAAATATAGCATTCAATATTTCTACAATTCCAACTATCCCAAAATAGCAAAAGAAAAATCGGCAGAAATTCAAAAGGCTATTAAATATATCCAAGAAATATATGAGAATAATTACTTTCCTTCGATGAATGTAAGCTGGAAAGGTTTTCCAAATAATATAGGACACACCTATGCACTCGGTTGCTTCAGGTGCCACGATGGAAAACATTACTCGGATGACGGTAAAGTTATTTCCAACAATTGCAACATTTGTCACACTATTATTGAAGAAAAAACAGCAGATGGAAGAGACCTGGTTTCACTGGAAGGTTTACAGTTTGTTCATCCGGTTGACCTTGGAAATTCTTTAAGAGATGAGAGCTGTGTTGATTGCCATTCAGCAAAAAAGAATGACAACCTTTAAAAAATAGCCATAAGGAGGAGAATGAATTTAAAACTCCTCCATAATTTATAAAAATACAATAAAAAAATATTCTCTTAATTCAAGTGAACTATAGAGATGTCTATTCTTTTTGAATTAGTATCTTTATAGATTTGCAAAAATTTTCAAACAAAGAGGGTCAATTGTTATGGAAGTTCAAAAGAATGATCGCTCTCTAACAAAGCGTCGAGACTTTTTGAAAGTCATTCTTACCGGTGGTCTGCTCGGTTTTGTAGCTTCAGTTTTTTACCCGCTGTTTTCATATTTGAAGCCTCCAAAACAAAATGAGGTAGAGGTCTCAAGTGTGCTTGCCGGTAAAATCTCAGACTTTGCTGATAACACAGGGAAAATAATAAAATTCGGAAACCAGCCTGCTATCTTAATTCGATTAAAGGACGGCGATTTCCGCGCATTTTCCGCAGTTTGTACTCACCTTGGCTGTACAGTTCAGTACAGAGCAGATTTGGGAGTTATATGGTGTGCCTGCCATAACGGCAAATATGACCTGAACGGCAAAAATATTTCAGGTCCTCCTCCCCGCCCACTTACGGAATATAATGTAATTGAAAAGGGCAAAGAAGTTTATATTTCAAAAACAGCATAAAAAACTATGAAAAACATTATAAAAAAATTTTACAACTATTTAGACGACCGCCTGAAGTTAAAGGGACTGGTAGATTATATGGGACAAAAATACGTTCCTGTTCATAGGTATTCTGTTTGGTATTATTTTGGTGGTGTCTCTCTGTTCTTTTTTATTATTCAGGTTATCACCGGAATTTTACTTTTGTTCTATTACAAAGGTAGTTCAGACCTCGCTTTTGAAAGTATAAAATTCATCATGTCGAGAGTACAATTCGGCTGGCTAGTAAGATCAATTCACGTCTGGTCAGCAAATTTATTTATACTTTCTATATTCATACATATGTTCAGTGTTTATTTTGAAAAATCTTACCGATATCCAAGAGAAATGACCTGGGTAACTGGAGTACTTATGTTTTTCCTCGCGCTGGGTTTTGGATTCAGCGGCTATCTCCTTCCCTGGAATGAGCTATCATTATTTGCAACTAAAGTTGGATCTGATATTGCAGGTCAGGTTCCTGTTGTCGGACCTCTCTTAAAACAATTTATCCGTGGAGGAGATGACGTTACAGGGGCAACTTTGTCAAGATTGTTCGGATTCCACGTTGCACTATTCCCCGGCATATTTACAATCCTTCTTGGTATTCACCTTATACTAATTCAAAGACAGGGAATTAGTGAGCCTATGCATTTTGCAGGTAAAAAAGAGCACGAAAAAAAGAAAATGCCGTTTTTCCCGAATTTTATGCTGCGTGACTTACTCCTCTGGCTCATTGTCTTAAACCTGCTTGCAATTCTTGCAGTTTATTTCCCTGCAGCATTAGGACATAAAGCAGACCCGTTTTCCTCTGCACCTGCAGGAATTAAACCTGAATGGTATTTCCTCTTTATGTTTCAAAGCCTGAAATATTTCCCCGGTCACATATTGTTTGTAGACGGAGAAGTGGTAGGAATTTGTCTATTCGGATTGGCAGGACTATTATGGCTACTTGTTCCCTTCTGGGATCGCAAAAGCTCAAGGGGTGAAAGAAATGTCCTTATGAATTACTTGGGAATATTTGTAGTAATGTTCATTATAATCCTAACAATTGTGGGGTGGTTGTCATGAAAAATTTAATGATTTTATTCCTGATTACATTATTTAGTTATATTGCTTTCGGACAGGCATCCTCTAATGATCAATGCTTAACCTGCCACACTGAAGTTGTAGGCGGTGCACCGGCAGCATTATTTAAAAATGATATACATTATAAGATGGGTCTTTCCTGCGCAGACTGTCACGGCGGAAACAGCAAAACTGACGATATGGACGCAGCAATGAGCAAAGAAGCAGGTTTTATCGGTATTCCAAAAGGAAATACAATTTCTGAAATCTGTGCAAAATGCCATGCTTCAAAAGAAAAGATGGCTTCTTTCGGAGTTAAAATTCCCACGGACCAGTTTGAACTTTTAAAGACAAGCGTGCACGGCGCACTTTCTATTAACGGAAAGGACAGGATCGCTCAATGTATAAATTGTCACGGTGCACACGGAATAGTAAAAGTGACTAATCCGAAATCACCTGTATACCCCTTGAACGTTCCTAAAACTTGCGCAAAATGTCACAGCAATGCGGTATATATGAGAAATTACGATCCTAAGCTTCCTATCGATCAATATGATAAATATAGAACAAGCGTACATGGCATACTAAATGCCAAAGGTGATCCCAAACCAGCTCAATGTGAAAGTTGCCATGGTAGCCACGGAATACTTGCACCGAGTAATTTAAATTCAAGCGTATATGTGGTAAATGTCCCTAAGACTTGTTCAAAATGTCACAGTAACAAAGAATACATGAAAAAATATAAAATACCAACAGATCAGTATGCGAATTACAGCAAAAGCGTGCACGGTATAGCACTGTTAAAAAAGAAGGATACTGGTGCACCCGCTTGCAATAGTTGCCACGGTAATCATGGAGCGACGCCTCCGGGAATTGCATCTATTTCACAGGTTTGCGGAACCTGCCATGCATTGAATGCAGAATTATTTGAGTCAAGCCCTCACAAGGAAGCGTTTGATAAAGAGAATTACCCTGAATGCCAAACTTGTCATAGCAATCATTTAATAATTACAGCAACAGATAAATTACTGGGGGTTTCAAAAGGTGCAGTATGCTTGAAATGCCATACACCCGAAAAAAATCCTAAAGGTTATTTCGTTGCCAAGGATATGAAAAGTCTTCTGGACAGTCTTGAAGTAGCTCAAAAATATGCTGATACTCTCATATACGATGCTGAACAAAAAGGTATGGAAGTTGAAGACGAAAAATTTGAATTAAGAGATGCAAACCAGGCTATCCTTGAGGCTAAAACTGCCGTACACTCATTTAATGAGAAAAAGTTCAATGACATTGTGGAAGGCAAAGGATTAAAGGTAACAAATAAAGTCATAAAAGATGCTAAAGCATCTATTGATGAATATTATTTTAGAAGAAAAGGATTGGGAATCGCGTTAATTATTACGATCCTTCTGGCTATAGGGTTATATTTATATATAAAGGACTATGAAAAAAATCAGAAAAAGAATGAGTAAAATTTTTTGGTTACCACTGGTATTCAGTTAATGCCTTGCATTGTTTCTATTGACAAAGGTATAACAACTAATTGACATTTTTCCTTTTAAGGAGTTGTGAACTATGAGTTCTAAATCAAAGGATCATAGCAGCGAAGAATTGTTCAATTACCTTAAAAACCTTGATGAACGAATTTCTAAAATTGAGCAGAAACTTCAAATTTCTGTTAATTATGAGAATAAAGAATTACTCGATGTAAATGTTAATGAAACAATAGTTGAACTTAGTAGTGAGGAAAAGGAAGAAAGACTTGAATTTCAGATAGGACAATTCTGGCTTGCAAAACTTGGCATTTTAATTTTCTTTATTGGCGTTGCATTTTTAATGTCCTTTCCCTTTAAGCACATTCCTGTAATTGTTGATATAATATTTGGTTATGCATTCTTTGTTGTAGTCTATTTTATTTCCATACATTGGAGGGATATATATAGCCATCTATCGGATTATCTTCTGGGTGGCGGTTTATTCCTGTTTTATTTCACTACACTCAGAATGCACTTTTTTGGAAATGGCATATTAATTTCTGAAACACCGGTTGAAGTAATTCTCCTTTCTGTCACTGTCGCAATAATATTGTTCATCTCTATTAAAAGAAAATCAAATTACCTGATTCTGTTAAGCTTAATCCTTGGTTACGTTACAGCGTTAGTTAGCAATAACCCGTATTCTGTTTTTGGATTTTTGACTCTTTTGTCCCTACTTACTGTTTACTTTAAGCTGAAATATAATTGGCACACATTTATATTTGCAGGAATTTTCCTTACTTACATTAGCCACTTTTTGTGGTTTATGAATAATCCTGTTTTAGGTAATACCCTACAGCCTGTCCAGGGACCAAGCATAAATCTTATGTTCCTTTTGATTTATGCAGTAATTTTTGCTTCCGGTGAAAGGTTAAGAAAAAGTCCCTTCCCTGAAAATGCAACTGTAGTATTTAGCAGTATCTTAAATGCAGGTGGCTGCTACTTTCTATTTTTTCTTATCACGTTTGTAAATAAAGACGCTTCGGCGTCTTTATATCATTTAATTGCATCCATTATATTTATCACTATTGCGATTCAATTTTGGCTTAAAGAAAAAAGTAAATCTTCAACTTTTATTTATGCAATGCTTGGATACTTTGCTTTAACAGTAGCAATCATTTATGAATTTAAATCACCGGGATTTTTTATCCTCCTTTGCTGGCAGAGCATCATAGTTTTATCAACTGCTGTCTGGTTTAGGTCTAAATATATTGTACTGGCTAATTTTGTAATTTACATTCTGATCTTTGTTACGTATCTGATACTGGAAGGCAAATTAAGCACTACTAGCCTTAGCTTTGGCATCGTTGCACTTTTAAGCGCAAGAATATTAAACTGGAAAAAGGATCGGCTGGAATTAACTACCGAACAAATGAGGAATGCCTATCTTTTAACTGCTCTGGTAATAATTCCATATGCACTATTTCATGCAATGCCTGAAGGATGGGCAAGTGTTTCATGGATTGTTGTAGCAATTATATATTATGCATTAAGCGTTATTCTTAAAAGCAAAAAATATCGTTGGATGGCACTGGCGACGTTAGGCCTAACGGTTGGATATGTTTTTATTATTGGAATAACTAATGAAGATTTTACTTATAAGATAATCTCATTCCTGGCACTCGGTTTAGTAATGCTAGTCATTTCGGTTTTGTATACTAAAAAGAAAAGGAAAGAAAAAGCTTCCTGATTATTTGTTGTATTATAAATAGTTTCTCAAACAATTCAATTGATTGATTCAAATTATTAATTTATTATTATAATAGACTTTTAAAGGTTCTCTCTTTTTAGTTTAGTCAAACAAAGGTGTAATTTTCCCTCATTGAAACAACCAGCATTTAATACTATCTATACCAAGCTTTCCCACAAAGCTGCCGCTATCTTTGAACGCGCACGTATGACTGAACATACCTTTATGATTATTTTAGCAATAATTATAGGAATTCTTGGCGGATTCGGTGGTATAGGTATAAGATGGTTAATAAAATTTATATCAGAGATTTCTTTTCCGGGACCGGGCAACATACTTCAAAACATTATGGCTGTTCCCTGGTATTGGATATTAATTATTCCGGTTATAGGAGGAATGCTGGTTGGCCCGATTATTTCCTTTCTCGCTCCTGAAGCAAAAGGTCACGGGGTTCCGGAGGTTATGCAGGCAATTCTGTTGAAAGGTGGAATTATCCGTCCAAGGGTCGCATTCATTAAAGCAATTGCATCAGCTATTTCAATCGGTACTGGTGGATCTGTTGGCCGGGAGGGCCCGATTGTGCAGATAGGGTCCAGTTTGGGTTCTACAGTTGGACAATTTTTCCGGGTCCCAACAAAACGATTAAAAACACTCGTTGGATGTGGAGCTGCAGCTGGAATTGCAGCAGCTTTTAATGCACCGATTGCCGGAGCTTTATTTGCAGTTGAAATTATCTTAATGGATTTTGCCGTTGCCCAGTTTTCCCCTATCGTTATCTCCTCAGTTATGGCAACGGTTATTTCTCACACTTTCGAAGGGAATTTAATAGCATTCCTTGTTCCAAAATACGAACTAGCCTCTCCATATGAACTTATCTTTTATTTTATTCTTGGTGGGATTGCCGGATTCGTATCTTTTGCATTTATTAAATCACTTTACTTTGCGGAAGATGTTTTCGACAATAAAACCAATCTACCCGAATACATCAAACCTGCTATTGGCGGAATCATAATTGGACTAGTAGCATTACTTTATCCCGAAATTATGGGGGTTGGGTATGAAACAATCAATCTTGCTCTTAAAGGTGATATGCTCTGGTACATTGCCTTTATTTTAATATTTGTAAAGATATTTGCGACTTCGGTTACACTCGGGTCCGGAGGCTCAGGGGGAATATTCGCACCTTCATTATTTATGGGTGCAATGCTTGGTTACTTCTTCGGCTCCTTTGTTCATCAATATTTTCCGCTAATAACCGCAACGCCAAATGCTTACGCACTTGTAGCGATGGGAGGACTTGTAGCAGGAACAACAAGAGCCCCAATTACAGCCATTATTATTGTTTTTGAGCTTACAAATGATTACAGAATAATTCTTCCATTAATGATAACGTGTATAATTAGCACGATACTATCTTCAAGACTATCTCGTGAGTCAATCTATACATTAAAACTTCTATTAAGAAACATCAGCATTAAAGAAGGCACAGAAGCTAATGTAATGGAAACAATATTTGTGAATGATGTTTACACTGAAGAATTTAGTTCGGTACTTGTTACTGATAATTTCAGTCAGGTAATTAATAAGATAATAAAAGGAAAAGGACCCGACTTCCCGGTTGTTGACGGAAAAAACAAAATTAAAGGTATGATCTCATTAAAGGATTTAAAAGAATATCTATATGAGCGCGAAGCGTTACAGAATTTATTGATAGCCGGTGATCTTGCCAACATAAATTTCGATATGATAAATGTTTCAAGTGACTGCAAATCTGCGATGGATATAATGAGTAAATATGACTTTGAAGGTCTGCCGGTCTATAGCGGTAATAATCCAAATAAAGTTGTTGGTATGATATGGAGAAAAGATATTCAGGATGCGTACCAAAAGGCAATTGAAGCCAGGGAAATCACTTCAAGCCTCGCAAGCAGTATCGTTATGAAAGATGATTTGCCGCAGGTACATTTTATGGAAGGATATTCTATATCAGAAATTTCAGCACCAAAATCTTTCATGAATAAATCTATCAGAGAATTGGATATACGAGCAAGATATGGAGTTGAGGTATTATCAATTAAAACAATAAAAAACAAATCTGAA
>CAYPNM010000050.1:0-19856 GCA_964412105.1 uncultured Ignavibacteriaceae bacterium | reverse complement strand
GCGAAATGGTGTCCTCGATACAATCTTGCCTTCGGCAAGATCACTCGGACACCGGGATGCGCTTGATACCTTAATAAAATGACCGTGGGAAGAAGAAATATTGAAATGCTTGCGTGGCGGTGGCTTCGATACAATTTTGCCTCCACTTCGTTTCGGCAAAATCACTCAGCCACCGCTGTGCGTTTTCATTATTTAATAGATATTAGCGTGCTGCGGTCATTGAGTGATCCCGGCCCCGCTGTGCGCGGAGGTAAAGTCGGGCAATTTTAAGTTTATTAGCTAAAATGCTGATAATTATCACGTTCTCGTTACCATTGGTGTAATTTAGTAATTTATTGCCCTGCTTTTTATAGTAATCATTGATTTAAATGGTATCTTAAAGATTCAAATAAAATTAAAAGGCACTTTATGCAGGATATGAATGATATTAATGAACTGATAAATTTTCAACAGATGGCTAAATTTATAAACCCAAGCGCGGGTGATATTCCATCTGTAAGCGGACTGGATATATATGGTGAAACAATCAACTTATCAGGTGATGTATGTGGCGATCATATCATTTTTATGGACTTTGCAAAACGATATAATCTTGACCAAAGAATTAAACGCGCCGATCATACTAATAAAAAAGAAATAAGTAATAATTTAAAAGAGCTGAAACATAAGTCAGGCATTCTCCTCTCGGATGTCAGCGGCCATAAAATGACCGATGCTCTTATGAATGCCATGCTTCATCAGGCCTTCCTGGTTGGTGCAAGTTATGAGCTTTCTATTTATGGTGAAATAACGGCTGACCTTTTTGAAACCATCAATCAAAGATTTTATAAGTCATCGAGTATTGATAAATATATTACTATGATATATGGAGAAATTCAAAACAACGGGGATTTCAGGTTTATATCCGCCGGTCATCCTCTTCCATTAATATTCTCAAACGAGTATAATGAAATAGTTAACATTGATAATCTTAAACTTGTAAACTCCACTCCAATCGGGACTCTGCCTTCCCAATCCGATATTGACGCGGATGATAAAAAAAGCATTTTGGGCTTTAAGCATAAATATTCAGTTAATACACTTAATGTAATGAGTCCCGGCGATATACTGATTCTTTATACTGATGGATTTTCGGAGCAGCAGGACGGCGAATTAAATTACATAGCGGACAGGCTGGAAAAACAATTAATAATATCCAAACACCTGCCGGCCAAAGAAATATTTTCCAGAGTAAAAGAAGATTTTATGAGCTACTGTAGCGCCCCCGATGATGACGCAACTATGATATTGATAAAGAAGCTATAATTTATAATTTGAATTTTTATACAGAAACATAAGCATAGAAAATAGTATGGGCTTTCGCTTTGCCAGCATAATTGGAATAAAATTTTATATTGGCAAACAAATTATTTAATCAGGACATTTAAAACACATATTATTTTTTTTTAATTTATACTTATAAAATCTAATGGAATATTTTTATATCCATTTAAATTAAATAAGACGAGCCTGTTACAGCTTATCTATAATTGTAATAACTTCTTTTTTTGACTTGACAAGTTTATTCTGCAACCTGGTCAATAAAATGCGTTCATCACCATCATCTAATTCCAAATCTTTTTCGGTTATAACCGGATAAGCTAACCTGATTCGTTTCTTTAGACTAATCCAATCTCCTTTATTATTTATCTGGTACATATATTACCTCCTTCCTGTCGATTTCTCATAGTAATATTATGCAAAAACTAATGGTAAGAAAATAGGGCTAAGGGATGAAAAAAGAATTAATACCTGATTTTAGATCAATTAGGATTGTTTGATTTTTAGATATTATCCCGAAATGAAAACCGTGAATATTATTACTAATCAAAAAAAATGACATCTTAAATATTCTCAACCATCCTTAGTGAATTCACTAAAAAAGTCTTTCAAAACTTTGTATATTTTTATTGTGACCAATATAGTTGCTATTGTTAGTATTCCGAATAAAATTAAATTGATTGAGAATTCCGTCATATATTATCCTTAAAATTCCGGTTTCGAAATGCGATGATTCACATATCAAAACCGGTATAAGTTTTATTTATAATAGCTACAATTATCCATTATGCTTTTTGTCTTTTTTATCATTGCCTTTATTATCATTATTTCTGCTGTTACCTTTATTGACTTTTTTATTCTGGCCTTTGTTATCTTTATTTAAGTTTTTACTATTATATTGTTTTTGTACTGCATTGTAATTGTGGGTATTTTGCTTATGTTCTTTTACCCAGTTATTGTGCTCAGGATGATACTTATTTTGAAAATATTTAGGGTCCCTGCTATCACGGATTGGCTGCTGGTTGTGCTGCTGACCTCTATATTTGGAATATTCATTTCTGTACCTTTCATTATTCTGCCAGGGATTCCTATCATTAATAACGACTTTATAGGAATTATATAAGTCATAGCCACGATAACGGTACGGTAAATATGAACTGCTAACCCAGCGTCCTCTTTCATAATAGTAATAACGATGTTGTGGCACGTTGTAATAAACATCCAGATCAGGCAGGTAATAATTTTCTACATAATCATATCCGGTAGGTCCCCAGGCTGGTTGATTATCCAGGTTGAAGTTGATACTAACGCGCACTTGTGCATTTGAAGTGCTCGAAGCGCTCCAAATAAAAAGTGCTACAAATATTACAAAAACATAACGCATTTTGTCCTTCCTTTTTTATTTCGCTGTTTCGTCTAACAACTGTTAGATTAAATCGCGAATGTTTAATTAATTATTTATTATTGAAATACTTTTGGCAATTGTCCTTATTGTATCGCCAGTATAAGAGTAGTTTGCAATCTCAAGACGCGTATGAAGCGCAAGTTTTTCCATTATATTATGAATATGACTCTTAATTGTGTAAGTGGATATGTGCATCTTCTGGCCGATCTCTTTATTGCTCATACCTTCACTAAGAAGAGCAATTACTTCGCGCTCACGTTTTGTCATTTTAACAGCATCTTTTATCTCTGATTTTCCATTTCTTACTGCATTTTCAACTATCTGGGAAAAAAGAGAATCAACCAGTGTAGGAGGGAGCACAGTTGATCCTTCTGCGACAGTTCTTATTGTGATTAGAAAATCATTTAATGAAGCATCTTTAAGTATAAATCCGTTTGCGCCTGCTTTTACATACTGCAAAATATCAGCCTGAATAGGTGCAAGGTCCATAATAATTATTTTTGCTTCGGGAAAGTCTTTCTTTACAATCTCTACTACGTGCAGGCTGTTTTGGCTTCTTAGTCCCAGGTCAAGCAAAATGACGTCTGGTTTCAATGTTTTAATTTTTGTAATGGTGTTTTTGCTCTCTCCGGAAGCCGCTATTATTTTTATATCCTTATGAGGTTTAAGAATCGAGAGTATTCCATCACGAAGAAGCCTGTTATCTTCTATAAGCAATAATTTGATTTTATTTTTCATTATTATTTTTCACTTGAAACTGACTGTTTGTACTTACTTCCAATTTTGTCAATGTTTCATAATTGACAAGACATTATGTGAAATCATAGTCAGGCGTTCTTTTACGCACTACCATTATAAGATGCACCTATTCAGAGTATATATTCAATCGGTCAAAAGGATGAAAAAAGTACTAATCCTTTTAGGCGGGTTATCAATCAAAGAGAGGTAAATTATAATTTTAGGAAATAAATTATTAGAAAATTACCTGTTGAATAAGTAATCTCATACGTCTTTCATGAAAATTCCTTCTGGTGTTGAATAACAAATAATGCACTAATTTTACATGAGAATTTTGAAATTGATTGAGGCAATTTTACTTTTGCGAGAAATTCTTTCATAACAAACTTGCCATAACTATGAGGCCGGAGATAATTATTAAAATTCCTGAAATTTTATTTACCCATTTGAGACCTATCAGATCCAGTTTTTTCCGAAAAAGCATTACACCAGAACTAAGAGATAAAAACCATAAAAACGAACCGATAAAAACTCCCATTACAAGGGCTGATCCTGAAAATATTATGGCTTCATTTCCCAGACCGAGTACCGCAAATACAGCAATAAAAGCAAAAATGCTTAAAGGATTTGTTAGCGTTATTAAAAAGGCTGTGAGATATGATCTTAGAATTCCATTAGAGATTGCAGGAATATTTGGATCAACAGGTTGATTACGAAATGTCCTAATTCCCAGGTAAAGGAGTAGTGCTCCTCCAACAATTCTTAACCAGATTCGTTGGCTAACAAGTGCATCTGAAATAAAAGTAATTCCAAATGCGGCAATACATCCGTAAATTAAATCTGCAGTTGCAGCGCCAAGACCAATAATGAGTCCGCGTAATCTTCCCTCTGACAGTGTTCTGCGGATGCACAATATCCCGATTGGTCCAATCGGCACTGCCATCGCAAAACCTATAAAGATTCCTTTTAGAAAAATAATAAGTACCATAATATGAGCTTTGCAAACAGTAACTTCACATCTGTTCGACAGACTATACTATTTTACCTTGTATTTAAACTGAGTGGTTTTATATCCGGAACCGATATTTAGATTAATTGTAAACAGGTAATTCCCTTTTTCATTGAGTGTTACTCCGCCACCAAAATGATTCATCATTGGACTTAAACTTACTGATACCATTTTTTTAGATGGTGAAACAATTGCTACCTTGGCGCTTGTATCGGCGAATTCCTTTCCAGTTGTAATATTTCTCACGTCAAAAATAAAGTAATGTGTGCCGGACATCATAGATTCTTTGGTCGATTTATCCATTGGCATTTTGTCATCTTTCATCTTGCTCATCGTCTTACCAGTACTTGATTTCATCACTTCTTTATATCTCTGCACGCTGATAATCCACACTTTAGTGTTTAGACTATCGACAGTCAATTCAAAAACCGGTTTACCCAAAACACTGGCAATATCATCTTTCTTTATATTTATTTTGCTATTGGTCTGCGCAAACGCAGTCAGTGCAAAAAAGATTACAATGGCTGCTGAGAAAAGTGTATATTTTATCTTCATATTAGTTACTTCTAATGTTATTTATAATCTGCGATATTTAACTACACCTGTATCTGGAAATATTAAATGAGATGGCCTTCGGATTTAAACGTGACGTAACTGTTGCTTTGAAGCATATATTACTTTTATCCTAATTTTTTCAGGTTCTCATCGTATTAATCATAGACTTACGCGTAATGACATCCATAATCATGCTGTTGACGTCATATATGAATGTTATTGAGATTATCTATAAGTCCAAATGCACTTAATAGCCAAAGAACCACGACAACAATCACTACTACATTCAATATTTTCTTTATAGTGGTCTGCATCGGGATGTAACTGTTTATTAGCCAAAGAACCACCCCAACAACGACCAAAACAATAACTAAACTAATTAATGACATAACTCATCTCCTTTTTTTATTAGTTAATAGCTACATCAATTTGGTGAGCCAGATATTTCTCCAGACCTACTTGATCAATCTGTGAACGCTGAATTGCTGCCCAATCGATATGTCCCTCTTCCATTTTGAGTATTTTTGCAAGTATATCGACGCTGCCTTCATCAGCTACTTCATGAGCGAGTTTAATTGCAGCGTTGTAATCTTTTAAACCTATGATTTCCGCATTCTGATCATTGGCTACCATTTCGAGAACCGTCTTTCCAATCTTAACCGGATTCAATTTGGATACGACGGGGAATCCCTCGAGGAAAATAATTCGTTCAATGAGCCATTCAGCATGGTGCATTTCATCCATCGCCTGTTTTCTAATTGCCTTGTGAAGTTTTCCATAGCCCCAATTATTGCACATTTCTGAATGTACCATATATTGATTAATAGCAGTTAGTTCATCAGCTAAGCGTTGGTTAAGCACAGTGAGTAATTTTTCATTTCCTTTCATTTTCGCTCTACATTTAAATTATCTGATACATGTTTGCCTGCTTTATTTCTTTTTTTAAAAAGCAGCCAGCCGAAGGCTAGACTCAAGAATAGAGCAATTGTTGCTGGGTACATCCTCCAGCTCATGCTGCCTGCTATACCATTTGCGTGCATTCTTCCATTTAATCCACCCTCTATCATAGCACCGGCGCCGAAGTAAAAAAAGAGCACAACCGCTATTATAAAAGCTATTATTAAAAATCGGTTATTAATCTTATTCATTGGTTTGGCCTGTCGTATAAATTGTGAGTGAAATATTTATTTTTGGATCTGAATTCTAATTGCATTTAATTTTTACACTTCTGCTTAATGGTTTTAGGATTTATAGGAAATCAATCCTACCTATACTGTATAATAGTATGAAGAGGTGGGTCATAATTCAATCGGGCAAAGGGATGAAAAAAGGACTAATCCTTTGAAGGTGATTAAACTAAAAATGTTATGCTATCTATTATAACAGCAGGTGTCAGGGTTTTTGTGATGGGTTTGCGAACTTAATCTCGCGCCAAGAACAAGGTTAGTAAAACGCATTGATTAAATTTAATTATTTTCTATTGAAATGTGCTTTAACAATAATTCGGAATGCAGAGAAATCCTGCTAAAGCTTACGTCTAGATTCCTTAAATTTATAGGATTTTGAATAAGGCACAATGGTCGCAAGAAATATGATTTGATTAATCTGATATCATCATCAAATGAAGTTATAAAAATATAAGGGATCGTAAGGTTCTGTTCCAATCTTGAAATTGCTTCGATTCCATCAATGTACCCATTAAGTCTTGTATCCGTGATAATTAAATCGGGTTGAAGTACTTTGGCTTGTATTAGAAGCTCTTCTCCGGTAGTTAAAATAGAATTAACAAGATATCCCTGCGATTCAAAATATTCCTTTACTTCATTACCAACACCTTGATCAACTTCTGCGATTAGAATCCTTTTTCCCTCGTTCATGTCATTCACCTCTTTAGATTATTTACTAATAAATTTGTTCGCTTACAAGGGATTTAGTAGTCTATTTAATTCCTGACGGATGTTTTGGTTATTAATGCATTTTATAAATAATTTTTATATAAGTATAATGATAAGCATTGATTACAATTTCTTATTATCAGTAAATTATCATTTGTAAACCAAATAATTGGGGGTGCTATGCTTAAAAAAATATATCCCAAAGAAGGAAATACCTGCGAAGTCACTTTTATTCTCCCAAAAGAAGTTGATGCGAAAACAGTTTACCTTTGCGGTGATTTCAACAATTGGGATAAAACTGCAAATAAAATGAAGTATTCAGACCAGGATGGCTTCACCGCTACTATAATGCTCAATGTCGGAAAATCATACCGTTTTCGCTATTTTATAGATGAATCAAGATGGGAAAATGACTGGCAGGCGGATTCCTATAGTCCGAATGAATTTGGCGGACAAGATTCTGTAGTTGAATTATAAAATTCAAACCTATTGAAAAAGTTTGTATGCAGCTTCTCATAGCAATGATACTACGGACGCGTAAAACAAGACTACCACTTTAGTGTCCCAGTTTATGCAGTTCAAATATAAATCGGAGAATACTGGTTTGATTCAAAATACCAATGCAATTACCGTTTTCCATAATAGGTATCTCACCTTCATCATTTTCGTTTTGTGCTCTTAATGCGTCTAATAATGATTCGTCAGCCTTTATATTAATAATTTTTTGTAAAGGCATCATTACTTCCTTTACAGTTTTATTTCTCCTATCGTTTATGGATAGGGCTTTTATTTTATGGGGGGTAAGAAATCCTACCATTTTATTATCATCTTTTACAAGTAAGTCTCTACGATTAGCGCCGATGAATTTATTATCTATAATTTCCTGAACAGTAGAATCAGGATATACTATGCCAAAATCATTGGATAAAGCTTCACGTACCTGGTGTCCGAATAATAAATCATTAAGCGCCTGGCTTTGAACCTGAGATTTTGCAGCATTTTCAAGAAACCAACCAATAAATGCAATCCATAAGCCATTAAAAACATTATTTTGAATAATCTGAAAAACACCAATCATAATAAATAAGTATCCGAAAAATCTTCCTGCGTTAGCTGCGATTGAAGTCGCTCTTTTGTAGTTCTTTGTAATGCCCCATACAATTGCTCTGAAAATTCGTCCGCCATCTAATGGAAATCCGGGAATTAAATTAAATATTGCCAAAATAAAATTCATTAAAGCAAGGTACCAGAATGAGGCAAAAAGGTACTGGTTCTGTGCGAATAATTCAGCTAATAAGTAGAAGATGCCTGCTAAAATAAAACTGGTAATTGGACCAGCTATAGCAATCCAAAATTCTGCCGATGATTTCGGGGCTTCATTAGAAATTTCAGCAACTCCACCGAATACGAAAAGAGTGATCTTTTTTACTTTAAGCTTAAATCTTTTTGCAATTATGGAATGACCTAATTCATGGATCAAAATACTGAGGAAAAAGAAAAACGAAGTTATTAAACCAACCAGCCAGTAGGAGAATATCGGCCAATTTTTGAACTCAAGCGGAAAATAACTTTGTGCTAACATCCATGTTAGAAGTACCAAAATTATGAACCAGGAATAATCTAAATAAATTGGAATTCCAAAAATATTACCAATCGAGAAATGTTTGCCTTTCATAAAATCTAATCGCTCCTTTAACCGTTTTTGTCTTTCCTTAGCATAATCGCTTCAGTATCCAGTTGATAAAAGTTTTTGAATTGTTCATACAATTCCGGATGCAGCTTTTTGAGCTGAATCGGCTTTTCGAAAAAATATTCTGTAACTACAGCAAAAAATTCAGCAGGGTTAGTAGCACCATAAGAATCTATATCCGATTTATGGTGGTGACTAAGATTATCAAGCAAATCCTGATACTCCCCGCCCAAAACGCGCGCCCAAGCTATATAAGAAGAAATCTTTGGTAATTGAGGTGCTCCATCGTTACCACCCGACTCACTGTCAAGTTGGTGAGCAAATTCGTGAAAAACCACATTGTGGCCGTCATTGTGATCGTGGGCAGCCCGGTTCACATCGTCCCACGAAAGAATAACCGGCCCGCGATACCATGATTCACCTAATCGCCCTTGTTCGCCTTCTGCGACTATTCCACCGGGTAAGTAATGTTTAATATTGGAAAAGAATGGATGAGGATAGACTAAAATTGTATGCAGTGTCGGATAATAGTCTGTGTCGCGATGCAGCAGCAAAATGCAGGCTTGTGCGGCAATTGTAACTCTTATCTCATCGGTAATTTCAAATCCATTAAGTCCCTCAAATTTTTTTTCATGTAAAAATATTTGCATATGACGGCGTAACTCTGACCGGTCATCCGAGTTTAAAAGATTATAATATGCAATATTCTTTTCCAAAATTTTTTGCCAATTTTCAGGAAATGGTAAGTTGCCAATGCGCTTCCTTTTCCTTTGTTTCAATCCGAGCATTTTGATTTACTAAATAATTTAGTCTCTAACTAATTAAATTATACACATTTATTTAAACTCATTTGTTCCCATTTACCAAAATGGGTTATATTTATTCTTTTGCGAGGCTGGAATGATGAAAAGGGGAACAGAAGAGTGAAATAAGACTTTTTCCACAACACTTCCCCTGAATATATTTTCCAACGATCTTTGGCTGTGAGAGCCCATAACTATAATATCAATTTGCAATTCTTCAGCATTCTTATTTATGGTTTCAGCTAAATCGCCTTCTTCTACGATGGTTTTAATCGTTCTATCACCCAAATGGAGCTTTGATTTATCCAGAAAATCCTGCGATGCTTTTTCCCTTCCTTCAACACTTTCCAATTGTAATTGGTCTAAATTTGTGTAATTGGAAAAAGCCATTCCCATTATCGGGGTATATTCTGCAGTGGGGTAACGGATCGAATCTGTTATTATGTGCAGCAATATAACTTCTGCTTTCATGGCTTTTGCCAATGAGAAACCCGCTTCTGCAACTTTTTGTGCTGTTGGACCATAATCGAGTGCAATAAGTACTTTTTTCATTTTTGTGATTTCATTGTAGTTCATCTTTATTTTTTAATCCTACAAAGTTTACAATATCGAATACTCAAAACGTAATTTGCGCGTTGTATTTGTAATGTTCATTTCCAAGTTAGTTAATCGTTTTGCTATCTCTTTTTGGCCATTATCAAACGACCGAAAAAGCCAATGATTAATCCTGCAGTAAAAATTATCGGCAACAGTATGGCACGTGACATTTCAACCTTCCAGAAATAAAATTGAAATCCAGCCATCTCAGTATTTTGAATAATGATTATTCCAAATAGTAAAAGTATTACAATGATGAAAATTGTTTTTGGCTTCATGCTCCATTTACCTCAAAAATAATTTGTTGTGCTGTTTAATTAGAATATCAGTTCAATAATATTTGCTGCTTACCCGGGATTTATCAGGTGTATTTAATAATCAACTACTGTTTAATCTTTTTCTGTGAATACATCAGTAATTACTCTCCCGATACACTCCAAATCATTATTAAACTCTATTCTGAAGTCTTTCCTATTATCTTTTCCTTCATATTGGTATTCACTTGTCTTATTCTTTAATCCAATAATTTTTACTCTAAAGTTAAAAGTTCCCTGGATACTACAACAGCATATACAGATGTTTAGTATTGTTCAATAGAGCAAAGGGATGAAAAAAGGATTACATCTTTTGAATGAAGCGTTTGCTTATGTTTTGTAGTATATTATATATGTTGAAGAATAAGGACTAAATTGTACGTTAAATGATATAAAGAACACATTATTGTGATAAATCCCGATATAACTTCAATAAAAATAAATCAGTAACTGTTTGAATGGTTTTTCTTACTCATGGTATACTTTGTACTCAAATAGGTGGCCAGCTATTATAATAAATATATTTTTTTATAAATCAATTCGATAAATCAAATTATCGATAGGCTGCATCTCCCGGTAATTAAATGAATGAATTTTTTAAGTACATACAAAAATATTTTAATGTTGTAAAAGATTTTCTCAGCATTCATCTTATTGATATTGGGAATACTTCAATAACGCTCTGGACTCTACTTTACTTTATTTTTCTCGCCTGGCTTCTTTTCTTCATTACTGCAAGGCTCAGAAAATGGATGGTCTATAAGGTCCTTTCCAAAAGCAAGGTAGAACTTGGAGTGCGGCTCGCTGTTGGTACGATTATTCGTTACGGTGTTCTTATACTGGGACTTATAATTGTAGTGCAGACCGTTGGAATTAATCTGAGTACAATTACTATTCTTGCCGGTGCTCTTGGTATAGGTATAGGCTTCGGTTTACAGAATGTAACAAACAATTTAGTTAGCGGTATAATTATTCTTTTTGAGAGACCGATAAAAGTCGGTGACAGAATCCAGGTAGGAGACGTGTTCGGTGATGTGATTAGAATATCTATAAGAGCAACAATGGTTGTAACTAACGACAATATTTCCGTAATAGTTCCTAACTCTGAATTTATTTCATCAAAGGTTATTAACTGGAGCCACAACGATAGAAATGTAAGATTCAATATTCCGGTGGGTGTTGCTTATAAAGAAGATCCTGAAAACGTCAAGCGAATTTTACTGGAAGTTGCTGAAAAGGAGGAGGGCGTATTAAAAAATCCGAAACCGGATGTCTATTTTAATGAGTTTGGTGAAAGTTCACTTAATTTTAGCTTACAAATCTGGACAAGCAGTTACATAACCACACCAGCGATTCTGAAAAGCAAACTTTATTTTGAAATATTCAAAAAATTCAGAGAGAACAACATCGAGATACCTTTCCCGCAGAGAGATTTGCATGTTAAGAATACGGAATTCCAGGTAAGCCAGCCAAAAGTTGATAAGAAATAATAATCCGGCTAACTGACCCTAATAGATGTTCTTTTAAATAACTGGTGTTAATTTATGATAATATATCTTATTGCTATTTTCAAAGCCCAATCCTGATGGAAATCGGAAAGGCAGAAGTGATTTCAACAAGGGAATTATTTTTCTCATGCTGATCCACCACCCAGGTTGCGACAAAGTACCCAAGTGCACCTCCCACAAAAGTATCTGATGTCCAGTGCTGATCCTGGTAAACACGTGAAGTCATTGTAAGTACTGCGGGTACATAAGCCAGGACTTTCAAAAAAGTCGATTTAACATTTCTTGAAAGTATGGTTGAAAGCATAAATGCAACAGTAGAATGACCACTTGGCATTGATTTATTATCTTGATTAATAATTGATGAAAATGGCGTAAAACGAGATGTACCCTCATTTAGGTATGGTCTTGATCTTCCAATTGCCAGTTTTAATAAAAAGGAGGCAGCCGCAGCATAAAGAGATGCCTGTCCAATTTCATAAGCGATCTTCCTTGTTTTAATATCGTTAGTTGCCAGTGAATATATTGCAAATCCGCCGAACAATACTAATGGTGTATAAACTTCTCCCCACATTCTGCCGGAAACAATCAGTACGCTTTTATAATATCTTTGGTCCTTTAGGACTGCAGTGCGGATAGGCTGATCAGCAGTTTTTATAATTAAGAAAGTACCGGCGCTTATTAAACCGATTTTCAGCCAATCGCTTCCTTCCCATTTCGTCGGCTGGTTTATAAAGTCCCATGTTTCATGCCCGAATTGAGAAAAAGTATATTTATTTTGAACTGTATTCTGTAAAGAGATATTTTGTGGAAAAAGTGAAGTTACGCAAAAAATGGTAAGCAAGAATGATAGAAAAAGAGATTTAATTGATATGGTCATTTTGTATTCAGCCCATTAAAGGAATTAAAAATATTTATTTCTTAAACTTGAATTGTTCTAAATATATTTGAACAAAAATTTTCTGTTCTGTCCTTACTGAATGAACACTTGGGAAATTGCGGGGATATCTGTCGCCATAATAAATCAAATGCTCAAATCCAAGGCTGACATTGTTGATAAGTTTGAATGTAATACTGGGTTTGATAAATGCGACATAACTATTTCCTGCTTCTCCAACATAAGTATGAAACCACCAGTAATATCCCATAAATGACAGGTTTGCCCATCCTCCCAGGTTCAGGGTGCTTTCAAACTTTATTTCCGCTCCGCCGCCGTAATTATAATCTCTGATCTGTGTAGTGTCAGGGCCTTTTCGCCCGCTAAGACCGCCAAATGGGACTATGCTGGGCAGAAAATTAAAATAAAGAGTTGAGCTTTTGCTCAATGGCAGCTTGGAAATTATTCCCGGGCCAAAAGCAATGGTACCTAATTCAAAAGTTTTATTATCATAAAAGTTCATGTGTTGAAATAATCCGGCTAACATTTCCAAATTGCCGGTTTGAATATTACTACCAAATAAAATTCCGAACCCGCTTACTTCATCAATAATTTTTCTGCCTACTCCAAAATCCAGATCTGTACGTAATTTATAATAATCGTAAGGCTTGCGCGTTCTTTTTTCAAAGGGGTTTCCATAATCGAGATTAAGATTTATGTTGAAACTATTAGTTCCATGCTGGTCTATTTTTACGCCCTCATTTACCCTGTGGTAACCTGCGGATAGTGTAACATTAAGTGGTTCTTTTTGATAAACTTCCCGTGGAGTTAACCTTGTAACTTTTCCCTGCAAAAGCCTGCTGAAAAATCTTGTGGGGGTAATAATTGCGACAGCAAATTCCCGTGTAAATCTATTAAAACCGGTTGTTTGGTCATCAAGAATATTTGAGCCCAGGCGGTAAAGTATTTCTCCTAAAAAGGTACCGTTAATCGGAGTGTTGATGAAGTCGTTATAGGACGGCTGGGTAGTCTCACCAAAATATTCCCATTCCAAGCTACCCAAAAATGCAAATGGCACTGATTCATAAAATGAATAACCGTTTGCGCGGGCCGCATTAAAATACATCCCTCCTGAAAAAGGATGGAAAAAATAATTCATTCCAAACCTGTCTTTATCCCATTCCCACCCCTGCTTAATATTACTTTTCCAGGAATTAAATCCGATCCTGGAGAAATCATATTTAAAGATATATCTGTCAATCAATAATGTAGAGACATTAGACATAGTAACTCTGAAAGCAACCATCCATACTGAAGATTTCTTGTTGTATGCCGGGTCGTCATCAAGTAATTGACCATACATGTTGTACTTCATAGTATCCGTTAAAGAACTATTAATACTATCGGCAAAAGATGTTTTGTAAGGACTGGAAAATGAGTAAAAATAACGGCTGAGCTCATTCGTTAACGTTGGCAGACCATCCGGTCCGGTATGCAAGCTTAAACTTGAATATTGATTTAATGATCTGTTTTTTTGAAAATAATATTTAACCTGTGCCCGGCTAACTACTGAAAAAAGAAATAAAATAACTAAAGTGTAAATAATTTTCATTTAATTTTCCTCATAAAAATTCATTGACGATTAGCCCAGTTATAAAAGTAAGCTATCTATTGAAATTCCAAGCTTATCCACTTCATTATAAAAACCGATTTTAAAGTTCATCCAGATGTTGTTACCATTATTCTTATAATTATCTAAAGTCTTTTTTATTTTTTTATTAGTTTCTTCCAGGTTTGTAATTTCTTCATTGTATTTAGTTTTTATAATTGCTCCAGATTTTTTCATTATTTCCGATTTTCTTTTCAGACTCACTTTTGAATTTTTGCCAGTCTTCAGAATAGCTGATTTGAACTGTTTGCGAATCTGGTTCTATTCCACTATTGCTTTCATTTATGCTCTGGATTCTATTTCCTCCCTGATCTTAACAGCCGACTAAAGCTAAAGCAGCTAAGAGCCTAATAACCGTTAGTATTAAATAATTTATTATTATAATCCCTTCTTTACTAAGTATTCTATTACCATGGTAATTGTTTATTACATTTGTTCGAATAAAAGTTAATTAGAAGGATTAAGCTCAACTATAGTTCAAAAGGATGAAAAAGGGACTACATCTTTTAGGTGAGATATGATTTGATTATTTTAAAAATAAAAGCCCCGATTGGTCGGGGCTTTCTTCATTAATCTTACAGGATGAAGTAATTATTATTTGCTAATTATTATTTCAACCCGTCTATTTTTTGCTCTTCCTGCAGCAGTTTTATTTGATGCGATCGGATTAGCTTCACCATGAGGAACTATCTCAATCCTGCTTTTATCAATACCCTGAGATAGCAAATAGTCTGCAACAGCCTGCGCTCTTCTTTCTGAAAGTTTCAGGTTATACTCTTCAGTGCCTATTGCATCAGTATAGCCTTCAACACTTACAGTATAATCAGTATTGTTTTTTAGTGTTGCTATAATTTTGTCAAGTTTACCATAGGCTTTTGTTTTGAGTGTCGATTTATCGAATTCAAACGATGCATCAGAGCTCATAACTTCTGTCATTACTACTACTTTCTTAATTGGGCAACCATTGGCATCTACTTTAACGCCCGCTGCGGTATTTGGACATTTATCCAGATAATCCGGAACGCCATCACCATCCGAATCTAAAGGGCAACCATTTGCGTCAACCTGAACTCCAGTCGGTGTATTTGGACATTTGTCAAGGTAATCAGGAACTCCATCACCATCTGAATCTAAAGGACAACCATTTGCATCTACAGTTACACCTGTTGGAGTGCTCTGGCATTTATCCAGATAATCCGGAACGCCGTCTCCATCTGAATCCAGTGGACAACCACTTGCGTCAACTTTAACTCCTATAGGGGTGTTTGAACATTTATCAAGATAGTCTGGTACACCATCTTTGTCTGAATCAAGCGGGCAGCCAAACTCATCAACCATTACACCTATTGGAGTGTTCGGGCACATGTCTTTAGAGTCATATACTCCGTCCCCGTCAGAATCTTTTTCTCTTCCTAAATAAAAAGATAGTCCAAGCGTTACCGAGCCTATCCAGTCATTATGATCGCCCTGGATTTTTGCGTCCAGGTTATCTGAGTTATCGTCATTAAACGGTGACATCAAACCACCGATAACGTTAAGACTTACATTATCACTGACCATAAAACGAATGCCTGCTTCTCCGTTAAGAGCCAGTAATTTAAAATTATTTTCTGCTGGCAATAAGAGGTCCGCCCCATTGTTATCTCGCGGCGTGACCCACAAATGTGATACACCTATAGAAATATATGGGTAAACAACATCGCCAACCGGAAATTGAATAGATAGACCGAGACCTGCTGAATAATATAATGTTCTAATTTCGGAAGGAACCAAATAAGAACTTGTACCGGCAATAGTACCGATACCACCGCTAAGTTTAATTCCTAAATTAGAGGCAAAAAAATACTCAACAGAAGCCCTTCCTGTATAGCCTGGTTTAATGGTAGCGTAATCGGTTTGTCCTATGGTAATACCCCCTTCACCGGTTAGAACCACGACGCCTGATAAAGAATTTTTTACCTTTATATCATTCGAACTCTGACTCAATCCAATCCGGACAAGTCCAAAACTCAATAATAGTACAATTAGTAACCTTTTCATTTTTAGCCTCCCAGCTTATGATGTTAGAATTAAGTTCAATTGTATTTGGGTATATATTAAAAAAGAATACCTGAAATAATTATCAGGTTTTTATCTGATTACATAATCAATAGTTGCGGGGAATAATTCAATCAGTCAAAGGGATGAAAAGAGGGCTACATCTTTTGGTTTACTTGCCTATTACATTCTAAATTCGGGTTTATACAGAATAAACTCAATTCTACATTATAAAAAGTGAATAGATTTATTACAGGTTAACTTGGTAGAAAATTATGCAGGAGGAAACCCGACTAAATCAGCAACACCGCTTCTGAGAGCAAACCATACAAACTGGAAAAAGGTATTTACAGGTTTTCGCACAAATTTTATTTCACCCGTCTTTATTAAACCCTTTCCATCCGGCATATTAGAGCTTCGGATAATAAATAATTTACCAAATAGAGAAGCGACCTTGTTGAAAATCCCATTTTCACTTCCGGTATTTGAGTTAATCATCACGATGGAAAGGTCATTGTAAACTATCGCCACGGTACCTGTTGCACTTCCTGATTTGACATTTATATCAAATGCAGCGGAATGCAGGGTCCCGGATTTAATGCGTTTTTGTTCAACTGGTTCAATGAATGTATTAAACAAATTTGCATCCATCTTACCGATCGAGCCTGAACATTGTAATGAAAATTCCTTTGAGGTAAGCGGAACAGCCATCAATAGTTTCAGTGTGTCGGTATTCATTAAAAGTGCTTCCCCATTAATAATTGTAGTAACAGGCTGTTCTGTGTGATTGGCAATTGATTTTACCGAAACATTAACTTTATTAATTGTAATCACGCCGGGTTGTGTCCCAGCTGCAGGCCTTTCGGCATATTTTAAGAGTCCGTTTGTTATTTTCACGCTGTCTATTCTAATTATTTCAGTCAAAGAAGAAAAAAACTCATTTGGCATTTGAGGATTAGGCGAATTTATATCATGAGCTTTATCTAAGTTCGACAATATATCTACAAATGCATCTCCAATATTTATGCTTGCGGCTTTATAGGTTTTCCCTTCAAGCATTGGAAGATAATCCAAACCTCTTATTTCTATTTTGGGTATATCAATATGATACCTGGTTTGTTTGAACTGACTTTTCGCAAAGAATTGCTCATCATCAATTAACGAATGATATTTAAGCGAATCAGCAACCAGTTCAGAATCAGCTACGGCTATATGTATATTGCCTATACTAAGTTCCATTTGAGACTTATTAAAAATTAGTTCTATTTTTTGTGCATCCATCACCAGTTCTTTAAGGGTATTAGGATCAAATGCTTTAACTTTTAGTATTTTCAACCAATTGATCCCCCCTAAGGAAAAATCCTTTACACGCCCCAAAATAGTGGAGTCGCTGGTATTCAACATTATAGAATCAATCTTTAAACGATTTTTCCAGATATTATAATGCAGATCACTAATCTGTATTGAGTATTCCGGAAATGCTGCTTTGATGGTATTCGTAATTCTGTCTTTAAATAATGAATTGATAAGGGGGTCAGGAAAGGAAATTAATATTAATAAACAGATGATAATAATCCCTCCGATTGTAAATCCCGCATACTTCCTCTTTTTCAAAGGTGATAATTTTCTCCAATTGGATAATACATTTTTAATATTTTTTGTTTTCATTATGGGCCTTTATTCTTCGTTAACGATAAAGAGATCACTTTGGATTTTTCCGGTCCCAGCAATACCGCAATCCATTTTGTTGTTTCGTTACTTTCAAATGCAAACTTTATTGTCATAGTAAGAGGTATGCAAAGTATTGCGCCGATCAAGCCAAGAAGGCTACCCCAAAAAATCAGTGAAACAAAAACCACCAATGTTGATAGTCCTAGTTTTCTTCCCATCAGTCTTGGTTCAACAACGTTGCCGATTATAAATCCTATAAAAATATTACCTGCAATCACAAGCAGAGCGCTTTGCGTCCCGATCTGAACATAAGCCAGAAGAGCTGCGGGAATTGCGGCTATAACTGCGCCAATATTTGGAATATAATGCAGTAGAAATGTAAGGAAACCCCACAGGATAGGAAATTGTACGCCAAGTATATACATCCAAACAGTTACCAGGATTCCGGCAATTAGGTTAATTATAGTTTTTATAAACATATATTTTTTAATATCAACAACGAATTTTGTAAATCTTGGAAATACCTGTTCAGGATTTCCAAGAATTGCACGAAGTTTAACTGGAAAGCTAGAAGCTTCAAGCAGAATAAATGTTACCGTTAAAATAATCAGAACCAAATCTGAAATAACCGAACTTAATCCTGCTAATAAGCCTGCAGTAAACTTCATTAGCGCTTCTGTGTTAACATAATCCAGTAAAATTTTTTGCGTACCCGGGTAGCCTTTACTTCTTAAAACTACACTAAGTTCGAGTACTTGTTCCCGAACACGGGTTTGCAAAGCAGGTAATTCATCTGAAAAGTTACTAATTGATGAGCCAATTTGTGCACCTATCAAAATTAGTATAATTATCATAACAGCCATAACGATTATTACAGCAAATACAGATGGGACTCGTTTTTCTTTTAACCACAGAACAGGCGGGGTTCCAAGCAGAGCCAGGAAAAAGGAGACAAGAAATAGCACAACTACAGACTGAGCAAGATAGATTCCTGCAATGATTACCACAAATGATACCGAATAGATAAGAACGCGCATTACGTGATTAGAAATAATTTGCTCTGTCATAAATTTATCCAGTCATATTTTCTTTAGTTTTAAATCAGAAATCATTGCAACTGCCGAAACAAAATAAAAAATTACAAACCAGTCTAGATAAGCATGGAAAAATAAATATCCGAGGAGGGCTATGGTAGATACCGCAGAAGCAGCTAATACAGTAGGAATGCCTGTAAAGCCTGTTTGTTTATATGCAGTGAAATACGCCAACCTTACAGATGCCGCACCGATATTTAAAAAACCGGCTACCAGCATCACAACTCCATTTATGCCCAAGAACCAGCCTAATACAACTGATGAAGAGACTGCCATAAAGTCTGTAAAACTATCCAGGTAAATGCCCAGCGCGCCGCCGCCAATTGCCCTTGCTAACTTTCCGTCAAAATAATCCAGGAGGAATTGCGTGAGAATAAGTACATATGCAATTATTAATAAACCTTTGAAAGAAAAATAGACCGAGAATGAAACAGACAGAAGTCCAAGTAAAGTAAGCATGTCAGGCTTTCGCAGACTACGGAGCTGATTAAATAACATTGCATTATTTCCTTATCAATAATTTTGATGTTACTTTAGTTTTCAATTATAACTGCTAATTGCTTTAGACTATTTGCGAACATTTGAATATCTTCAGGCCACCCGGCGACCGCTAATTACTTTTATTAAAATCATTATAATTCCAATTACCAGGAGAATATGAACTACACCGCCCATAG
>CAYPNM010000049.1:0-21583 GCA_964412105.1 uncultured Ignavibacteriaceae bacterium | reverse complement strand
AAATTTTATCTATTGATGTAGGCGTTAATAAAAACGGTTATTTCGGTGATGCTGCTCTATCTGTAGGAGTTGGAAAGATTTCTGATGACAAGAAAAAGCTTCTGGAAGTAACGGAAAAATCGCTTTATTTAGGTATTAAGCAGGCTTGGATAAATAATCGCGTGCATGATATATCCGCTGCTGTTCAGGAATATGTTGAAGCAAATGGTTTTTCAGTAGTTCGTGATCTCTGCGGCCATGGAGTGGGAAAATTTTTGCACGAAGATCCGGCTGTTCCGAATTTTGGTAAAAAAGGAACGGGCCCAAAGCTTAAAAAAGGAATGACGATAGCAATAGAGCCAATGGTTAATATGGGAACGTATGAAGTAAAAACAGCTTTAGATGGCTGGACAATATTGACGAGTGATGGTTTACCTTCGGCGCATTTTGAGCATACAATATTGATTAATGATAATAAGCCAGAAATTTTAACGGTTCAATAATGGCTAAACAGGGACCTATTAAAGTTGACGGGGTTGTTTTAGAAACATTACCGAATGCTCATTTTAAAGTTAAGCTTGATAATGGGCACGAAATTCTTGCGCATATTTCTGGCAAAATGAGAATGCATTTTATAAAGATTTTGGTGGGAGATAAAGTATCAATTGAGTTATCTCCCTATGATTTAACAAAGGGTAGAATTACCTACAGATATAAATAGTGGAGCTGTAATGAAAGTCAGAGCATCCGTAAAAAAGATTTGTGATAATTGTAAAATAATAAAAAGGAAAGGCGTTGTAAGAGTTATTTGTAAAAACAAAAAGCATAAACAACGTCAAGGTTAATTTCTAAATTTAAGGAGTAGAGAATTGGCGCGTATAGCTGGTGTTGATTTACCAAAACAAAAAAAAGTACTCTTTGGGTTGCAGTATATTTTCGGAATAGGAAGTAATGTGGCAAGTAGCGTACTTGAAAAGGCTAAAGTCAATCCCGATAAAAAAGTTGGCGATTTAACAGAAGAAGAAGTTGCCGGGATTCGTTCAGTTCTTCAGGCTGATTACAAAGTTGAAGGCGCTCTTCGTTCCGAAATTCAGCAGAATATTAAGAGGTTAATGGATATAGGATCTTACAGAGGGGTAAGACACAGAAAAAGCCTTCCCGTGAGGGGTCAAAGAACTAGGACAAATTCACGTACACGTAAAGGTAAGAGAAAAACTGTTGCTGGTAAGAAGAAAGCACCAACCAAGAAATAATAATTGATAAGCTGGAGGAATAAAGTTTGGCTAAAGTTATAAAGAAAGCAAAGAAGAAAACACATGTAGATGCTAATGGAGTTGCTCATATTAAAGCAACTTTTAACAATGTAATTGTAACTATTACGGATATTTATGGAAATACGATTGCCTGGTCGTCAGCCGGCAAAAATGGCTTTAAAGGAAGCAGGAAGAACACACCTTTTGCTGCACAGGTTTCTGCTGAGGCTGCAGCGAAAGAGGCTTATGATTTAGGGTTGAGAAGGGTGGATGTCTTTGTTAAGGGACCCGGTTCGGGGAGAGAGGCCGCAATTAGGGCGTTGAATACTGTGGGTTTGGATATTAATTCCATTAAAGATATGACCCCAATTCCACATAATGGATGCAGGCCACCAAAGAAAAGAAGAGTTTAATATATTTTTATTGGAGAGTTAAGTTAATGGCTAGATATACAGATTCAGTTTGCAAATTATGTAGAAGAGAAAAACAAAAATTGTTTTTGAAGGGGCAAAAATGCTTTACTGAAAAATGTCCGATTGAATCGAGAAATTATCCTCCGGGGCAACACGGTGTTTCAAGAAGGTCTAAGATTTCTGAGTATGGAATTCAGTTAAGAGAAAAACAAAAAATTAAGAGATCATATGGACTGCTCGAAACTCAGTTCAGAAACTATTTTGTTAATGCCAACAAACAAAAAGGTATTACAGGCGATAATTTAATTAAACTTCTTGAAAGCAGACTGGATAATGTTGTTTACAGGCTGGGTTTTGCCTCATCAAGGAAACAGGCAAGACAATTAATTCGTCACCGGCACCTCACTGTAAATGATCATATTGTTGATATTCCTTCTTATTTATTATCGGCGGGGGATATAGTAAAAATAAGAGAGAAAAGTAAAAAAATGGATGCTATTCATGGTTCACTTAAGAGAGTAAAGGATACAACATATCCTTGGTTACAAATTGATAAAGCTTCGCTTGCCGGAACATTTCTGCAGGTACCGGAAAGAGCCGACGTTCCTCTAAATGCCAATGAACAATTGGTAATTGAGCTTTATTCTAAATAATATTTTTTAAGATTAAATTTATTTTAGAGGATAAATACAATGAGTGTTTCAAATTTAAAGATGCCCGAATCAGTGATATTAGACGAGACAAGTTATACTAATAATTCCGGAAAATTTATTTTACAACCTCTGGAGAGAGGATTTGGTGTTACCCTTGGCAATGCTTTAAGAAGGGTGCTTTTATCTTCCTTAACTGGAGCAGCTATTACAGCCGTTAAATTCAGCGGCGTATTGCACGAATTTACTACTATTGAGGGTGTTGTCGAAGATGTTTCAGAAATTATTCTGAATTTGAAGCAGGTAAGGATGAAACTTCTGAGCAAAAAACCTAACCCTATTACAATTTCATTTAATGGCGCCGGTAATTTTTCGGCTGCGGATATTCAAAAGAACAGCAACGAAGTAGAGATATTAAATCCTGAATTGCATATAGCAAATTTAAATAAATCTGCAAAATTTGACATTGAATTAAGAGTAGGAAAAGGGAAGGGATTTGTACCAGCTGCAGAAAATGTGGCTCCTGATCAGACAATAGGCGTTATTCCGATTGATTCAATTTTTACTCCGATAAAAAATGTCAAATATGATGTTGAAAATGTTCGTATCGGGGATAAG
Organism: uncultured Ignavibacteriaceae bacterium; assembly: GCA_964412105.1. Classification (GTDB taxonomy): domain Bacteria; phylum Bacteroidota; class Ignavibacteria; order Ignavibacteriales; family Ignavibacteriaceae; genus JAKAGZ01. The sequence goes on along the minus strand of CAYPNM010000049.1, from coordinate 18,670 downwards.
AATGATTACGAAAAACTCGTGCTTGAAATAAATACTGATGGTTCAATTACTCCTGATGATGCTTTGACTCAGGCTGCTAAAATTATGAGAGATCATATCCAGTTGTTTATCAATTTTGATATAGATCAGGAAGAAGAACAGGTTGTGAGCCAGAAGGACAGTGAGAAGGAGAGGATCAAAAAAATATTATTGACCAACGTAGATGATCTGGAACTAAGTGTTAGATCACATAATTGTTTGAAAGCAGCTAATATTAAAAATCTTGCTGAACTGGTAAGAAGAGATGAATCCGAAATGTTAAGATTTAGAAATTTTGGAAGGAAATCGCTTGCTGAATTAATGGAGATTGTTGAGAATTTAGGTCTTGAATTTGGGATGGATGTGGATTCGTATATTAAGGAAGAAACAGAAACTAACTAATTTTTGGTATAAAGGTTATTTGAATGCGACATAATATAAAAGGTAGAAAACTAGGCAGAACTGCAAGCCATAAATCCGCGGTTTTAAATTCATTAGCTACTTCTTTATTAAGACATAAAAGAATAAGAACAACGCTGGCAAAGGCCAAGGAAGCAAGAGGTTTTATTGAAGGAATAATTACTAAAGCTCGTAAGAATGATTTGAATGCAAGAAGACAGGTAATGAAAGTAATTAATGATAAAGAAGTGATTAAAGAATTATTTAATGATATAGTTCCAAAAGTTGGCGAAAGGCCGGGTGGTTATACCAGAGTTATAAAACTTGGAAACAGAAAGGGTGATGCTGCTTCGATGGCTATTATTGAATTAGTAGACTATAACGATGTTGCTAATAAAAAAGCAGAGGCAATGAAAGATAAAAAGGAATTAAAGAAAGAAGCGAAGAAAAAAGGCGAGGAAATTGAAGAAGCAAAAGTAGTTGAAGAGACCAGCAAGGAAGAGGAACCAAAATCTGAAAAAGCTAAAAAGGAAACAAAAGCTAAAAAAGAGACCGGGGGGAAAACAAAACCAGAGAAAGAAGTTAAACCGGCTAAAGCTAAAAAGGAAACTAAGGCTAAGAAAGAATCGAAACCAAAGGAAGAAAAATCTGAGAAAAAAGATAAAAAAAAGAAATAATAATGATTCTTTTACATCAATTTTATTATTTAAAGGTGCTTTAAAGAGCACCTTTTTTATTTTGTTAATTGGGATTAATAAGTAATTGAATAATCGATGTTAGAAAATATAGAATTTATCAAATCAGTTTATTTAATAAAAGACTTACCCAAAGCCTCAAAGCCGGAAGTTATTCTTTGTGGCAGATCTAACGTTGGCAAATCGTCATTGATTAATTCTTTATTTAACAGGAAAAATCTGGCAAAAACCAGTTCTACTCCCGGCAAAACCAGATCTATAAATTATTATGAAGTGGATAGGAAGTTTTTTCTAGTTGATCTGCCTGGATTTGGTTACGCTAAAATCAGTAAGAAAGAAAGACTCCATTGGGCTTTATTAATTGAAAGCTACCTGGCAGAATCTCGCAATGTATCATTGGCTTTTCATTTAATTGACAGCAGACATAAGCCTACAGAGTTGGATTTAAAACTGCATGAATTACTTGAATATTATCGAATGTCATACAGTATTATATTAACAAAGATTGATAAGCTTAATCAATCGCAATTAGCTAAAGTTAAAAGAGACATTACCGAAATTTTTCCGGGCTTAGATATCGGTTACAACTTGTTTGCATATTCATCAGTGAAAGGGACCGGTAAGAAGCTGATTATTCAAAAATTAGCTTCGATTTATTAATGCTTCTATAACACTTAATGGCTATTGTTTGCTATTATTTAATAGTAAAACTATATTTCTAATTAGTTTTTTATCCTGTATTATAGCATTTAAAATGGATCAAAGACAGAAAAAAAGAATTTTTATTTTCCTTCTGGTTCCAATTCTCGCTGCCATACTTTTTATTACTGATGATATTGTAATCAGGATAATTACAATTCTCCTTATTGTTGTATACGTGGCCTTTATCATTTTTCTCCGTGATTCATTAAGATTTAATCGAGGAGACTTTATTTCCGATTCAGTAGAAGATGATCTTATCCAAGATGATTATAATTATTCATCAACTCATGATCCAGATGATTCGTTTCAAATTATTTCAAAAAATAAAAAAGTTGAAGTTATAACTGAATCTAATTATACGCCTGAATTCAGAGCATCTAAAACCACGCTTAAACCACCTGACCTTAAAGAAAGATTCGAAGAAATTGCGAACGAAAAAATTCCTGATGACTTGGGCCACGACGGCCAATTTGCATTTGTCCTGGAAAAAATATTGACGGTTATTAAGGAATCCTATGCTGCTCATACTGCAATATTTTTATGGTATAATAAGTCGAAAGAAAAATTATCGATAGAAAAATTTGTTTCAAATTCATCCGAACTAACCATCAAAAAGCTAGATGTAGAAGACGATATTTTGAGTAAAATTGTTGAAAAAGGTGAGCCCGAATTGCTCACTGATATTCCCACAACCGCTGAAGCAGATGTAATAAGATATTATAATTCCCCACAGGGAATAAGGAGTTTTGTTGGTGTCCCATTGTTTTATGATAAATCTTTGGTTTCCGTTTTGGCGTTGGATTCCAAGGTGGAAGATGCCTTTGGTATTGAAACGATTTATGTTCTGGGAAGGTTTGTCAGAGTGATAACAATGATAATATCAATTTTCGAGGGAAAACACTCTGATACTATCTCTAATCAGCGTCTGAATGGCTTGCTTAATTTTATCAATCCTGATATTAAAATGGAAACTGAAGAGGATCTGACCAAAGGCTTAAATCAATCTTTGGAGTATTTATTAAGTTGGGATGCCTGTGCTTTTGTGTATTATATGCCTGTTGAAAAAAAATTCAGAACAATAAAGGTAAACAATAAAACCTCATTAAAGTATATCGGTGAGGGGCTGGAAATTGATATTGCCGGCACTCTGGTTGGAAAGTCAATTGCTACAGGAATGCCGGTAAAAATTGATGACACTTCGGTCTCTAAGTATAAAAGATATACTAAATCGGAAGATATTTCTTTTGATGGTTCATTTCTTGCAATTCCTGTTATTTATAATTCTCAGAACTTCGGCGTTCTTTGTTTTGAAAGTTTAATGAAAAATATTTATACAAACTCCGATATCCATTTTTTAAAAAATGCAATGAATATTATTGGCTATCTTGTTTATTCATATTCAACCCAGGAACTTTTAAAAAGCCTTATGGCAATTGATGTAGAAACAAGAACATTGAATGCAGAAACTTTTAAAGAGAGAATGACTGCTGATTTATATAAAAGTGAACTCTCAAAAATGCCAGGCGCTCTTGCATTAATTAGAATTGACGATTTTCTGGAGCAGGAGTCTCTTTTTGAAGGAAATCCTTTCTCTAAAGTGCTTTCTGTCATAACACAAACAATAGCTAAAGAGATGACACCATTAAATTTATTTGGAAGAATAGGTGAGAGGGTGTTTGGGGTTTATTTCTTTAATGCTACGCCTAAGGATGTTTTCCTTTGGGCAGAGAAGCTTAGGGTAAAAATTGCCAGAAAACCAATTGCTGTGGTATCAAAACAAACTACCTATACTATCTCAGTAGGGGTTGCTTCAGCTACCAGCAAGTCAGATGTCGAAGAAATAATTTATAATGCTGATCTTGCGCTTCAAAAAGCAACTCAGATGGGTGGCAATCGCGTCCGTAATGTAAACTAATCATTATCATGCATAATTTTTTTCTTATTATTCTTGATGGGGTTGGAGTCGGGGAATTGCCTGATGCGGATAAATACGGAGATTCTGGAAGTAATACTCTTTGCAATATTGCGGAAGCAGTTGGTGGCTTAAATCTTCCTAATCTTGAAAAAATGGGTTTGGGTAATATTACTTCTATTAGGGGTATTAAAAAAATCGATAATCCAACAGCTTCATTTGGCAAACTTACCGAGATTTCAAATGGAAAAGATTCAACTACAGGTCATTGGGAAATTTCAGGATTATTTGTAGATACCGATTTTTCTTATTTTCCTGATGGTTTTTCTGAAGATATTATTAATAAATTTTTGAATTTGACTGATTGTAAAGGAGTACTTGGAAATAAACCCGCTTCTGGAACTGAGATAATTAAAGAATTGGGAGACCAGCACGTAAAAACCGGATTTCCAATTGTCTACACATCTGCTGATTCAGTATTTCAGATAGCTGCACATGAAGAGGTAATACCACTCGATAAGTTGTACAAAATTTGCCAGATTACAAGGGACAAGGTTCTCACTCCACCCTTATTGGTTGGTAGAGTTATCGCAAGACCTTTTATTGGGAATTCTCAAAATTATGTACGAACAACCAATAGAAAAGATTTTTCTCTTGATCCTCCTTCCGATACTATTCTGGATCTATTATATAAAAATGGAATTACGACTGTTGCGGTAGGAAAAGTTAATGATCTTTTTAATTACAGAGGAATAAAATTTAAAGAAAAAACCAAATCAAATGATGAAGGCTGTACTAAACTTTTGGAATATTCTACCAAAGTTAAAAATAGCTTTGTTTTTGCCAATCTTGTTGATTTTGATGTTTATTACGGGCACAGGAATGACCCGGAAGGATTTGCCGCTGCATTAAACAAGTTTGATGAATTCCTCCCTTCTTTTGTTGACTCTCTTGATGAAACCGATGCTCTTGTAATTACAGCAGACCATGGAAATGATCCCACTACTCCAAGTACTGATCACAGCAGAGAGTACACTCCTTTATTATTTTATCAAAAAAATAAACAAGGCATAAGTCTCGGTACTAGAGATACATTTTCAGATATTGGCAAAACTGTTGGAGAGTACTTTAAAGTTTCAAATTCCCTTAAAGGAACAAGTTTTTTAACAAATAAATAGCAGATTTATTTGAGGTAATTCTTTCGAATAATCTTCAAAGTTATTATATCCATTGATATTTTTTACTTTTACAGATTGTATTTTGTATTTTAGCAAATTATATTAGTTATATTAGACTTTATCGCCTGTTGCGGTAACCTATAAATTCAAAATGTAAGAGGTAACATTGTTTTTAGGTAAAGTAATTGGGACAGTATGGTCAACAAAAAAAGATGAAAATCTTGTGGGAGCAAAGTTCCTGATCGTCAGACATTTGGATCTGGACTATAATGAAAAGGATAATTTTGTAGTTGCCGTTGACAGCGTCGGAGCTGGACAGGGAGAAGTTGTACTGGTTGCTACAGGCAGCTCATCGAGGCAAACAAATTTTACAAAAAATAAACCTGTTGACGCAGTTATTATGGCAATAGTAGATAAACTGGATATTTCATTAAAAGAGTATCTTGAAGAACATAAGTCTCAATGACTTTTTCTGAACTTTGGATAACAATTTCTGATGGTTATAATTGCAATTAAACAAAGGAGAGGCCCTTGTTTCTTGGTAAAGTAATTGGAAATGTGTGGGCAACGCAGAAATATGAAGCTTTGAAGAATTTTAAGCTTATGTTTGTTCAACCTATTAATGCAGAAAATGAGGAACTGGGCGATCCTATAATTGCTGTAGATACAGTAGGAGCAGGGCCTGGAGAAACTATTTTTTATATTACCGCTTCTGAAGCTGTTATACCTCTTCCAGTTGAAATGGCACCTGTAGATGCTTCGATAGTTGGAATTGTCGATACCATAAATTTGTCATCCGATACAAATTCAGTAGTATCAAAACAAGTTCAAAGATAACTTACAAAACTAATAACACGCGGGAGGTTGTAAGTGAGGATTACAAAACAATTCACCAATCGTGAAAGCCAGTCACTCGATAAATATCTTCAGGAAATTGGAAAAGTTGATCTTCTCACAGCAGAACAGGAAATAGAACTCGCTATCCGGATTAAAAGTGGTGATCGTACCGCACTTGAAACATTAACCAAAGCTAATCTAAGATTTGTTGTGAGCGTTGCAAAGCAATATCAAAATCAGGGGCTTTCGCTTGGCGATTTGATTAATGAAGGGAATCTTGGATTGATTAAAGCTGCCAAAAGATTTGATGAGACAAGGGGTTTTAAATTTATTTCTTATGCTGTATGGTGGATAAGACAATCAATTCTGCAGGCGTTAGCAGAACAATCCAGAATTGTGAGACTGCCGCTTAACAGGGTAGGAGCACTAAACAAAATTGGGAAAGCATACAGCAACCTCGAACAGGAGTTTGAACGAGAACCTAATGCCTCCGAGCTTGCTAATGAACTCGATATGGATATAAGTGAAGTTGCCGATACTCTCAAAATATCAGGTCGCCATGTTTCAATGGATGCTCCGTTTGCGCAAGGCGAGGATAATCGTTTGCTTGATGTTATTCAAAATGATCAGCAACCGAATCCCGATTTCACTTTAATGAATGAATCACTTAAAGCTGAGATTGAAAGAGCGTTATCTACTTTGTCCGAAAGGGAAGCTGAGGTTATTAGTTTATATTTTGGCTTAAATAAAGAGCATTCTATGACCCTGGAGGAAATAGGTGAAAAATTTAACCTTACAAGAGAAAGAGTAAGGCAGATTAAAGAAAAAGCAATCCGAAGATTAAGGCACGCATCAAGAAGTAAAAACTTGAAGTCATACCTCGGTTAGTAAATGTCTTTAAGGAAATTCTATATAATAGTTTTTTCAACATTAGTAGTAATCTTTTTCATTACAGGATGTGCACCCACATCTAATGCTACTCGTTATGGGGAAAGAACCGAATCAGAAACTCACAAAACAAGTAATGTTAGGTTTACTTCCAATAATGATGAGAGTGATAAAAATCTAACAACTTCAGAAAAGAGGGATTCTGTTGCTATTCAAAGTTTAAATGATAATTCTGATTCCGATGAATTGCCAGCTAATGAACCTAGAGTAGATATTTCTTCTGTATTAAAAAAAATAAATCCTAATAATTCCGGTGGTCTTTCTTCAGGTATTGGAACCCCAAAGGAAAGAATGTTGACAGAGATATTAAAATACATTAACACTCCTTATAAATATGGAGGTAGTTCACATGAGGGAATAGATTGTTCCGCATTTACTCAGGCCGTTTTCAGCAAGTCTTTGGAAATTAAATTGGATAGAACAGCCAGGGGACAATATCAGGAGGGGCAGGAAGTGGATGATGTTAATGATTTACAATTTGGGGATCTCGTCTTTTTTAACACCAGTAGAAGAGAAAAACCTGGTCACGTCGGCATTTATATAGGGGATCATCTTTTCGTGCATGCGGCGAGAAGTGGTGTAACAGTTTCCTCCCTCGATATGGACTACTACGCCAAACGTTTTATGGGCGGAAGAAGAATTGAGCCCGATCAGTTTGGCTCGAGATAAGGTAGAAATAAAACCATTCTTTTATTGGCTGATTCTTTTTTTTCATTTGTTCTGGAACTCATAATAGATAAGTTTTGTTTAATTGTCTAATTGCTAAATAATAAGGAATTAATTATGGAAATTAAACGTGGCTTTTCTATTTTTGGAATGATCTTATTTTTTTGTCTCGCCTTTACCCTGTGTATATCTGCTCAAAGTAAAGCTAACCATCAAAGAAATATATTGAGTAAACCTGTTGATCCTTGGACATCATCTCAGGTAATTACGACTGAAAAGCTTAATAATATTCTTGTTGATAAAAAGTCTCATAAGCCGGTCATATTATGTGTTGGATTTGATTTTCTCTATAACCAGGGTCATATTCCCGGTTCTATTCTCACAGGTGCAGCATCTAACAAAGCTGGTCTTGAAAAATTAAGAAGTACAGTAAAGAATTATAAAAAAAATCAGTCAATTGTTATTTATTGCGGATGTTGTCCCTTTAATCATTGTCCAAATGTTAGACCAGCGTTTAAAGAATTGAAAGACTTGGGGTATAGTAATGTTAAGGTGCTGTATATCCCCAACGATTTTGAGCATAATTGGGAGAATAAAGGTTATTCCACTTCGAAATAACTTATTAATCTACCTAAGAGAAGGCATAGAAAAATTTACATTTGTAATCGCTCTCTTCCAGTAATAAGGAAGAGAGCGATAAGTATATTATTTTGCGCCAGCCGGCAGATTATTATATAAATAATTTGTTAACAAAGTAAACAAATGCAACCTTGTCCCCTGTCCTTCATAAATTCCATGTGATCTATTTGGATAAGCCATCATTGAAAACTGCTTATTATACTTTACCAGTTCATTAATTAACCTTTCAGTATTTTGATAATGCACGTTGTCGTCTCCGGTTCCGTGAACGACAAGCAAATTTCCCTTTAAGTTTTTAGCATATGTTAGAGGAGCTGATTCTATATAACCATCTGTATTATCAGCAGGTGTGCTCATGTATCGTTCGGAATATATTGTGTCATATAAGCGCTCATCCGTTACTGGTGCAACAGCCATGCCTGTTTTGAATATTTGCGGGTAGCGGAACATTAAATTTAATGTTGATACAGCACCCCCGCTCCAACCCCATACTCCTACTCTATCCGGATCAATGAAATTGTATTGTTTAATAATTTCTTCCATGGCCTCAGCTTGGTCTTTCGAAACCAGCCCTCCGACATTTTTGTAAATGTATTTTCTAAATTCTCGTCCTCGAGGAGCTGGTGTACCCCTGTTATCGACGCTCATTACAATATATCCATTCTGTGCAAGCATCAAGTACCACAGGTAATTAAAACCGCCCCATCTGTCAAGAACAGTTTGGGCTGCTGGGTGGCCGTATAAATAATAAAGTACCGGGTATTTTTTATTAGGGTTAAAGTCTGGTGGTTTTATCATCCAGCCATCCAGTACTATATTCTCGTCCGTTTTTACTTTGAAAAATTCAGTAGGCAGTTTTTTAAGCTCATTGATTGTTTCTTTCAGTTTGTCATTATTAATTAATTCCCTGACTACTTTGTGTGTTGGAAGTTCAACAAGATCACTAACAGGCGGAGTATTTATATTTGAATATGAATGAATAGCATAATTTGAACTGTTTGATACCTGGTATGAATTTATACCTTTTAAATCCGAAGGTGTTATCTGTTCGATAGTTCCTTTTCCATCAAGAGAGACCCTGAATAAATACCTTTGTGTAGGATTTTCTGGCGATGCAATGTAATAAATCCAACCATTGTTAAAATCGATTGTTTCAATTTCTATAACGTCAAAATTACCCGGTGTAATTAACTTTAAATCTTTTCCATCTCTTGATACATCATATACATGTCTCCAGCCGTCGCGTTCACTTACCCAAGTGAAATTCTTACCATCGTTAAACCAGTGCATATCATCATTGATATCTATCCATGCTTTGTCATTTTCGCTGAGAATAGTTCTTACATCCCCTGTTTTTATATCACAGAGCATAATATCAAGTTGATTTTGCAAGCGATTTAATTTCTGAATATATATTTCATCAGAATTCCCTGTCCAGTTCATTCTTGCTATATAATTATTTCGCGAATCACCGGGCACATTCATCCATACGGTTTTTCCGCCATCAGCACTGACAACTCCTACTTTACAGGCTGAATTAGTAGTTCCTACTTTGGGGTATTGAACGGGTATAGTGTAGGAATAAATTGAGTCGGTAGTGTTAATCATTAAAAATTCACCTATCCCTGAAGCATCGAGCTGCCAATAAGCTATATATTTACCGTCAGGGCTCCACCTGAAACCGTCGCGATCATCCAGCTCTTCTTCATATACCCAGTCAAAGGTTCCATTAATTGTTGTTTTAGATCCGTCGTATGTTAATTTAGTAATTGTTTCATCAGTCAGATTTTGTACGAAAACATTGTGTTCGCTGACATAGGCTACATTTTTATTATCTGGTGAAAACTTTGCAAACATTAAAGACGATTCCGGAGCATTACCGCCGAGCTTCATAAGTTTTTTTGTAGTAAGATTTAATACCCAGTAATCTCCCCGAGTATTGTATCTCCATACTCGTGCTGTATTCGTAAAAATCAATAGTAAATTCTTATCGGGTGACCATTCATAATTAGATATTGAAAGAGCGGCCGTATCACCTGCCGGAATTAGTAGATCTGCTGGAACTAATATTTCCTTTTCTCCCGATTTCGTGTTATACTTAATTATATCGCGCGCTCCTTTTATGGTTTCGGATTTTTCTAGTGAAGTATATCCGTCACCGTTGTCCAGGAAACGCACGGGACCAAATCTTTCGCCTGAAAAATCCCTGGTGTTAAATAACCTGTCGATAGTAATTAATGACTTATCTTCTTCCTGCGCGATAATAGGCTGGATGTAAAGGAAGATAAACAGAAGAAGCAATGCTTTTTTTATAGTTTTCATAATGCCCCCGATTAATGATTGATTTATAAGAACTCCGGACATGAAATGCTATATCACAATAAGAAAGATAAGATTACAAAGAGTGCAAAAATAAAAAGTATCTTAAATATTATTTATTTTTAATTGGTTATTAAGCGATTCTTGTAAGGTTTAACTTCCTAAATAATTATTACTAAAACAATATTTTAATGATAAACGGCAGTTTTTTTTAATTCCTTTGTATTATATAATGCATTGTTTATTAAAGATATGGTGGAATTAGTTGTTAATTATTGAGGAATCTATCTATTCAACTGGTCTTCAAATGTTCGTCCAGCATTTATAGCTTTTAGCGATATGTGTTATAATAAGGTTAAGCCCTGCACTTTTTAAAAATGATTTCGAACATAACTGAATAGGTAAAAGCCATACTGCTAAGATAACGGCCATTATTTCTTATAACCCTAATTGTTCAGTGCATCAGAGAATGATTAGGACTGCAATAGGACTTCTAAATTCGATTTATATTTCTAGGTCAATAATTTTCGCCCTCCAACTTTTCGTTCTCGTTTCAAATTATAGAAACTTAAGATATCTATCCATTGTTGAATATTATTATTATTTCTTCAATGTGACATAACGATATGTATAAGAGCTGAACTGGTGAATAAGATTAAACTGTACAAATTTCTTTTTAAATTATCCAGCATATTTACCGATCATTTCCCGGAAACTGGAAGTCGATTTCTTAACTTTTTAGTGATTTGCCTTTTCGGCAATTCGTATTTGAAAAGATACCTTTATAAACGCTCAAAATATGAACTAAGGGATATAAAAAGATTTGAAAAATTTCTTGTTGTTGCCGATCTGAATATAGGTGACTCTGTAATAGCCTGGAATGGGATATATGCTTTAAAAGAAATCTTTCCTGATTCGAAAATTGACTATGTAGTTAAAAAATCAACTCGAAATATTATTAAAGGTTATCCTGAAATAAATAAGATTTATCCTATCTATAATGCCTCTCCTTATCCCAGCAAAGATGATCTTCATTCTTTAAGGCAAATTGTTAAGGGAAGTAGCTACGATGCCATCATTAATTTCAGTCCAATGATCAGTAATAAAATCTTTGGAAATAAATATATTATTGATTATTCTATATTGACAAACGAATTACTAAATAATGAAACTAACTGTGAAACTGTAAATTGTATAACCTATCAGGCTTACAACTTTATTAAAAATGTTTTTCGTGATTATTTCCCAATGAAGCAAGATTCAAAATTTAAAGGATCAAAAATTTACCTATCTAATAAATCCATCTTGGATGCTGAAAATTTCCTAATTAATCAAGGATTAGACCTAAATTCCAGTAAAATTATGATTAATCCAGACGCCTCTTCATTGTTTACAAGAATCCCATTCAATTTGCAGTTGCAAATTCTTAAACGGTTAAGCAAATTAGATTGTGAGATCCTTCTTGGAAGCGGGCACGTAGAAAAATTTATTGAACAAAGACTAATTAGTGCATTAACAAAATCTGAGAGAGAAAAAGTCTTTATTATTCCTCGCTCGATAGGACTTGATGTATATATTGCAATTATTGATTTTGTTGATGTTTTTATAACCGGAGACACAGGTCCTTTACATTTTGCGGCAGCCCGAAAATATATGCAAGAAGATCTAGAAGCCTTGCGCAATCAAACTGCAGTTTTTTCAGTATTTGGAAGCACTCCTCCCAGAATATATGGATATGATTCCCAAAAACAGGGATTCTTTCCTGCTAATCAGGATGCTCCTTCAAAAGTTTTTATTGCTGATTGTAAATGCAGAAATATTACTTGTATCAACAAATTATCTAAAACCTGTGCAAAGGTGCGATGCTTTCAGGATTTGGATCCGGATGAAATAATTGCAGCTGTGGAAGAGCATATTAAATACGCAGAACACGAATTTTATATTCCTAATCGGTCATTATTTTTGAATGAAAATCTTTATACCAAATCTATAGGATAATGAGAACTTTCATTTTCCTGATATTTACTTACTCAATGGGGTTTTTAGCAGCAATTCCGTTTGGGGCAACGCAGATTGAAATAGCGAAGCGCTCATTTAATAACAAACTTATTCAGGCCTGTATGGTAGTCGCTGGATCAGCGTGTTCCGATGTAATGTATGGTTTTATTGCATTGTTCGGGCTGGCACCTTTTTTAAAAAATAAGGAAATCGTAGCAATATTTGAGTTGGCTTCAGCAGTGATATTGCTCCTCCTTGCTTTTCTTACATTCAAGAACACTAATAAGAGTTTTTCCTCCAACTTAAATTTCATGGTATTAGAGAGCAAAAAGTTATCTTTTGTAACAGGATTCTCGCTGGCAGTGACCAATCCACTTATGATTTTCTGGTGGCTTATTGGGGCCAGCTTGATTAAAAATTTTGGATTGGTAACTGATTTAAATTTGAGCAATTCTCTTTTATTCCTGCTAGCCGGAGGACTTGGAATTGCCTCATATTTGATATTATTAGCAAATATTCTTCATTGGGCAATGAAATTTATTTCTGATAAATTATTTAAAAAAATTAATATTGGGCTGGGTGTGGCGCTGATACTATTGTCTTTTTATTTCTTCGCAAAGTCCCTTCATATATTATTTTTTTAATTTCCATTTATATATTTTGGAATTTTCATATTCTTTTCATTTTACTTATTTAAATTATTGATAAGCTTTAATACATATGCGTATTTTATTAATTGAAGATGATAAAAAAATAGTCTCTGCATTAACCAAAGGCTTAAAAACTGAAAGCTTTGCCGTCGATGCCGCCAGTGATGGAATAAAAGGCGAAGAATTAGCTAGAATTAATAACTATGATATTATCATTCTTGATGTTATGCTGCCTAAACAGGATGGCTGGACAACGTGCAAAAATTTAAGAAGCAACAGCGTTCTTACGCCAATTTTGATGTTAACAGCTTTGGATGATGTTGATGACAAAATAAAAGGACTAAATACTGGCGCAGATGATTATTTAGCAAAGCCTTTCCATTTTGGCGAACTGCTGGCAAGAATAAGATCACTAGGCAGGAGAAATTCTCAGGTAAAATCAACTTCCATCCAAAAATATGGACTGACTCTGGATATTAACACTCACAAGGCATTCAGAGATAAAAAAGAGATTTCTCTCACCAGCAAAGAATTTGCTTTGCTCGAATATTTCATGATGAATCATAACAAAATTCTATCACGCTCAGAAATTTCAGAGCATTTATGGGATATGAATTTTGATCCTAAGAGTAACGTAATTGATTCCTTTATAAAATATTTAAGGCAAAAGATAGATAAGGATTTTAACACACCTTTGATTCATACAATTCGTGGTTCCGGGTATATTTTTTCGGATAAAAAACCTTGATGCTTTCAATTAAACTTAAAATAGTAATTGCCTATACGCTGCTTTTCGGGGTACTTCTTTCAATGTTTGCTTACATAATATACCACAGCACCGAAAGGGCAAATATTGCAAGGCTTGATGCTAGGCTAAAAAGTTATGCCGTCCTTCTGCAATCGGAAATTGAGGAGCAATATAGTGAGTATCATCATTTTAATATTGCGGAATTAAAGGCAGTTCCATCTGACAGGCTTAAATTACCGCGATTCCAGGTTTTCGATGATGCAGGAAATATAATCATAGGTGATACTATAATAGCTAAACCGGGTTTGGATCTTATTCGTTCGCTTATAAAGGGTTCTGACAAATTTGAGATTTACAGGCTTGGGAGACGATGGTCAAGAATTTATTATAGTCCTCTGGAGTTAGAGGAAAAAACAAATCATATTCTTCTGGTTTCCTCTTCCTTAGAGGAACTTCATGAGGATCTTGAAAACCTTCAACTACTCTTTTTCATTATCATACCATTAGCATTACTGTTAGCAGGATTTTCGGCATACCTGATTGCAAAAAAAGCTTTTAAGCCTGTAAATGATATAATAGCTACAGCAAATGAGATCAGTGCAGCCACCCTGAACAAAAGGCTTGATATTCCTAGAGTAAATGACGAAATTAAATTTTTAAGCCTAACTTTAAATTCTATGATTGAGAGGCTTGATAAAACTTTTAGGAGCCACAGGCAGTTTATTGCCGATGCTTCTCACGAGATTAGAACTCCACTTACTGTTGTACAAACAGAGTTGGAGCTTAGCTTAAATAAAATAAAAGACAAACAAACATCTGAAAGCATAAAAATTTCATTAAATGAAATTGAAAAATTAAGCGGATTAACAAATTCATTGCTGACTCTTGCAAAAATTGATGCGTCAAAAAGTGCTCTTGAGAAGAGCAGTGTCAGGCTTGATGAGCTTATAATGGAATGTGCACAAAAGCTCAGGTGGATGGCTGAACAAAACAAAAGCAAGATAAATATTTTGGTCGATGAAGTAGTTGAGATAGAAGGCGATAATGATAAAATTAAAAGCATCATTCTCAATCTTCTTGAAAATGCAATAAAATATTCAGGTGACAGCAAAGAAGTAAAAATAGAATTGAAGCAGGCTGGGCGTGATTTTGTAAATATTATTGTCAGGGATAATGGCGAAGGTATAAATCAAAAAGATATTCCACATTTATTTGAAAGATTTTACCGTTCTAATGAGACTCGTTCGGCAGTTGATGGCAATGGTCTGGGACTTGCTATAGTAAAAGAATTTGTTGATATGCATTCCGGGAGAATAGATGTGAAAAGCAGGCCGGGAGAAACCGTATTTACAGTGAAACTCCCTCGTGCTCAAAGTATACAGAAAGGTTAGTCTTATTTTTCATCTTGTTTTCATCTCTGAATGTTATATTTGAACCTGTGTTCGTATTTAGCCTAGCTAAAACTAATTTTACTTATGAATATTATAATAAAAAAAATATTTACAGTTTTAATATTTACAATACTTTTAACAAATATAATCTTTAGCCAAAAAGTTTCATCATCGATTAGAGGTACCATTACAGGAAGGGTTTTTGACCAGTCGACAAAAGCACCTATTGAATTCTCTAACATAGTACTTTATAATAAAACTGATAGTACACAGGTGACGGGTTCTATAACCGACAAAAACGGAAAATTTGTTTTGAATAGTGTCGGTTTCGGGAATTATTATTTGTTTGTGCAATTTATGGGATATGCAAGAAAAATTATAAATAATATTTCAATTTCAAATTCAAAACGAAACCTTGATTTAGGTAAAATATATTTAAAACCTTCTGCAATAAATTTACAGAGTGTTGTAGTAAGCGGGAGGAGATCGCCTATATCTTACGAGCTGGATAAAAAAGTAATAGATGTAAGCCAGATTAAGACAGCTTTATCAGGCACTGCTGCAGATGTCCTTCAGAATATTCCTTCCGTAAATGTAGATATTAACGGAAATGTAAGCTTAAGGGGCAGCACAAATTTTCAGGTGCTTATTAACGGGCATCCTTCGGTGATGGATCCTCAGGATGCATTGCAGCAAATTCCCGCCAGTTCCATTAAAACAATAGAATTGATTACTAACCCTTCGGCAAAGTATGATGCCACCGGAACGTCAGGCATTATCAATATCATACTTAAGAAAAATACAGATTTAGGGTTAAGCGGAATTGTAGATATAATGGGAGGACTAAATAAAAAATACGGGGGGAACGTAATTTTTCAATATAAAACGCCTTTTATTAACTACAATCTGGGTTTAGATTTTAATCGTCGTTTTTTCCCTGGTACACGAACCGAAAATAAGCAGTTTATCATTTCCGGTAATACTTCTTATCTAAACTCCAGTGGGGGTATGACTTGGGGAAGAACTGTATCCGGAATAAGAGGCGGATTGGATTTTAATTTTAGTGATGATGATATTTTATCAATCGGTGGAAGATATGGCTCAAGATCTTTTTTAAGAAATTCAGCTTTGAATTATGATCAATGGTACAGTAATGCTCCTCAAAGCTTTTATTATTTAGACAATACCAATCATAACCATTCCGGTACATTTTACGATTTGAATTCTAATTATCAGCATAAATTCGGGAGCGATGAAAATAAGTTAACAGCTAATTTATCTTTTAGGCATCGTAATAACAACGAAGCTTCCGAAAGCTACTCTACTATTGCGAGTGGTACATTCAACGGAACCAAAACAACCGAGCTGGGGCCGGGCAGCGAACTAAGAGGAAATCTGGATTATGTTTTGCCGATAAATAAAAATGAAAAATTCTCAACAGGTATGGAATATTTCAGCAGGCTTCGGCAGGATATAAACAAGCTCTATTTCTATGATTCAACCAGCAATACTTATAATTTCCAGAAGCCTTACAGTCATACAAATGATTTCAACAGGACACGGTTTGCGGCTTATTCAATCTTTTCCAATAAATGGGACAGTCTGGGAGTTCAAATCGGTGCACGCACGGAATATACTTACCAGCTTGTAAAATTAGCGGGAACCGGACAGCAGTTCTCTTTAAGCAGATGGGACTTCTTTCCTTCAATTCATACATCATATAGCTTTGCCAGTGGCACGCAAATTATGGCTGGTTATTCTCGACGGATTGAACGACCCGACGGCGGCGATCTTGAGCCTTTTTATACCTGGTTCGATGCAACCGATGTACGAATTGGAAATCCCAACCTGCAGCCGGAGTTTATAGATTCTTATGATATCGGTTATCAGACATTTTTCGGCAAGGTATCTTTTTCAAATGATTTCTATTACCGCTTCACTCATAACAAAATGGAAGATATAAATTCCGTTTATGCTGAAAACGTAACACTCCACACAAGTGCAAATGTAGGCACCGATCAATCTCTTGGTGCCGAATTCAGCGTATCGTTTAACCCGGTTAAAATCTGGCAGTTAGATTTAACGGGTGATGTTTATGATTATAAAATTCAAGGTAATTTATTTGATCAATCGTTTGCAAGGGAAAGTTTTGACTGGAATATTAAGAGCAGCAATGATTTCACCATAACGCCTTCCACAGACCTTCAATTAAATACAAGATATCATAGCCCTTCGGTAACAGCACAGGGCAAATGGAACGGATATTTTACTGCCGATCTTGCAGTTAAACAAAATTTAATGGGTAAAAATTTATCCCTGATATTGCAGGTTAGGAATTTGCTGCATACCGGGGGATGGGAATTCTATTCTCAAGGAACAGACTTTTACAATTACTTCCATTTCGTAAGAGAGTCGCCGCAGGTAATGCTGGATTTAAAATATAATTTTAATAATTATAAAGAAAAAAATCAGCCAGACAATAACGGGCAGCCTGATAACCAGGGTGGATAGTAAATTACAGGACTCTTTGTTAAGATAATTAAAAAATTTAACATGTGGCCCACAAAATATTAATTAACTCACTTTATGCAAGTAGTGATTTGACAAGAGATGGAATCTTTTATTTTTGAAGATCCCATCTCCTGTCTAGCCTAAGATATATAACAGGCTATTTTCTTTTTAGAATAACAACGCCAAAGCTTTCCGTCTTATCTTTGCCTGGAACTAAAGTCGACATATAAATGTTGTGTGTTGATTCATCAAGTTCCATAGTTCGGGCTCTTCTCATAGTTTTAACGTTATCAATATTCTCAAATTTATTTGGTGACACCTCTTTTATCACACTTAATATCCCCTCGCCGCACGAACTGAAAGCAAAATGAGTTTCAGGATCAAACATGCATGCATCAACTCCCTTGCCTATTGTGGGAGTTGCAATCACCTTTCCGGTATTTGCGTCAACTACAACCATCATTTTGTTGTCGCAGCCGGCAAAAAGCCTGTTATTTTTTAAATCTATTGCCAGTCCTGACGGGCTTTCACCTGGTGCAATTGACCACGTATGCAATACTTTTAATGTCTTTGGATTGAACTCGGTAATCTCACTCTTGCTTTCTATATTGACATACATTTTGCCTTTCCCGTTAGAAACTGCAAACTCTGGCTTTCCATCAAGAGTTATTGTGCCAGCAACCTTATCGTTTTTTGCGTCGATAGCTGTTGCATTACTGCTCCTTCCATTAAATGCAAAAACTCTTTTTGAATATGGGTCATATGCTATTGCATCGGGATTTTTTCCGGTGACGTGTATATCTGCGATTACTTTAAATGTTTTCAAATCGAAAACTGTAACAGTATCGCTTCTGCCGTTGCTTATAAATCCTTTATTAAACTCATTGGCAATTGCAATACCGTGTACACCGTTCAAATTATCAATTTCACCAATTTGTTTGTCTGTCTTTAGATCAATTATGTGCACTTTGTTCCCATTTGAGACAAATAAATGATGACCTGCATTATCGATACTAAGATAATCCCACCACCCATTTCCTCCTATATTTATTGTCCCTG
>CAYPNM010000048.1:4584-22095 GCA_964412105.1 uncultured Ignavibacteriaceae bacterium | reverse complement strand
TTCTCTCCTGCAAAGCACCCATTTCAGTTGCAAGGTTCGGCTGGTAACCAACTGCTGAAGGCATACGCCCGAGCAAAGCAGATACTTCGGAGCCTGCCTGAGTAAAACGGAAAATGTTATCTATAAAAAGTAGCACATCCCTTCCTTCGTCATCCCTGAAATATTCTGCAATTGTAAGACCGGTAAGTCCAACTCTCAAACGCGCACCAGGGGGTTCGTTCATCTGTCCGAATACCAGTGCCGTTTTATCAAGCACTCCGGATTCCTTCATTTCAAGCCAGAGGTCATTTCCTTCACGAGTACGCTCTCCAACGCCGGCAAAAACAGAGTAGCCTCCGTGTTCCTGAGCGATGTTATGGATCAATTCCTGAATAATAACTGTCTTGCCTACACCGGCACCTCCAAAAAGTCCTGTCTTCCCTCCTTTCGAGTAAGG
Source organism: uncultured Ignavibacteriaceae bacterium (assembly GCA_964412105.1). Classification (GTDB taxonomy): domain Bacteria; phylum Bacteroidota; class Ignavibacteria; order Ignavibacteriales; family Ignavibacteriaceae; genus JAKAGZ01. Next base: position 21,659 of record CAYPNM010000048.1, on the reverse strand, counting down.
TTCTATGAGATCAATGACTTTTATACCGGTTTCAAAAATTTCGGTTTTTGTGGACAAGTTTTTGAAAGCCGGCGAGGGTCTGTGAATAGGATATTCTTTATCGGATTTAATTGGTGCAAGCCCATCAATCCCTTTCCCTATAACATTAATTAATCTTCCAAGAGTTGCCGGTCCAACTGGAATGGAAATCGGCTTTCCTGTATCAATACACTCCATTCCACGAACTAGCCCGTCAGTTGAATCCATGGCTATAGTACGCACCCTATCTTCCCCCAAATGCTGCTGTACTTCGGTAATAAGTTCCTCTTTCACTCCTTCTGTTGTTGTTCTGGGGATCCTGATTGCATTGTATATTTTTGGAAGGTGCCCCTCTTCAAATTCTATATCAACGACGGGACCAATTACCTGAATGATTTTCCCATTTACTTCGCCCATTTTATCCCTTATTTTTAAATATTAGTCTTCAAATTTAATGATTTGGGTAAGATTTACCAAATTTGCTTTTCATAAAATTGCTCGATATTAGGCCTATTACAATATTTCCCAGTAAAACCATACATCGAAAACCACTTAGATGCTGGAGGTTGTTTTACTAAAAATAAAAGTATAATTGCGAGATTATAAAAGTAACAAGAAAGCTTATATTTAATTCATTAAAATAAGGCTCTTGCATGCTTGTCAGCATGATAAGAACTTCTGACAAGAGGAGAGGATTCCACTATTTTAAACCCCATTTCAAGCCCCTTTTCTTTGTACATCTCGAACTCATCCGGAGATACAAATCTATCCACTGGAAGATGATTTTTGGTTGGTTGCAAATATTGCCCGATCGTTAAAATGTCACATCCATGCTCAACAAGATCTTTCATTGTTTCTAAAACCTCTTCAGGCTTTTCGCCTATTCCAACCATAATTCCGCTTTTTGTTCTCAAGTATCTATCTTTAAACCACCTGATAAGTTTTAGACTTCTTTCATATTTTGCCTGAGGGCGAACAAAGTGATAAAGACCCGGTACTGTCTCAAGGTTATGATTCAGAATATCAGGAGGATTCAGCATTATTTTTTCGAATGCAGAAATAACTCCACGGAAATCCGGAATTAAGATTTCTATTGTACAATCGGGAATTTCTATCCTGGCAAGACGAATAAGTTCGGCAAAAATAGATGCACCGCCGTCCTCAAGTTCATCCCTGTTTACTGATGTAATAACAGCATGCCTTAATCCAAGTTCCTTTATGGATGCGACAACCCTCCTTGGCTCATCAAGATCAAGCCCAACCGGCATACCTACTTTAATATTACAGAATCCGCAACTCCTGGTACAAATATCGCCAAGGATCATAAAGGTCGCGCTCTTGGCATTCCAACATTCCGCTATATTAGGACAGCGAGCTTCTTCACAAACCGTATTTAAATTCTGATCTTTAACGAGGTGTTTTAAGCCTGAATAATTATCACCCGTCGGTAGTTTAACTTTCAACCAGTCCGGTCTTTTACCGAGAGGAATTTTTTCCTTCTCAGAAGCTTCTTTTACATTTCTTTGATGTGTATTTAATACTGCCATAAAAATTACTTACTTAATCAGAAACTTTGTCATTTGATTCCATGGGAGAAATCTTTATTCTAAAAAGATTCTCAGTCCCCCGACTAAAGTCGGGGTTCTTCGAAATGACAATTTAAAAATTAATCTGTTTAATTCATTAAATATGTTATATAGTACTGCCGTCAAAACTTTCTAAAGTATCCTTCATAAATTTAAGGAATTTTCCGCCAAGCATTCCATCAATTAACCTATGATCGTGAGCAAGTGTTAATGACATCATATGCCTGATTCCAATAGCATCAGAGCCATCTATTTCAATAACAACAGGTTTTTTAATGACAGCCCCAACCCCAAGGATTGCCACTTCGGGCTGATTTATAATCGGCGTTCCCCAGACAGTTCCAAATATTCCATAATTTGTAATAGTGAAAGTGCCATTGCTGATATCGTCGGGGGATAATTTTTTAGTCCGGGACTTTATAGCGAGATCGTTAATTGCCTTTGCCAGTCCAAGAAAGTTTCTCTGCTCAGCGCCTTTTATATTCGGAACAATCAATCCATTTGGCTCCATCGCAACTGCAATCCCAAGATTAATAAATTTCTTTTGATAAATTGTAGTTCCTTCAATTGTTGAATTGATCAGAGGATATTCCTTTAGTCCTTTTACCACAGCTGCACCAATAAAAGGCATATATGTTAATTTTACATTTTGTGTATCTAAATATTCTTTTTTCTTAGCTTGAATGAAATTATGAATTTTTGTCATATCAACTTCTATCATCGCAGTTACGTGTACTGATGTATCTCTGCTTGCAACCATATGCTGCATTATTTTCTGACGAATATTATCCATCGGAATAACTGTTACATCGCCTTTTGAATAGACAGCTTCCATTTTTGAAGCAGGACTCACAGTGGTTACTTCCTTTGGCAGCGCAGCAGGTTGAGATACAGGAGTTTTACCTTTGATCTGAAGATATCCCAAAATATCATTCTTGGTAACACGCCCGTTAAGACCTGTCCCATTAATTTTTTCAAGCTCAGCAATACTAATATTTTCCTTTTGAGCAATATTCATAACCAGAGGGGAATAAAATCTTGCAGACTCCCCAGTTCTAGGTTCAACTTTAGGCTCTTCTTTAACTACATTTGAAAAATTTTCGTGCATTGCAGACGGCTGAGCTTTAACAGGTTCGGTTATCTTTTCTTCTTTAATTTCTTTAGTCTCCATTTTTGCAGAACCTCCGGAGGAGGATAATTTTGCAACGACTGTTCCTACTTCGACTGTTTCCTGTTCAGCAACCAGAATTTCGGTGATGGTCCCGGTAATTGGAGAAGGGACTTCTGTATCGACTTTATCTGTACTTATTTCAAAAATTGTTTCATCCTTTTTAACATTATCGCCAACTTTTTTATGCCATTTAATGATAGTTCCTTCCATAACAGATTCGCCCATTTTCGGCATCTTTATTTCAATTTCACTTCCATTTGATTGGACTGTGGCTTCCTGTCCAGATTTTTTCTCAGTAGTTGCAGAATCAGCGAAATTTTCTTCGTGTACCTTTTTTGTTTCCTCTTTTACCTGCTCAGTTTTCTTTTCACTTCCACTGCTTCCTCCTTTGTCAATAACAGCCACAATTGTACCAACCTCAACTGTTTCACCTTCATTAACTCTAATTTCTGACAACACACCTTCAGTCGAGGCAGGAATTTCAGTATCGACCTTATCAGTACTAATCTCAAAAATTATCTCATCGCGTTTAACTTTATCGCCAACCTTTTTATGCCATTTGATGATAGTCCCTTCGTTTACACTCTCACCCATTTTAGGCATTACAACATCCATTATCAAAACTCCTGCTTTTCTAAATTGTTTTTAATATTCCAATAGTTTTCTTATTCCATTAATTACTTTCTGCCTGTTTGGAAGAACTGCATTTTCAAGAACAGGTGAATATGGAATGTGAGAATCTTCTGCAGCAATTCTTTTTACAGGTCCATCAAGATACTGGAAGCATTCATCCGCAATTCTGGCAGCTATTTCTGCCCCGAAGCCACCGGTAAATGTATCTTCGTGAATCACAATTACTTTATTAGTTTTCTTTACTGAATCAAAAATAGTATCAATATCAAGAGGGATTAGTGTTCTGATATCAACCACTTCAACCGAGTATCCTTCTTCCTCTAATTTTTTCGCTGCAATGACCGAATCCCATAGAGACACACCATATGAAACTACGGTAACACCATTTCCCTCTTTTACTACTTTTGCTTTTCCAAACGGAAGGAGATAATTTTCATCGGGTTCGGGTGCCATCGCTGAACTCTGTCTGTACAAACCTTTATGCTCGCAGAAAAGTACCGGATCATTTATTCTGCAAGCTGTTTTTAATAATCCTTTGGCATCTGCTGCATTTGATGGAAAAGCTATTAAAATTCCCGGCACGTGTGCAAAAATTGATTCAATATTCTGGCTGTGGTAAAGGCCGCCGTGAATATAACCGCCAACTGCAACTCTTGTAATTACGGGTGTCGTCCAGGCATTATTCGATCTGTACCTCATTGTTGCAATTTCATTTTTCATTTGCATAAATGCCGGCCATATATAATCTCCGAACTGAATTTCAACGACGGGTTTCAACCCGGTTAATGCCATTCCGGCAGCAACACCCATAATACTTGCTTCAGCCAGAGGAGAATTAAACACCCTTTCTGCACCAAACCTTGAAGACAACCCTTTTGTCGCTGTAAATACTCCACCTTTATTATCAGCTATATCTTCTCCGAACATATAAATTTTTTCATTGCGTTCCATTTCCTCCATCAAAGCATGATTTATGGCATCAACCATTACAATAGGTTTACCGGAAGGCACTGAAGATTCGTATTCAAGGGTATCCCTCAAGCCTGAATCATCAAAAACGTGAGTTACTGCAATAAGCGGATCCGGATCTCCGGTTTCAAATGACTCATCAGCTGCATTACTAATTTCTTCATCAACGTCTGATTTTAACTTATCAAAACCTTCTTTATCAATATACCCCAGTTCAATTAATTTTTTAGAAAGCTTTTGAATAGGGCAATTTTTTAAATCCTCATCCAGCTCTTCCTGACTTCTGTACTTTTTCTGATCATCCGAAGATGAATGAGAGAGTAATCTTACAACTTCGGCTTCAATTAAAGCAGGACCTTTTCCACTTTTAATATATTCAATAGCCTCCTGAACTTTTGACCAAGACTCAAAATAATCTGTCCCATTAATTTTTGCCCTGTGCAGATTCTCATAACCAGACATCATTTCAGCAACTGAACTATCTTTACCACCAATTTGCAATTCAACAGGGACAGATATAGCGTACTTGTTATTTTCAATCAAAAATAGTACAGGCAATTTCTCTCTACTGGCCCAATTGACAGCCTCGTGAAATTCACCCTGGCTTGTAGTTCCTTCCCCGCTACTGACGTAGGCAATACCTTTTTCCCCAGTTCGAACCATCGAAAGAGCTGCTCCTACAGCCTGCAAAAACTGGGTTCCGGTCGGGCTAGATTGAGAGGGAAGATTAATTTTCGGATGTCCCCAATGACACGGCAGCTGTCTTGCACCGCTTGCAGGATCATCCGCTTTTGCAAAACACTGAAGGAAAAATTCCCCTGGTGTAACTCCAGCTGCTAATACGACAGCAATATCACGGTAATAAGGGAATAACCAATCTCTTGATGAATTCAGCGAAAAACCTACAGCAGTTTGAATAGCTTCTTGTCCGGCTCCAGCAATATGAAAAAAAGTCTTACCCTGTCTAAGCAAATTCATCGCTTTATTGTCAATGCCGCGCGCTACAAGCATATGTTTCAGCGCCTTAAGCAAATCTTCTTTTTTCAAATCAAATTTCGAGGACATTTTGCCTGATCCATTATTGCCAAATTTTTGTGATTTACCTTTCTCTTTTTCTAATGCAGATGCCTTCTGAGAATTCACTCCTCCGGAGGTATTTTTAGCCATTATACAATTCCTTGTTTAGATATTAGAAAAATTTACGACCATCAACTCATCTTTACTTATAGCTGTCACATCTTCGTAATCAAAAATATTCTTAAAATTATTTACCAGTTTTTCTTTAACTTCAGAGATATCAATCGATTTACTCAATTCATTTTTTAAAGAGGTTACGCCTTTGTCCACTATTCCGCAAGGTATTATCCCTGAAAAGAAATCAAGATCAGTGTTGATATTAAAAGCGAAGCCATGCATAGTCACCCATCTGGAAACTTTTATTCCGATAGCAGCAATTTTTTTATCTCCAATCCAGACCCCCGTATATTTGGAGTCACGGGCTCCCTTTAAGCCATATTCAGAACATGTTTTAATTATAACTTCTTCAAGCGACCGCAAATACCTATGAGTATCCTGTTTCCATTTTTTCAGATCAATAATAGGATAACCGACAATCTGGCCCGGTCCGTGATAAGTTATATCGCCACCCCGATCAATATCAAAAACGGATATTTTATTTTGCATTAAGTAATCTACCGAACCAATGAGATTTCTTTTATCAGCAACTTTGCCAAGAGTATAAGTATGAGGGTGCTCGAGCAAAAAGAGGACGTCATTTATCTTCTCATCCACTCTCATCGCCAGTATTTCTTTCTGGAGATCCCAAGCTTCATGATAATCAATATTGTTTAAATCACAATAATTCAGAATTCTTTGTGACAAATGAATTACCCAATATCTTTAATTTTATTAAATGTGAACTGATTCGCCATATACAGCAGAAGCAGCTTCCATTACCGACTCAGACAGTGTTGGATGCGCATGAATAGTTTTAATAACGGATTCTGTTGTTGCTTCCAGTGTTTTAGCTAAGGTAGCTTCAGCAATCAATTCCGTTGCTTCGGCTCCAATTATATGGACTCCTAAAATTTCACCATATTTTGCATCGGTAACGAATTTTACAAACCCTTCCCTTTCACCAACGGCAAAGGCCTTACCGCTCGCCATAAACGGGAATTTTCCAACTTTAACTTCAAAACCTTTTTCTTTTGCTTGGGCTTCGGTAAGTCCAACGCTAGCAACCTGCGGCTGACAGAAAGTGCAGCCGGGAATTGCTTCGTAATTTATGTCAGGAGGATTCATTCCCTTTATTTTTTCCACGCAATGAATTCCTTCGGCAGATGCAACGTGTGCAAGCCAAGGCGGACCTATGACATCGCCAATTGCAAAAATTCCTTTTACACTGGTTTCATAAGTTGATTTATTGACTTTAATATGATTTTTATACAGTTCAACTCCTAATTCTTCGAGACCAAATCCTTTTACATTTCCGGTTACTCCAATGGCACTTAACACTTTATCGGCTGAGAGTTTTTTAATTTCTCCATCAATCTTAATTGTAACTTCAACTTTATTTCCTTTAACTTCTGCTTTTTCAACTGTAGATTTAGTATATATTTCTATTCCTCTTTTTCTGAAACTTCTTGCAAGAGTATCAGAAAGATCTTTATCCTCAATCGGGAGAATGGAATCAAGCATTTCAATTACTGTTACTTTAGTACCCAGCACATTATAAAAATAAGCAAACTCAATTCCGATAGCGCCAGCACCTATTACAATAAACTCTTTTGGCTGTTCCGGAAGTATCATCGCTTCAGTACTGGTGATTATATTCTTTTTGTCAATAGGTATTGATGGAACCGATCTTGGACTGGCACCTGTAGCAATAATTATTTTATCCGCATTTACAGATTGAATTTTCTTTCCACTTTCATCGAAAATATCAATCTGATTTTTTGAAACTAATTTTCCGAAACCTCTGATCCTATCGACTTTATTTTTTTTAACCAAAATCTCAACATTGTTTGTAATCTTTTCAGAAATGTTTCTACTTCTTTTTATGATCTTTGTAAAATCAAAAGTCAGTTCCTTTGCGGATATGCCAAAATCTTCGCCGTGATTTTTTATAATATCATATATTTCGGCATTTTTTAGCAATGATTTTGTTGGAATGCATCCCCAGTTTAAACAAATGCCACCGAGTCTGTCTTTATCTATAACAACCGTCTTGAGCCCTAATTGACCCGCGCGTATAGCTGCTACATATCCGCCAGGCCCGCCTCCAAGGACTGCAATATTATATTTTTCTGCCATTTTAGCTTAAAACCTGCATTTTTTAGACTACAACATTAAATATAACCAACTCAATATATAAATGGAAATTACGGGAAGTCATAAATGCCGGATAAATGACTCACAAGTCATAATTTTGCATTCCGGGTTGCATTTTCGCTTAGATAGCAATTTTGTCCACTTAATTCTATAAAACAGAAATGATTTGGTCGAAAAGTTTATAATTCTGATGAAAATTAAACTCAGGTAATGGCAAAATAGCTGGTATTTTAAAGATATAAAAAGGACAGCCCTGTTTACACTATTAGTATTCTTCAGAATTTGCGGATATCTATTTACACTCTTCGAATGTATAAAAGAGAAGGTCCTATTTATCCGCATTAAAAGAATTCAGGACACAGGCTTTATTCTCAGGAAGACGTTGATAGGAATAATTGCATCAGAAAAGCAATTAATGGAAACAAAATCAGTATTACAGGGACAAAGACTATTTTCTCTCTTTTTCTCTGCTGGAAAATTATTGATTATTCAACGCAACTTTGTTTTTAATATTTCAGAATCAATTTTTAATTTTGTACATCAAATAACAACAAATAATAAGTGTGGGAAAAATGAATTACGATATATCCGATTTTCAAAAAGAAGTAATTGAAGAAAGTTTTAAGATTCCTGTGTTAGTCGATTTCTGGGCTGAATGGTGTGGACCCTGCAAAATACTTGGTCCTGCACTGGAAAGACTTGCTGAGAAACACAAGGGCGAATGGAAACTAGCTAAACTTAACACAGATAATTATCAGGAAATTGCGTCCGAGTTTGGAATAAAAAGCATCCCCAATGTAAAGCTATTTATCGATGGTGAAGTTGCAAACGAGTTTGTTGGGGCATTACCTGAACATATGGTTGAAGACTGGTTGAAAAAAGCGATTCCAAGCAAAAATCATAGTACACTTAATGAAGCGAAAGAATTAATTGAAAAAGGGAATCAATCAAAAGCAGCAAAATTGCTTGAAAAAATACTGAAGGAAAATACTGACGAGGCGGAAGCCAAAGTATTGCTTGCAAAAATTTATTTATTTAAGGATACTGATAAATCAATTCAATTAATTTTAGGTATTAATAAAAGTCCAGACACTTCAGAACTAGTCGAATCGATAGAAACAATTTCTTCTCTCCTTACAAGGCAAAGGTATAAATCTTTGACATTTGAATCACCTGAAAAGGAAAAATATATAGATGCTATAAACGACTTAATGAACGAAAATTTTGATTCCGCACTTAGCAAATTTATAGAGGTAATAAGGAATGACAGAAAATTGGATGACGACGGCGCCAGAAAGGCCTGCATAGCAATTTTCAAATATCTTGGTGAGGAGAATGGAATCACCTTAAAGCATAGAAGAGACTTTGGAAGTGCACTATATATATAATTAATAATTACAACGTATCATTAGGCGAATAGTATTTAGGAAGCATATCAGCCATCCCCAAATGTGTCCAATAACCATAAATTTCAAAAGGTAACGGCTCAATTGGGTATCCATAAGAATCCAAAGTAACAGTAGGATATGTTAGTTTAATCCAAGAGACTTCCGGATTATCCGGATCTTTTAATACATACAGAACTCTAAGGTATCCTGAAAATGAAAGAAAATATTGGCTATTATATTTACTTGCTAAAGGTCCTATAACATGATTTAACCTTTTTAAAGGTACTTCTGAAAGTGGAGCCAAATCCTGATATACCTGAAATCCATTTGCCTGCAGGTTCTTGTTTTTGACGGCCTGAAGGAAATTATCAATCGATCCTGCATACGCAATTTTTCTATTATATAACCAGGTTTTTTTCTGTGTACCTGTGGAATCTTTTAACTCGGTAAATGAAGGTCTAACAGCTGCCTGAACATGATAGTCTTCAGCATCCCAATCAAATTTAACTAACACACAATTTATCTCGTATCCTAAATCCTTATTTATAATTTTTAATGTTTCTTCTGCTTTTGCTGTAAGGTGATGTTTATTTGTCCATGTGAAATTAAGGACTTCCGGATTTTTTATAATACAATCATTCGCAAATTGTGATGCACCTAAAAATCTCTTTTCAAAAATTTTGTAATTATTTTTCCAAACAGTCGGAACTTCACCGGAAACCGTAACGGCTTCCAATTCATAGTGCGCTTCGGGCAGCTTAAATTCTAATTCCACAATTGTACCGCTTTTTAATTGTACTACCTTTGTTTGAGATTCATAACCGATCATAGATGCGACAATTTCGTGATTGCCAGGAGGAAGGTTTTTTATTTGAAAAAATCCAGATTCATTTGTTGTTGTTCCCCATGTTGTTCCGGAAGCAAAAACATTAACATTTTCAAGGGGTTTTCCTGTTTCATATTCAAGAACCCTGCCCTTAACAACAGTAGGCTTAGTCTGAGCAGAGCCATAATAGAACAATAATGCCGGAGAAATTAAAAGAAAAATTATCCTTCTCATGATTAGCTCAGCAATTCCTATTCCTTAAAGCTAGCAACAGCTTCTTCCCTTGTTTTAAAGATGGAAAAGACCCGGTGCATTCCGGTCATATTAAGCAGCACCTCAACTTCTGCATGCACCCCAGCCAACCTTAATTTTCCTCCTTTTAATGAGAAATTTTTTAATTCCTGGACAAGGGCACCAAGAAAAGTGGAATCCATATATTTACACTTTGAGAGATCAACTACTATCTTTTTCATTCCATCGTTAAAATCTTTCTCCAAATTAGTTTTAAGGCTCTCTGCTTCATTATAAGTAGCTCTTTTCAGATTCACGTTTTGAATGATAACATCCCCTTCAATTTCCTGAACAATATCCATTTATACCCTCTGTTGATAATTTCTTTAATTATAAAATAACTTAATAATTACTTAAATAAAACAGGCCTTAATTCCAAAAATTGCCGGAGAGAATCCGGATTAATAAGAGCATCTTTGTTATCAATTTTTTGCCCATTAATCAGACGACTTACAGCAATTTCTACTTTCTTGCCGCTTATGGTTCTTGGCACTTCTTTAATTTCAATAATCTTAGATGGTACATGCCTTGGAGTTGCAGAATTCCTGATATTCATTTTGATTTTATCATTCAGATTAGGGCTAAGATTTATCCCGCTTTTCGGAACGATAAACAGGATTATTCTGACATCATTTTCCCATTCCTGGCCAATCACAAGACTATCAGCTATTTCATCCATTGCTTCGACAATCCGATAGATCTCTGCGGTTCCTATCCTCACGCCGCCAGGATTTAAAGTTGCATCTGATCTGCCATATACTATAATTCCACCTCGCTCAGTAATTTTTATAAAATCACCATGAAGCCATACACCCGGATATCTTTCAAAATATGCTGATTTATATTTTTTACCATCTGGATCATTCCAGAAAAATACAGGCATTGACGGAAATGGTTTAGTACATACAAGTTCTCCCTTTTCTCCAATTAATGGCTTTCCATTTTCATCGAATGACTCAACTTTCATTCCGAGTCCTCTACATTGAATTTCTTCCGAAAACACTGGCAATATTGGATTACCTAACATAAAGCACGAAATAATATCTGTACCGCCTGATATTGAAGATAGCTGAATATCTTTTTTCACATTTTTATAGACATATTTGAAATTTTCAGCGGATAAAGGTGAACCTGTTGATAAAATAGCTTTTAGGGATGAAAGATTAAATTTTTTTCCGGGAACTATTTTACTTTTTTGAGAAATTGTTAAGAATTTAGGGCTGGTACCGAATACACTAATTTTTTCTGCTTCGATTTTCCTCCAAAGAATCTTTGTGTCAGGATATACTGGACTCCCGTCATACAGAAAGATTGCAGCACCTATTTGCAAAGCACTAACCAGCCAATTCCACATCATCCAGCCACAGGTGGTAAAATACGTAATTACATCGCCTCTCTTGAGATTGGTATGCAAAGCGTGCTCCTTATAATGCTGGAGCAAGGTGCCTCCTGCACCGTGTACAATACATTTGGGAATCCCTGTGGTTCCTGATGAGTACATTACATAAACAGGGTGATCAAAAGGTAATTGGACAAATTTCAGCACTTTAGCAGATAAATTTATTAAATCTTTAAAATATAAAGACTTATGCTTTTTATTCAATCTATTTTGTTTAGCACCCTTAGTCTTAAAATCATAAAATCTTTCAAGTAATACAACAGTTTGGATATCCGGTATTTCTTCAGTTATTTGCTGAATTTTTTCTCTGCAGTTTATTATTTTGCCATTATATTGATATTCTTCAATTGCAAATAAAACTTTGGGCCGGATTTGGCCAAATCTATCCAGAACGCCCTTCAATCCAAAATCAGGTGAACAGGAGGACCACAGTGCTCCCAGACTAGTTGTAGCAAGCATTGCTACTATTGACTCAGGATAATTTGGTACAAAGCCTGCAACCCTGTCTCCTTTTTTTACTCCAAGCCTCTTTAGTCCAATTGCACAAGAAGCCACGCTCTCATACAATCGTTTATATGTTAATTTAACATTCGGTTGATCTTCTCTGGAACTGATAATTGCTACTCTGTTATCTTTATATCTCAAAAGATTTTCTGCAAAATTAAGTTTTGCCCCCTCAAACCATTTTGCTCCGGGCATTTGATCTGAGGACAGAATCTTTTTGAACTTTCTTGAATGAATTACTCCGGATACATCCCAAATCGATTTCCAGAACTCTTCAGTTTTATTTACCGACCATTTATAAAGCTCATCGTAAGTATCGATCTTTCTATTAAAATGTCTGGGAACATATTTCATAAACGCAGACATATTTGAGTTTTTAATGCGGTTTTTAGATGGTGTCCAAAGTGGCTTTTTCAAAACAAGTCCTATTTACTTTTTATATTTCCTGCATAAATTGCTACCTTCCATGCGAAATCGGAATCATTATTTTCAATAGCACACTTTGCAGTTAATTCCAGTAGGGTTTTTGCTTTGGGATGGTTTTCTTTCGCAAAAGATATAGCGATTTTTAACATTTTTACAAAATCATTATGCCGTTGATATCGATAAAATGCTTCTTCTGAAGATTCAAAATTTTCTATTTTTTTATTTTGATATTCTTCTATAAATATTTCAACATCGGATTCAGCAGGAATAGATTGCGAAGTTCCAAATGTGCCTAGATTGTTAGCAGAATAAATATGTGATTCTTTTATAAAAGCTGGTAAAGAATCATATCCCACACCAATATTATATTTTGGCTGCACAAGCTCGAATATGGAATCACCGGATGCTCTTGAATAAAAATTCGCAGACATTCGTCCAACCAAGTCAATATCATCCGGATGTATAATTCCGTTTTTTACAATATCTTCAGAAATATGCAATTTGAGTACTTCGCAAATAGCAATATTTGGAGAAGCACCCCCATTCCCAAAACTCCTCATCTCTCTCATTGAGCACTCCATTTGAAAAGGAGATTCCTTAACTCTTTTAGGTTTTACAAGATCGGAATCAATAGGAGTTAACCCACTTTTTAAAAATTCATCAATCTCAGGTGCAAACTCTGTTGAAGCAAGATTGACCTGATTTACCATTGAATACGTAACAGATTGTACAACACACTCTTTATTGTTCATAAGGTTCAGATACGTATTTTTAAATGAGCTGTCTTTTCCCCTTCTAGAAGGAGAAAAAGCAATAATTGGCGGATTGGATCCAAAACAATTAAAAAAGGAAAAGGGGGTAAGATTTAAAATTCCGTCTTCCGAAATCGTCGAGACAAGAGCGATTGGTCGTGGACCAATTCCTCCTAATAATAATTGATGTAGTTTGGGAACAGTTAAATCTTTGGGGAAATAATGAAGCATATTTTATTTTTTTTGAGATATTTTCTTTTTATCGAGTATAGAATAATCTTTTGGAGCTTTTACAATCTTATTAGAGAGTTTTCCTAATCCAGTAATTTCAAGTTCAATTATATCACCTTCCTTTAACCAGACCGGAGAAAATTCTTTCCCCTGGGCTTTTGCTTCAATTGCATGGGTTCCATTTAATTCCAGATAACAGCCCGTTCCAACTGTGCCTGACCCAATTACATCTCCGGGATAAAGTTCTACTCCGTACGATGCACGCTCAATTAACTCAGCAAATGTCCAATCCATATCTTTCATATTTCCATCTGAAATTTGTCTTCCATTATGGGAAGCAGTCATTCGAAGATCATATTTATTTCCTGAAGGAGTTTCAATTTTGTATTTTTCAAGTTCATCAGTTGTTACAAGCCAGGGACCAATTACAGTAGCAAAATCCTTTCCTTTTGCCGGTCCAAGATTTAACTTCATTTCCTCCATTTGTAATACCCGGGCTGAAAGATCATTCATTATCATATAACCAGCTATGTATGAATCTGCATCCTTTACTTTGATATTTTTTCCTTTTTTACTTATTACAATAGATGCTTCGAGTTCAAAATCCAGTTTTTCTAAATGGTCCTTTTCAACTATAACATCTCCCTCTCCAATAATAGCATTATGGTTTGTAATATAAAAAACGGGAAATTGATCAAATTCAGGTATCATTTCCACACCGCGGTTTCTTCTGGCTGTTGCAACGTGTTGGCGAAATGCATAACCATCGCGGCAGGATGTGGGATAAGGAACAGGTGCAAGCAATTTAATTTTGTCTTTATCAAAACCAGATTTTAACCTACCTGATTTGATAGCTTCGTCGACCTTTACTGCTTGTTGAAAAAGTTCTTCAAATTCATTTAAAAACTTTGCCATAGTTGATGGTAATGATATATTTAATTCCTTCCCTGATTTTTGCAGATCATAAATTTTATTTTGGTTAAAAAGGCCGAGTCTTTCTTCATTATTATTTAAAAATGAAACCAGTTTCATCTAATCTCCGTTTATTTCTAAAATTATGCAGTATTTACTTTATGTTTTTCCAATAATCTTGGATAAATTTCGCTAATTACGTTCAAGGCAAATTCTGTTTCTTCATCCGTTCCCGAATTTATCCTGATTCCATTCGGTATACCAAAAGTATTTACGTGTCTAAGTATAAGACCTTTATTAAGGCATTGCTCAGTTAAATTTGCAGCGAATTCTTCCGTTGGAAATAGCATCATATAAAAATTTGCTGATGTAGGTATATACTCAATATTAAGTTGGTTGAATTTTACCTTCATCTTTTCAAGCGAAGATCTATTAAGCATTTTCGTGTTTTTAAGAAATTTATCGTCATTGAGTGCAGCAATTGCTGCTTCCTGTGCCAGAGCATTTGGTTCAAATGGAAGTTTAACTTTATAGATCTCTTTTATAAGATATTCCGGACCGAAAGCTATTCCCAGCCTAAGCCCAGCTAATCCATAAGCTTTTGAAAGCGTTCTTAATACAATAAGATTTTCATGACCGTATGTTAATCCGTTTGGATATTCAGGGTTATCTTCTGCATAAATTGTGTATGCTTCATCCAACAATACAAGTATTTCTTTTGGAACTTTATTCAGAAAGGATTCAAATTCCATTTTGGTAAACATTGTTCCTGTCGGATTATTCGGGTTTGCCAGGTAAATTATTTTCGTTCGAGGATTTATGTTCTCATAGATCATATCAAGATCAAAATGATAATTCTTTAGTGGAACCAAAGATGATTTTCTTCCATATTTATCCGCATTAACATACCAGCCAATAAATGTACCCTCAGAAGTCAGCAACTCATCGTTTTCATCACTAAAGGCAGTAATAATGTACTGCAGAAGAGCATCCGAGCCACTGGCAGTTACAATTTGTTCCGGCTTCTTATTATATTTTTTTGCTATTGCCTGAACTAGTTTATAAGAAGAGGGATTTGTATAGCGATGAAGTTCCTTCAAATAATTGCCAATTACCTCCATTGCCATTGGAGAAGGGCCAAGAGGATTCTCATTCGAAGCAAGCTTAACAATCTTTGTTATCCCCTTCTCACGAGCTAATTCTTCAATAGGTTTTCCGGCCTTGTAAGGTTTAAGTTCCTGAATATGCTTGGGTATTTTTATCATATTATTTTTCAAGCCAGGAATGATGATAATCTTCAACCATTGTATCCTTTACATTTTTAGTAACTTTCAATGGTGTAAAGGTATCAATCATAACGGCATATTCCTCCGTATCTTTTTTACCAATAGATGCTTCAGTCTTGCCGGGCTGAGGTCCATGCGGAATTCCCATTGGATGAAGAGTTATAGAACCTTCTTCAACACCGGTTCTTGACATAAAGTCACCATAAACGTAATAAAGTACTTCATCGCTGTCAACATTTGAGTGATAGTAGGGAGCCGGGATCGACTGAGGATGAAAATCAAAAAGACGAGGGACAAAGTTACATACCACAAAATGCTGCGTTGTAAACATGAGATGAATAGGCGGTGGAAGATGAATCTTTCCAACCTTTGGTGCATATTCTTTTAGATTAAATGTATAAGGGTATAAAAATCCATCCCATCCTACAACATCAAAAGGATGATGTGGTAATTCATATTTAAAAGTTCTGTTTGAGACTTTTAGAATAAGATCAAATTTGCCAAGTTTATCGACAGGCTCAGTGAACTGAGGCGGCTTAAAGTCCCTTTCATAATAAGGAGCATCTTCCATCAACTGACCATACTCATTTCTAAAATGTCTTGGAATATCAAAGGGCGTATCCGATTCAATGATGAATAATTTTACATCATTGAAATCATCAAACTTCATCTGATAAGTTGTTCCTTTGGGGACGACTATATAATCCCATTGTTCAAAAGGATTCGCACCATATTCAGAATAGAACTTACCCTTTCCTCTATGAATAAATACTATTTCGTGCTTGTAGCTGTTCCTGTAAAAAATGTCAGTATCTTCCGTAACGTGAGCAGTAGAGATAATGCAATGATCATTTTTCAGGAATTCTTTTCGTGAGGTTAAAAAATTTCCTTTGGATTTTTTTGCATCAGTTTTAAAGTGATAATATTGAAGCGGAGCATCCGGCCAGGAATTATCATCAGTTTGTTTTATTTCACCAATGTTATCTACCTGAGGAGGCATATACAAATGATACTTATTTGAATAAATCCCTGTAAAACCTTTAGTGCTGAATAATTCCTCCCGGTATAGAGATTTGCCGTCAGGTTTATAAAAAGTAATATGTCTTTTGGGAGGAACTTTTCCTAGTTGAACGTAAAAGGGCATTTGAAACCTCCAATATTAAATTAGAAAACTATTGAATTTATATTTTAAAGCTTTTATTGCTGTCTAATTTCTTATTATATAATAAGTTATAAAATGATCCATAGTTCCTACCTGTCAACGCGAGTGAGCGGTCCCATCCATGCATCTGGAGGTCCTGCCAGCATTGGTTTCAACTTTGCTATGCCCGTCTGGTATAAACCACCCTCGTC
>CAYPNM010000048.1:2857-4484 GCA_964412105.1 uncultured Ignavibacteriaceae bacterium | reverse complement strand
CTGCCAGCATTGGTTTCAACTTTGCTATGCCCGTCTGGTATAAACCACCCTCGTCCTCGTAGATCGCCTTTGCGTCAGTCTCGGACTCCCATACACTCAATGTGACTAGTCGGCTGTTCACAGCATCGACAATCAGGAAATTCTGAATGAATCCTCGGTAGTTCGCTGCAGTAGGCATGACTTCCTCGCGCAGCAGCTTTGCGGCCTCCTCGACCTTACCCGGTTGAATCTGCACACGAACGTTCATTCCATGCATGTATACCTCCTTTTGCAAGCCCAACGACGTTGTTTTTAAACGAACGCACAAAGGTTCCACTATAAATACAACGACTTATACATTAAATTATTTATTTGCTAAAAACATTTTTTACAAGCATTTCAATGTTAAACTATTATAAAACAATTCACTACAGCATTCCGTTTAGAAAGCAAGTTCGGACGCTAAATTTATATAACATTTTAACTGCCAGCCGGCAAGACAGTACCCTAATAAATATATTATTATGCCGGTTCTTTATCGAAATTACCTCTCTTTATCTGATCTTTTTCAATTGATTCAAAAAGAGCCTGGAAGTTTCCCTGCCCGAAACCTGTTGCACCATCTCTTCTTTGAATGATTTCATAAAAGAAAGTTGGCCTGTCACCAATTGGTTTCGTAAATAGCTGCAGCAAGTATCCTTTAGTCTCGCCGTGATCACAGAGTATTCCATTCTCCTGCAAATCATCGATGCTTTCCTTAATCTTGATCTTTTTTTCACGCAAGCTGTCGTAATATGAGTCAGGCGGTTCCAGGAACTCAACACCATTTTTTTTCATATTTGCAATTGTTTCAATAATATTATCAGTGGAAATTGCAATATGCTGAATTCCCGAGCCAAGGTATTCGTCAATATATTCTTCAATCTGCGATTTCTTTAATCCTTCGTACGGTTCATTAATCGGATTTTTAATATCGGCTTCTTTGGAACGAACTACTTTTGAGAGCAAAGAAGAATATTGTGTTGAAATATCACCCATACCGAATTCAAGAAAGGTTTCGAAATTCAAAGTTTTATTCAAGTAATTGACCCAGTAATCCATTTCATTTATTCGAACATTCCCGACTATATGGTCAATTTTTTTCAGTCCTGTCGGATGCGATTCAATCTTAATATTTTGTAAAGGTTTTGTAAATCCGGGCTTAAAATTCCCTTTGTAATTATTTCTGTTTGAAAAAACTATCTCAGCATCATCATAGATTTTTACTGCAGCTTCCTCAACGTAACCATATTCATCTACGTATTTTTTATAGGTACTTACCGGGATGGCACCATTTTTAACTGCAGTATCATAAGCAAATTTTACATCTTTAACCTTTAATGCCCATTTTTTAACACCGTCACCGTGTCTCTGGACAAATGAGGAAATACTAAATTCCTTTGGATCAACTGATGAAGTAACAACTACTCTCAAGCTTTTGCCTTCCAGCAGATAGGATACTCTATTTTTTACACCTGTTTCAGGACCACTGTAAGCAGTAATATCCAGTCCCATACCTTTTGCATGCCAGTAGGCCCACATTTTCGCAGAACCAACATAAAACTCGACATAATCATAGCCAAGTATACCTATCGGATGTTCCATTTAA
>CAYPNM010000048.1:0-2757 GCA_964412105.1 uncultured Ignavibacteriaceae bacterium | reverse complement strand
ACTTTAATAAGAAAACAATCCTCACCGGCCACCATATGAACTTCCTGTACTTCCGGCACCTTAGCCAGCTCTTTAGCAGTATTCTGATCGACAATCGGACCTGTAGCCCTTACATGTATAAAAGCCAGTAATTCCTTATTGACCTCAGTTGCATTTAGCTGAGTCGTATATTTTTTTATAATTTCGTTTTTCTCAAGTTTTTTTATTCTTTCCAAAACAGCCGATGGCGCCATTTTTATCTGACGTGCGATTTCAGCATTTGAAATGCGAGAATTTTCCTGCAGGATATTCAGTATTTGAGCATCTATTTTGTTGATCATTTGGTTTTCTTAGACTACTTCGGAAGATAATTCATAATATTAGGAATTATAAGAATTTAAATCAAGGATAGAAATGTTCTGGTTTTAACAAAGTAATGGTCAAAGTGCTTTATATTCCATAGTATCTATCAATTTAGTATGTATTCACTTCCGCTATAATTTCGATATAAATCCGTTTAAACCCATTCTAAGGGACAATAAGTTTAGCGCTTTTTGGCAGATTTATTAAATAGCTCCGAGAGGCTGTTTAAAGGCAGTTTATAGGCTCTTTACATGCCCTTTATGCCTTTGTTAAAGAGGCAGTTAAAGTCCGCCATATTTCTTAAATACTCTGCATTCAAATTCTGCGGCTGCCCCGTACAACAATGATTTATGGGTGTCCGCAGTTTTACTTAATTGAATCCAACAGAAGGAAATCATTCGTTTTGTATGACGATGGGTTTTGAAGATTTTTTTCCGGGTACATACAGATCCTTAGCAAGGGACATATTTGACAGATGGGCTTAGCGGGCCTGCATATTTCTCTTCCGAGTCTTATCAGATTGGTATGAAACTGATGAGCAATTCCATCAGGCATACTTTTATTTAATATCTGAAACGTCTTATCGGGTGTAGACGCTTTTACTATGCCTATCCTGTTTGTTGTTCTATGAACGTGAGTATCGACGGGACAGAAATTTTTCCTGAGTGAAAATAGCAATACACAGCTTGCTGTTTTTACTCCAACTCCTGGAAAAGAGATCAGTTCATTCAGAATTTCTTCATTTTCCATTTTATACAAATAATTGAGAGAGATCTTTCCCTTTTCTTTTAATAAAGACGAGAGAAAGTTTTTAATTGCTTTTGATTTTTGTTTTCCAAGACCAGCGACTTTTATAATTCTTTCAATTTTTGAAGCAGATTGTTGAGCGACTTCCTCCCAGTTTGAATATTTTTCCTTTAAATTCTGAAAAGCTTTATACGAATTTTTATCATTTGTATTTTGTGACAGTATAGTTGCTATCAGCATATCCACAGGATCAGGCGGTTTTTTGCTACGCGGCGGGATTCCGTATTTCTTAATCAGCAGATTATTTATTTGACGAATTTTTCTTTTAAGCATAAGAGGCTATATATTTGACATATGAATATAATATGCTCTTCATAATAATAAAACTGAGGGAGTTTAAATGTCGACTTTGATGGTTAGCATTTCAGGAATAAGAGGAATAGTAGGTGACGGATTAGATCCCAAAGTACTGGTTAAATATACGACTGCTTATGCTGATTTTATCAGGAAAGGCACTGTAGTTGTCGGAAGAGATGCAAGGATAACGGGAGATATGGTACAGGAAATTGTAGTTGGAACTTTAATTGCAAAAGGAATAAATGTAGTTGAAATAGGCATCGTCCCCACCCCTACTGTTCAATACACAGTAAAAACTCTAAAAGCTCAGGGGGGAATTGCTATTTCAGCAAGCCACAATCCAAATGAATGGAATGCATTAAAGCTATTGAACAGCACCGGACAATTTATGAGTCCAGAAGAAAATGAAGAGATGAAGAAATTAATTGAAAAATCAGTTGACAGTTTTGTATCGTGGGATAAGATTGGCAAAAGGAAAAAATATGATGCTGCATTAAAAAAACATGTGGAAGACACATTAAGCTTAAAATACATCAATAAAGCAAAAATCAAAAGAAGAAAATTTAAGGTTGTCGTTGACTGTGTCAATGGTGCGGGTGTTTATGTAGTTCCGCAAATGCTTAAAGAATTGGGTTGCAAAGTAATTGAAATAAATTGCGAGAAATCAGGTGTCTTCCCTCGTTTACCCGAGCCAATTCCTGAGAACCTAACTAAAACAATGAAAGCGGTCAAAAAAGAAAGGGCCGACCTTGGAATTGTAGTCGATCCTGATGTTGACAGACTGGTATTAATAACCGATAAAGGTAAACCCTTCGGCGAAGAGAACACAATTACTCAAGCTGTAAAATTTATTTTATCTAAAAAAAAGGGCAACGTAGTTGTAAATCTTTCCACTACCAGGGCTGTCGAAGATGTCGCTCATAAGTATGGAGCAAAAGTCTACCGCTCGCCCGTGGGCGAAGCTAATGTTGTTAAGGAAATGAAAGCAGTAAAAGCGGTAATTGGCGGAGAAGGCAGCGGTGGAGTTATTTACCCGGCTTTGCATTACGGCAGGGATGCGTTAGTAGGTATTGCCATTACTCTTCAGCATTTAATCGAATTTAAAGATAAAATGAGCGAACTGAAAGATGAACTACCACAATATTCTATTGTTAAAAGGAAAATTGATTTAGGTGATATTAATCCTGACAAAGTAATTGAAAAGCTTGTTAAACGATATGGCGCTGAAAAAGTCAATACAGATGATGGATTAAGAATAGATTTTGTAAATCACTGGGTGCATTTTAGAAAATCAAATACGGAACCTATTAT
>CAYPNM010000047.1:8451-22315 GCA_964412105.1 uncultured Ignavibacteriaceae bacterium | reverse complement strand
GGCTATCAAAATGCTGGTTTTCATAGCGTCAGGTGGAACGGATTGGATAATTATAACAGGAAAGTCTCCTCCGGAATTTACTTTTACAGATTTATTACGGAGAATTTTTCAAAGACTAAGGCTATGGTACTGCTAAAATAACCGGCCGGCTCTTTAGTATCCTTCCAGATTTTGGCTAAAGTTTTGTTATATTATCTCATATCACAAAAAAATTTTTCATCGATATGCCCCGATTTGACTTCCAGGTTAAAAAAGAATCGCGTAAAAAATATAAAATAGAAAGTTCTCTCTTTTCAATTAATGGCGATCTATTAATTGTTAATTTCAGAATGGCTAGAAATCTTGCAGAAAAGATTAACTCGGAAAGAAGAATAACAAATAAAGAGGAAAAATTCGTAACACCCGGAGTAATTAATGGTATAGGTCTGCAGCACGAAATTTTTCATTATGTTATCAGAGTTTACGAAGAAACTGAGAATAAAAATGTTCTGAAGCGGGCAATAAACAAATTAAAATCGGATTTGGGAGACAAAGAATTTGAAAAGCTACTGCTTCAGTTCATTGATGATTTCCCCCCGCCTGAAGTTTATTCTGGGAAAATTCACGCAAGCGATTACCTGCATGGTTTTACAGAAAACAAGCCTAATACAGAAATAATTTTTGAGGAGTTGCTGTTATTAAATATCGGAAACAATAATCCTGCAGGCGAACATTTGAAAGAGATTTATGATGATTCTTCACTTGGTCTGCAGACAGGTTATCTGGAATTTGTCCGAAGAAGTGAAAAATTCTTCGAAAATGAAAGAAAACTTGGCCCGGATAATTTATCCCTGACACAATTCCTTAGAAAACCTATTGAGACAAGTCCTTATGACCTTGCTGGACAGCTTGACTTCATCCACAAAAACTGGGGCATTTACATAAAATCTGTTTTTGATGACAGGCTCTTCAGAAGCAGGGATCTTTTTGCAGAAGATGCGAGGTTATTTCAAATCGGCGGATTTCACAAAGGTACTCCCCCTGTACCCGATTATGATGCAGAATATTTAAGAAAACTCAGAGAAAAATTACTTGCAGGGACTTTGTCTGAAGATGAAAGACGTTACTATTACGAAGAGTACGAGCGCTTCACTTCCGATATTGAGTGGATGCCAAAAGTTG
This sequence comes from uncultured Ignavibacteriaceae bacterium, assembly GCA_964412105.1. Taxonomy (GTDB): domain Bacteria; phylum Bacteroidota; class Ignavibacteria; order Ignavibacteriales; family Ignavibacteriaceae; genus JAKAGZ01. The sequence continues at coordinate 21,154 of CAYPNM010000047.1, read as the reverse complement.
TAATGATAGCCAAAAATATTTTTGTCTGGCTCGACCAGCTTTCAAAAAGATATCAGCGATCTATTACACGACTTGACCAAATTCCTGATGAAGAGCTTAATGATCTTGCGAGATGGAATTTCACCGCTCTCTGGCTGATCGGAATATGGGAGAGAAGTAGTGCTTCTAAAAAAATAAAACAGATGACAGGAAATCCTGAAGCAGCTCCTTCGGCTTATTCGCTCTATGATTATGTAATTGCAAATGAACTCGGTGGCGAGGATGCTTTTCAAAATCTTAAATATCGTGCCTGGCTGAGAGGCATTCGTCTTTCAAGCGATATGGTACCCAATCATACGGGTATATTTTCAAAATGGATAATCGAGCATCCTGATTATTTTATTCAAAGTGATTATCCTCCATTCCCGAACTACTCATTTAACAGTCCCAACCTTTCCGATGACCCTCGCATTGATGTGAGAATTGAAGACAAATATTATTCACGTCAGGATGCGGCTGTAGCTTTTCAAAGAAGAGATAACCAGACAGGAGATGTGAAATATATCTATCACGGCAATGATGGAACTAGCATGCCCTGGAATGATACTGCACAATTGAATTTATTGAGACCCGAAGTGAGGGAATCTTTAATACAAACCATAATGCACGTTGCCAGAAAAACTCCCATCATCAGGTTTGATGCTGCGATGACATTGACAAAAAAGCATTATGCACGGCTTTGGTTTCCGCAACCGGGCACAGGCGGAGCAATCCCGACACGTTCCGATTTTTCATTAACTCGCAACGATTTCGATGTCTTGATGCCGAATGAATTTTGGAGGGAGGTGGTCGACAGAATTAACGCAGAAATGCCGGATACTTTGTTGCTGGCTGAAGCTTTTTGGCTTATGGAGGGATATTTTGTCCGCACTCTCGGAATGCACCGCGTTTACAACAGTGCATTTATGCATATGCTTATGAAAGAGGAAAATAGCAAATACCGGATCCTCATAAAAAATACTCTGGAATTTAATCCTGAGATCTTAAAACGGTATGTTAACTTCATGAGCAATCCTGATGAGGAAACTGCAATTAACCAGTTCGGTGACGGCGATAAATATTTCGGTGTTGCTCTAATGATGATCACTCTTCCCGGTTTGCCGATGTTTGGACACGGCCAAATAGAGGGATACCATGAAAAGTATGGCATGGAATATAGGCGGGCATATTACGACGAGACAAGCAATGATTTTCTGGTCAGAAGACACGAAGCAGAAATTTTTCCGGTTATGCAGAAGCGATATCTTTTTAGCCAGGTGCAAGATTTTAATCTTTACGATTTTTTTGATGATGCCGGGTATATAAATGAAAATGTTTTCGCTTTCTCCAATAGTTCAGGTGACGAAAGAGCGTTGGTAATTTATAATAATTCCTATTACAGATGCAGCGGCACCGTGAGTCATAGTGTGATGAAAATAAACCCATCAGAAAATGGAGCTTTCACTTCAAAGAAAATAGCCGACGCTTTATGGATAAAGGAAAGCAATAGACATTTCTATACTTATCGGGACCATAGAACGAAGCTTGAATATATTGTGTCGGGCGAAGGCATAAACCATAATGGATTCCATTTTGATCTGGAGGGTTATCAATATTACCTATTGCAGAATTTCAAAGAAGTTTATGATATCACAGGAAATTATGAGAGACTTTATCATCATTTGAATGGAAGAGGCGTTCACTCCATTGAGCATGAATTACGGGAACTGAACCTGGCACCCGTTCACCACGCTTTTGATGCTTTATTTAATGAAGAATTACTAAATAGAACTGAATCTTATATAACCGGTAAGGAAGAAAGCCTGCCGAAAGAAATGAACGCCAGGATATTTTCGGTAGTAAATAAAGTCAATGAATTCGCTTCACAGGAAATAGAAACCTCTGCAGTCATAGAAGGAATTCATAATGATATTGATTCATTCAGAAAATTATCTGAATTAAATTCAAAATTGCTGAAAAGAAAAACGTGTCCTAAATGGTACAAAGAGGCTGTGCAGTCTTTTCCACTCAGGGATAATGAAAATGCAAATAGCAAAATTTTGATTCAGCTTTTAATGTTACACAATATTTTCCAGTACTCAGCTTTACAAAATCTTTTTGATAATATTGATATATATAGAGTATTAAATAACACTTATAAGAATATTAGAATTCCTGAAGATAAAATTTACAGCACTATCTATTTAATTAAATCTCTTACCGGCAAAGACAAGTTTCACCTATGGACAGAAACAGATATGGTAGGAACCCGGAGGGAAAGCCGTGTAATTTATGTTTCCGATCTCTTTTATGGTGAGAACATTGCTGCTTATCTGAACATCAACGAACATATGGGAATAAAATATTTCCATAAAGAAAATTTTGAATTGCTGCTGGATTGGTTGTTTATGCTTATATCTGCTAGTTATTTCAAAGGAAAGAAAACTACCGAGAAAACAACGCTTGATAAGATTAAATCATTCTATTCCTTTTTCACTGACGTTAAAGGTAAATCAGAAAAAAGTGGCTACTCTATCCTTAAATTAAAAACTTTAATGTTAGGCAAAAACGGAAAGTCCGCTAAGGCAAAAAAGTCTTCGAGTAGAAAGCCAGTCAAAAAGAAAGCCACGAAACGTCGAAAATAATTTTGAAGATTCAATTGTTTCGGCTAGTTTAACCACAGAGTTAATTTTCTCTGTTGCCTCTGCGTCTGCTCTGTGTCCTCTGTGGTAAAATTTTTGTACTCTAGCAAGTCACAATTCAGTAAGAAATTACTCATCCATAATAAGGGGATAAAATGCAAACTAATCAAATCACCTCTCTAATAATTCAAAACGCAATTAAAGTGCATAAATCTTTAGGACCGGGATTATTGGAAAGTGCCTACAAGGAATGCTTATGTTACGAGTTAATAAATTCAGGTCTGGAAGTTTATAAAGAAAAGCCTGTTCCATTGATTTACGAGGATGTAAAACTGGAATGTGGCTACAGAATTGATTTGTTAGTAGAAAATCGGATAGTGGTTGAGATAAAATCTGTCGATGCATTGGCGGATATTCATACAGCTCAAGTCTTGACTTACTTAAAATTAAGTAATTGTAAGTTTGGATTATTAATAAATTTTAACGTTACGCTTTTAAAATCCGGAATTAAAAGGCTGGCAAATAAATATTATCAGGAAGATTAAAGAAGTTTACCACAGAGTTAACAGAGAAGTTACAGAGATCGCGGAGTTTATTATCTCTGTTACCTCTGTGTCTACTCTGTGTCCTCTGTGGTAAAAAAAACATAAAACTATTGAAACAAATAACCAGCTACTGCATCTGCACAATTTTCCCCGTCAATTGCAGCGGAAACAATTCCACCAGCATAACCCGCTCCTTCCCCAGCCGGGAATAACCCTCTGACTTCAGGATGCATAAAACTCTTTTTATCACGTAAAATTCTTATCGGTGAACTGGTTCGGCTTTCAGTTGCAACAATAATAGCTTCTTCTGTAATATAACCTTTCATTTTTTTATCGAAAATATAAAGCGCCTTTTTTAATCCCTTTACTATATAATCCGGTAACTCGCTGTCCAGTGCAGCGGATGTTAATCCCGGTATATATGAAGTTTTAGGCAATGATTGTGATATTCGCCCGCTTATGAAATCTGTAACCCTCTGAGCAGGCGCGCACTGAGTGTTATTTGCCAATTCAAAAGAATGCCGTTCAATTTCCTGCTGAAGTTCCAGCCCGCTGAATGGATAACTCTTTTGATATTTACCGTAGTCCTTTTCACGCACAGCAGCGACAAAACCGGAATTTGCGAACGGAGAATTTCTTTTTGAAAGAGACATTCCGTTCACTACTATTTCTCCTGGAGCGGTTGCTGCTGGAACTATAATTCCACCTGGACACATGCAAAATGAATAAACTCCCCTGCCGTTTACATCACAGGAAAGAGTGTAACTGGCAGCGGGAAGATAGGGATTCTTTTCTTTAGAATGATATTGAATTCCATTAATCAGTTCCTGTGGATGTTCAATCCTGACACCGATAGCAAACGGCTTGGGCTCAATTTTTATATCGTGTTTGTGCAGCAGATAATAAATATCTCGTGCCGAATGCCCTGTGGCAAGAATAACTGCATCGCCGATATATTCATTTTTATCGTTGGCAATTACTCCAATGATTTTGTTTTCATTAATAATAAAATCAGTTACTCTTGAATTAAAATGGATCTCTCCGCCGCAGTTTAAAATTGTGTCCCTCATCGCCTTAACAACTGCAGGTAGATTGTTTGAACCGATATGCGGATGTGCATCGATCATTATTTCAGGAGTAGCTCCATGTTGCATAAAGATTTTCAATATCTTTTTAACATCGCCTCGCTTGGTAGAACGTGTATAAAGTTTTCCATCGCTGTAGGTACCTGCCCCGCCTTCTCCAAAGCAGTAATTGGAATCAGGGTTGACTATATGATCCTGCTGAATTGCCCGCAGATCCCTTCGACGGGTTTGCACATCTTTCCCGCGCTCTATAATAATCGGTTTTATCCCTAACTCAATTAGACGTAAAGCTCCAAACATTCCTGCCGGACCGCACCCGACTATTACAACTTTTTCCCCATCTTTAGCCGGCTTATATGCTATTTTTTCTTCGGTGACGGGCTTCTCATTTACATAAACTTCCGACAGGATCCGGTAAACCGGCTGCTTCCTTCGAGCATCGATCGATCGGCGGAGTTGTACAACTGAATTTATTTCCTCAACAGAAATATTTAATGTGTCGGCTGCAGTAGAATAGAGAAATTCCTTATCGTGTAGTTTTTCTGGAGGTATTATTAGCTCGGTTTGCTTTTTCATTTCCTTTGTCCTCTATTTATGAGGAAAATAATCACCTGCTTAATTTACAATTTTTACAGCTTTATCTCTGTGATCTCTGTTTTTACCCCGCTTACTTTGTGGTTAAATTTACCTTATAAAACACCAGGGAACATATAGATAATCTTTCCATTGCCTTTTATAAAAATAATACTTCCAAATACAGCCCATAATTTCTTAAATTAATGATGTGTTTTACAAACCAAGGTATAAAAATGAAAAAGTTTATTCTTACGATATTCTTATTCACTCTTTTCTCAATCTCCTCTAAAGCTCAGTTTGAAAAAGACACAATTAAAACTTCAAAAGGAAATCTCATAATAACATTTTATGGTCACGCTTCCTTGATGTTTCAATTCAACAATTATGTTATTTACGCCGACCCGGTCAGCAGATACGCAGATTTTACCACACAACCAAAGGCCGATATAATTTTAATCACCCACGACCACGGCGATCATTTTGAACCGAAAGTGATAGAGGAATTGACCAGGAAAGGCACAAGCCTGATTTATACAAAACTTTGCTCTGAAAAATTGGAAGGGGGAACAATACTGAATAATGGAGACAGCAAAACAGTCTATGGAATAAAAATTGAAGCCGTGCCGGCCTATAATATTGTACATATGAGAGAAAATGGGCGGCCATTCCACAAAAAAGGAGATGGCAATGGCTATGTCGTAACCTTTGGAAATAAAAGAGTTTACATTGCTGGGGATACGGAAAATATCCCTGAAATGAAAAACCTAAAAAATATTGATATCGCTTTTCTCCCCATGAATCTTCCCTATACCATGACCCCCGAAATGGTCGCTGATGCGGTAAGAATGTTCAATCCTAAGATTCTTTACCCGTATCACTATGGCGACACTGATGTCAATAAGCTCATTGAATTACTTAAGAATAAAAAAGATCTGGAAATAAGAATCAGAAAAATGAATTAGAAAAATTAAAATAATGTGGAAGTAAGAATGAATTACTCTGGAAAAAATAACACGCAATTCCTTATTAAAAGTTTAATTTTCCTATCAATCTTTACATCGGGTTTTTTGTTTGCTCAGAGTACTATTACCCGTCCGCCGGCAATCCCTCTCATAAATGCAGATCCTTACTTCAGCATATGGTCTTTTGCCGATAACCCGGCAAATGATTTGACACGTCACTGGACTGGCAAAATTATGAGTGTTTGTTCAATGATAAAAATTGATGGGAAGACTTACAGACTTATCGGAGATAATATAAGTTCTCTTCCTGCATTAAATCTTAAACAAACAATAATAAACCCGACTCAGACAATTTATATTTATGAAGATGCAGGAATAAATTTAAAACTTACTTTCACTTCTCCCCTGCTTCCCGATTCACTCGACCTTATCTCAGAGGATGCATCTTATATTACCTGGCAGGTAAAATCAATTGATAACAAAGAACATGATGTATCTGTTTATATCGATAACAGTGCCGAACTTTGTTTGAACACGCCGAACCAGCAGGTAACGTGGGGCAGACTGAAGCTTGAAAATGGAATAGCCATGAAAATGGGTTCACAGGAACAAAATATCCTTGGGAAAAAGGGAGATGATCTCAGGATTGACTGGGGTTATGTTTATCTTGTTTCACCAAAAGATCAGAATCCGCAAAGTGTAATTGCTTCTGCTGATGAAGTCAGAAACGATTTTGTGAATAATAATAAACTTCCTGCCGAAGACGATTTCAATATGCCACGTCCCGGTAATGACGGATGGCTTGTTCAGGCCTATCTTTTTGATCTGGGAAAAGTCGGAACAAATCAAAGAGAGATTTACACAGTTCTTGCATTTGATGATATTTATGCAATCCAATACTTTCATCGCGATCTCCGGGCATACTGGAAGAGAAATGGGGCTTCAATAAATGATCTGCTTAACAGCAGAATTAGGAATTACACCTTATTAATCAAGAAATGTGAAGAGTTCGATAAAGGACTAAAAGCTAAGCTAAATGAAAAAGGCGGTGAAGATTATGCGTCGATTTGCGCACTCGCTTACCGCCAGGTTTTTGGCGCTCATAAACTAGTCGCGGATATAGACGGAACTCCGATGCTTTTTCCTAAAGAGGATTTCAGCAACGGTTGCATAAGCACTGTAGATGTAATTTATCCTTCAGCACCGTTTTTTATGTATTTAAATCCGCAGCTTCTTAAAGCCTTACTGACCCCTGTATTCCAATATTCTGAATTGCCAAGATGGAAATTTCCTTTCGCTCCTCACGACCTTGGCACTTATCCAAAAGCCAACGGACAGGTCTATGGAGGAGGAGAAACTTCTGAAGAAGATCAAATGCCCGTTGAAGAATCAGGGAATATGATAATATTGACTTACGGATTATGCAGAGCCGAAAATAATACTGAATATGCTGAGAAATATTGGAACAGCCTGGAAAAATGGGCAGAGTATCTTAAAGAAAAAGGACTTGATCCGGAAAACCAGTTATGCACAGATGACTTTACGGGTCACTTAGCTCACAATACAAATTTATCCGTAAAAGCAATTGTTGCACTTGGTTGTTTCTCAAAAATATGCGAAATGGCGGGAATGAAAGATAAGGCAGCAGAATATTATAACATTGCAAAATCATATGCAAAAAAATGGGAAGTAATGGCGTTGGATAAAGATCATTATAAGCTTGCATTTGATAAGCCCGGAACCTGGAGTATGAAATATAATCTGGTGTGGGATAAATTATTTAAGTTGAACCTTTTTTCGCCTGAAGTTTCGGAAAAAGAATTGAGCTATTATAAAACTAAGTTAAATAAATACGGGCTCCCTTTGGACAACAGGGCGGATTTTACAAAACCTGAATGGATGACATGGACTGCATCAATGTTTAAAGATAAAAACGACTTCGACAGTTTTATGCATACTATAGCTGAATATCTGAATAACACTCCCGACAGAGTTCCGTTCTGCGATTGGTATGAAACAAAAACAGCACGCAAAGATGCATTCCAGGCCAGAAGCGTTGTAGGGGGAATATTCATCAAAATGTTGTTTTAACTTTAACATCAACCTTACAAAAAGGAATTTTCTATGGGAAAGAAAGACAATTTAGTTGATGCATACATTTCAAAATCTCAGGATTTTGCAAAACCGATATTGAAACATATCCGTGAACTTATCCATAAAGGCTGCCCTGCCGTTGAAGAAAAAATAAAATGGGGTTTCCCCAATTTTGAATATTCCGGCAGTATCCTTTGCAATATGGCAGCATTTAAAGAGCACTGTACATTTGGATTCTGGAAGGCGTCATTGCTCAATAAAAGAGGTATCCTTATTCCATCTGATCAACAGGCAATGGGACAGTTTGGGAGAATTACCACTATTTCCGATTTGCCCTCCGACAAAGTTATACTTTCAATCATTAAGGAAGCTGCCAAACTAAATGAAAAAGGGGTGAAAGTTCCAAAAAATAAAAAAGCAGAACAGAAGGAACTCGTAATCCCCGATTATTTTGCAAAAGCATTGAGCAAAAATAAAAATGCAAAAACTACATTTGATAATTTTATTACTTCACACAAAAGAGAATATATTGGATGGATAACAGAAGCAAAGACAGAAGAGACAAGAAATAAAAGAATTACTGCTTCAATCAATTGGCTGTCGGAAGGTAAACCGAGAAACTGGAAATATATGAAAGAAAATAAATATACTATCAGGTAATTCAGGAATTTCCTAGCTAAATTTAAATAACAAACTTTTATAAATTAAGCTTGAGGGGGAAATGGGGAAATCGATAATTCTAATAATTGCGCTTACATTCAATATTTTCGCTCAACATGTACCTGAAAAGAAAACTCCGTTAAATCTCGAAAAAGTAAATCTGCAAAATTCAAATATAGATTCGCTACTTTCAATTAGCAGAACCCATCATTCCGAAATAAATGTCGGCGGGCAGGTTATAGTCGGTGGTGCAATGGGTCTGGCATCTGCATTTATTCCATTTGGAGTGGCGTTTGTAGCCAGCTTTAGTGAAACAGCCGATAAATCAGTGGAAGATTTCTGGACAGCGGTTGCAATTTCAGCATATGCATTTGGAACGGCAACAGGAGTTCATATTGTCGCAAAAGCTGAGAATAAAAATCATTCCTTCTGGAAAACGGTTATGTATTCAGAATTTGGTGCGCTGGTTGCTTCAGGGGCTGTAATTGTAGTTAAATCAATCAACAATAATAATACTTTTGCTAATCATCAAGGTGGGGTCCTAATTTTAATTATGCCGGTGGCTTGTTCGCTAATTTATTCTTTAGCATATGCAGACTGGCCGCAACAAAATCTATCTACAGCCAATTGCAGAAACTTTGAAATTAGTAATAAGGCTTTATCATTAAAAGATTTGGTTGATCAATCGCAGATCATAAAAATAAATTTGTTTAGAATCAGTTTGTAATCCTCAGATACACAATCTTCAGGCAAAAATATGTTTCATCTTATTGCTTTTGTTTTATCTTTCTAAAACAATTTAACCTATATTAAACTGGATGAGACATGAAAAAGCTATTATTTCTTTTTCTGATAGCATTATTTGTGAAATCAATATCAGGATCAACGTTACCGCCCGATTCTTCCTATTGCAGCTCAGCAGAAGCACATCAGTTCGATTTCTGGATCGGAAACTGGAACATTCAACAAAAAATTATTCAAAAGGACGGAACTTGGCTTAAAACCAGGGCTCGTGACTCAGTTTTCTCAATTCTCAAAGGATGTGCAATCGAGGAACACTGGCACGGTGACGTGAAGTTTTTCTGGGCAGGAATGAAGAATACAAAACCATTGGAAGGTTTTAGCATAAGATATTATGATGTAAAAGACAAAAAGTGGCACATCAGATGGATGGATAATCTTAACCCAACCCTTGGCGATGGACTTACAGGAAATTTTAAGAATGGAAGAGGAGAATTCTTTCACGAAAAAAATACTGGAAAAGGGAAACAACTTTCGAGAATAACTTTTTCAGATATCACTAAAAATTCATTCCACTGGGATCTTTCTATTTCCAGCGATAACGGCAGAACCTGGACAAATATCTGGATAATGGAAATGAAAAGAATTCAGGAATAGATTTTATTCAAACAATCCTGCTGATGATAGTCATATTCTGATGATTACAGATATTCTTTCCTTCTGGTGTGTATAGGTAATCGATCCTGTTTTTGTAAAATTCTGTAATCTTCCCCCTCACCATCTTAAGTGTGCTGTTCATAAATTTATTTTCTTCAGTAAATGCTTCACCGAGCACTGCAACTGCCGAAGGGATCCATCTTTCCGGGAAAACCTTTGCAAATGGACCTCCCGATTTGAACTTGGCAATTTCACTATCAAGAAGATTTAATATTGCTTTTTGGCCCTCTGGCGTATGATGCAATACATTATGCCTCTTTGCCCATTTAAGCAGTGCTTCTTTATTAGGCACTATCAAGGCAACCGTGTATGGTGATTGAGAATTATAGAGCATTATCTGATCTACATACTCCGATTGCTCGGTAATCGATTCTTCAATTCCTTCAGGACTGAACTTTTCTCCGTCGTTTCCAATCAAGAGACTTTTAATTCTTCCAAGCACATTCAGATAACCGTCCTCATCAAGGTAACCAATGTCTCCTGTATAAAGCCATCCGTTTTTAAGGGCCTGCCTGGTTGCGCTTTCATTTTTCCAGTAACCTACCATTACATTCTCGCCCTTTACACAAATCTCTCCCTGTACACCTGCTGGCAAGCCTTTATCATTTTCGTCCCTTATCTGAACTTCGATACCGGGAAGGATTTTCCCTGAAGTGCCGAGTTTATGAATCAATGGAGTGTTAGTGGATATTACCGGAGCCGCTTCAGTGAGTCCGTAACCCTGGAACATCGGGATACCTATTGCATAGAAAAATCTTTGCAGTTCAACGTCAAGCGCAGCTCCACCTCCTATAAAGAATTCGAGCTTTCCACCAAAATTTTCTCGAATTTTGCTGAATATAAGTTTATCGTAAAACATATACATCGGCTTTAGGAGTTTCTGCTTCCCTTTTCCTTTATTCCAGCCGTCAGCATTATAATCATACGCTGTTTTTAATGCCTTGGTGAATAACTTTTCAACTTTTGGCCCTTTTTCACCAATTCCCTTTTCAATATTCTTCCTGAAATTTTTTGCCAGAGCCGGTACGCTGTACATAAAACTCGGTTTTACTTCTTTTATATTTTGTGGAATATTTTTAAGTGTTTCCATAGGAGTTTTACCCTGCTGTACTGCGGCAATGCTCGCACCATGCGACATTAGGAGATAAACTCCTGCCGTATGCGCAAAAGCATGATCCCACGGCAGAATTAAAAGGTTTCTGTATTCCTGAGGCAGGTATAGCATCTCGACACATTGTTCAACATTTGCTGTGTAGTTTCTGTGAGTTAAAATTATTCCTTTAGGATCAGCAGTCGTACCCGAAGTGTAACAGATATTTGCGTAATCATTTTCATTAAGCGACTTCCATCTTTCCTCGAATCTATCTCTGGATGAAGCAAGAAATTTTTCACCCTCAGCCAGAACCTCAGTAAAATAAATTTCATCTGTATCTAAACGGTCTATTTCATCCAGTAAAATTACCTTTTCAAGATCCGGAAGATCGTTTTTTATTTTTCTTATTTTTTCGGCCTGGTGCCGGGAAACTACTACCATTTTGCAACCTGAATGCACCAGTCTGAATTTAAGATCGTTCAACTCTTCGATCTTTGTTGTGATCGGGACATTGATAGCCCCTGTAAATAATATTCCTAGTTCGCTTGCGATCCAATAGGATCGTCCTTCTGATATTAGTGCGAGCCTGTCTCCTTTTTCAATTCCTATTGACATTAACCCGGCAGCAAATTTGTGAACCAGCTCGCGCATAGCAGAATATTTTAAGCCTTCGTATTTAGCGTTGGTTTTTTCCCAAAGAAATACGTTGTCCGAATATTTATTTACGCAATTTTCAAAAAAGGAAGGTAAAGTTCTTTGCATATTCCCCCCCGGGATTAGTAAAAATATTGGTAATAATATATTACAAAAATAGTAAAACTCTGAATCAGAAAAGTCCTTTTATAAAACCTCCATCTACCTGTAATGTTGTACCGGTGATATAACCAGCTTTAACTGATGCAAGAAATGCAACGGCAGCAGCTATTTCCTCTGGTCCCCCAAGCCTTGCAAGCGGAATTTCTTTGGCCATTTCGATCAAAATTTCTTCGTGTGAAGTATCGGATTCCTTTGCTCTCAAAACTGCAAGCTCATAAAGCCTGTTAGTTAAAGTATATCCCGGTGCTATATTATTTACGGTAATATTATATTTCCCGACTTCATTACTTAAAGACTTTGCAAATCCAATTAAACCTGTGCGCAGAGAATTTGAAAGCATCAAATTATTGATGGGTTGCTTAACCGAAATCGATGTTATGTTTACAATTCTTCCCCATTCCCTTTTCATCATATCTATGACTGAATATCTTGATAATCTTACTGCACTTAACAGAACCTGATCAAATGCCGCCTGCCATTTTTCGTCGTCAAGATCTGTCATATAGCCGGCTGATGGGCCCCCGCAATTATTAACTAGAATATCGATCTGCCCGAATTCCTTGATGAAGTGATTAAATGTACTTTCAAGATCCTTTTGTTTATTAAGATCGCAAACGCTCCAGAAGGCGTCTGAGTGATATTTGCTTTTTATTTCTCTAACTGTTTCAAGGAGATCATCCTTGCTTCTTGAACAAATTCCGACATCACAACCTTCAGCAACAAGTTCTTTCGCAATAGCTTTGCCGATTCCTTT
>CAYPNM010000047.1:0-8351 GCA_964412105.1 uncultured Ignavibacteriaceae bacterium | reverse complement strand
AATGCCGTCTTTTGTCAGACTCATTTTTTATTCATTTGCTCAACCAATTTTTTGGTGTCCAGGGCAATTACCAGCTCTTCATTTGTCGGAATTCTGAATACTTGTACTTTTGAGTCCGGTGATGAAATGCTTACTTCATTATTCTTGTTTTTTCCCGGATCAATTTTGATTCCCAAATATTCAAGGTTATTACAGACCTCACTCCTTACCTCCGAAGAATTTTCCCCAATCCCTCCGGTAAAAATAAAAACATCTAGTCCACCCATCGCTGCAGAATATGCACCAAGATATTTTTTTATACGATAGTTAAAGACATCAAAAGCAAGATGTGCCCGTTTATGTTCTTTGCCAAGCGCTGATATAATTTCTCGCATATCGCTCGACTCACCGCTGATTCCCGTAAGACCACTGTGTTTGTTCAGAAGAGTTCCAGCCTCGTGAAGCGTGAGCCCTTCTTTTCCCATAATATATAGAATCACTGATGGATCAATATCCCCGCTCCTTGTTCCCATCAGTAATCCTTCAAGAGGAGTGAATCCCATGGTAGTATCGATTGATATTCCATTTTTGATCGCTGCCATGCTGCACCCGTTCCCAAGATGAGCAGTAACAATCTTTAAACTATCATAAGGTCTCTTCATTAGTTCGGCAGCCTTCTTGGATACGAACGAATGAGAAGCACCGTGAAATCCATATCTTCTTATTTTATATTTTTTGTAAAGATCATATGGTATTCCATAAAGAAAAGCTTTCGCCGGCATCTTGCTGTGAAAAGCAGTATCAAAAACTGCACATTGAGGAGTTTTAGGTAAAATTCTTTCGACTGCTTGAATTCCCTTAATGTTCGGAGGATTATGAAGCGGGGCCAGTTCAATATTAGACTGCAAAATCTTTATCACATCATCCGTAATAAGAACGGAATCTGAAAAAGTTTCACCGCCATGTACAACCCTGTGCCCTATTGCATCTATATCTTCTTTGAAATCAATTACGCCATGGTTTTTGCTCAGCATCACTCCAAGCACATATTCTATTGCTATTGCGTGGTCGAGAATTTCGCCGACTATTTTTATATCGTGGCCATCGTAACGCTGGTGAGTTAACACGGCACCTGTCATTCCGATACGCTCGACCATCCCTTTAGCAAGCCAGCTTTCTTTTTCCGTATCAATGAATTGATATTTGATAGAAGAGCTTCCGCAGTTTAGAACCAGTACTTTCATAATTTTTCCCCCTTCCTGAGAAGAAATAACATTAATTTTTTATTCAGAAATTATTTTACCGTTTTCATCATATTTATAAAAACCTTCGCCCGTTTTTTTACCAAGCTTTCTCTCTCTGACAAGTTTCCTTAAAGCCGGGCATGCACGGTAACGTGGTTCACCCAGAGTCTTCCAAAGTGTTTCCATCCATGTTAATACTTCATCAAGACCCATTATGTCAGCCATTTCGAGTGGTCCGTTCGGGAAGTTATAACCGAGCTTCATTGCGGTATCTATATCCTTTGCCGTAGCGACCCCCTCCATTAAAATGTACATTGCTTCATTTAATAAGGGAACAATTGCCCTGGTAGTAATAAAACCGGGATACTCATAAACTTCAACCGGAGTTTTCCCGATTGTTGATGCGAAGTTTTTGGCTATCTCGACCGTTTCATTTGAAGTGTAAAGACATTTTACAAGCTCTACGAGAGGAACTTTTGGAACCGGATTCAGGAAATGCATACCTATTATTTTATCAGGTCGATCGGTTGTTTCGGCAATCTTAGTAAGACTCAAAGTTGATGCACTGGAGATATAGATCGTTTCCTTTTTTACGATCTTATCCAGCTTTCTGAAAATATCTCTCTTCAATTCAAAATCCTCATCAACCGCTTCAATAACAAGTTCACAGGCATGAACTTTTTTCAGGTCGATATCCCAGTGTATTCTTGCAAAGATGGATTTCTTTTCAGATTTGGTTAATGTCCATCTGTTTATTTCCCGGTCGATTGATTCAGAAAGATTCTTTTTAGCCTTCTCTAGTTGAGATTCATCCTTTTCAATAACTATAGTTTCAATTCCGGATCCTGCCACGGTCTGGGCAATTCCCTGTCCCATGATTCCACCCCCAACCACGGCAACCTGATTTATTTGCTCTGCCTTTGAAGCTAGTTTGGTCTTGCCTAATAAATCTTCAAGTTTAATATTATCTGTATCCATAAGAAAAATTGATTAATTAAAAATATTTACAATACAAATATCAGAAATCTTTTTTAATAAAGATATAATTACTTAGTGCCATCATTCCGGCCAGAAAAATGAGTGATGTCCAGATGGGCTGATAATTCTCTATTCCACCCCCATTTGCGAGCGTAAGGATGGTATTAGACATTAATTCTGATGTTTTGGGAATAATATAGTAAAAAACATCGATCACACCCTTCCAAAAACCACTTGTTATGAAAGTTTGCATATCTCCATGTGCGAATTTTAACAATGGACTCAAAATGAGAAATATTAAATAAGCAAACATCATTCCGAACATCGATCCTTTAGTAACTACACCAAAAAGAACTATCAAAGCATATAGAACAGCAAAAATAAAAGTAATTATCACTATGCTCCAGATAAATGCAAATGACCAGATCGAAAATTTGATCGATATGCTGAGCCATACACCAATGATAAGCAGGGCAATATTTATAAACACTACTAAAATTCCGCCGAAATATTTTCCCCATAGTAGTTGAGTGCGCGAAACCGGTTTGGAAAGTAGTAAATCAATATTGCCTTTTTCAAGCATAATCGGAATGAAACTTGAACTGGCAAATATTGCTAACAATAATCCAAGCGATGCCAGTGGTGTGATGATCGAAATTTCTAACTTCGTTACAATTTCTGTCAGCATTGGAGCGCCATTCTTACCGGCAAAACCATTTATTATTGAATCGAGATTTGTAACCCCGAGAATGATTGCCGTAAAAACAATAACAAGTATTGAAATGATAGAATAAAAGATGAAAACTTTTCTTGCCATAGCTTCTTTTATTGTATACCAGGTAACAGTTAAAACATTTTTCATTTTTCCCCCTCCTTTTCCGATTCCTCAATGAGGGAAATAAACATTTCTTCAAGAGTGTTTTTATGTTTAATTAATTCGTAAATCAAAATTCCATCCGCTCTCAATTTATCAATAAAAGTATTTAAGTCGGTCGTGTTTGCAACTTTAAGAGAATATCTGCCGTCATCTAACTTTGTCACCATCACATTTTCAATATTTCCAGTGATCTGTTTATGATCCCCTTCTATCCTTAATAAGTACTCCTCTGTTTTTTCAGTAAGTTCCTGAACTGTTCCTTCTCGAATCAATTTCCCTTTATTAAGAATACCCACTCTGTCTGTAATTAATTCTACCTCTGATAAAAGGTGACTGTTCAAAAAAATAGTTTTAGATTGTTTCTTTAAATCAATAAGAATATCTCTTATTTCTTTTCGCCCGATAGGATCAACACCATCCGTAGGTTCATCAAGAAATAATAATTCAGGATCATTAACCAGGGCCTGCGCGAGCCCGAGCCTTTGCATCATGCCTTTTGAATAATTTTTAATCTTGGTCTTCTTCCATTTTGATAGCTTCATAAGATCAAGTAGTTCGTCCGTTTTTTTATTAAGATATCTGGAATCAAGCCCGCTCAGCTTCCCAAAAAAGTTCATTACCTCTCCGCCTGTCAGGTAAGGCGGGTATTTATGATTTTCCGGAAGATAGCCGACCTTCTTCTTAATCCTATAGTTTTCGGTTGGTTCACCCAGGACTTTGGCTTTTCCAAATGTTGGGAAGGTTATGCCGAGTAACAGCTTTACAAGTGTTGTTTTACCTGCCCCGTTTGGTCCGAGTAAGCCGAAAATTGTTCCAGTTTGCACATTTAAATGCAAATCCACCAGAGCCTGAACCTGTTTTTTCCCGAAAGCCGATGAATATATTTTGGTCAGTCCATTTGTTTCGATTGTATTCATGTTAAATTTAAACCTGTATTTTTTCTCACGATAAACTATGCGAATATAACCAAAATTATCCTGGTAATTTGATAAAATGCCTGCAGTGGTAAATAAACGGCCTAATTCAATGCCAGTTTTTCTATTTATAAACTGAAAGAGATACAAACTTTTCATAAATTTTGATTCAATTTTATCGTACTTCATTTTTACAGCTAAATGACTCCACAACAGACTCTACTAAAATATTTTGGATTTAAGAGGTTCCGCAAAAACCAGCTTGAAATTATCGAAACAATTTTGAGTGGACATAATGTCATTGCAGTATTGCCAACAGGAGCTGGTAAATCAATCTGCTACCAGGTTCCTGCCCTGATATCAGAAAACTTTTCTATTGTTGTATCGCCGCTAATTGCCTTAATGAAGGATCAGGTTGATTCCCTTAATTCCAATGCTGATTTATCCGCCTTTATCAACAGTACAATGGAATTTTATGAAACTGAAAAAGTTTTGCAGAATATAGCCTTTGGTAAAACAAAGATTCTGTATGTCGCACCTGAGAGATTAGAGAATGTAAGCTTTGCAGAAAGGATAAAATCATTAACACCCTCTTATCTTTTTATTGATGAGGCTCATTGCATAAGTGAATGGGGACACAATTTTCGTCCCAGTTACAGAAAAATCAAAGCGTTTTCTGAATATGCTGATATAAAAAAAATTTCCGCATTTACTGCAACTGCTACACCGGAGGTAGTTGAAGACATTGGGAAACAGCTCGGACTTAAAAACCCTAAAATTTTCGTGAAAGGCTTTGAAAGAGAGAATCTACACATAAATGTACAGGTGACAAAAAAGAAGAAAGAAAAATGCTACGAGCTTATCAGGCAATTCAAAACTCCCGCCGTTATTTATACTTCATCCCGTAAAAAAGCGGAAGAAGTTGCCGATTTCTTAAATATGAATAGGATAAACTGTAACTATTATCACGCTGGATTGGCGCCCGAAGAAAGAAAAAAAATACAGGAAGATTTTATAAACGATAATGTTAAGGTGATTGCTGCAACAAATGCATTTGGAATGGGCATAGATAAGAAAGATATCAGGCTGGTTATTCACTACAATACTCCAGGTTCAATTGAGAACTATTACCAGGAAATTGGAAGAGCCGGCAGAGATAATAAATCGGCATTTGCCTTTTTGCTGCACGATGACAGCGATATTAATATTCACAGGTTTTTTATTTCAAATGCTAATCCGGATAAAGAATTGATCCAGAATATTTACAACGGAATCTGCGATTATGCGAAAGTAGCTGTAGGCGATAAACCGGAAGATGATATTCCAATTAACCGTGAGTATCTATCATCATATTGTAAAAAAGAAATTAATCGTGGATTGCTTCATTCATCCCTTAAAAACCTCGAAGGCGCGGGATATATCAATATCATTTCCGAATATAACCGGAAATCCACACTCCAAATTAATTTCGAAAAAAACCGGCTTAAAAAATTTATAAAAGATACTTCCAATAACAATATTAAAGTTGTGTTACTTTCATTGTTAAGGGAATTTGGGAGTGAGATATTCACTTTAAAAGTTGCCTTTAACCTCACTCAGCTCAGCCGGAAATTAGACATTAACGAAGTAGATCTGGAAGAAACGCTTATTACTCTGGATAATCTTGGAATAATTTCATATAAAAGATCTCTGGCAAAAGAGAATGTTAAGCTGACGGTTCCGCGGGTTGATATTTCAAGACTTATACTCGACTATAAAAGAATAAATGAAAATTATCTCCATCTTCAAAAGAAGATTGAATCGATGGTAAACATGGTTTATTCCAATGAATGCCGGTTCAAATATATTTTAAAATATTTTGGTGAAGATGTAACAAATTATAAATGCGGAAAGTGCGACAGATGTACTGGTGAAGAAGGTATAACTGATTCAACTTCAGATTACCTTAAAGAGATTGTCCTTAGAGCAATAGACGAAATAGAGACATATTTCAGCGATCAATCCCTGATAAATATTTTACTGGGGACTGAAAAATCTGCAAAGTTTCAAAAATTAGAGTCATTCGGTAGCTGCGCAAATTACTCCAAAAGCGACCTTAAAACCGTATTAAATTCCCTCAAAGAGACTGGAGCCCTAATTAAAAGAACTGGTGAAATATCAGGTTTTACTATTAGTAAAGAGCTGAAACAGAGATTTGAAGAATCTAAAAAGAGAAAAGATGTTGGACAGGAAAACGAGGATTACGAAAAGAACCTTGAATTATTCAACAGACTCAGAGAAATCAGGACACGTGCTTCAAAAAGATTTTTGCAGTCAGCCAATATTATCTGTCCCGATGCTGTAATGAGAGAAATTGCGATTCAAGTACCTTCAACTGTAAAGGATTTATTGAAAATCAAAGGTTTTAGCCAAAGAATGTTTAATAAAGTGGGAAAAGAATTCCTGGAGATTTTGAATTCTAAATCTGAGAGTAAGAATTCAACTAAGCAAAAAGAAAAAATGCCTGTAAATATTCAAGAGACTTATAATCTTTTGAAAAAAGGCTATGGCCTTAAGGATATTGCATCGCTCAGGAAACTTTCCGAAGCCGTTATTTCAATGCAAATAGAAAGTATAATTGAATTCGAACCGGCCATAAATATTGCCCACCTATATGGGAAAGGTCAATTGGAAACTATAAGCGCAGAAATCAAAAAAGGTTTTGGAGATCTTAAGGATTTAAAGAAGCATCTGCCCGATGAAATCACCTACCCGTTAATAAGAATTGCAGTTGCAAAGGAAAAGTTCAGGAATTCTTTTGCTTCTTCAACTGTTCAAGATAAGCAATAGCCTTATCGAAAAAGTTCGACCATCTTTTGGGATCGGAATTATAAAAATTAATAGTGGAATTGTAATCAGCTGCTGAAATAGAATATCTTTTGAGCACTTCTTTTTTTATGCTTTCCAGCTTGCTGCCTTTTGCTTTAGTGGTGTCCTGCACAATCAGCATATCAACATACACCTTTATGAACTTATCCTCTTTTATGGGCGGACTGGCAGAACAGGATGAAAACAGGAACATTAGCGGAATAAACAGGCAAAGGATAAAGTGTATCTTGAAATTAAGATATTTTGACGGGTATTTGTTCAAATTATTATTTCATCTTTTTGCTGGCTTCAAATAAGATCTTTTTTTCCTTCTCCGATAAATTCTGATAGCCCGATCGTCCTATTTTATCCAATATCTCATCTATCTGTTCCTGGGTTACTTCTTCAGTGTCATCCTTTATCTCATAATACTTGGCATCCTGAATTTTTTCTTCCTTCTTCTTAAAAGGATTTGAATTTCCCTTAAACATATTGAAATTAATCTTCGGACTACTTTTAGAACTATTCTTAAAATAGCTGCCGAACATGGAATTGTTTTTGCGCAGATACATCAAATAAATAAATCCTGCTAATGCTCCGCCTAGATGTGCAAGGTGCGCAACATTGTCAGTAACATTTTCAACATAGAAAATTTGCAGTAAAACAAAACCTGCAATTAGATATTTTGCTTTTATAGGAATGAAAAAATATAGATAAATATATCTGTCGGGAAAAAGCATCGCAAAGGCAATCAGAACACCGAATATAGCTCCGGAGGCACCGATCGTCGGTCCTAAAGCGGCTCCGCCTAATAAAGGTGATACGATAAGCTGTGTTAATCCTGCAGCTACTCCGCAGGTCAGATAATAAATTAAAAATCTTTTTGAACCCCAGAGACCTTCCACCTCAATTCCGAACATCCACAAGGCGAACATATTGAAGAGTATGTGCATAAATCCGCCGTGCAGAAACTGGTATGTAATTAACTGCCAGACAATAAAACCATGACCAAGTGGCCATAAACCGAAATAATAAATAATAAGGTCATATAAGGTATTGCTTCCAACTAATAAATTCTGCCCGAGTAGCTCAATTAAAAATACTATACCATTGATTATCAATAAATTCTTAATAACAGGCGGAAAGAAGCTAAAGCCTCCAAATCCGCCGGGCCTGTAATAATTATTACTCACAAAAAATCCTTATTTAATTAACATCATTTAAAGCGGCTACACCGGGTAATATTTTGCCTTCAAGAAATTCGAGCGATGCACCTCCGCCGGTTGAAACGTGCGAAACTTTATCTTCCAGCCCGGCTTTTCTAATAGCTGCTGCCGAATCACCACCGCCAATTATTGTTATTGCCCCCTTTGAAGTCGCATCTGCTAACTCCTTTGCAACAGCAAAAGTTCCCTCCGCAAAATTATCCATTTCAAAGACTCCCATAGGGCCGTTCCAGACTACCATTTTCGATTTGTTAATCTCGCTGTTAAACAATTTAATTGTTTCAGG
>CAYPNM010000046.1:0-23571 GCA_964412105.1 uncultured Ignavibacteriaceae bacterium | reverse complement strand
TCCCGGCCTCTCCGCATAAACCTCAATCTTTTGATTGGGGTTTGGTATTTTAAAGTCTACATAAATTCTTAATGTGCAGGACATTAAATAAAAAACAACATAGAAATCTTATGATTTTGGATGAAACATATGATCTGTTAAGAACAAAATATAATACTGATGCAAATGATCTTGTAATATCGGATGTAAGAATCGGAGTCTTTCTTACAGCAGTATTATTATCTGACGGCAGCACTGGCGTTGCAAGTACCAACAACGACGCGCTTTCAAATCCTTACGTAAAAGAACGGGATTTTGGCAAGTTTTCACCATCCAAAATCAAAGGCCAAAAAGTTATTGAATTATTTAACAAAAGTTCAAATCTGAAGATTATAGATACATTAAAAGTAGCGGTATTGAATGCTCTCTCTTCACGAATTATTTCTAAAAACAATTACAAAATAATTAAAGGAACAGATCCCATCGATTTAATTGATATAACTCCTCCAAAAACAATTTCAATAGTGGGAGCTTTTCAAAGTTATATAAAAAAAGTGGCGGCAACGAAAAACAAATTGTATGTATTAGAGCTTGACGAAAATGCCCTTAACGAGGATCAGAAACAATTCTACATACCTGCTGATAAATACAGCGAGATTCTCCCCCACTCAGATATTATTATAATCACCGGCCTTACTTTAGTTAACAATACAATTGACAAGCTGCTAGAAACCATCTCACCTGCGGCAAAGGTAATTGTAACGGGTCCCTCAAGCAGCATGATACCGGATATTTTGTTTAAAAAAGGAGTCAATACTGTTGGGGGAACGAGAATAACAAATGCTGAATTATTATTTAATTTAGTAAGTGAGGCAGGAACCGGTTTTCATCTGTTCAAATATTGCGCGGAAAAATATTGTATAGTAAATGGACATAATATTCTTGCTAAAAGTTAATATAAAAGGTAATTTTCGATTGTTCCATTTTTGAGTTTTCAGATAGGGGAGGTTTATCCTTTACAGTTAACCAGAGTCTAATTCTACTAACTATTTGAAAAGCAAAATGAAATATTTCAAACCGGCATTTTTGTTCTTTATCTCATTATCTCTCCTCACATTTAATTGCAGTAAAAACAACACAGAAAAAAAGGATAGAGTAATTATTGCAATTTCCTCAGATATCGAAACTCTTAATCCCTTATATGCTTTTAACATAAACGAAGGTTATATAACCGGCCAATTGTACCTATCATTAGTGCAGCACAGCTGGAATTCTGAAATAGGTGAAATGGAATCAGAACCGATGCTTGCCAAGAGCTGGGAATGGAATAATGATTCAACTACAATTACTCTACAGCTAAGAAATGACGCAATGTGGTCCGATAGCGTTAATGTTACCGCAGAGGATGTTGCGTATTCATTCGACCTGTATTCTGATCCTGAAGTCAACAGTCGTTTTTTAGGTACGTTCAAAAACTTTTATGCTGATAAAGATAATCACATTGACATAAAGAAAACTTTTGAAATAATTTCACCATATATATTAAAAATACATTTTCTCTCTAAGACAGTACCCAGCTTATACAGTATAGACCTTCCAATACTTCCAAAACATATATTTGAAAAGATTGCCAGAAAGGATATCGAACATTCAGACGTAAATTTTCATCCCATTACCGACGGTGCATATCAATTGTCAAGCTGGGAGCGAAACCAGGCTGTAATATTAAAAGCGAACCGAAGTTCTTTTTTAGATACTCCACATAGCATTAATGAAATTATTTTTAAGATCGTACCGGATTACAATACAAGACTTCTTCAACTTAAAAATGGCGAGCTTGATCTTATAACTGATCTGAACCCTGATGATGCGGAAGCAATCAAAGCAAAAGGTAATATCGATATTGTACCTATTAAAGGAAGAGAATATGACTATATCGGGTGGGATAATATAGATCCTGTGCAATACTCTAAAAACAAAATATTAGTGGCAAATCCATTATTCGGGAATGCAAATATCAGAAAAGCTTTAACTTATGCATTAAACAGAAATGAAGTTATTAAGAATTATCTATACGACCATGGCGAAATTGCAGTGGGTCCTGTATCCCCTATTTTCAAAAGTATTTATGATTCATCTTTAGTCCCCTATGAATATAATCCGGAAAAAGCAAGGAAAATTTTTGCAAGTGAAGGCTGGGTACCTTCACCTAGTGATGGTATTTTAGAAAAGGATGGTAAGAAATTCAGCTTTAAATTATATATGGGAACAGGAAATGCCCGCCGTGATTTTGCTATGTCTATTTTTAAAAATAATCTAAAAGCTGTTGGAGTAGACGTTCAAATTGAAAAGATGGAAATGAGCAGTTTCCTGCATAGCATGTTCTCTAAACAATTTAATGCCTGGACTGCCGGCTGGACAGTTTCAATTCCCATTGACATTATGCCATTCTGGTATTCTCACCTTGATGTAGCTATGTTGAACATTTCCGCTTACGCTAACAGTCAGGTTGATCAACTTTTAAGCAAGCTTCAAACTAAAATTACAAACGATCAAAAGATTGAGACTTATAAGAAAATTCAAAAAATTCTCCACAATGATGAGCCTGTAACCTTTCTTTACTGGGTTGACAAGATAGTCGCTTACAACAACAGGATAAAAAATATTAGTATTAATCCCCTGGGGGCAATAAATAAATGCTGGCAATGGGAATTAAAATAATTTTTTAATTAAGATCTACAAATGCGGATGGGCCACAAGCTTTAAAAAGATAAATAATTTCTAATAAGATTAATTAATCGGTATTACGTATCCAACATTAAAAGTTATAAATTCAATATTTTCTTTTTTATAAATAAGCCAATTATATTTGCTTCCTATCATAATACCACTTCTGGTTCCAGTCTCAATAAATAGATCCGCCCCTGCTCCGGTCAAAAAACCATCCCTGGATAAATCAGGAATCTCTGTACTCCCCGTCGGGGAAATTATTTCAGAGCGGGAAATTAAAAGATTACCATATCCAAAAAATAAGGAGATTACCGGTTTAATAGAGGAGTTCGGAAAAATAAAAATTCTGTTAATCGACCCAATGCTAAGCAAATATGAAGTTCCACCTGAAAGTGTAGAATTCAAAGTGGAATATCTTAAAAGATACACATTACTATTAACACTTGTTTGATTATAACCAATCTGGAACCCGGTTGAAAATACCCTGCCAATTTGATAATTAAGATCGGCAAAGAATGAAAATCCCCTTTTTCTTACTGCCGCTTCATCCAGAGGTTTCTCATTCTGAATGCCCCCTCCGGATAAATTGAGATAGCCCCAGCTTGTTTCATAGTTTCTGCTGATTGAGGTTCTGCCGTTTTCAAACGTCACCCATTCTCCGGTAGAAAGCACTATAAAATCAATATCCTTTTTCGGATATGTATAATACATATAATTACTATCAGCCCTGAACTCAACTGTGCTCTCATTGATACTTATGACTTTTCCTTTTATAACGCCAATATTCTTGAGATGTATCTCATCATATGGATGTTCCTGTGCCCACAATGTATTGAAGGCAATTATAATAATTATAAACGCAGGCAGGATATTTTTTCTCATAAGCTTAAAATGATTTATCTTGTACAAAATTAACAAAAGAATAAGATAATTTATACACGAGAAGGCATAAAAAATGGCGGGAAACTGCTGGTAAATCCCCCAAGGATTTTATCAAAAAATCAATCAAGCAAAGATTTATTTAATGATGCCAGTCCTAATGAACAAATATCAATGCGAACGTAACGAAAAGCAGCCAGCAAATAAGCCAGCCAAAACTGATAAATAAAATAAATAATAATACGTCGTAAGATTTTATCCACTCAGTGAATCTTCTAAATCCAAGAATTAGTGACATAGCGACCCCGTTTTTTTCTCTAATTGCGCAATTTGTATACCAAATTATTTTTATGGATTTAGGGGTTTAATTAGATATAATTTGTTCCATTTTTGCCATTTTCGAGAGATAAAAATAACTGCATTCCTATGATTTGGAATAATTTGAAGAAAAATTGGTATTTTATGATTATTGCAAACAGTTGAGCTTTAAAATTAAATGGTATATTTTTTGCCAACTTTAAGAAAATTTTGTGTACAAACTATTATTAAACAAAGGATAAGGTAATAATGAAAAAGTTAATTTATGCAGGTCTAGCTGTCCTTGTAGTGGCATTTCTCATATTTACAATAACCACTCAAAAGAATAAAAAAAATGAGCAACCTCCTCAGCAAAATCAGGTTCAAAACACAAATACTCAAGCAATGCATACGGTTACTGTTCAGGATTTTATTAACACATCAAATTATACCTATATAAAAGTCGATGAAAATGGCAAAGATTACTGGATAGCAGTAAACAAAATGCCTGTTGATAAAGGCGAAACTCTTTTCTTCTCAAGAAGTATGGAGATGAAGGATTTTCACAGCACCGAACTCAACAGAACTTTCAGTTCAGTATTTTTTGTAGACAATATTTCAAAATCACCAAATAGTCAAAGCGGTTTTGTTCATCCGGAAATGAAAAAAGAGCCGGAGATTCAGAAAACAATCGATCCCCTGACAAACGGAAAAACAGTCAAAGAAATTTTCGTAGATGCCAATAAATTGAACGGGAAGATTGTCAGGATAAGAGGTAAAGTAGTTAAAGTCAATTCCGGAATAATGGGCAGAAACTGGATCCATATTCAGGATGGAACAAGTGATAAGGGCCAATATGATCTGCTGGTAACTACCTCACAAAACGCAAAGATAGGTGATATTCTGGTTTTCGAAGGTAAAGTCGCAGCAAATAAAGATTTTGGCGCCGGCTACAAATACCCGGTTATGATAGAAGGAGCAAAAATCATTAGTGAGAATAAAAAATTATAGTCAGACCAAATTTTCTAAAAAATCACCCCGCATTGCAGGGTGATTTTTTATTTTACAAAACTTAATAACTCCACATATTCCGAACAGATTACTGCTTCCGGTTAATTTGCGCTTGTTAGCCTTAATCAATGCGAACTATCTACATTTCATTGTCATATTACAAATAAGATGCAACGTATAAGTAAGAGGGCACTTGGGGAAGGAATTTTAAACATTTGGCAAAATCCCCTTATAACAAAATAAGTAATATTTTGTGTGATAATCAAAGATTGGGGAATTTTCCAAATAATTTCTTTATCCATGAGTTATTTTTTCCCTCTCTTTAATAACCATAAAAAACGTAAGAACGGTTGCATATTTAAACTTAATATTTTAATTTATTATAACTCACGACTGAAATAAATCCCTATAGAAAACATTTTCAAGTATACTATATCTCATTAGTATACATCCAAGAAATTGAAGTTTTGAAAAAATATTTCACAACAGCAAATTCTTAAAAGAAAATAATTGAACGTTTAATAAAAATCGCTATTCTATAATTTGAATAAGTTTAGTCTAATAATTTTCCAATAAAAACGTGAGGTGTAAAATGAAAAAACTATTTTTAGCCATTTCATTTCTTTTTGTATTTTCAATTTGCAGTAAAAGCCAAACTATTACTTCCGCCAAAGACACTATAAGAGTGCTTTTTGAAAATGACAAAATGGTAGTAACTGAGTATGTCAGCACACCGGGAAAAGATGTTTGCGGAATCGGGAAACATAGTCATAAAGCGCATCTGACCATTATGCTAACTGATGCAACAGTGAAATTAATGAAAGATAACGAAAAGCCTCAGACAATAAATTTAAATGCAGGTGACGTGTTCTGGAGTGAAGCGGAGACACATATGGTAGTAAATAGAGGTACTAAGCCAACCAGAGTATACATTGTTGAACCAAAATAGAAATCAGTTAATTGACCGGCAGCGTTCTGATCTTTCAGAAATATCATTTTCAATGATATAATGAACTAAAAAATCACCCCGCATTGCAGGGTGATTTTTTATTTTAACTATGAGATGATTAATTTATTTCTTATTACGAGCATCAACAACCGCTATAGCCGTTACATTAACAATATCCTCAACAGATGCGCCTCTTTGCAATACGTGAATAGGTTTTTTCATTCCCATTAAAATAGGACCAATAACCGTAGCTTCACCGATTCTTGCCATAAGCTTATATGCAATATTTCCGGAATTCAGGTCGGGAAATACCAATACATTCGCTCTTGACTTAAGCGCACTGAAAGGGAAATCCTGCTCTATAATCTGATGAACAACCGCAGTATCTGCCTGCATTTCACCGTCAAGTATAATATCCGGTCTTTGCGCTTTAGCAATTTCGACGGCTTTCTGCACCTTTAATGATTGCGGAACAACTGTGCTTCCAAAATTACTGAACGATAGCATAGCAACTCTTGGTTCAATATCAAATTCCTTCACTGCGTCCGCTGCTGAGATTGCAATTTCTGCCAGCTGCTCTGAATTTGGTTCAATATTAACTGTACAATCGGCAAAGAAGTAGACATCCTTTTTAGTAACTACAATATAAAGTCCGGAAACAACATTAAATCCATCTCTTACCCCAACACATTGTAAAGCTGGTTTTATTGTATTTGGATAGTGAGTCGTATACCCGCTTATCATTGCGTCGGCGTCCCCCATTTTTACCATCATTGAGCCAAAGTAAACCCTTTTACTCATCAACTGTTTGGCTTCCCTGACTGTCATTCCTTTTCTTTGACGCGAATGATAAAAGTCGTCTATATATTTATTAATCAAACCGCTATTTTCAGGCTCGATGATCTGGAAATCATTTATATCAAAACCCAGATCTTTTATCATTTGTGATATAACTTTATTTTCTCCTAAAAGAATCGGCTGCCCTATTCCTTCGTTAATAATTGATTGTGCCGCCCGAATAATAGTTTCTTCTTCTCCTTCAGGATAGACAACCCGTTTAGGATTCTTTTTGGCCTTTTGAATCATTACTCTAATAACTTCTTTAGAAAGGCCTAATCTTTCTTTCAGTTCTTCTTTATAATTATCCCAATTCTGAATTTTTATTCTCGCAACTCCTGAATCCATGGCCGCTTTCGCTACTGCTGGAGCAACATACCATAAAACTCTGGGATCAAAAGGCTTTGGGATAATATAGTTCTTACCAAATTCAAATACTTCCCCGCCATAGGCTTTCAATACCATTTCCGGAACTTCTTCTTTGGCAAGCGTAGCTAGCGCTTTGACTGCTGCCATTTTCATATCTTCATTTATTGCTGTCGCGCGAACATCAAGAGCTCCCCTGAAAATAAAAGGAAATCCGAGAACATTATTTACCTGGTTCGGATAATCGCTTCTCCCGGTTGCCATAATAATATCATCTCGAACGGAAGTAGCATCTTCGTAAGTAATCTCAGGATTTGGATTAGCCATGGCGAATACAATCGGGTTAGGAGCCATTTCTGCAACCATATCTTTGCTAACTACTCCGCCAACAGATAAACCAATAAATACATCTGCCCCCTTAAAAGCATCCTTTAATGATCCATGATCTTTTTCTGATGCAAATAGCATTTTATACTTGTTCAGATCTTTTCTGCCTTTGTGGATACACCCCTTCGAATCAAACATTACAATATTTTCCCTCTTAGCGCCGGCACTTATATATAAATTGCAGCAGGATATTGCAGCAGCCCCAGCTCCATTTACAAGTATTTTTAGTTTATCCATTTTTTTGCCCGCAATTTCTGCGGCATTAATTAGTGCTGCACATGAAATTATGGCGGTTCCGTGTTGATCATCATGGAATACCGGAATATTCATTGTTGACTTTAGAGTCTCTTCTATCTCGAAACATTCAGGTGCCTTAATATCCTCCAGATTAATTCCGCCGAATGTTGGTTCAAGCAGCTGTACCACTTTTATTACTTCCTTTGGATCCTTTGTACTCAATTCAATATCAAACACATCTATATCCGCAAATCTCTTGAACAAAACCCCTTTCCCCTCCATAACAGGTTTACCTGCACTTGGTCCTATATCTCCAAGCCCTAAAACCGCAGTGCCGTTTGAAACAACCGCAACCAGGTTACTTTTTGCTGTATAGTTGTATACTAAATCTTCATTCTTCGCAATTTCAAGACAGGGTTCCGCAACCCCAGGTGTATAGGCCAGTGATAAATCTCTTGAAGTAAGACATGGTTTGGTAGCAATTACTTCAATTTTCCCCTTTCGAGGCGTACTATGGTAATCGAGAGCCTCTTGTTTGTTAACTTTCATTTTTTCTCCTCTTAAGAAAACAGATAATATTTCGCAATTAGTTTATAAATAGCAAAGTGTCGTACAAATTTGCTATTAATTATAATACTAAAATAAAGATTTTTTGAATCACCGTTTTGTTAAAAGCGACGCATTGTCCGGAATCATCCTTATCTTATAAAAAAATAGAAGGAATTTGAATGTTTCTAGTAGTGTGGGAGGGTCATTTTTTCTCGATAAATAGAAATGCGGCATCATTAAACTGATGCCGCAATTATTAGGAGGATTCATTAAATAGGTGAAACTTATCTTCCCCTTTTACCTCTATCCTTACTTACATCCCGGCTTCTTTCATTTTGACGGTTATCTCTGCTTCTTTGAATCTGTCTGGAATTTCTTCCAGTTTCATTTTTCTGAATTTTTCTTTCCTGTCTCAAAACAGGATTGTCATTTCTGTTTCTTTGAATTGTTCGTTCTCGGTTCAAATTAGGATTTGCATTTTTTTCTCTTATAACCTTTCTTTCCTGTCTCAAAACGGGATTGTCATTTCTGTTCCTTTGAATTGTTCGTTCTCGATTCAAATTAGGGTTTGCATTTCTTTCTCTTATAACCTTTCTTTCCTGTTGATTGGAACGAACATTTCCGTTATCCACAGGCCTTCTGTTAAGATCTGTTTCACGATTAAATATTCTATTCTCACTTCCTGCCTGGCGATTTCTCTCTGCTGAATTACGATTATCTATTCCTATTTTAGAAAGGTCCAGACTACTTCTTCTATCCGATCTCTGAATATTCCTTGCATCAAAACTTTCACGATTCAGTTTGTCTCTTTCAACGAAATAAGATCTTACTCTATCGGAATTTCTTCTGCCACCATTTCTTAACTGACCGGGATCATTAACTCGTTCGATCATTCGTTCACGTATATTTTGTCCGCTTCTTTTCCTTACATAATCTATATCAACGCCACGATTTATTACCCGCCCATTAGAATAGCCATAATTGGTTCTATATCTGGTCCTATTATAAAACCTGTATACATCGCGCGAGGGTATGTAATACCTGTACGAATAAGGATCACAAAAATGCCTGTATCTCACGAAATGCCAATGACTATACGGCGTGAAAAAATTTAGAGAAAAGTTAATACCAAAGCTGGCAGAAAAACTAGCATACGGCGGCAGGGGTGCCCATCCAATATAATCATTATCGTATCTCCATTCTACCCATGCAGGCGCCCATTGATTATCGGGAACCCAGATCCATCCATAATAATTGTCATAATACCATCTTCCATAATGATATGTTATGTATCCGTAAGGCTCATAAGACTCCCAGTACCACCCATCATTCGTCCATATCCAGTAGCCATCCGTATAAGGCTGCCAAGTGCTGTTTACACGCGCCGGCTGCCAGACGGTAATTCCCCCATTAATCTGAATCCAGTTTCCATATGGAGCCAGGGATGAATAAAAATAAACCCCTCCACCTATATCAGCATTGGTTTTTGCATTTATTTTATTGTTAGCAAATAAAATTATGAATATCATAGTCAGAAATATTAGTATGCGTTTCATTTCGTACCTCACTGCTTTTTATTACAGTAATAGTAAACCAATGTTTATGCCAGCCTGAATGTTAAGAAATGGCCCAAAAACTAAAGAATTATCTCAAATAGTGTACATTTTAATGAACGAAATCAATTTTATTTTGTACACCTTACAGGGCTTATCTGGACACCTTTCTCTCTTTCCAAATAAAATTTCCAAATGTGCCCGCAAATCCCGCTACTATGATATAAGGGATTTGCAATATTTGAGCAGGCAGGAATTTTCTTAAAATTTTTCTTTCGAATAGAAGAATTATCCCACATTTAAGCACCAAAAATTCAACCAATATCTTTAAAATCAGGCCTGCTGCCAGAGTTATGAAATATACCGGTGACTTAATAATTCCGAGTATCAGCTGAATCGGCAGACTTAAATAAAAAAGATAAATAAGTATTAATTTCAGAACTAATAATTTGTTCTTATAGAATAATCCTTTACTTGCCCATCTTTTCCTCTGTTGGTAAAACTCAGTTAAGGTTTTGTTAGGGGCTGTTTTTACAATGGCACTTTTTTCAGGACAAAATTTTATTTTGTAATTAGTTTCTTTCCATATTTTTTGCATAAGTAATTCATCATCACCGGAAGACAATCCAAACTGATCGTAAAAGCCATTAACTTCATCAAATACTTTTCTTCGATATGCTATATTCGCTGCGTTGCAAATAGTAGGCCTGTTTATTCCAATTAACCCGGCACCTACAATTACAAGTCCTGCAAATTCTAATTTCTGTATTGCTCCAAAGATATTTCCATTATCTTCAAATTCAACGGGACCTGAAATAAAGGCTGTTTTATCATCCATATATTTAAGCAAAGTCCTAAGCCAATTATTATTATAATTACAGTCTGCATCACTGGTAATAATTATTTTGCCTTTAGCATTCTCAATTCCATATCTGATTGCTCTTTTCTTATGAGCATTTGGGATATATGTTTCGGGCACTGAAATAACTTTAATATTTTCAGTCTTAATTTTATTAGTCAATATTTCAACCGAGTCGTCCGTTGAAGAATCATTTACATAGATAACTTCATAATTGTTTTTGGGATAATCCTGAGATTCAAGGGATTTAAGGTTTGCCGGAAGATTTTCTCTTTCATTTCTGAACGGAATTATTATTGAAACAAATTCGGGAATAATCTTGTCCTCATCTGATTTCTCCAATTTCCGCAGACCACTATAAATGCTTATTAAAAAAAAGGTGTAAAATATTAAAAGAAATGAAAATACCAGTAAAAGGATTATTTCAGTCATCGTTTTTCTGAAATAATAAAAACATCCCTATCACTGCGGGGATAAGAATGTTTATCAAAAATATAAAAATTGATGCGTTAAAACCTATTGAACCGTTTTCTCCAATAAAAGAGATAAAAAAAACAGATGCCCCCTCGCGAATTCCAAGATCACCAATTGAAACCGGTGGGAATACCGATTTAGCAAAAAATATCAAGATACCTACCCACAAATAATTTACAAAATCAAAGTGATGTGAAAATGCAGATACAAGCAAAACGTATTGCAAAAGTATACAAATAAAAAACAGAACAGATATCGCAGTTATTTTATAGACTGTAATTTTATCTATTTTTTTTATCGCAGATAATTTCTCGACTAAGAAAATGAGTCTCTTAGAGCTTTTAATTTTATTTATAATCAGATTTTTCCAGATTGACGGATTAAATACGAGAAACAGAAAAATATAGGACAACACAAAGACAAAAATGAAAAGTGAAACCGTAATGAAGAAAGTTACAGAGTAATAAAAATGTAAAAATAAAATTGAAGACAATGCCCCAATAAATGTTATAACCAACAGCGGTATTGTTTTATCAAGTAATGTTGCCACAGCAACATCGGATACCGGTTTATCTTGGAATGATATTGTTCTGCCGAAATATTCACCTATTCTCCCGGGTGTAAATGAACCGGCAGAAAAACCATAAAATAGAGATGTAAGAACCCTTTTTTTATTATTTATTCCGAGCACGCTTGTACAGACAACTCTCCATTTCCAGTATTGCAGATAAATATTCAGTACCAATAAAAGCAATGCAGCTAGAATGAACAATATATCAGCATCTTTAATCGCATTAATGATCTCATTCGGATTAACCTGATTTATAAGATATATCAGCAAACCTGCTGCAATTATTATTTTTGCAGCGATGATTAATTTGGATTTGTATCTGATTAGAAGAGGATTATCAATAATATATTCTTTGATCCGGTTCATGTTAATAAATTATATTATTGCTCAATTTCCAGGATATTAACTTTTAATCCTTCAGTGCAGTTAGTACACATACTTAGTCCGGACCTGTTATCAAGGACGCCTTTTCTGAATTTATAATACTCATCGGAATTCCAGATCTCCTTAAATGTTCTGCCGTTCAATAAGCCAAGTTTAAATTCGGCGTCTTTATCAAAACAGCATGGAACAACATTTCCATCCCAAGTAATTACTGAAGTTCTCCACAAAGCAAAACAATGGTTCTTCAAACCGTTCTTTATTCTGTAGGTCCCGTCTTCAACAATATACCTTCTGAATTTTTTATTAGAAGGAAGAAATTTCAAAGCATTTTCATAAGAGGATATCTGCATCGTTTTAAAAACAACCTTATCCACACCAACATCATTTCCGTATCTTACAACATCATCAAGCTGATTTTCGTTATGCTTCATCACAATAAACTGAAATTCAACGAAAGGTTTTTTCAGGCCAAGTTCATTTCGTCTGTTTATCAAAGCTCTCAATCCTTTGTCAGCCTGTTCAAATGTACCACCAACCCTGTATTGTTGATAGCTTCTTTCATCAAGTCCATCGACTGAAAATATTAACTTATCCGGTGCATTATTTACAACCAGATCAACATTCTTTTCATTTACAAAATGACCATTTGTACTTATGCTTACATAAATATTTTGGGATTGTGCATACTTTATCATTTCAGGAAGATTTTTATTAATGTAAGGCTCACCCTGGAAAAACAATTGCACATAAAATCCTGTGCTTTTAATCTGATCGATCCAGTCCTTAAAATCTTCCAAATTAAGCAGACCAAGCGGGCGGGTAAGCGTTCCCAAACCAGAGGGACATTCCGGGCACTTAAGATTACAGTGATTTGTCGGTTCTATGGAATAGGAAATCGGCATTCCCCAGACAATTGGCTTTCTGTATATCCTTGAAAGACTAAAGGAAGATAATACCTTGATAACATTCACAAATCGCTTAATTTTAAAATATTTAAGAAGGTTTATTTCCATTATCCGGCAATATTTCCGCTGTTTTATTTGAGAAAATACTTAATAATTTTCATATCTGAAAGACAAAGGCCTTTTTCTTCCAAATGATCAAATAAAGTTATAAATTGGATTATTATTGTTAAGAAAACTACTTTTACTTACTTTTATTCCTAAAATTACCACCATTTCGGAGACCAGATGTTTGTTAATTTCAGTGATATTCCGGGTCATGAGAATATTTATCTGGATTATCTTTATGAATTTGAAAATGTTGGCAGGTTTTTTAAAACCAACTTTAGAAATAAAGATGAATTCCTGAATACATTTAAGGTAGTTTCCGAAGCAAACAGTACAAATAGAAATAATCTAGTTGATATAATAAAATCTCAATACGATAATTATACACCGTCCGCAAAAACCATCAGCAACATTGATCTGCTTAAATCAAAAAAAACACTTACTGTTGTTACAGGACAACAGCTTGGAATGCTTGGCGGGCCGCTTTATACTTTTTATAAAATTATTACAGCTATAAAGCTCAGCACTTATCTTTCCGAAAGATACGACAATTTTAACTTCGTTCCTGTTTTCTGGCTTGAGGGGGATGATCACGATTTTAATGAAATCAGGCACGTTAATCTTATTAACGATAAAAATGATTCCCAGGTATTTAATTACGGAATAGAGACTTCTGAAGATGAAGACAGAAGCAGTGTCGGATTTATTAAAATTGACGATTCTATTAATATCTTTCTGGATGAAATAAAACATAGTATTAGAAATACTGAGTTTACTTCAGGTCTTTTTGCCAGATTAAAAACATTTTATTCTCCCGGCAAATCACTTAAGGATTCATTCAAAGAATTGCTTTTCTGGTTGTTCGACAAATATGGTTTAATCTTATTTGATCCTCAGGATAAAAGTATAAAAGAAATGATGAGACCAATATTCCGGGATGAATTGACAAATTTCCGAAAACATACAGAAACAATGGTTGGAGTAAGTGCAGAGCTTGAGGATTTGTATCACGCACAGGTTAAAGTGCGCCCGGTGAATTTATTTTACAGTACTGATGGCGGGCGATTTTTACTGGATCCGGTTGATAATGAATTCAGACTGCATAAAAGAAGAAAACGCTTTTCTTATGATGAACTAATAAACCTTATCGAAACAGAACCTGAAAATTTCAGTCCAAATGTTTTGCTCCGACCTGTCTGTCAGGATTATGTTCTTCCAACAGCATTTTATGTCGGCGGTCCCAGCGAAGTTGCCTATTTTGCACAGGTACTTCCGCTTTATGACTTTTTCAATGTTCATTCTCCTATAATATACCCGCGTTCATCCGCCACTCTTATGGAAAAGAATATCGGTTCAATAATTGATAAGTACAATCTTTCCATAAACCAGGCATTCTGGGAACCCGAAGCTTTGAAGCAATCCGTTTTAGCATCATTAGGTGATGTCACAGTTGATGATATATTCAACGATGCAACAGAAAAAATTGACCTTGTTCTTGATCAATTAAAAGAGAAACTATTTGAATTTGATAAAACAATTAGCGATGCTAGCACAAAATACAGACAAAGAATCATGAATTATCTTGATGAATTAAAAGGCAAAGCTATTGACTCTCAAAAGAAAAAGCACGAAACTACTTTAAGACAAATTGACAAACTTTCCTCGACTTTATTCCCGAATGGCAGTTTGCAGGAACGTGAATTGAATTTTGTTTACTTTGTTAATAAATATGGCTACGAAATACTGGATAAGATTTTTGAGGAATTAGCAATCAATAAATTTGAGCATCAGGTTATTTCAATTTGAAAGATATTCGTGTTAATCCGCTGGGAGGAGTGACGTTCAACGTCGCTTATTAACA
Source organism: uncultured Ignavibacteriaceae bacterium (assembly GCA_964412105.1). Taxonomy (GTDB): domain Bacteria; phylum Bacteroidota; class Ignavibacteria; order Ignavibacteriales; family Ignavibacteriaceae; genus JAKAGZ01. The sequence continues at coordinate 8,638 of CAYPNM010000046.1, read as the reverse complement.
CGAATACTTTCTCTTATTTGATCACCTTTTTTACTTGCTGCAAAAATCGTGGGTTAGATATCTTTACACATTCAAAACCCTTTATTTTTCCCCCGTGCGGCAACAGCATTGCCAATATTCCAAAAGCCATTGCTATTCTGTGATCCCCATAACTCTGAAATTCTGGCTTAACGTCATTTGACGGACCTGAAACGCAAAATCCATCCTGGAATTCTTCAACATTTAATTGCAACAATTTTAGGTTTTCACAAACTGCCTTAATTCTATCGGTTTCTTTTTTACGCAGTTCTGAAACATTTCTTATTTCAAAATTTCCATCGGCAAATATTCCTGCCACAGCAAGAATTGGAATTTCATCAATTATATTAGGAATAATTTCATCGGGTATTGAGACGTTTGTCAGACTGCTGTATTTTACAAAAACATCACCAAATTCTTCACCTGCTTTTTCCCCCATATTTTCGACGGAGATATCAGCACCCATTTTTTTTAAGACTTCTATGTAACCCGTTCTTGTTTCATTCAAAGAAACATTTTTAATTAAGAGCGATGAATTTTTTGAAAGCAAAGTTAAGACGATAAAAAATGCCGCTGTTGATATATCCGAAGGAATAAAATATTCTTTGGCAATCGGATATTTTACCTGAGATGAATAGCTTATGATTCCCTTTTCTGTTTTCTCAACTTTAAGATCCAGCATTTTTTCAGTATGATTTCTTGATTGAAATTTTTCAATTACGCTGGTAATACCTTTTGAGTGCAATCCGGCTATTAATACTGCACTTTTGATTTGAGCGCTGGGAACCGGGAGATTATATTCAATTGCATTAATTTTCTCAACCGGCTTTATTAAAATTGGAAGTGTATCATTGTTAGAGCAAGTGATACTTCCTCCCATTGCTGTTAATGGTGTAACCACTCTTTTCATCGGTCTCTGAGATAGCGATGAATCCCCAGTAATGATAGACTTAAAATTTTGCGCTATCAGAAAACCGCTCATCAGTCTGGTTGTTGTTCCTGAATTCCCGGCATATAATGGTTTAAATGGTTCCGTAAAATTTCCTGCACCTTTCCCTCTAACAATCAGGCCTTCCTTAGTTTCATCAAATTCGACTCCCAAAGCTTCAAAACATTCTTTTGTGGACTTAACGTCTTCGGAATTTGGAAGGTTTATTATTCTTGATTCCCCCTCAGCCATCGAAGCAAACATTACCGCTCTATGCGAAATTGATTTATCGCCCGGCAGCTCCAGTTCTCCCTGTACGGAGGATATTTTCTCAAATTCCTGAACCATATTTACCTTTTACTCCATTTTTCAATAAGTGATTCCAGTTCCTGATCATTTTTATCACTTTTTTTATACATCCCCTTTTGATATCTCTGTCTCATTGCTTCGTATAAAATTACAGCAGCCGCAACAGAAACATTCAAGCTCTGCACCATTCCGTACATCGGAATAAGGAATTTTTCATCTGCAAGCTCAGCAGCATGTCCTGAAACACCCCGATGTTCATTACCTAATACAATGGCAACTTTTTTGGTCAGGTCAAGTTCATAAAGATTTTTTGCATTTTCACTAAGCGCCGAAGCGTAAATCTTAAATCCATTTTCATGCAATGAATCATAACATTCGTTTATTGACTTATATTTCTCCTTTTCAACCCATTTTAAGGCTGAAGCAGAGGATTTTTTGCCAATTTTCGGAAATTGATCGATGTCATATACTAGGCTTACTTTGGGAACTCCTACTGCATCACAAGTCCGGAATATTGCGCTTACGTTATGAGGATCGTGAATATTTTCTAATACAACCGATAAGGAGTTTTGGCGGGCTTTAATGACCGATGCAATCTTATTCTTTCTTTTTTCGGTTCGGAATTGTTTCACAAATTATTTTTTGTCAAAAACTAATTTATATATGATTTTATTTTTGGTACTACGGGCTTTATCTACTTTGAATTTTTTTCTTTCTGTTTTTAGATAAAAAGAAGCTAATTCAATAACCTTATCAATTGCAGTATCCTCGTCGTGAGCCCAACTCTCACATCCTTTCAAACTAGGAACTTCAGCAGTGAAGCCGTCATCAGATTTTTCTACCAGTATATCTAAAACCATAGCTCTTAATTAACAATTCAACATTCATAATTTATAATTTCAATATGTCGCTTTGCTTTTTTGTCCAAGCACAATTTTTACGCTGGCACTCGCTCCAATCCTGTCCGCTCCGCTTGCGACCATCCTTTCGGCATCTTCTCGTGAGCGTATTCCACCGGATGCTTTAACTCCTACCGAGCTTCCCACTACGTACTTCATTAAGGCTACATCGCCCGCAGTCGCACCACCCTTACTAAATCCTGTAGATGTTTTTACAAAATCAGCACCGGCCTGCTTGCAAATAATGCATGCTTTTATTTTTTCTTCATCCGTCAATAAGGCTGTTTCAAGAATAACCTTACAGATTGCTTTGTGACTCTTTGCCGCAAGTACTACCTGGTTAACATCATGAAAGACATATTCATAATCTCCTTGTTTTAATCTTCCCACATTAATTACCATGTCTATCTCTTCTGCACCATTCATAATTGCCTGTTCAGCTTCATATTTTTTTGTTTCTGTAGTCGTTGATCCAAGAGGAAAACCTATTACGGTACATACTTTAACATCCGTCCCTTTCAGCAAATCGCTGCATAAAGTAACATAACCCGGATTTATACAAACGGATGCAAAGTCATATTTCCTCGCTTCTTCACATAATGCTTTAATATCGTCCGTGGTTGCCTCAGGTTTTAACAGAGTATGGTCAATTTTTCTTGCCAGGTTTTTATCCGATAGAATATCACCTATGCCGGGTCCAGCGGCAATCCTTTCAGCACCATTCTGAACAATTTTTTGCACGGTCTTAGGCTGAGTAACTACATTCGTCTCCCAGCCCTTGCAGGATTCATCTTTACAATAAAAATCACGCAATGTTTTTTCCAGCAATTCCTGAGGATCGAGATTGCTGTGTGATGGATAATTCATTTTACTCACCATATTTTTGATAAGCTTTAAAAGTATTTTTTAATAGCATAGCACGGGTCATTGGTCCAACACCACCGGGAACAGGAGTTATATATGAACATTTCTTTGACACGTTTTCAAAATCAACATCCCCCACAAGCCTGTAACCTTTTTTCCTGGTTGAATCTTCTACCCTGTTTATACCAACATCAATAATTACAACACCATCTTTCACCATATCTGGTTTAACAAACTCTGCTTTACCAATAGCCGCAATCAGAATGTCAGCCTGATTTGTATATTCAAGAATATTTTTAGCAGCAGAATGGCAGATAGTAACAACTGAATTTGCGTGCTCTTTCTTTTGAAGCATAATATTTGCTATTGGTTTGCCAACAATATTACTACGCCCCAAAACAACAACGTGTTTGCCTTTAGTTTCAATATTATACCTGATTAATAACTCCTGAATTCCGGCAGGTGTACAGGAGGCGAAAGTGTCCTTACCAATAACCAGATTTCCAATGCTCGTAGGACTAAAACCATCCACATCTTTTTTAGGGGAGATCGCTTCAATGATTTTATTTTCATCAATATGTTCCGGAAGAGGAAGCTGAACAAGTATACCATGAAAATCAGGGTCTTCATTATATTTTTTCACCAAATCAATTAAATTTTTCTCCGCAATATCTGCCGGATGATTTTCGGCCTTGGTTTTCATCCCGATTTCTTCGCAATCTTTTATTTTACTTCTTACATAAACCTGAGAAGCGGGATCTTCTCCAACGAGAATGGTAACGAGACCGGGAACATTCTTCCCGGCTGCTTTTAATTTATCAATTTCACTTTTTAATTCTTCTCTTATCTGTGCAGATATTTTATTACCGTCGATTAATACCATATTGTTTTTAATTCCAAATTTTTCACTAAAATAATCCCAATCTCATTTCTTCTCATCCTGGACAGCAGAAGTGCGAGGATTTACTTTTTTATATTCTAACTGATATCGTTTCCTCAAATAATTCCTGATCTTCCTGTCCTTTAATATTTCTTTAACAAATGGATTTGAATTCTGCCAGCCTGATTTATTATTTTTCCTGTAATTTTCCAATCGCCTCAAAGTAATTTCACAAAAAACAGGATCAAGATCAGAGGTAATACATCTTCTTTCATTTATTTCAGAAGAAAGCAAGGTAGTTCCTGAGTGGGAAAAATAATCTATCACAATATCATTGCGCCGGCTGCTTGCATTAACGATTCTGTTAATAGCTTTCAAAGGTTTTTGTGCATAACAGCCGTTAACGTTTTCCTCCATTCTGTAAAAGACCTGTTGAATGTCAGTCCAGACATTACCGGCACGAATAAATGGAGATTTACTCCTCTCCATATTCTCAGTTTCTTTTCCATTAACCTTTTTATAGTATCCTTTTAAAACTTTTGGGATATCGGTGTACTCGGCAAGAACATTAAATCCGGGACTGCCTTTGGTGTAATATAGAAGTTCCTGCCTGATCGACATCCAGTTCTTTTGCGTTCCGTATCCCCTCTGATTCCTCATCGTAATAAAACTTCTTGACCTGAAACCCGAGTTTCCCATCATTAAAATAAAATCAGCAAGCGGCTGAAAATTATTATTTTGATCAGCCCCAAGCCAGATATAAAGCGCTGCATCTTTCGTAAGGAAATCTAATGAATTCTTTACCCATGGCTTGCACCAGTCAGCATAATCTTTGGAAGCCTTCTCGTTAAATGCTATAAAATTATAAGGCGGGTCATGGATCGCCAGAATGGCCTTTTCAGTTCCCATCAGTTTTTTGATTTGACCTGAATCTGCAGCATCAAGACAACCAATCTTATGCTTCCCTTCCGGATCCTTCCATATCTTTCCCTTTTTGAATCTGCAGTAAGGTAGCAACAAATCGTGTAATTCTTCATCAAGATCAATTCTTGGAAGAGGGAAACTGGTCATTTTGAATTTTCTGCTTTAGTTATAAAATCAGGGAAAAGAATTCTTTCAATCTCCACTGTTTTACCTGTTTCAGTATCAATTTTGAAGAACATTCCGCATAGATGAACATCATTTTCTGCAGTTTCATATTTCTGTGGTGTCGCATAAAGAAATCTGTTTATCGCAGCCTGTACTTTCATCCCGATTACAGATTCATATGGACCTGTCATGCCAACATCAGTAATATACCCGGTTCCTCCCGGAAAAATTCTTTCGTCAGAAGTTTGTATATGGGTATGGGTACCCACCACTGCACTGACTTTTCCATCAAGGTAATTTACCAGAGCAACTTTTTCAGCAGTGGCCTCAGCATGGAAATCGACAAAAATCATATTTGTTTCGTTTTTTATCTTGGGAAGGACCCAGTCGGCTGTCCGGAAAGGACAATCAATATCTGCCATAAAAGTTCTGCCCTGCAAACTAAGAACTCCGACTTTTCCTTTTTTTGATTCGCCGATATAATAACCATTGCCGTATGTTCCTTTCGGGTAATTCATCGGACGAAGTGAACGGGGCTCAACCCTTAAATAATCCTGAGACTGACGCCTGTCCCATGTATGATTGCCACCGGTAATTACGTGTACGCCTAGATCAAATAAAACCTTTCCATCTTTCTCTGTACATCCTTTCCCATCAGTCGCGTTTTCTCCATTAGCAATAACAAAATCTGCCTTATATTTCTGAATTAGGCCGGGAAGCCAGGTTTGAACCAAATTCATGCCCGGTTTACCTACAATATCCCCAACAAAGAGTAAATTTAAGAGAGTCATAATCGTTCCATATTGAATGTTAAATATATCCAAAAGAGCTATAAATTAAAAGAAAAGCCGTTTTGACACTATTATGATTAAATAATAAATTTCATCATGCCAAAAGAAAAACATTCAGGTATTCCCCTCCAAGAAGCAGAATTTTGCGTTGTTGATACGGAAACGACCGGGCTGTCTGCCAGAAGCAATTACATTATAGAAATTGGAATGGTAAGAGTTTCAAAACTAAAGATAGTTGAAACATATCATTCATTGATTAATCCCGGCAAACCTATTCCCTACTTTATAACTAACCTTACAGGCATAACCGACGATGATGTTTACAACGCCCCTTTCTTTGAAGACATTGCAGATGATATTCTTGAATTTATAGGCGAAAAGGTCTTAACAGCTCATAACCTTTCTTTCGATAAAGGCTTTTTAAGATACGAATTCTTAAGGGCGGAAAAGATTTTAAATATCAATTCAGAACTTTGTACAGTAAAGCTTGCCCGAAAATTGTATCCCTTTTTAAAAAGTAAATCTCTTTCGTCTGTTTGTTCACATTTGCATTTAAAAAACAAGGGGACACACCGTGCTCTTTCTGATGCTGATGTTACCGCAAGAGCGTTATTAAAAATGATTAAAGAGGCAAAAAAACAGCACAAAATTGAAACACTGGATCAATTGGTAACCCTGCAGGCTGACACCAGAAAAGTTTACAAGCCATTAAAAACAAAGAAGAAACTTCAGGAAGATGTTTATGGCTTACCCAATGCACCGGGCATTTATTATTTCCTGAATTCAAAAAATGAAATAATATATATCGGTAAAGCAAAATCTCTCAGGGACAGAGTAAAATCATATTTCTCGTCTACTTCACCAAGAAAAGCAAAAAAAATAGTAAAGCAGGCATCAAGACTAAAAATAGAAATTACGAATTCTGAATTGACAGCTTTGTTGACCGAAGCAGAATCAATTAAACTCTTAAATCCCCGACATAATTCACAACTTAAAAGATATGGCAGTAAGTACTTTTTAAGAATAACAGCTTCCCAAAAATTTCCTGCACTCGAGATTTGTAATGATTTTGATTTTGATGGGAATGATTACTTCGGATTGTTTATTTCCCGAAGAAAAGCTCAGGAAGTGTTTGAAGTTCTTACCAAGACCTTTGCAATCCGCGAATGCGATGATAAAGAATTATCAAAAGGTAAGGCCTGCTTTCTGGCTCAAATAGACAGGTGCGTTGCTCCCTGTGATACTAAAAATGTTGCCGAATATAAAGAAGAACTGGATAAAGTATATGAATTCCTTTACGGGAAAAGTCAGGATGCTTTGAACAGGCTGCTGAATAAAATGAAGGAATATTCCGAGAAGTTAAAATATGAAAAAGCAGGAGAGGTTAAGATTTTAATTGATATGATCCTTTCGCAGGTTCATAAATCCTCTCTTTTGGCGGAACCGGTAAATTCTGCAAATGTGCTTTTTGAAGTTAATGAAGGTTTTGGCACTGATTACATTCTAATGATAACCGGAAAGATATTCATAAAAAAATACTCCCTTAAAAAGAGAGATTATTTTGAAGAAACAATCGAAGATTATTATGAAGGTACTCTTAATTTAAATTCTCTTCCTGAAGATGAAGATCTTGAAAAGATGAAAATTACTTTAAACTGGTTGATCAAAAACAGGAATAAAGTCAGGATATTTTATTTAAAAGACTATAAATCCAGGTCGGAATTGTACACCTACCTATCCAATAATAATTTTAACAATTCAGTGCCGGAAGAAGCATCGTTTGATATCAAACATTTTCTGCCGGTTGAAGCTTAGCTTTTAATAGTAACGCTGTGTCTTAGTGGCTTTTCACTAAGGCACAGCGTACACTTAATGAACTTAGTAGAGTTCTAACTCTTAATTGTCCATTCCTTAAGAAAGGCCATCACTTTTTTCGGGCTGTGTCCTTTCCCTTCTTCAAATTCACCTGAGCTTTCTGATTTTAAGAGTTTGCCATTATAATCAAGCACAAACCAGTGAGGATATCCGGGAATTGGTGGATACTTTGAGAGTACTTCTTTATTCCTGTTTTCCGGGCTCATATTCACTTTTAAATAAACAAAGTGCTTGTTCATATATTTATAAAGATCCGGATTTTTAATGAATAAAGTATCAAGCCTGTGGCACCAAATACACCATTCACCACCAACATCGAGTATGATCCTTTTATGAGATTTTGTTGCATTTTTAATGGCGTTTTCAATGTCTTTGGCAGCATTGCGTGCAGGATCAAATTTTGCAATGTTTACTACCGGTTTATCAATTTTCATTTTACTTTGTGAGAAAATAAAACCGGTTGAAAAAAATAGGACAAGAATAACAGTTAAGAACGATTTCATTCAACCCCTCAATTAATTTCAGAATTTTCAATATATTAAAATAGTGATTTCTGAGATGAGAATTTTATGCGAAACAAGATTACACTCAAATCCATTATTAACGATAAAGTATCAGGATCATCGGAAATCCTGGATAAATTGAATGATTATATTTCTCAGAATTCAGGTAACATACCAAAGTTAATAAATAACCTTAGCGTAATTAAAGAGGGATTGTCAGGCTTTGCCGCAGTAAATAATTATATTGGTCAAATAGAACCATTGATTAAAGAAGGAGATACAAAAAAGCTTAAATCATTTTTACTAAAATTCAAACCAAATAAAACTGAAGCGTATAATAATATATATAAAAATGCCAAATCCCTGCTCTCAAAATTTAATACAATTCTGACCCTTTCAAACAGTAAAACATTACTCGAAGTCTTTAAAAGCTGGTCAGCAGAAAACAAGAAACTGAAAATTATTGTATGTGAATCCCGCCC
>CAYPNM010000045.1:17824-23992 GCA_964412105.1 uncultured Ignavibacteriaceae bacterium | reverse complement strand
CTATTGGGCTGCTATTGCGCACTAAATAGCTTTTGCCTCTGCATCTGTCCTATATTCTCTAACTTACCTGTAGTGCCAGCCAATTATACGATTGATCTGTAAGGTCAGTTCATAATCATTTATATGAATAAAATTAGGACATTACTAATGATTTTAGTTCCGAAATCATTTCATGAAACAGAATCTATTATCATTCGTAATGTTTTGTACTCGGCCAGATCTCCTGGATTGTTTTTTTAGGTTGTTTACAAATCCATACCGGCTGATTATTTTCATACGGCATAGAATACTTTAGATGAAGGGTATCAGCAGGTATCACTTCTCCAAACAGCTTTTTTAGTGAATTTACATTCCTCGTGATAATTATAACTACGCTTATATTCTTTCTAACCGGACCCCATAAATAATAATTATTGTGTCCTGAAATAGCCGGAGCCAGATGATATTTTTTCCCCAAGAAATTAATAGCACCAGCTTCACCATAGTTTCCGCAATAAATAACACAGGATTGTTTTTCTTCGGGAGTTAACTTATCATAAACTTTTGCAATTTGTTCAGTCATTTTTTCCCAGCCGAACATATCTGCAAAAAACTGGGGCAATTCTCCAAGTTCCTTCTTCTCAGAGGTGGAGGGTTTTATTCCAAAAAATTCTGCATACTTTAAATAGGATTGAATAGGAAGAATTGGAGTTGCTAATGGAGCTACCCACATAGACAATGCCAGTAGCGTAATTACGACCGGCTTTGGCCAGAATAACTTCTTTCTCTCAAATATGCTTTCTAAAAATATTCCTCCTCCCGCAAACAAAACCGGAAATGATGAAGAAAGATATTCTGCCTTGCTTGATGGATTCAACAATAATACAACTAGCACGGCAATAAATATTATTGCAAGTATTCTGAATTGTTTAATATTTTTATCAAACAATAAATAGTACAGACCCAGAATCCAGATAGGAAAAGTTATTGGATTTTCCATTAAAATAAGTGACTTAAAAAAATCCAGTGGCGATTGTAAAACATACTTATCCTTCAGAGCATTACGCATAAACTCGAGTGTCGGAAAATTATTCTGAATCTGCCAGATGATGTATGGAATAAAAACAACTCCTGCTATCAAAAAAGCTATCCAGGGTTCTTTTGTCTTAAATAGTTTTCTATGACTCGTTAAAAGAAGACCGATAAATAAACCTCCGCCAAGCCAAAGCATACTTATTTTATTCATTAGTCCGAGGCCAATAATTATTCCAAGCAAATACCACAAATTTTTACTTCCACTCTTAATAATCAGGATGAGCAGATAAAATAAAAGGGCCCAGAAAAAAAGATCGAAGCTGTTCATTGAATAATAAGAGTTTAGCGCCAGATTAATTGGCGCAATAATCACACAAATTGCGGCAGCCGCTTGTGCAAAAATTCCTCCGCCCAGTTCTTTTGTAATTTTACCCGCAATGAATACAGTCAACGCCCCAAGTAAAGCAGGCAGAAATCTTATGGCAAGTAATGAATCACCAAGCACTAATCTGGAAATTTTTAGAATCAGGATTGAAAAGGGGGGCTGGTCAACGTAACCCCATGCAAGATGATTTGAGCAGGCTATGTAATAAAATTCATCCCGGAAAAATCCATAGGCGCCGTTTAGGTTTACTACAAAATGAAAGAGAAACTTAAATAAAGAAAGAATAATCAAAACAGCGCTTGCGCTGTAGAATATATGGGAAATTCTTCTCTTGTTCGGAGATTCCATAAAAATTATAAATATTGGAATTAAAAATAATTAATGGAATTGTTACAAAAATCCCGCAAGATTTTCTAATTAATATATTACTTAGAGCTAAATTTGCTCTAAACTAATCATTATCTTTTTCTGTATCGACCTTCACAAACGCATTTCTTACCGGAGCGGGATATTTTGAATCTATACCTTTAATTGATTTCCAAATAATTTTACTGAATTCAACATCAGGTATTGCATCCGGTCTGGAAAAATCCAGCTGGCTGCTTCTCTCTGTCCCATAGGCGCTTGCAAGATTTTTTTCATTTAAATCGTATAAAGGTTCAACGTGATTAAAAGTTGATAGATCAGGAGTATCTGTAATTGCAAAAAGCATCGGGTTTGCTGAAAGGTCAAACTGAGTCATTGGTTTTAATCCGAGAATCAACTCCATAGTTTTTAGAACAGAAGATGTCGAATACATAGTATGATCGACATAATGCCTTTTTATGTATGGACTGATAACAAGCACTCCGGACCTGTGTGCATCAACATGATCCGGGCCATTTTGCGCATCGTCTTCAAGAACGAAAATTATGCTCTCTTTCCAGAACCTGCTGTGAGCAATTTTATCCACGAGCAAGCCTACTGCGTAATCGTTTTGGGCAACATAGGCTTTTGGTGTAAGCGCATTTTTTTCGGTTCCCCTCGTATGATCGTTGGGAAAATAAATAATATTGAGATTAGGCAGGTTGCCGTTTTTCTCAAATCCTTCAAAATCTTTTTCCCAAACTTTATACCTGACAAGATCACTTATAGATAAATTCCACCCCGGATAATCATGACATACATACCGATTCATACGCTCATCTTCTGCAACATAGTATTCCTTTTTTTCGTCTGGTTTAGAAACATATTCTCCGTAATCCCTTACACTTAATCCGTTTGCGAGCGCATCATTCCAAATATAGCCGGAGGAAGGTCTGCTGATTTTTACGCCTGGTTCATAGTCATATGTACCTCCTCTTCCGCCATATTCTGTCGGCCAGTTTTTTTCTACGAAATCCGTAGCATATGCTGCATCAGACCAGTTATGGCCATCCGCACTGACTTCGGCATCAACATAAAAATTATCGAAAAGCGTAAAATCTTTAGCAAGTTTGTGTTGATTTGGCGTAACTTCTCTACCAAACAGACAGAGAGAAGAATCTCCGTTTCCCTCTTTTATATCTCCATATACCTGATCGTATGTTCTGTTTTCTTTGATAACATAAAAGACATGCCTGATTTTATCACTGCGTATGCCGTTATGAATTTCGGGAATAACATTCTGAACTCCTTTCCAGTTTTCTTTTTTTGAATAATAAGGAGTGTTCTGATATACTTCTGCTGTGTACTCTTTCAGTTCATCTTGATTTGGATAATCAATAATTGATACAGTTCCTTTAAACAAAGAGCCAATATAACCGTCTTTGAAATTCTTATATTGAGGATTAGGAAGTGAAGTCAATCCTTTACCGTTGGCTACCAGGATTTTATTATTAATACATCTGACTACAGTCGGATACCAGCCGGTAGGAATGAAACCGATAGATTTTGCTTGCCCCGCTTCACTTACATCAAACAGGGCCAGATAATTGTTATCTGCATTTGCAACAAATAAAACGGTACCATCTTTATTTAAGCTTATGGAATTTGGGGTGCTGCCATAAGGTGCGTCAGGTTTTAATGAAGAGATTAATTTTTCGCTCTCTTCTTTCTTTACTAGGTCAATCACCGAGACTGAATTATTGTTTGCGTTAGCTACAAAAAGTCTTTTATCATCCGGAGTAATTAGTATTTCGGTTGGATGATTTCCTGTCCTGATTTTATTTGAGATTTCAAAAGTATTCAAATTTATTTCAGCAATAGCAGAATCCCCCCATAGAGATGCATATACGTAATTGCCTTCATGATTAATTTTTACATCATAACATTCCGAACCAAGCTCAACTTGTTTTATAACTTTTTTGGAAGTAACATCACAGACATAAAGCTTATTGCTTTCTTTTGCTCCGACAAGTAAATAATTCTTTGAAGGCAGATAATCCAGACCTGATATTGATATCCTCTCCTTAGGATACGGCTTGCCGATTATAATTGAATCCTGTAAAGATAGGGTTCCATTATCAAAATTGTAAATGTAAACCAGATTATTGTTACCACCCGAAACAAAAAGTTTTGAATCATCAGAATTAAAAACTAATCCCCGCCAGGTTTTGTCAACAATCATTCTTTGAATTTCTTTTTTATTATTTAGGCTGATCACCGACAAAGAATGTTCAGTGTATCCGCTGTTGGACGTTATAGCATACTTTCCATCATTAGTTATGACCATATTCAATGGAAGTTCGTCAATGCCAACCTGATCACCAGCTGGAGTTAATTTCCATCCATTCGGTAGCAAAGTGTAATTGTCATATTTGCCGGGTACTTTAGATCCGTTTGCAGTTAGGTTATCTGTTCCCGAACAGCCTGTCATTATTAAAATTAAAAAAAGTAATAATGCCTTGAGGTTTTTAATACTTGAGTAGTTCATATCTTTATTCTCCGGTTAGCAGGTCAAAATTAATGAAATCAAGAGCCTTCAGTATTAAAATAATATTAATTTTGATATAAGTCCGGCATGCTTCTATTAGTGAATGGCCAGTCCCTTGTTTTATATGATCTTAAAAGAAAGATAATTGTTCCCAGAACCATCATCCCGATTCCACCGAGAGCAAAATAAAAACCGGTTGAAAAAAATAATCCCACCCAGACAAAAATAGCTATTAAAGCAGGAATCGGATAAAGCAGCATTTTATAGGGGAAAAATTCTTTGGGTCTGTTTTTATGAATGATCATTATTCCTATTGCCTGCCCGATGAATTGCACTATAATCCTCATCGCAAGTATTGCGCTTATTACATCTCTCAGTTTGAACAGCATACTGAAAATAAATCCCAGTCCGCCGAGTATTAAAAGTGAAACGTGTGGAAAGTGTTTTGTGGGATGAACCTTACCGAATGATTTAAAAAACAGACCATCTTTCGCCGCAGCATACGGGACTCTCGAATAGCCTAGCAAAACAGCAAACAAGGACGAAAATGCAATCCACAGAATAAGCATAGTTACAACATTTGCAGCACCTGAACCATAAATTTTTTCCATAAATGTGCTCATAATAAATTCTGATTTTGCGGCTTCCTTCCAGGGAACTACACCCAGCACACTTATATTCATTAACAAATAGAGAACGGCAATTCCGCCAATGGAAATAAAAATACTTCTTGGAATATTTTTCCCGGGTTCCTTTATCTCAGAACCGAGATGGCAAACATTGTAATACCCGAGATAAGTATAGATTGTTTTTACAGAAGCCGAACCTAGAGCAACAAAAAACAACCAGGAAAAATCAAAGGAGATTTTAGAGAAGTCAAAAGCAAGATGATAATTGAAATGAGTCGCTCCGCCAAAAATCAGCCACGCAATTGTACCAAACACGCCAATCCATAAAAGCAATGTTATTTTTCCAACATCCTGAATTTTTCTGTACAAAAGAATTACGAGAATTATTACCAGTAACCCCGAGATTAATTTTTGTTCAATCGGAGTGATCGGAATCAGGTATGAAAAATATTGTGAAAACCCGATGGACCCGGAAGCAACCACAAGAGGAGCCTGAATAATTGTCTGCCATATAAAAAGAAAAGAAAATAACCTTCCCCAGCTTTTGGGTCCGTAAATTTCACGGAGGAAAACATAGCTGCCGCCCGCTTCCGGCATTGCTGCGCCGAGTTCAGCCCAGATAAATCCGTCTACAAAAGCAAGGAACGCACCTACGATCCACGCAAACAAAGCCTGCGGCCCGTTCATATCCTGAATAACGAGCGGAATGATAATGAATGGTCCGATGCCGACCATATCGATCATATTTAAAGCGGAAGCTTCCTTTAATCCAAGCCCGCGTTCAAGTTTGTTTTGATCAGAAATGTTAACCTCTTGGAAAACTTAGAATCGAAGATACAAAAAAAATTAACCCCGAAGATTAAAAATCTCCGGGGCTTATTATTAACTCAGATTTGTAACTGCTTTTATGGAAAACTCAATTTAATTTAAAGCTCTCAGCTTACTGTGCTTAAACCCATAACTTCTGTAAACCATCATACCGACTATAAGCCAGCCTGCGAAACGTATCCAGGTTATCCATGGAAGCCCCATCATTAAATACAGGCAGGCTCCAATTCCTAAAAGTGGAACCCACGGTACGAAGGGAACCTTGAAAGACCTTGGCCGGTCCGGCTCCTTGCGACGCAAAATTATAATACCTGTACATACAAGGATAAAAGCAAAAAGGGTCCCAATGTTGGTCAAGTCAACCATTTCATCAATGGTCGTGAACATTGCCGTTACTCCAACTACAACACCTGTTAAAA
>CAYPNM010000045.1:15416-17724 GCA_964412105.1 uncultured Ignavibacteriaceae bacterium | reverse complement strand
GCCACCAGCGTTTTAAAATAATTTGCCCAGCTTATTGCAACCGCTACATTGCCTACTGCATATTCAATTATCAAATCCCACCCTATAATCCAGGCAATAAGTTCACCAAGAGTACCATATGAATATGTATAAGCACTGCCTGAAATAGGAACCATCGCGGCAAACTCTGCATAACAAAGAGCGGCAAATCCGCAGGCAATTCCTGTAATAACAAATGATAGCATTAATGCAGGTCCGGCGCCGGGGCGGGCCATATCTCCGGCAGCTGCTGTGCCAATTGTAGCAAAAATTCCTGCACCTACAATTGCCCCAATTCCTAAAAGTGTAACATCTATCGGTCCTAGTGTCCGCTTGAGCTGCTTGCTGGGATCTTCGCTCTCGTGCATTATTGCATCGAGGCTTTTTGTTTTGAAGATTTGATTAAACAAAATCACTCCGTTTGTTTTTAAAAGAAAGTTTTTTATTTATTAGAAGAATATGAATGCGAATGGAATGTGAAATAAAGCCCAGATAATATATCTCCATAAAACCTGCTTCGATTCCTGCTTCGAGAAAAATACAAAATATATCCCTTTAACGATAGTATTACTCATCATGGCAATAACAATTGATGCAATTATAATATTTTCTACAGGAATGGTTCCTCTTATCAAAGACAAAATAAAAGGATCAATATCAGTAACTCCTGTAATAGCTGAAAGAGTGATCAATCCGCCATTGCCGAAGTAATTTTTAACTATCACAGTAAGCACCGACAATATAACAAATAATCCTGCAAAAATAAGAGCAGGTTTTATTTCAAAAGGATTTTGTAACGTCGATCCCGCGTTGTCAGGTTTTCTCTGCAGCTTTTCTTTTATTCCAAATGAGAGTATTAACCCCACTAATGATAATGAAACTAGTTTCCACCAGAGAACCCCTATAAAGGAAGGATTGATCAACCAAATCAAAAATAAAATTCTTATATACATAACACTGCTTGCAAGCAGTGACGCTTGAAGCGCACTTTTCCCTTTTGTCTTATCTTGTTCGGCAATGCGCGCAACTGCAATAGTCACTGCAGTGCTGGAAACTATTCCACCCATTATTCCGGAAAGCCAGAGGCCGACTTTATCCCCGAATTTTTTGATGAGAATATATCCGGCAAATCCAAGCGTAGAGACAAAAACAACGATTAACCAGATTTTGTATGGATTAAGCTGATACTTTGTGTACTCTTTATCAGGTAGTACCGGAAGAATTATTAGCGTAACTACCAAAAATTTTATTACGGCAAGAAACTCTGATTTATCAAGTTTCTCAACGTACTTCTCAAGTTCTGATTTTTCCGAAAGAAGAAATGTTGTAATTATTCCGAGCGCAAGCGGAACCCAGACATCGGTAAGAATTGTAAGTGCGCCGATTACATAAGTTAATACGGCTGCTATCTCACTCGTCCATCCGTAATGCCCTTCCTTAAATTTTGCAAAGTAACCAAGCAGTACAAGAGCGGTAACTGAGATTAGTCCGGCAGGCAGAACAAAAGGTATATTAATTTTATAAAGCCATCCGCAGCCAAACCCCAGAAGACTTATAATTGTATATGTTCTTAATCCCGCAAATCTTGATTTGTAAATATAACCGGAACTTTCCCTCTCAAGCCCGATAAGAAATCCAAGAGCAAGAGCAACTACAAATCTAATTTCATTAGTCCATTCAAATGTATTCAAACGGATATCATATATTGTTTAATTAAATTTAATAAAAGATAAACAAAGTTTCCTTGCGCCTCATCATCTTCTCTCCAAAAAAAGACAAGGCGCAAAGATAAAATAGACTAGAACCTCGAAGTTTGTTTCACAAGCGGTTTCCTCGGCAGCATTTCATCACGCATAGCCGTGTTATAAACAAATGATGCCATAATAATTGCTGACTGCATCAGATCACTTTTGCTTGCATGATCATAATTATCCATGTTTGAATGATGTATCCTGACTGAATAATCAAGCGGATCCTGGATGAACTGGAAACCTGGAATTCCAATTGCATCGAAAGAAAGATGATCCGTTCCACCTGTTGTTCTTATTGTAACAGTTGACGCACCCATATCATGGAAAGGCTTCAGCCACTCTTCAAAAATCGGACGAACTGCCTCATTACCTTGCAGATAAATGCCACGGATTTTTCCCGAACCGTTATCGTAATTAAAATATCCGGACACTTTTGATTGTTCAGGTTTCAATTCAAGTGTTCTTGGATTACCGAAGTGCTTTAAAACATATCCGCGCGAACCAAGCAATCCCTCTTCTTCACCATCCCACAAAGCAAT
>CAYPNM010000045.1:11016-15316 GCA_964412105.1 uncultured Ignavibacteriaceae bacterium | reverse complement strand
CTTCAACCTGGAATGAAGGTATTCCCCCTTCTTCTCCGATTTTATAAGAACCTCCGGACGCTGCAAATAGAGTTCCATCCTGTCCACGGCTTGGTTTCAAAATTACCGCAACACCTTCTGCTTTTAAAAATTCATCGACTTTATTTCTCAATTCTCTCATCTTTCTATATTCAGCTATCCGGTCAGCCCACCGTGATCTTGCACCTGGTTCGGGAGCTAATTCCAATTTAGCCAAATCTTCATCTGTCAATCTCCTGGCATCGGCTTCAAATCTTTTTTCCACATCACGTTCACCACCAAGCATTACTATTGCACCTTTCAGCTTCCCTTTAAATTGATCAAGGTCGCTTACATCTTTTACATCCATTAATACCGGTGTGCCCGTAATAATTCCGCTTGTGCTGTTTGTCCAGGCCTCCGGGTATGCAATTAGTCTATCGTAGGTGGGCTCCGTCATTACAAGACTAAAAGATTCAACAGACCAGCCCCTTCCGAATGTTCCCCAGGGCTCGATGTTAGCGTTTTCTAGTCCTAGTTTTGTTAATTCATCTTTAGCCCAGTTAGCAGCCTTGAACCAGTTGGGTGAATTTGTAAGTCTTGGCCCATATACATCTGTCAAATAGCTTAAAGTTTCCATTACTTTGGAATTAGTGTATTCTTCATACTTGATCTTCTGCACCATTTGAAGATCAGCTTTTTCCTGCGCAGGAATAACAAAAGAATACACGATGAAAAAGACGAAAGCTGAGTAAATGAATTTTCTCACTTTTAACCTCCCTTTAATAATTAGTGTTATTTTAGTCATTTAAAATATTTACTTCCAGATGAGTCGGATAGGAACCAGCATGATAAACACGCTGTATTGCTTTTTGAAAATCACTTTCTTTTGCGTGATAGATATCTGTAAACTTCTGCGGATTTCTGTCTGCAAGCGGAAACCAGCTGCTCTGAATTTGAATCATTATCCTGTGTCCTTTCAGAAAAGTATGATTGATATCTTGAAGAGGTACCTTGACTTCAGTAACTTTGTTGGGAATGAATGGCTCCGGTTTTTCGTAGCTGTTTCTGTATTTTCCTCTCATTATATCGCCTCGAACCATCATTTCAAATCCACCCATTCTCACACCCGGTGGATTAGATTTGTTATCAGAAGCGGTATCCGGATACACATCAATTACCTTTACAACCCAGTCTGCATCGGTGCCTGAAGTAGATATAAAAAGGTCCGCAAGCATAGGTCCGGCAATAGTTACGTTTTTATCTAGTATCTCTGTTTGGTAAACCAGCACATCCGGTCTTGTTGATGCAAAACGTTGATCTTCATCCATATATTCGCGGGGCATTTCATTTGTAATTGAGGCAGTAAAGGGAACCGGCTTGTTTGGATCGCTTATGTATTCGTCAAAATCAGAATTATATGAAGCAGGTTTGTCAAAGGATAACCTTCCGCTCGAATAGAAATATAATTTTTCTTTCTTTACATTTTCAGGCGGCCACCTATCATAAGTCTTCCACTGATCCGTTCCGGTTTCAAATACGTATGCCTCCGGCAAATTCGCTTCGCCTTTGCCTTTCAGGTAATAATTAAAAAACTTCAATTCAATGTTTTGTCCATAAAATTTACTGGTTTTACTCCCGAACCAGATATTACCAAGATGATCGCCTTCCGACCTTGCCCAGCCTCCATGAAACCACGGCCCCATTACAATTGTATTTTTAATTCCCGGATTCTTTTCTTCAATTGATGCATAAGTATGTAATGCACCATACAGATCTTCTGCATCAAACCATCCTCCGACGGTCATTACTGCCGGTTTTATGTGATTGAAATGTGGAAGGGTGCTCCGTGCCTGCCAGTACTCATCGTAATCCGGGTGATCGAGAAATTGATTCCAGGATGGAATTCTTCCCTTATAAAATTCTTTATCCGTATTTTCAAATGAGCCCATCTTTAAAAAAAAGTTATAACCATCGGGAGTCGGAATAGTGAAAACAGGTCTGGGCCATTTTTTAATTGGTTTCGGCCGCGGAATTCCGAATACACTATAAAAATTAAAAGCATGGGGAAGCCAAAAAGCACCATTACGATGAAAATCATCATCAACAAACCAGTCAGCTATAGGCGCCTGTGGTGAAGCCGCTACTAGTGCGGGATGAGCATCAATCGTACCCATCGCAGTATAGAAGCCGGGATAGGAAATCCCCCACATTCCAACCTTGCCATTATTGTTATCAACATTTTTTATTAGCCAGTCAATTGTATCATAGGTATCCGAAGATTCATCAATATCTTTATCGCTCTTTTTATCAGGAATGTAAGGCCGCATATCATCAAATGTCCCTTCTGACATAAATCTTCCCCTTACATCCTGGTAAACAAAAATATATCCTTCCTTTTCAAAAAGCTCCGACGGCCCAAGGGCTTCTTTGAATTTGTCCTCTCCATATGGACCCACACTGTATGGGGTTCTGGTTAACATAATCGGGTATTTAACGGATTCATCCTTGGGGGAATAAACAATTGTAAATAATTTTACCCCATCACGCATAGGAATATAGTATTCATGCTTATCATAATTCTTCTCAACATAGTTTGAACTATCCTGAGATGTGCTGCTGTTGAATGAAAAGAAGGATATAACCAGCAGGATGAAAAGAAAGCGCTGAAAAACGCTTTTAGATCTGCGGAACATACACAAGCCCCCGTGTATATTAGAGATGAAATAATTTGGATTGATAATAATACATTCTTTCAAAATTTCAAAAATAATTGTGATGAGTGAGAATCCGGATAGCTTAGCGCATAATGATCAGAATTTATCCCGGTCTCTTTCTTTAATAATTATCAAAGATTCAGTA
Organism: uncultured Ignavibacteriaceae bacterium; assembly: GCA_964412105.1. Lineage (GTDB taxonomy): Bacteria > Bacteroidota > Ignavibacteria > Ignavibacteriales > Ignavibacteriaceae > JAKAGZ01. The sequence goes on along the minus strand of CAYPNM010000045.1, from coordinate 12,457 downwards.
TTTTTAAAGATGTTTATAAATTACACTGCGTAACTACTGAAACAAAAAAAGCGGGAAAACAAATGGAAACAAAAATCACCTGGACTAAAATTGACGAAGCCCCGGCATTAGCATCTTATTGCTTATTGCCAATCATTAAATCATTTGCAAAGGGGACAGGAATTGAAATTGAAACAAAAGATATCTCCCTTGCCGGCAGAATAATCGCAAACTTTCCTGATAATCTGACCGAAGATCAGAAAATTCATGATTATCTTACCGAACTTGGAGAACTCACTCAAAAGCCTGAAGCCAATATCATAAAGCTTCCAAACATCAGTGCTACCATTCCACAGGTTCATGCAGCCATAAAGGAATTGCAGGAAAAAGGATATAAAATTCCCGATTATCCGGATGAACCTAAAACTGAGGAAGAAAAAGCATTAAAGGAAAGATTTTCAAAAGTGCTCGGCTCCGCTGTAAATCCTGTTCTCAGAGAAGGGAATTCAGACAGACGGGCTGCAGCTTCCGTTAAAAAGTTTGCTAAAAAGCATCCACATAAAATGATGAAGCCCTGGCCTGCTTCCGGATCAAAAGCGCGGGTTACTCATATGACTCAAAAAGATTTTTATGGCTCAGAGAAATCATTAACAATGAACAAAGAAGATGTGGTCAAAATTGAGTACATCGGTAAGGATGGAAAATCAGAAGTCCTTAAAGAAAACCTTAAGTTGCTTAACGGAGAAGTGATAGATGCAGCAGTAATGAATGTGAAAGAGCTGCGTAAATTTTATGCTGAACAAATTGAAGCTGCAAAAAAAGATGGTGTGCTTCTTTCGCTTCATCTTAAAGCTACTATGATGAAAATATCCGATCCGATTATGTTCGGGCACGCTGTCTCTGCATACTATAAAGATGCCCTCGAAAAACACGCAAATACTTTGAAAGAAATAGGTGCTAATCCAAATTATGGTTTGTTGGATATCCTGGATAAACTAAAAAAACTTCCTGATGATAAAAGAAAAGAAATAGAAGAAGATATAAACAAAGTATATGAAAGCCGCCCGCCGCTCGCAATAGTTGATTCAAGAATCGGAAAAACTAATCTTCACGTTCCCAATGATATAATTGTAGATGCATCTATGCCGAACGTTGTACGTGATGGCGGCAAAATGTGGAACTTAAAGGATGAGCTCCAGGATTGCATGGCAATGATACCCGACCGCTGTTATGCAACAATATATAGTGAAATTATTGAAGACGCCAAAGCAAAAGGCCAATTCGATCCGACTACAATGGGAGCAGTTTCCAACGTTGGTTTAATGGCAAAAAAAGCAGAGGAGTATGGTTCCCATGATAAAACATTTGAGGCTAAAGGCGATGGCGTAATTCGTGTAGTAAATTCTGAAGGAAAAACGTTGCTTGAAAAGCAGGTTGAAAGCGGAGACATTTTCAGAATGTG
>CAYPNM010000045.1:0-10916 GCA_964412105.1 uncultured Ignavibacteriaceae bacterium | reverse complement strand
GTTACCGGAAATGTACTTCGTGATTATCTCACAGACCTTTTCCCTATTCTTGAACTTGGAACCAGTGCGAGAATGCTTTCAATAGTTCCTCTACTTAAGGGTGGCGGTTTATTTGAAACAGGGGCCGGCGGTTCCGCTCCGAAACACGTTCAGCAACTATTAAAAGAAAGTCATTTGAGATGGGATTCACTCGGTGAGTACTGCGCACTTGTCCCCTCTCTGGAAATGATAGCCGAAAAATCCGGTAATGCAAAGGCTGCGCTCTTGGCTGAAACGCTCGACAGTGCAATCGGGAAATATCTGGAAAATGCAAGATATCCTTCACGAAAAGCCGGCGAGATAGATAACAGGGGAAGTTCGTTCTATCTCTCTTTATACTGGGCTCAGGCATTAGCAGAACAAAATAAAGATGCCGGATTGAAAGCCCGTTTCACAAAAATGCATAAAGAACTTCAGGCCAATGAAGATAAGATTGTAAATGATTTAATTTCAGTGCAGGGCAAACCGGCAGACATCGGCGGCTATTACTTACCTGATGATAAGAAAGCTGCAGCCGTTATGCGCCCGAGTGCAATTTTTAATAAAATTATTGATGAGATGTAAGCTGATTTACTAATTCAGTAAATCATTTATTTGAATAACGGGCAGGGATTTTTTCCCCGCCCGTTTTTTATAGCTGCGATATGCTTATAAGAATCAAAATCTTTCCGGGAGCATTCAGCCGGTTAGCACACTGCCGGAAAATTTATTTTTAAGCAGTTGGCCCCTGTGATCTTATTCCACTTCCAAAATCATCGCTGTTTTTGCAGGAACGTCAAGCACATCCTTTATCTCCATTACTTTTTCTGAAATAATATCTTTCGCTTTAAAAGCAGCCGGTATCATTTCATTGTACCTTTTCATATCAAGACTCACTTTATTTTTGTTCTTATTCAGGATAACCATAACTTTACCTTTATCCGTATACCTGAAATACACGTAAACATCATTTATCTGCGGAGCATAATGTTTAAATTTTCCATTGTGTATTACTATGTTATTTTTTCTCCAGTTTAGCAGTCTTGAAAAATAATTCTGTGCCTCCTTTTCCTGTACAGTAAGTCCTTTACCTGTAAAAGCATTTTTTTTATCATTGATCCAGCCCCCGTAAAAGTCTCCGCGTCTCTGGCCGTCGTTACCCGACTTTTTATTGGTCATCAAAACTTCCGTTCCGTAAAGAAACTGGGGTATTCCTCTCATCGTCATATATAATGCAATGCCAAGTTTCCATTTGTCAAAATTCTTATTCAATCTTGAGTAAAACCTGTCCATATCGTGATTATCGGGAAAAATCAGCTGGTCATCAGGATGCGGGAAATTATAATCCTGGGCAATGCTCTGGTATGTATCCTGCCACGATGAAAACCATGGACTGGAATAGGAGAGACTGTTGACAACGTAATTGCTTAAAGAAAAATCCATTAAAGTGGGTAAATAACATTTATATCCATCTCGGTTTACCTTATCAATTTGCCAGTAGCTCACCCAATCGATCTGATTTGTCATCTCTTCGCCGACCATGTTAAAATTAGGATATTCATTCAATACGGCTTTCGTCCAGGTTGTTAGAAAATCCTTGTCCGAATAAGAAAATGTATCTACTCTTAACCCTGAGAGCCCCGCATATTCTATCCACCAGATTGTATTCTGTATAAGATATTTTGCCACTAAAGGATTTCGCTGGTTTAAATCAGGCATATGTTTGCTGAACCAGCCATCTGTATATTCCTTCCTGTCAATTTCTGTCGCATACGGATCAAACAAAGTTGATTTTTGAAAATTGCACTGAACTCTCGTATCAGGATAATTGACCCAGTCTTTTGAAGGTAAATCTTTTATAAAATAATTTTCATCGCCACAATGATTTAAAACAACATCCCAGATAACTCCTATACCTATCTTTTTAGCTTCCGCCACAAAAGTTTTGTACAGTTTGTTAGTACCGAAACGCGGATCAATTTTATAAAAATCCGTTATCGAATAGCCATGGTATGAGTATTCCGGCTGATTATTTTCAAGAAGAGGTGTGTTCCAGATTTGTGTGAAACCCAATGATTTTATATAGTCCAGATGATTCATAATTCCCTGTATGTCACCGCCGTGTCTTGCAAAATCTTTTGTTCTGTCCATGGTCTTTTCACTCATTCCCGGCACAATGTCATTTGTGGTATCCCCGTTTGAAAACCTGTCAGGAACGATTAGTAGTATTGCATCTTTAGTAGTAAAGCTATTCCGGTTTGCACTATTTTCTTCCCTTTCCAGTATTGGAAAGTTTTTTGAAATGATAATTTTATTACCATCCCTAAAGTTGATTTTTATGTCACCGGCTTTAGCGGAAGGATCTATTTTTATAGTAACAAATAAATAGTTTTTGTTGCTCGTCTTTTCCTTTTTTATCAATTCAACTTCCGGATAATCAAAAGTCGGTTGTAATTCCGAAATATTTTCACCGTAAATCAGCAGGGTTACTGTATTCCATTTCATACCTGTCCACCAGTTTGGAGGTTCAATCCGCGAAATGGATTGAGAAAAGGCCGGGAAGTGAAGCAGGAAAACCAGCACGAAGATAATTGACTTTTTCATCTTTAATCTAATTCCTTTTTGCTTTGGTATGTTGAATAATTAAAGGGTTGTCAAGCATTTTTGTATTTAATTTTATTGTTTTTATTTACCCAAATAAAAATAGCTGGATCAGGTTTTACTTGATTGAGATAGAAACGCTATTACAAATCATTAACTGTGAAAATATCAAACATATAAATGAAATCCACAAGTTTGATAAGGGAAAATTATAAAAGAATCTGGCCCTCTTTGATTGTGAAGCTGTTAAAACAGGTCAGGCTTTTTCTGATAAGAAAAACCGACCTGCTATAAGTCCAAACAAAATAAACTGAAATATCAATAATAGAACCGCTGATACCATTCCTGTAACATGTCATCTTTTCATAATTCTTTTAATTTCTATCTGTGCTTTGGTAAAGATCCCGGCGTTCAGGAAAACCGGGATCTTTTCGAAGTAACCTATAATTCAAGCTTTGCATTTACAAAAAACTCTCTCCCCGCACCCGGCTGATAAGCATTTCCACCGGGATCAGGTTCCGTAAAGGCTATATACTTCTGATCGGTAAGGTTTCTTCCCTGCAGCGTGACTTCAGCCTTAAAACTATTCAGATGAAATTTATACCCCACTCTTGCACCGATTAATGTATAACCTGGCGCAGCCTCGCTTTCTATATTAGCACCATCTATATAAGTCTTGCTCAGTGTTTCGCTGTTTATACCAACAACCCAGTTGTCAAGAAAATGATACTCAGCATCAATATATAATTGATGCATCGGTGAATTGGGAAGATAATTTCCGTTGACTATATATTTAACAATAGATGTATCATCCATCATAATTCTGATAGGAGTATCATTAGTGTATTTGAAGTGTGAAAAAGTATACGCAACCTGCAGTATTAAAGGGCTGATCGGATTATATCTTGAATAAAATTCTATACCGAATCTTCTGCTGGAGCCCGCGTTCCTGTAAAATGTTTCTTGGTTACGCAGCGGATCAGTAATTCTATACCGGTCAAAATCATTCTTTGTAACAAGATAAAATCCTGTAATATCGTAATACAGAATTTTTGATACATCTCCCCGGCTCCCCAGTTCAAATCCGTTTGAAGTTGACGGAACAAGATGCGTATTAAATCCTCCGAAGTTGTCCGGGTTCTGTGCAAGTTCTTCCGTAGCTGGTGGAAGAAATCCCTGGCCCCAGTTGGCATAAAGATTAGCTTCTTCCATCAACGAATAGCTGATACCAATCCTTCCCGTAGCTTTCGAAAAATCCGCCTCTCCGGAAGCATCATAGGGTTGTTTGAGAAGATCATTTAGCTCGTTGTGGATTTTGTCATAACGCAGACTGAAAAACAAATTAGTCTTTTTGCCAAGAGAAACATTATCCAATAGAAATAGCCCGATGCCTCTTTGATTAATTTCTTCTCTTGATCTGACAGTATCGCCCGGGACAGAATAAATATTATCTACGCGGTGTTCTTCTATCTTTTGCCATTGAAGATCTGCGCCTGCGCTGATTTTATTCCTGAAAAAATCTTCTGCCGCTCCACTGCTGTAAGAATACTGCACTGAAGTTCCGGGAGTTTGAATTGTTCTGTAATTAAAAGTATGATTATTTGCTTCCGTAAACTGGGTTCCCTTTGTAAAAACATTAAACTTTATTTCGTTCTGTTTAAATATCATCAACCCTGTCAGCCCTGCAGTGGTTCTTTCTGTTTGAAGATATTCATTATATGGAACAGCGTCAGGATTGGCCTGTTTAGGATCTTCATTATACTGCTGAAGAGTGATTCCCTCTGGATTTTCGTGATAATAATTGATGTATTCCAGTATTGGCGTTAACTTAATATTGCTGTTGGGAATATATGTTGCTTTTGCGTACACGTTGTCGCCCCAGAAATGCGTATGAATCCTGTAACCGTCTCCCATGGTTCTGCCAAAAGAAATCCTGTAATTAACATCGTTTACATTTCCCCCAAATTGTCCGTAACTTTTCCAGAAATTATTCGAACCATAAACACCTCCAGCTTCCCCAAATAAAGGAGTGTCCGGAGAATTTTTTGTAATTACATTAATAATTCCACCGGAAGAACTCCCGCCGTAAAGTGATGCTGCCGGTCCCCTTAAAACCTCAATGCGTTGCACATCGGCCATATCAATATCAAAAAAATCAGGCGCAAAACCGGTCGGATCATTAATAGGAATTCCATCCTGAATAATTTTTATTCCTCGAATGCCCCTTTCGGTTAAAATTCCTATCCCGCGTATCGATAAATGCAGCCTGTCACCGTTAGACTGGTTATCTATTTTTACACCTGGCACAAATTTAAGTGCTTCATCAATAGAGACTGATCTGGGCATTGTCGAAAGAATTTCTTGGCCTACCACACTCGTGGCAAATGAAATTTCTTTAAGTGGGATGCTTAGTCTCGAAGCTGTTACAACAACATCCTCAGGTAATTTGTATGTTAGGGTATCGCCCGCGCTTTGCTTCTCCTGCGGAAAAATGCTCAGTGAATTAAGCAATAAAAGGATAATAATAAAAATGCATTTTTTCATTCTTCTCCCATGAATTCTTGGTTAATTAAATAAAATGTTTAATTAGTAGTACTGCTTTTAATATGTTATACAAATTCAGCAGTACTTGGGAGGAGGTGATGGAATTTCTTTATAAAATTTAATGATGGTTTCTGAAACAGCTTGATTTAATTTTTGTTCTTTTAAGAAAGGTAAAATTTCAAATTTATTGTAAAGTAGCGCCTGGAAAATCAGATTAAACAAGCTTGTTTTGGATTTGGAATCTTTCGGATCATCAGTAACAAGCCTGTTAATTTCTCCGGCAAATGATTTTATTATTTTTTCCTCCGTCAGATCATTCAAACAACATAGGACATAATCCTTACCGTTTTCATTCATTCTTATTACATCATACATCCTGCCATTATATTCGAATTCTTTTTTATCATTCCATATAAAGCCATTTTTGTCTTTATAAAGCAGATCTTTTTTAATCCTGAAACAAATAAGTTCTGATGGAGAATAATCACCATTATGTATGGAATTAAAAACTTCTTCTTTTACGGATAACTGCTGACTGTAAAAAACAATTATAAATCCCCCTGAATTTATGAAAAGTAAAATCGCAAGTAATATGTTGATGCTCTTTTTCAAAAAAGCCCCTTAAAAACCGAATAAAAAATAAGTAGAATATACCTTAATAGTAATCATTAGGCATTGTCGGAACATTTTAAATTTAATTATTGAATCTGAAATAAATGTAATAGGCGCACATCTCGATAATTAAAAAATCAACTGCATATAACGGAACCTGCTTATTAAGGATATTTATCACTTCAAATACAATTACTATTAAAATGCTTGCTCCCATTGAAAAGACAAAAGCATTAAATCTTAATTTTTGCGTTTCTTCATTTTCCGTTCTTTCCTTTGAAAAAATGATGAGAGATAATCCGCAGACTAACGATAATCTGTTAAACATTAGCAACTGTTGAGCGGCGGGGAAAAAATCCAGATAAGACATTAAAAGTGCAGTAAACACCAAAACAAGGATTGAAATTATAATGAGGACGAGCCCGATAATCTTGAAATATGAGGGAAGAAAAAATTTTGTAAAAGAATATGAACCATTACCCATTATTATTGCTCAGTTTGTAACCTTAAATCTCTTTTTTTCATACTTAAATATATATAATTACAAACCGTTCGTCATAGTTTTGGGGATTTGAACTCTACACTAACCTGCCCCATAATTTTGTTGTAAATCCTCTTTGTACCCTCTGCTATTCCCGTGCATCTCTTAATGAGCCATCGCGTCAAGCTTCGTTAACATTCCAATACTGATTTCTGACCTCCGACCTCTGACTTCTGATCTCTGGCTTAGGTAATCAAAAATACTATACGCTGTACCTGCCTACCGGCAGGCAGGCGCTAACAAACTAAACGCTAATCTACTCCTCCTTCCACTTAAGCAGCCAATGATCAAAAGAGATTTTACCTGAACCGTAAAGAATAAAAAATATCATAAGAACAAGAACCAGTATCAGGTAATTGAACTGCGAATTGAGCGCAAAAAAGTTCCTGTGAAAATCAACCATGATAATTTCACCGAGTATAGCAGGTAGCTGAAATAACAATGCCCACCTTGTAATAAATCCAATCGCTACGAACAGTCCTCCCACAATAAAAGCAACTATTACATAATGCCCCGCATAAAATGCTACGAACTCCGACATACCTGTGGTGGTGCTGGATAGCTCTTGAATTACTTCCTGCCTGTTTATTATAAATGCAACTCCTTTTGTAATAAGTACCAGACCGAGAATTATTCTTATTGCATCGAGCCATACGGGGTGATGATGATCTGCCCAGTATTCAATTTTCTGAAGTACGTTCATACTGACCCCCTTTTCTTTGAAGAATTGGATTATCGTACATAATTAATCTATTCAATTATTTAGTAATTATAAATGCAAAAAAAATTTATACGACATTTTATTTATTTCTACCTAAAGACTGTATTAATATGGTTGTAAATCATATTGAAAACGAATTTATTTGATTAACGGGAATTTATCTTTTATACGAATTATGTTCTATTATTAATAACTATAAAATAATTAGTGGGGGATTTATGAAACAATTAGAAAACAAGGTTGCCATTGTAACCGGCGGGAGCTCGGGCATCGGAAGAGCCGTCGCACTGCTTTATGCGTCAGAAGGTGCGAAAGTAGTGGTTTCTGACATATCTGAGTCGGGCGGAAAAGAAACTGTTGGAATGATTAAAAAAAATTCAGGGCAGGCGGTATTTGTAAAATCCGATGTATCAATACCTTCAGATAATGAGATGCTGGTAAGGAAAACTATCGAAAGCTACGGTGCACTTCACATTGCCTGCAATAATGCAGGAATTGGTGGTCCTCTGGCACCAACGGGAGAATACGCTATCGAAGATTGGAATAAAGTAATTAGTGTAAACTTATCAGGTGTGTTTTATGGAATGCGTTACCAGATTCCCGAAATGCTAAAAAGCGGTGAAGGCGTAATTGTAAATATGTCATCCATCCTTGGAATGGTTGGATTCAAAAAAGCACCGGCTTATACGGCAGCAAAACATGGTTTGATCGGTCTTACCAAAACTGCGGCATTAGAATATGGTGATAAGAACATTAGAATAAATGTAGTCGGCCCGGCATTCATAAAAACTCCTATGATTGAAAGCATAGACGATAAACTTATTGTACCGCTTCATCCGATTGGAAGACTTGGAACACCGGAAGAGGTGGCTGATCTCGTTTTGTTTTTAAGCTCTAAAAAGTCATCCTTTATTACAGGGAATTATTTTGCAGTAGACGGAGGATACCTGGCTCAGTAAAATATTAAAAAAGCTCATCACCCGAATAATCCAGTTCCCCATTAATAATTTTTGCAACCTGTGTGTAGGGATGTTCCTCAGTTTTGGCTTTATCCATAATATGTTGAACATCCCAGCCGTTAAGCTTTAGATAATCGGAAATCATTGAGCGGTGGCACTTCCACCAGACAGCCTCAGAACACATAATTGCCGTTTTTCTCTTTTCCGCTATTTCAATCAATTCCTCAATACCTTTTTTGAAATATTCTGTTTCCATATAATCAGCATACCCGCGGAATGATTCCTGTTTCCAGCCTGTGTTCCTGGAATCCTTTTTTGGTGTTCTTCTGCCGCCAAGTCTCAGGATGTGCACATAATCTATTTTATTCGTCAACAATGAGTCAGCAAGATTTTCTTTATTAAACTGTGGAAACCTTCTCGAACCAGGAAAACTGCGCACATCAACAAGCACGGCAATCTGAAAAGCAAGCAGCATTTCTATAAATTCCTCAATTGATCTCGTTGAATGCCCAATTGTCCAGATTGTTTGTTGATATTCCATTATTAAAGTTTTTCTGTAATACTTAACTATAATTTAAATCTTAATAATGAAAAATAAAGGAAGTAATCTGGGGTATTAAGAGACGCATCGTCGACTTGCCTGCCAGCAGGTAGGCGTGCTCTACTAAAGAGTTTGTTCTTCCTTCCGAAGCCCTGAAATAAAACCTTTGCCAGAAGCAATAAGCTCAATGGTAATCTCCAGGTTATGAATTATGCTAAAAAACACATTTTTATGAATTATATACTATTTGCCTTTTCCCTATTTATCCTTAATTTCTTTCTTATAATCCAGGAATTGATATCCTTATTCGTATGCGCACAGGTTAAAAGCCTTTAAACACCTGTGCAGGAATATACTATATATATACATGCCTCAGAATTATTAAGACAATCGTTCTTTTAATCAAATGAGATTATCGCCTTTTAAAAAAATTAAACGTTCAAATGCTTCACTGACAATTTTGAATCTGGCAAGTATTTAAAGGATGCGCTTCCTGTAAGTATTGTGGGAATGGGGCATCCTGCTTAGCTTTATCGCGGGATAGAGAAATCTTTTGGTTCGTCTGAAAAATATTATAAGATTATTCTGTAGAGACTCGTTATGGCGTGTCTCTACTAAAACAATTGTCACTCCTGCCTGCCGATAGGTAGGTCGCGATGACGTATTGTTGAAATAGTTTACAAGATAATATTAGCTTTTTAGATTATATTAAGATAAATTGAATATTCATCAAGCCTAAACCATAAATAAATTATTAACCAAAAAAGGAGTTATATGAAGACTTCCCTGCCCTCATTGGCCTGCTTATTTATTAGCATTTTCGCTTTTTCTATAATGTTTACATCCTGTTCAAATCCTGATAAAGAGAAAGCCGAACACGTTCAGGCAAACATAAAAAAATACACTAATGTATGGGATGAAATTATCAATCATGGCAAGCTCGACATGTTTAACGATTCCAACTTTACAAGGGATGTAGTAATGCACGCAAATCCGGATGTTGTAGGAATTGATAACGCTAGAGCAATGTATGCCAATTATGTAAACGGGTTTTCAAATATTAAGTTCACTATTGTAGATGTATTCGGACAGGGTGACAAACTCGTGAAACACTGGGATTTTAAAGGCAAACACACCGGTACATTCTTCGGCATACCCGCAACAGGAAAAGATGTGGAGGTGGAGGGTGTCACCTTGGTGCGTATGCAGGATGGAAAAATTGCTGAAGAGCAGGACTTTTTTGATAATCTGAGTTTTATGCAGCAACTTGGATTAATACCGAAAACAGACTAATAAGTTATTCTCTCAATTTCAAAACAAATTTTTATTACTATGAAAGTAAAATCAATTAAAGGCAAGTTTTCAATCTACTGAGAAATTTTTCATTGTAATTAAGATAAAACAATTATGACACCTCAGGAAAAACAAGTATCCAAAGCATTCAGCTCCTACTGGAAGGCTCATTTCAGCAGGGGCAAAGGCGCATTTGAAAAAGTTCTTTCATTTTGGCATCCGGACATAACAGCGATCGGAACCGGCAAGGATGAAATTGTAAAATCATACAGCGGTTTCAAGAAATTCCTTAAAAGAGAATTCGAAGAAGTAAATACCACTATGCCCGTTAGAATTCTGTGGACAAAAGTTCAGTTGCAAAAAGACCAGGCACTGGTTCTTGGAGAAACCGAAGTAACTGTATCAAAAGGAAATAATATAAAAATTCGATTCCGCGTTTCTGCCGTTTTTAAAAAACAAAAGAACAAATGGCTGCTCTATCATATACACGGTTCTATACCAGCTTCTGCGCAAAGAGAAAATGAATCATTTCCGGTTGACGGCCTAATTGCAGAAAAAGAAAAACTTGAAAAGGAAGTAGCTGAAAAAACTGCCGACTTACTTAATAAAAACCGGGAACTTGAAATTGAAGCCGGCCTTGAAAGAGTGAGAGCAAGGGGTATGGCCATGCAGACTTCTGAAGAATTGCGCATCTTGATAGGTACTTTATTTACCGAATTGACAAGGCTTGATCTTGTATTAACCCGCTGTGTCATTTGGATCATTGATCCGGAAACCAATGATGCGGTCTGGTGGTTGGCGAATTCAGAAGATCCATCTAATCCTATGAGTTATCTAATCCCCTATCATAAAAAGCCGCCATATCTTGCCTTTCTGAAAGAGTGGGAGAAGCGCACGGTAAAATGGGTTTATGATCTGAAAGGACAAACAAAAAAGAATTGGGACGACCACCTGTTCGCTAAGACAGAATTATCAAAAATGCCCAAATTTATCAGAGATGGGATGAGAGCCCCGGACCGCGTTTTATTATCAGCATCCTTTAGCAATTTCGGTGGAATGAATGTAGCAAGCCTGGAACCATTATCG
>CAYPNM010000044.1:0-24644 GCA_964412105.1 uncultured Ignavibacteriaceae bacterium | reverse complement strand
AAAGCATAAATAATTTACATTCTGCAAGTTTTCCTTACAGGAAATGCAAGTTGGAAGCCACAATAATCTTAGATTTTATTCAACTTAACAATTTGACAATATTTAATCAATTAATATTTTTGCCGGGCAGCTATGTCGATCTATACCGGAAATATATCTTTCCTGGTGATAGGAATTTATGGAATATCGCCAGGGATAAACGGTCTATCGCCTGGATGAAAATAAAAAGATGAATTGTTCCTGTATAGAGCATTTAGAGGAAAGAGAAAAGCTGGAGAAATTCCTGCGGAATTTTCCGAGCAAGGAATAATTAAAATTACTTATAGTCAATGTTAGTGGCGATCCTTCATTTATTCAATCTTGTTGTCATTTTATAGGCCATTGCAGCATCGGAAAGCGGAGTTAAGGTATCCAATAAAATATTGTAAGTCCCTTTTTCAGAGAGTTCGTCAGCAACTTTTTTAATTAAAGCTAAGGTAGCTTTCATCAAACTAGACCCAAGACTCAAACGGGCAACACCTAAATCCTGCAGTTCGCTTACAGATGGTGGTAATCCTTCCCCAGCCTTAGGGTTTGCAAGAATATTAATCGGGGCATTGATTTCTTTAACTAGTGTCGAAATCGTTTCTTTTTCCCATACAGGCTGTATAAATATGCAGTCAGCACCAGCTTCCCGGTATTTATTGCCACGCTTAATTGATTCAGATAATTTTTCTTTTTGCGTACCTAACGAAGTATAAAATGAATCCGTTCTTGCATTAATTACTAAATGAAAGCCCAGTGAATCTGACAATGCACGAATGGCAGATATCCTTTCACAAAATTCCTTTTCGTCAATTAATATTGGACTTAATTCAATACTGTCTTCAATGTTTATTCCAACAATTCCTGTTGCAATTATTTTTTTAACAGAATCAATTATTTCAGTTAAATTATTTCCATATCCGGCTTCTATATCTACAGTTACCGGAACTTGTACTGCATTTACAATCCCCGTTATGGCTTCAATCATTTCGGACAATTGTATTACCTGGCAGTCAGGATATCCTAAAGAGGCAGCTATACCCATACTTGTTGTTGCTATAGCTTTATAACCAATTGCTTCTATTAATTTAGAACTTCCGATGTCCCACGAGTTTAACAGAACCAGGATTTCTTTGTTTTGATGAAATTTCAGGAACAGTTCGGCTTTTTCTTTTTGAATACTTGAAACCATAATATGGCCCTTTTTTAATGTTTAATATAAATACGTCTGACTTCCCTTTGAAAAGCCTGTCTACGCTGCTTACATGCAGGCAGGCGACAGGTAGATTCCCCTTACAAAAAACGAGATTGGAGGTAAGAACAATTTTAATTTCATTCAACTTAATAATTCGGCAAAATCAAAGCAATAAATATTTTTGCTAAGTGGACTTATCTTAGGGTAATTGTTAATAGTATCTTCCTAATGCAGCCCGATAAATTTTCATATTTTATATTATGAATAAAAGGAAGTTTCTTTCAATCAAACACCAGAAATATACCCTTCCAGATAATAAGAACTTCTGGAATATCGTCAAGGATGAGGAAATCTTCAGGTTGGATGATAATAAAAAAATGAACTGCGCCTGCACAGGTCATATGGAGGAAAAGAATAACATTTCAAATTAATTCCTTCTTAAAGTTATCAAAAAAATAAATAACTTATTTATTTTAACTTTAATAAAGCTTTTCAATTTTTTACATTATATACAAGAATTTGAGGAATTAATAATGCTTTTTAAAAAGATGAGACAGAATAAAAAAGGTATGTCCCCCGGGTCGCTTATATTTACAGGCGAAAAAAAGGTCGACCAAGTTAAAATTAGTGTATTCTACTTTAATGCAAGCAAAGTAAATGAGATAAATATTCCAACACAGGAATTAAGCAAACTTAAGAAGTATAAAACAGGTAAAAATGTTACTTGGATAAATATTTGCGGGATACATAATCCTAAGGTGATTGATGAAGTAGGAAAAATATTTGGAATTCATCCTCTAGTTCTTGAAGACATTCTAAACGTTGGGCACAGTCCCAAAGCTGATGAATATGATAATTACATTTTCATAATGACCAAAATGATAAATTATAATGATGAATTAAATAGGCTGAATATAGAACAAGTAAGTTATATCCTTGGGAAAAACTTCTTAATTACATTCCAGGAAAAAGAGGGCGATGTTTTTGATCTAATAAGGGAGAAGATTAGGAGTAATAGTGGAAGGATCAGGAAGTCAGGAGCGGATTATCTTGCTTATCGATTAATTGACACGATGGTAGATACCTATTTCAATGTACTGGAAAAAATTGATGGGCATATAGAAAAAATTGAAGATTCATTGCTTGTAATCCCAGAGCAAGGCATACTTCAAAACATTCATTCAATAAGAAAAGAAATTATAAGGTTGAAACGCGCCATTTCTCCATTAAGAGATATTATATACAATTTGGAACGAGAACAATACAGCTTTATTGCAAAATCTACTTATTTATACCTTCGGGATCTATATGATCACATTAAGCAAATTGCTGATAATGTTGAAAATTATCGAGAAGTAATCAATGGATTACAGGAAGTTTATATCTCACAGTCTGGTCAAAAAATGAATGAAATTATGAAAATTCTTACTATAATTGCCACAACTTTTATCCCGTTGACTTTTATTGTTGGTATTTACGGAATGAATTTCAATTTCATGCCTGAATTGAGCTGGAAATATGGTTATCCTTTTGTCATTTTAATTATGATTTTTGTTGTTATAGGTATGTTAATTTTCTTCAAAAGAAGGAAATGGCTTTGATATGAATAAGCGTAATTTATGAATTGTTATTATTTGATTTTTTATCCTTGATAAGGATAAAAGAATTATTTAATATAAGTAATCGGTTACTTATCAACTCCGGAAGGGCTTAGAGTTATTGCGGTCTAAATGCTAAATCCCAGGGATGACATATCGCAATAACTCACACGTAGCAGAATTAGTGAAAATTATTATTCCATTTTATAAGGGGTATTTATGGATATGCGCGTTCAACATAACGGGGATACAACTACAATCATTATTGATAAAGAAAAGCTATTGGGAACGGAGAATGAATCTTTCAAAACCCTGGTTAGAGACTCAATTGAAGCAGGGAGTAAAAATATCGTGGTTGATTTAAGTAATGTAAATTTTATCACGAGTATGGGTATAGAAAGTTTCATTCATGCTTGTGCAATCTGTAAAGTTAAATATGTTACTTTCACCCTTAAAAATGCTCAATCAACTGTAAAGAATGTATTTTCAACCTTAAAATTAACTGATCTAATTAGGATTGACTGATCTTTTTATTTCAATTTAGATAGTTAATGCAAGATGGTTTTAAAGCCCGCCAACTGGAATGCTAACAGGCTCAAGCGCGTATAGTAATTTGGGAATGCAGAACCTTAGTAATGCTTTTCGCTTTAATTCGTGTCAAGTTCTATTGAATGCCTGACTTCTTCAATTATTGAATTTAATTTAGTATTATGTTCCCGGCTTAATTTATCCGGATCGCTAAGTTTGCTTTTTGTTTTCTTATTTAATCCTTTTTCTGATGTATCTTTTTTCCCTTCCTTCAATTCCTGTGCATGAGTAGCTTTGGCATTTACCATTTATTACCTCTTAAAATTAAGTTAATCGAAATTTTTATATAAAAGTTTTTGATATTTTTTGTTCTTAAGACCTGTTTTAAACTTGTTGTAACTGACAGAATTAATCCAGGCAGATTTTTAGATTTAACAATTATTTAATATTGGAAACTTATTATTAGAGCAAATTGCTAATAACTTTGTTAAGTCATTAAATAATATTATCTTAAAGATTTTTGATAACTATGAGCTTGAAACAAACTAAAGTATGGTTAGTATCTGCGAATATGGGATACGGCCATTTGCGGGCGGTTTATCCGTTAAAAGATATCTCAGAAAATGAGATTATCGTCGTTGGAAGGAATGGGGAAGCGTCTGAAGCAGAAAAAGTTTTGTGGGCACGAATAATTGATATTTATGAAATGTTATCCAGGGCTCGCGGAATTCCATTTATAGGAAAATCGATCTTTAAATTGCTTGACTCATTTTTGCATATTCCTTCATATTACCCAAGGAGAAATCTTTCAGGCGCAACATTCCAGGTAAATTTATTGGAGTCAAGTGTTAAGAAAGGTCTCTGCTCAGGAATGTTTGAAAAAATAAATGCTAAACCGCTTCCTCTTGTCACATCGTTTTATGCTCCTGCTATTGCTGCTGATATGAAAGGGTATGAAGAAATTTATTGCATCATATGTGATTCGGATCTTAACAGGGTTTGGGTTGCAAGGGATCCCTGGGAAAGCAGAGTTATCTATTTTGCCCCTTGCGGTAAGGCGGCTCAACGTCTTCGCGATTACGGCGTACCGGAAGAAAGAATTTTTTTAACCGGCTTTCCGTTACCGCAGACGCTGCTTGGCGATAGAAAATTAAGCGTTTTGAAAAAAGATCTTGCGCAAAGATTATTTTATCTAGATCCAAACAAAAGATTCTGGAATCGTCATGATAAAAATGTGGAACACTTCCTTGGGAAGCGCAATCTACATTTTAAGAACGATAGAAAACTGACCATATCTTATTCGGTTGGCGGTGCGGGTGCACAAATGGATATCGGAGGAAGAATTGCATTAAGTCTCAAAAATAAACTGCTGAATAATGAAATTAACCTGAACCTGATTGCCGGAGTGAAAGAAAATGTCAAAGATTATTTTAATGAAATTAAAAATAGGGAATTCAAAGATTGTGCTAATCTAAAAGTCTTTTATTCGCCGGAAATTCCCCAATACTTTGAGATTTTTAATAAACTTATGAGGACGACTGATATACTATGGACTAAACCAAGTGAACTGTCATTTTATTGTGCGCTCGGCATCCCGATAATTATGACTCCCACGCTAGGCTCTCAGGAGAAATTTAACCGTCAATGGCTGCGCGAAATTCAGGCAGGGATTTCACAGGAAAATCCCGACTATGCCGATCAATGGCTTTTTGACTGGTTGAATAAAGGCAGATTAGCTGAAGCTGCGTGGGATGGATTTCTAAAAGCCAGGAAATTGGGTACATATAACATCAAAGACATAGTTACAAAAGGCAAAATGCCAGGTTATAATTCTCCGGTTTTAAGATAATAAAGAATTATGGAGCAAAGGAAAAGCAAATATCTATTACTCTATTTGAAGACCGGCGGAGGTCATCTAGCACCAGCAAGATCCCTGGCAAACTACCTCAATAATAATTATGGTGAATCAGTTGAAACTCTTCTTGTTGATGGTTTTGCCAAAACAAATCGACTTGTTCGATTTATAATTGAAGACGGCTACAGGATATCTCAAACGAAAACTCCCTGGATTTATGAAACTTTGTATGCACTCTATAAAATTCCTATCGTATCGAAAACAAATAATTTTTTATTGTCATTTTTTGTTTATCCCGGTCTACGGGACATTCTGAAAAAGGAAGAACCGGAAAAAATTTTGATTTTCCACTTTTTCCTTATAAAACCAGTTTATAACCTGGTAAAAAAAGAAAAACTCAATGTTAAGGTCTTAACAATAGTAACCGATCCATTTACTGCCCACCCAATCTGGTTTTTAAGGAAAGACCAGAATTTTATATTGTTTAGTGAGAAATTAAAAAGAAGATGTCTTGATAATGGAATTTCTGAAAAAAAGCTTAATGTCTTTCCTTTTATAATTGCTGAAAAGTTTTCACGTAGAGTGATGGATATTAGAATCAGTGTATTGAAGAAAAAATTTGGCTTTAGCCGTGATAGAAAAATTGTGCTGCTGCTTGGTGGAGGGGAAGGAATTCCTAAAGGTGAAATCATAATTCGGGAATTAGTATCAAAATTACGAGATATAGAAATTGCAGTAATTTGCGGCAGAAATAGAAATCTTTTTGATAATATATCTGAATTTGTCAAAAATGATGGATTAACAAACATTAAAATATTTGGCTATGTCGACTTTGTTGATGAATTAATTAATATCTCGGACGTGGTAATAACCAAATGCGGGGCTTCTACCTTTATGGAAATCCTTTTTTGCAAAAAAGTGCCGGTTGTAGTCAGTTACATCTGGGAGCAGGAAAAAGGGAATGTCGATTTTCTAACCGAAAATAAGCTTGGGGTTTACGAAAAAAGAACAGATAAATTACCAGAAACCATAGGGGGGATATTATCAAATAGTGAAAAATATAGTGAAATTAAAAGGAATATATCTAACAGCAATTTTGAGAATGGTGTTAGAAAAGTTTCAAAGTTTATAATTGACTTCTAGTTGAATTCATCTTATGGGGATGGTCTTTATAGCCAGTCCCAAAGCTTAACAATTTGGTTACATATTCTTTATAATTCCTTAATATACAGGATTTAAGTTGTCCAGCAAAAGAGGAAAAATATAGAATATGAAAATCGCACACATATCAGACCTTCACCTAAACTCCTTCTTCAAAGATTCAAATCTCAGAGTGATAAAACATCTATTAAAATATATTCTTCAACAACAGGCTGACCATATTGTTATAACTGGGGATTTGGTAGATAACGCAGACACTAAAGATCTTGAAACTCTCAGAAACTTATTCAGGAAATTCGGCTTGTTAGAATCTGACAGGATGTCGCTGGTGATTGGTAATCACGATATATTTGGCGGACCGCAGACCCCTGAAGAACTATTCACTTTCCCTGAAAAATGCAGAAGTGTGAATTATGAAAAAAAGGTTAAAGAGTTCGGCGAATACTTTTCAGAAACATTTAAGAACTGCATTTATCAAAACGAAGAGAACGTGTTCCCCTTTGTAAAAATACTGGATGAAGTTATGATTGCGGGATTCAATTCTATTGCAAAATATTCAAAATTAAAGAATCCGTTTGCCTCCAATGGAGAAATTGGCTTTGGACAAATCCGGGAATTAAGCGACATCTACCGCAGTTATTCGAAACTGGTAAAGTACAAACTGATGCTTGTTCATCATCATTTTAATAAGATTAAGGTCAAGGAAAAATCAATAGCCAGTTTCTGGAGGATGACTGAAAAACAAACAATGAAATTAAGAAAAAAGAAACAGATTATTGAAGCATTTAAGTTTTTAGGGACAGATCTGGTGCTTCACGGTCATTTACACGAACAAAAGGAATACACAAGAAAAAATCTAACATTTCTTAATTCGGGTGCCAGCATAAAAAATAATTTCAGCGGGAAACTGTTCGTGAATTTTATAAATCTTAAAGCAGACGGTATTAATATAGACCGCTGCTCATTATTATCAAAACCAAAAACCGAAAGCACACTTTATCCATTGCAACTTGAAGTTGCATAGTTAACAAAAAGGAGCAACTATGAAAAATAAACTTGATGGAATTATTTCAATTCTTTTGCTTGGGGCATTATTGTTAACTCAAACATTTGATATAAAATTACTGGTAGTTTCAATTTTATTATCAGTGTTCACTATCCTACGGTTTGCCAAAGGAAAGATGCAGAATTGATTCAACTCTAGTTTTAATTTATCATTATCTTTTTAAGAATCTAATAAACCATATTTTTTATATTTATTTTTATCTTTTACGGTTCTATTCTCACCTAGCGATTCATTTATAAACTCTTTCAAGAAGATAATCTTACTTTTTTGTAAATTTGCTTTAACGAAAATTGATAATTAATAGCGATATCTTATGTTTTAGCTTACAAGAATTTTTAAAACCTTACCTTATTATTATGGTAGTCGTATAAGAATCGAAAAATATAAATTTAATTAAGATTATGCCCAGAAAGAAAAAGACCAAGGTTGCTATAGTATATAATCATTCAGGGGAAGACATATATGAAAAAATAAAGGATGTCGATCCGGCTTCTCTGGATTTTAAGCCTGAATATAATATCAATGTGCCAACAGTTACTGAAGAGTATGAGGCAATAGCAGAAGCTTTGCGAAAACAGGGTTATAGGGCTGACCTTTTAAATATAAACGAGGATATACAGGTTTTAATTGATCTGCTTCGCCATAATCCTCCCGATGTGGTTTTTAATCTTATTGAATACTACCACGATGATCCAGGGATTGAACATCTTGTCGCAGGATTATTTATTCTTTATGGAGTGAAGTTTACCGGTGCCAGGCCTTTTACTCTTGCATTATGTCAGAGAAAGGGAATGACAAAGCAACTTTTGCTTGCCAATAATGTTTCTACTCCGAGGTATAAACTGCTAATGGAACCTAAATTGCCGGGAAGGCATGGATTGCATTATCCGATGATAGTAAAGCCTTCTCGTGAAGACGCGAGTTCCGGAGTAGATAAAGGTTCTGTTGTCTATGATTATGAACAGCTTAGTGAAAGAATCAAAAAAACATTTGCCGAATTTACTCCCCCGATTCTTGTAGAAGAATTTATAGAAGGCCGGGAACTTCACGTATCAGTGCTGGGTAATGATCCACCTGAGGTTTTACCGATCATTGAATTTGATTTTTCCGAGCTTCCATCCGATCATCCGAATATAATCAGCTATGATGCAAAATGGAATCCACTGGAAGAATCGTTTCACAGGGTTCATTCTATCTGTCCGGCAAAATTATCAAAAAGGGTAGAGAAAAAAGTTAGAGCCGCAGTGCTTGATGCCTATAGAATTACCGGCTGCACTGATTACGCCCGGCTGGATCTTAGATTAACAAAAGACAATAAAGTTTTTGTCCTCGAGGTTAATCCCAATCCCGATTTAACCGAGGGGGTATCTTATATGGAATCAGCCGAAAAATATGGTTTATCATTTGGTGAGACACTATCTAAGATTGTTGAATATGCTTTAAGCAGGCCCCTTCCGTCTTTTCCAACTGTAAAGAAAGAGGAAATGATACCTTCATCCGATAAAACTTAAAAAATTCAAGCTTAATTATTACTATAATTATACAGTTAATGCAAATGGTTGCTTTATGCCGACTATTTAATTAACTTATTTCACTACCCTCAAAGCCTAAGTGATAAGTATAATGCCTATATCGTTAAAGAAAAATATACTGCCCTATATTAGAAAAATTGGTATTAAAGAGGATGATAGTGAGGAGACACGGCTTCGGAAATCCATCCTTGTTAACACCTCAATAGTAATTACAATTGCAGCAATAGTATGGGGATTTATTTACATTTTGTTTAATGAACCAATAGCAGGAAGTTTGCCGCTTATTTACTCAATCATTTCAACTTTTAGTTTTATTATTCTGATCAGGACATTAAATTTTAAACTTTTTCGTATTACACAATTAGCAATAGTCTTAATTATACCATTTTTATTAATGATTGCTCTTGGAGGTTTTATTAAGGGCAGTGCGGTAATAATATGGGGTTTGCTGGCCCCTATAGGTGCGCTACTGTGTAATACTTCCCAAAGTGCTAAACGCTGGTTTTTGACCTACGTAATTCTCATTATTATTAGCGGAATCCTTCAACCCTTTCTGGAAATAAGAAATAACCTTCCAAATATTATATCCAACATTTTCTTTGTAATAAATATTGGTGTTGTATCTGCAATTGTAATTGTCACATTAAATTATTTTGTAAAAAAGAAAGAACTGGTAATTAAATTGATAAAAAAGAACAGGGAACTTGAATTGGCTTATCTGCAGCAGGAAATAACTTTAAGACAAAGTGAAAAATTAGCTACATTGGGAAAATTAAGCGCAGGTATGGCTCATGAAATTAATAATCCAGCTTCTGCTGCACAAAGAGGCGCTGTTCAGCTAGGTGAACATATTCTTACATTTAAGGACGTTCAGTATAAATTAGGGGAAATGAAACTAACCGAATCTCAGTTGAATTCCATGGATTTGTTGAATAAGCAAATACGTGAGAAAGCAAAATTACCAAATAACTTAAAACCTCTTGAACAAGATAAACTTGAAAACGAAATGGAACTCTGGCTCGAAGGAAAAGGTATTTCAAATCCCTGGAAGTATTCATCAACACTTGTAAATATTGGTTTAACTAAGGAAGAATTAACGGAACTTTCAAAAAATTTTGATGGTGATCAATTCCCTTTTGTTATTGAATCGATGAGCAGTATTTACGTAATTCATAGCCTAATTGAAGAAATCGGTCAGGGTGCAGGAAGAATAACTGAAATAGTAAAAGCATTAAAATCATATTCGTACATGGATCGGGCGCCTATTCAATCTATTGATGTACATGAAGGTTTAAATAATACTCTCGTAATGTTCGGAAGTCAATTAAAGAAGGGAATAGCTGTTGAACGGAGATATTCAAAGGATCTTCCCCAAATTCAGGCATATGGAAGTGAACTTAACCAGGTGTGGACAAACATAATTGATAATTCGATTAAAGCTATGAATGGTTCCGGAAAAATTATTATAACAACTTATAAACAAAATGATTCAATAGTTATTGAAATAAAAGATACAGGACCAGGTATTCCTGAAGAAATACAAGAAAAAGTTTTTGATCCTTTTTTTACGACCAAATCTCCCGGAGAAGGTACAGGATTAGGCTTAAGTATAAGCCACAATATTATTACTCAAAGACACAAGGGTGAAATATCAGTTAAGTCAAGGCCCGGTGAAACTCTCTTTCAAATTAAATTGCCTATAAATAATTCAATTAATAAAAACTAAATATCATTGCCAAATAAATTTTCATTACAGTTGATGATGTTCAAGTTCGTAACATCGTTGAGCGTGATTAAAAAGTTCAAATAATTTTCTATTTTCTAAAAATATCTGTACTTAAATATTTTAAGCCGCTATCTACCATTAATGTGGCGACCTTTGATTCCGGCCCCAGTTCTTTAGCAATTTGAATAGCTGCAACAACATTAGCACCTGAAGATGTTCCTGCAAAAAGGCCTTCCTCTCGTGCTAAACGTCTTACCATAGCTTTTGCATCTTCAGTCTTAACCGGAATAATATTGTCAACAAGCGATGAATCCCAGAGGGGAGGGGTATAACCTATTCCAACGCCTTCGATTTTATGAGGACCAGGCTGTCCTCCTGATAACACAGCAGACTCAGCCGGTTCTACGGCAGCTATCTTAATTTTGGAATTGTGTTTTTTAAGTACAGTTGCTATACCTCTCATTGATGCAGCAGTGCCGACACTGTGAACAAAAGCATTTATCTTACCCTCAGTCTGATCCCATATTTCCTCACCCAATTGATAGTAACCTATAATGCTGTCGATATTATAGAGCTGATTCGTCCAATATGTATTTGACTTTTTGCTTAATTCTCTGGCTGCTTCAATCATATCCAGAATCAGTTTTTTTGTCGTTAGACCGTTTTCACTCGGCACAAGAGTAAGATCAGCACCAAAAGCAGACATCTGGTTTAATTTATCCCTGCTGAATGCATCAGATGTAATAATTTGTAACTGATAACCTTTTGCGACACAGATTAATGCCAGTGAAATTCCGGTACTACCTCCCGTATATTCCAGAACTGTATAACCGGCCTTTAATTTTCCTTTGTCTTCAGCATTAATAATCATAGCCTGTGCAGCACGGTCTTTCATACTACCTGTAGGATTTTCCCATTCAAGTTTTACAAAAACCTGTCCGCAGCCATGCGGTACAATTTTATTTAATTTTACTAATGATGTATTGCCAATCGCTTGTAATATATTATTGTAAATATTCATAATAACTACCCCTCTTTTTTATTTCAGATCTGTTCTTGCAGGAGTGGCCTTTGAAAGATTTATTCACTCAGATAAAACCAAATTTAATAAATATCTTTAAAAGTACCATTAAATGAAAAAGCTGACGTGGTAATTCAGATAAGATCTTAATGAAGATAAAAGTCCCGATGTAAACCGGGACTTTTTTGAATAATATTTTATTTCTTTTTTGGCATAGACCATGGTGGTACGATATGGTTCGTTCTGGCATATGCGATAGATTGTCCTAAATGTTCGTGTACGTGTCCAGCGGCTATCATTAAAAGAGTACCTTTCGTAAACTCTCCAAAGGGTAATTTAACAGTGGCATCATAATCTGTGGCGGTGTAACCCTCCAGAAATTTATGTGCGTCTTCAAATGACTGCTTCAAAAATTTTATTACTTCCTTTTTGTCAGTCATTGTTTTTTCCAAACCTTCATTTTCAGAACCTGGCTTTAGCATCTTTGGCATTTGCATGCCCAAATAAGAAAGAAGGAAATAATTTGCGGCCGCAACGTGGACGTAAACTTCACTGACAGACCTTACACCCTCCA
The DNA here is from genome assembly GCA_964412105.1 of uncultured Ignavibacteriaceae bacterium. GTDB lineage: Bacteria > Bacteroidota > Ignavibacteria > Ignavibacteriales > Ignavibacteriaceae > JAKAGZ01. The sequence goes on along the minus strand of CAYPNM010000044.1, from coordinate 12,364 downwards.
TTGGCCGCCAGCTATAATCTTTCGCAGGCATAGCTTCAGCAAGGGATATAACTTTTTTGCCAGTTGCCATTATATCATTCGCTACCAGTTTGGTGAGATAAGATGAATTGCTGTCCATCTTATCTGACATTCCCTGTGCGGAAATATTATAGGCTACCAGCCAACATAGTATAAGAACAAAAAGAATCTGAGAAATCCTTTTCATAAGACCTCCTAAATATTTATTTGGCAGTAAATTGTAAGGAAAATAGAGTTAATTTATTAGGCTAAAAAATATAGTAAGACGTACGGTGCATTGCAACAATATATTGACTTATTTTAAAAATGTACGAATATTTGAAGTTTTAAGCCTTTTAAGGTGATTGGTCCTATTAATTTCTGATTCCAATAAGCAAAATTATCCTGGCTTAATCCCTTTAATAGTAAATTTTATTAAAGGATAGTTTTTATATCTCTGCAGTATCTTTCCGATAGCATAAGCGGCAAATCCTGCAGTAATCAGGCCAAAGCTATATGCTATCAACCAGCCAATAATTTTAATTACCAGGACAAAATCAGAATGATTATAAATTATACCCACGTAATTATCGATAACATCATACGTGGGTCGAAGGCAAAGAAACAGGAAAATCAGACCAGCCCAAAGCGACTTTTTTGTTTTATACCGGCTTAAAATAAAATACCCTAAAAGGAGAGAAAGAAAATCTAACACATAAGGAGAAATTAGAATTATTAAAGATTTGAAATTTGTACCCAAACCACCAGCTACATCGACATAGGCGAAGCCGAAGTCACCTTTCCAGAAATGTGCAAACAATCTATAGTCTTTTATTTCCGCGCCGACTACCATACATCCAAGTATATGACTGAGTTCATGAATCGGAGCATAAAACAGATACCATAGAAGAGGAAGAACAATCACAAGTATTACAATTTCTTTCTGCGGCCATTTGCTTCTTAAGTAAAATACCAGAAGGGGAAGAACAATTAAAGCCAGGATTTCAATTAATCTGAGATATACATTCAATGGTGTAAGCCCCTTGAAACTAAGTGATCTTATAGCATTTTCATTTTATTTAATTGTTCATTGTTTCGGGATAGAATCAGCTTTATTGAATAATTCAAAATAGTCGACATATTTAGTATAAAGTTCTCTTGCCAGCTTGCCGGCGTCATAATGCACCTTGGTCTCAGGCTTATATGGTGTTTCGCAAAACTGCCACTCAAACGAAGAGATATCATTATCGAATTTCTTCTGATTAAATTCTGTTGAATCGACTAAGTCCTTTCTTACTGTTTTGAAAAAGATGTCCCAACGCTTTTTATAATATGAATTTATTAACCCGCTGAAATCTTTTGCAGCATAATCAATCAGATAATTACCCTGCTGTCCCCAAGTTGTAACCAGTACTTTTGCACTTTTCTCGAAATATGATGCAGGGGCATCGGACGATGCAAATTTGTGAGATGCTGCGATCCAATCGTCGAATGAGAAATCTTCCTGAGTTGAAACTATTTTATCAACATCAGAGGCTATATCAAGGAACAATGCAGAATATTTGTCATACATTTTTAAATTTTTTGCTTTATATGCCTCATATACTTTATTCCTTATATCAAATTCCAGATTAGCGAGCACCTGCCTGCACACCATAACGAGGTCGTATTGATATCGGGGATTTGAGAGAGATTCTTTATCAGCGAGCAGCATTTCTGCCAAAACATCTGCAAGCTTTCCGTAATTATATGCTTCACCTCTTCGGGTATAATGGTCATTCCCTACAAAGCGTGGACGCATCTCTATTGTATTTCCAAGTCCGACTCCGGATACCTGCTGGTTATAAGTTAAATCCAAAAGCCGCCGCCAGGCATCTTCCACAATCGGGTCATTGTGTCCGGCGCGGGTTTCAGCATATTTGGTAATCCATTCTTCTGTATTTGCAGAGCCAGTGTCCCACGCATATTCAAAGAGCCACTCGAACATAAACCTGTTTACTCCGAATCCTTCAAGTGTAGAACCAATGCCGATCATATGCCTTCTGTTATCATCGCTTTCTGTGTCAGTAAGCAATTTCGAAACTTTTTTAAGAGGCGCGGCCATTTGTGTTCCACCGCCAAAGTTTCCAAGGTAGCACCAGATATAAGGTGCTCCGAAGAAACCGTCGGTAAGTCTCCATACTTCCTGCTTCTCACAGAAATAATCGAGTATCATCATTTTGTTTTTAGGAACGGCCTTGATCATAGCTTCGAGTCGCGGGTTTGTCCAGTGTTTTCTGTCGTAGTAGAATGTCCAGCCCATCTGGACCCACACAGCTTCGTTATCTACGTCGGCTATACCTTTATAGATTGTTTTTGCAACGGAGGCGAGATAATCCGGGTCCCAGCTCGGTGGAGTCATTTCGTTGAAAGGATCCGTCCCATAGTAATGGTCGGTGCCGAAATATTTTGTCTGTTCCTTAATAAATTCTTTCTGAATTTTTACAAACAGAGGTTCCATCGGATCTATAAAGTAAGCATCGTATTGCGGTCCTACGCCATAAGATCCCATATTTGTCAGCTTTACATTTGGATATTTATTTGTGATAGCTTTTGGTGTATGTCCGGCAAATGCGGGCAAAACGGGAGTCATCCCGAATGATCTTTCTCTTTTTAGTATCTTTTTCTGCAGTTCGAATTGTTCATTTATAAATGATTGAGGCAACGGCCCCAGCCAGCCGTCTATGTTGCCCATTCTATGCCAAGGCAGATGAGCAGGTCCTGTAAAAAATGCTCTGATCTGTTCGTCAGTGAGGCCGAATTTTTCCCACACTTTTTCCCAGATATATTCCTGTCCTGTTATTGCCAGCGGCATATTAATTCCGTTAAGTGCCATCCAATCTATGAATCTTTGCCAGTCATCCCATTGCCACCATACCATTGTATATCCGAATGTGCAGTAATTAAGGAAGAAGCGTTTTTTAAATCGGCAGGTCTTTTGAATTTTCTCTTTAACAGGGGGGAACACGGCAGGCACATCTATTGGCTCGGCTTTGTACCAGGAAACAGAAGTGTGGCAATAATAATTGAGATACCAGTTAAATGCTCTTGTTATTGCCAGTGTGCTATTTCCTCTTAGTATTATTTTATTTTCTTTTCCTTCTATTTCAAATGTTTCATTGCTGTTGTTTCCTAAAATTGTTTCTATAATGAAATCTGATGAGTGACCTGGAGCCACACGTTCAATTAAGCTATAAACGGCTTCCCGGTCGACTGTATACTGTCTTTTGTAATTTGAGGATGCAGGGGAGCAGTTGCTCATAAATAAAAACAAAATTATTCCGATCAGAAGGATGTACTGAGATTTTTTATTAGTGGTGTGCAAGATATTTCTCTTCCTTAAAAATTTATATGTTTAATTTCTATATTTCTGTTGAGATATGCACGTAGAAATAATACTTTCGATTAAATCGCCCATAGATTACGGCAGCAAAATAATGCGAAATTAAGCAGCTATTTTTTATCTCTTTTATTTTTCAGATAGTTATGCATAAATTTGCCGAACTTTTTATCCTTTTGTCTCCTTTCGTAGTATGACATTTCGTTATACTGAGATTCTTTATAAATCTTTAAATAATTATTGTATCTCTCTTTTGAAATAGTTCCATGTTCTACAGCATTTAGGACTGCGCAGCCTTTTTCAACGGTATGGGTGCAATCTTTAAAGCGACACTGGGCCGACAACTCTGCAATTTCATTAAATGTATCATCAAGTCCAGAATCCGTTGAGATTACTCCAACTTCACGCATCCCAGGATTATCTATTATAATTGCACCATTTTCTAATACAATAAGTTCACGTCTCGTAGTAGTGTGCTTGCCACGTCCATCTTTCTCCCTGATTGGCTGAGTCTTGAACATTTCTTTGCGAATCAAATTATTTAATAATGTAGTTTTACCAACTCCAGATGAACCGAGCAAACAAAAAGTTTTACCAGTAACAAAATGAGTCTTAATATCTTCAATATCAGTTAATTTGTTATTACTGAAAGCCTCAATTTTAATATCAGGTACAATTTTATAAATATCGTTTTTCTTTTTTTCGATTTCATTAGAGCCTGCAAGGTCACTTTTGCTTAGGAAGATAACGGGAGTAATGTTGCCTTCATTTATCATTATAAGGTAGCGCTCAAGCCTTCTCAAGTTAAAATTAGAATCGAGTGATTGCATTATAATTGCCGTATCTATATTTGCAGCAATTACCTGATATTCAATATTTTTGCCGGATGCTTTTCTTTTTAGTAATGATCTTCGGGGAAATATATCATGGATGATAGCTAAAGAGTCATCATCAAGTGATTGTATGTAAACCCAATCGCCGACGGCAGGTAAATCCAGTGATGACTCAGTATTGAACAATAATTTCCCAGTTAATTCCGCGTAAATATCACTCTTGCCGTTAGAAACGACAAAACTATTTTTATTTACACTGATTACCCTGGCAATTTGAAAGTTGCTTAATTTTGTGGTTTCAATCTTATCCCTAAACCAATTATCGAACCCAAGCTTTTCTAAATCATTCATAATTTTAGTATATAAAAGAGTTTCGCCAATACCCAATATATTTTAACTGATATATCAATTTCGGACAACAACTGATAATTTTCAGATTTATTTAACCAGATAAATTAATAAAGTAACAATAAATTAAGTAATTAAGCCAATATCTGCATAAATTTGGATAAAGGAATTGCGATGAATTTTTGCTATTCAAAAATTCCTTTCTGTTTATTAATTTATAGGTATCAGGTTATAAAAATTTTTGGGGGCGATATGCCTGTATATGACTTTAAATGCAATAAATGCAACAAAACATTTTCACTTCAATTAAGCATCAGCGAATACAGCAGTAAAAAAACTTTTACCTGTCCTAAATGTAAAAGCAAGAGCGTAAAGAGGGTTTACTCAGATTTTATGGCTGTTACTTCGAAGAAAAGCTGAGGGGCGCTGTAATTAAATCAGCTATGCGTTAATAAAGCAGAAAAGCTAAAATGCAGAATTGGTCCGTCATCTGCTTTGAATCCAGCTTTCACCGATTTTTCAATAGTTGACGCAAATTCCTTTTTTGTAACGTGGAATAATTTTGGCTCAACAATCAAGAATTGTCCGTTCTCTTTCAATATATTTTTTAGTGAAGTAAATAATTTTTCTTTATCGGGTACTTCGTGAACCATATAAAATGCTAAAATAAAATCGACTTTGTCAAATACGTTTATTTTATCCTTATCACATTTCACTAAAGCTATTCTATTTTCAAGTGTGGTTCCCTTTATTTTGCCTCTTAATTTTTGAAGCATTCCTTCCTGCAGATCTGCGGCTATAACTCTTCCTTTTTCTCCTACTAATTTTGCCATCTCAATTGAAAAAAATCCAGGTCCGCATCCGATATCAAGGGCCGTCATTCCTTCGGTTATATATGGTAATAATATTTTCTGTGGATTTTGTAACCATCTTCTAATTTTACTGTCGAGTGAGTTTGCCAGTTCAACCGGACAAACACGATTTTTATCCTTATCCATTTTAATGATAATTTGATATACCCCCAAAGTTATTGAAGTTTGTCACCTGGTAAATTAGTAAAAAGGGAGAGAAGAAGTAATTAATTTTTTTTGTGGAGCTTAATTTAAGGGATTAATTGCGGCGAATAAAAATAAAAAACCTCCAGGACTTTCAAAGCACCGGAGGTTTGAGGAGCTTTTAAAACTGCATTTTTTTCTTGGATCTGTTTGCGTATTCAAGAACCAATGCACTGGCTATAAATATTGAAGAGTAGGTTCCAGTGATGATACCAAAGAAAAGGGTGAATGAGAATGCTCTCAGCACTTCACCGCCAAAGATTAAGAGTACTATTGTTGCCATTAAGGTTGTACCTCCGGTAAGAATAGTACGGCTCATTGTTCTGTTGACACTCATATTTATTAAATCGAACAGCGGCATTGTTTTGTGAATTTTTAAATTTTCCCTAACTCTGTCGAATACAATTACCGTATCGTTTACGGAATAACCGATGAGTGTAAGGAATGCGGCAACAACTGTAAGATCAATTTCAAGGTTGAGTCCGGGTATAACTCCATATAGTGAAGCATATAAACCAAGAGTTATCAGCACATCGTGGAAAAGAGCAACAACTGCACCAAGAGCAAAAATGAATTTGAATCTGAATGCGAGATAAATTAAAATAGCAATTAGTGATAGTACAACTGCAATGACCGCATCCTGTTTTAATTCCTTACCTACTTTAGGTCCTACGTGGTCTTCCTTTATAATTTTAAAAGGATTATTAGCCATGTCCGTTTTCAAGTTCTCTTTTAACCAATCTGCTATACCAACATTAACGATTAATTGCTTGTTATCAGGTTCTTCTGAAACCTTTCCTGCCTGATAACCCGCAGCAAGGAGTTTATTAACCATATCGCTTGTAGTATCAGGATTTGTGAATGCGTAAGTAACGGAATTGGATGTAGAATCCACTTTATTGAAGGGAATGCCGGGAAAAATATTATTAATGGTAGCTTCAATATTCTTAACTACATTCGGATAAATATTGGCCGGAATTTCCTGTAACTCAGTTCTTACCATAACCCCAGTTTCACCGCCGAAGGTTTTTATTTCAATATTTCCCAATCCCATCTTTTCAACGTATCCTCTGACTGTACTTATATTCACAGGATTATCAAATTGAAGAACTATTTCAGTACCGCCTTTGAAATCAATCCCGAAGTGAAAACCTCTGATTATAACGTTGAATAAACCAATCAGAAAAAGTGCGGCTGATACAAAATAGAAAAATTTTCTTTTCCCTAACCAATCGATATGAAGATTTTCGAATAATCTCATTTATATTTATGCTCCTGTATACTTACCCGGCCGCCATCTTCAATTAACTCTGGAATGATGCAGACAGGCAGTTCTGTTTTTAGTTAACCTAATGAAATTTTCATTCCTTTTGCGACCATTATATTAAAGACGACTTTTGCAATAACAAGTGCACTGAATAAACTGGCACCAATACCAATCATCAGAGTTAAAGCAAAACCCTGAACAGGTCCCGAACCAAATTGGTAAAGAATTATTCCGGTAAGGAATGTTGTAATATTAGAATCGACGATTGCAGAATTTGCTTTTTCAAAGCCACTATCAACTGATGCTTTAATTGTTTTTCCAGTAGCAAGTTCTTCCCTTATTCTTTCGTAGATTAGTACGTTAGCGTCGACGGCCATACCTATAGTAAGGATAATACCGGCAATACCCGGAAGAGTCAGAGTTGCGCTAAATCCTGCGAGCACGCCAAGAATAAAAAGAATTGTAAAAATCAAAGAGACAGCAGCAATTGTTCCTGCTTTTCTGTAATAAAGGATCATAAAAATTGCTACTACAAGAAAACCAATTAATGTTGATTTAAATCCCGCATAGATTGAATCCTGACCAAGAGACGGGCCAACAGTTCTTTCCTCAATAATTTTGACAGGGGCGGGCAGAGCACCGGCTTTAAGAACGATCTCAAGAAGTTTTGCCTCTTCCATATTTGCCATTCCCGTAATCTGAGAATTTCCTCCAGGAATTTTTCCAATTATGTTTGGAGCTGAATAAACGGCTCCGTCAAGAATTATAGCCATCCTTTTGCCAACATTAGCACCAGTTATCCTGGCCCATTCTGTTGCTCCTTCGGAATTCATCTGCATATTGACAACAGGTGAGGAAGTATTCGGATCTATATTTGCCTGAGCATTAGTTATAACTCCGCCGGTAAGTTCAGGTTGTTTTTCAACACAATATAAAAGATAGACACCCTTACCATCCTGGTAAGCGATGGGCTTTGCACTGAAATCAAATTCAACATTGTTTGGAATAACTGCCTGGACATTGGGTTGTGCAAGCATCAATTTTAATTTATCTTTTTCATCTGCTCTAACGTAAGCATCAGCGGTTTTACTATTAGGATCAAGCATTGCAATCGAGAAAAACGGATGTTGTTTTTCAAACTCTTCCTTAGAAAGCTGCTTTGTAGTATCGTTTGAGGCAAGGGAAGTATCAGTACCTTTTTTAGATTTTGATTTATTTTTTACCGAAGAAGTATCAGAGGCTGTTGTATCAGAACCAATCTTTTTGCCAGCAAGCACGTCATCAATTTTCTTCATAATTGAAATAGTATATTCAGGATCTTTAACAAGTTTAAATTCCAGTAAAGCGGTACCCTGCAATAATTGTTTAGCCTCTTCTTCGCGAGCAACACCCGGTAATTCAACGATAACTCTTCTTCCGCCCTGGCGTTGAATGGACGGCTCTGAAACTCCATATTGATCAACCCTGTTCCTAATAATTTCCATTGCGCGTGCGACAGCGTCATCAGCGTCCTTTTTCAAATCACTTATTATTTTACTATCATCATCTCTTATCGAGCCATAGTATCTGCTAAGCCTTATTCCTTTTTGCTTCATAATTCTTGCAAAAATATCGACAACAGATTCATCGGAGGTAGCTGCTTCTTTTTCAGCCTGAGCCATTACCTGTTTAAAAACATCGTCCGGACTCTTCGCCAGTTTTTCAAGTAACTTTCCTGTGTTAACTTCCAGAACAACTCTCATTCCACCCTGAAGGTCAAGACCAAGCTTAAGGCTTTTTATTTTTGTTGTTGCGTAGGTTGGATCAGCAGCCTTCAGACTATCTTCCACCAGTCTTAATTTTTTTTCAAGAGTTTCCCTAGAAATATCAGGAGTTGCCTTTAATATTTCTGCATCTCTTTGACTTACCTCCTGATTTATCCTTTTATTATTTTGATAGGTTTTGTATGTAGGATAAAGCAGGTATAAACTCAATCCAATTGCTGCAAGAATTATTATAATTCTAAATCTGAATTCTTTCATATTAAATAGTTGTTCTGTAGAATTTTTATAAAAATAATTAACTGCTAAAATTACCAGATAAGGGTTTGAAAGTCAACTAAAACAATCATAAAAAGCCTTATTTTAAGCTAAATTTGCCTAAAACTTTAACAGCTAAAATAGAAAGCTAAAAATAGAAGTGGAAAAAACGCGGATAAAATCAAAGCAACGAGATCATTCTTTTTACTAATCTTTCAAATTTTGTCTTTGCAAGATTTGCAGTTTCTGTAACTTCCTTGTGCGTCAGTTTCTTAGTTGAGAGGCCTGCCGCGAGATTTGTTATCAATGAGACAGAGGAGACCTGCATTCCAAGGAAAGCAGCAAATACAGCCTCGTGGGCAGATGACATTCCTACTGCATCTCCGCCAAACCTGGAAACCATTTGAATCTCAGCGGGAGTTTCATAAGCCGGGCCTTTATTGTACCAATAAACACCTTCTTTAAGGTCAATCTCTTCTTTCAATGCGGCTGTTTTAATAATCGAGTTAAATTCTTTTGAAGTAAAATCAATTAAATTTCCTTTCCCTTTTTCTGAGGTGATGCCTATTAGACGCGTAATTTCCGTTTTTATGAAAATCGTATTAAAAGAATTAATAAGCATAAGATCGCCGGGTTGAAATTTTATATTTACTCCTCCGGCAGCGTTTGTAATAAAAATTCGTTTGCAGTTCAATTTGTAAGAAATAAAAACAGGGAGCATACATTCTGAAATATGATAACCTTCATAAAAATGTATCCTTCCTTGAAAGATCAGTAGTTTCTTACCTTCATATAGGGCAAAATGTATTTTACCTTCGTGACCTTCAATTGTTGAAGGCGGATAGCCAGGGAGTTCCTTAGCTGAAATTGTTTTTTTCACTTCAACTGTATTAGCAAAGTCCCCGAGTCCGCTGCCAAGGATTAGGGAAATATCCGGAGCTTCGGGGATTTCTTTCTGAAGAATTTTTATCAATTCTCGATATTTGAAGCCTAAGTCTATCAAATTTTGAATGTTGAATGCTTAATTATGAATTATGATTGTTGAATTATGAATTAACTCTAGATTGAGAAGTTTTTACTATTGCAGTTAATATATTAATTATATCATTAATTTCTAACAAATATTTTTCGTATGATAAATTAACTAGATTACTTCTCTTCAATAAACGCAACCAATAACTTGTTTCTCTGGATTCTTTTGATGCAATTGACATTTTTGCAATAAAATCTTTCTTTGTTTGACCAGCAAGAGCTCCTTCAACATTTGCGCCGATGCTTGTCCCACTTCTCAATAATTGTTTTGATAAAATATATTCTTTCTCTTTTGTAAGCTTTTTATACAAGTCAATAATTGACAAGGCAAAATTAAAGCTTTTCTCCTGAATTAAATTATTGCTCTTAACCATAAATAGCTCCCCCTCTCATATTAATGGTTCTTTTATTTTAATTATCAAGTATAAACCTTGCCTACCGGCAGGCTTAGAACCCGAAATTTAAAAGAGCATTCCTGCAAGAGTTGCAGTCATTAATGTTGCAAGGGTTCCACCAATGACTGCTTTGATTCCCAGCGAAGCAATATCTGATTTTTTATTGGGGGCTAAAGGTCCAAGGCCTCCTATTTGTATCGCGATAGAACTGAAATTCGCAAAACCGCATAGAGCATAAGTTGCCATCATGATCCCTTTCGGACTGGTTAAGGTATTCGCTGCGATCATTTTGCCCATTTCAAGGTAGGCTACGAATTCATTTAATACTACTTTCGTTCCAAGCAAACTGCCGAAGTTAAGAGCATCTTTCCATGGAACTCCAATACCTACTGCCAAAAATTGAAGTATCCATCCAAGTATTAGCTGAAAATTTAGCGGCTGTCCATAAGTGGCCTGCAAGCCGGCATTCCATCCTGTAATATCTCCGATTCCCTGGAGAACATAATTAACCAAAGCAATCAAAGCAATAAATGCTATCAACATTGCCCCGATATTCAAAGCAAGTGAAAGTCCATCAGATGCACCATTCGAGGCGGATTCAATAAAGTTAGAGGCGTTTTTTTCAACTTTAACTTTGACAGTTCCTTTTGTTTCAGGTTCGCTTGTTTCCGGAAACAAAATTTTAGAAATAAGCATTGCAGCAGGTGCTGCCATTACGCTTGCGCCTAACAGCTGGGTGGCAAAAAGCTGACGTGCCTGATCGAGAGGAAGCCCGTGAATTTTGGCATATGAATTTCCGAGAATCTGAATGTAGGCAGCCATAACTCCACCAGAGATTGTAGCCATACCGCCGACCATAATAGTGAGAATTTCACTTTTGGTCATTCCTTTAATAAAAGGTTTTATCATTAGAGGCGCTTCAGTCTGACCTACGAAGATATTAGCTGTGCACGAAAGTGATTCAGCCCCGCTTGTTCCCATAACCTTAGCCATTACCCAAGCCATTCCCTGGACGATCTTTTGCATTATTCCAAGATAGTATAGAATAGACATCAAGCTAGCAAAGAAAATAACAGTAGGCAGAACCTGGAAAGCAAAAAAGGATCCAAGGCTTCCATCCAGTCCCGGACTTATGGCTAAATTTCCAAAAACAAATTTTGCTCCTTCTGTTGTAAAATTCAGGACTACGACAAAAAAGCCACTTATCCAGTAAAAGAAATCTTTTACCCAGCCAAGCGGTGCAAATATTGAGCGAAGGTAATCACCTTTTAATATAAAAAAAGCGAAAATTATTTGAAGACCCAAACCGCCGCCAACGAGTCTCCAATTAATATGTTTCTTATTATTCGAAAGTATAAAAGCAATACCCAACAGGAGGATAATTCCGAGTATGCCTCTGATAATATCCATAATTCGCCTCTAATTTTCTTTTGGGATGTAATGACATTTCCGGCAGCGCGCTTCATAAATATCGGCAGCGCCCACAACTACTCTCTCAGAGGACGTAGTTTTTCTTTGTGTTTTGTCAGCGGGATTTCCGCAATTAACACATATTGCTAAAGTTTTTGTAATATATTCGGCAATTGCCAAAAGCTGGGGCATCGGTTCAAATGGAATGCCTTTGTAATCCTGGTCCAGCCCGGCAACAATAACTCTTTTACCTCCATTTGCAAGCTTGTTGCAGATATCGACAATGTCATTTGAAAAAAACTGTGCTTCATCAATACCAATTACCTGCGCATCTTTTGCAAATTCCGTTACTTCGTTAATGTCTGAAATAAGAATCGAGGGGAGAGACTGTTCGTTATGAGATACTATATCACTTTCGGAATATCTTGTATCAATTCTCGGTTTAAAAATTTTTACAGTTTGTTTTGCTATCTGTGCTCTTCTTAACCTCCTGATAAGCTCTTCGGTTTTTCCGCTAAACATGCATCCGGCAATTACTTCAATCCAGCCGGTTTCTTTTGGGAGTGAGTGTGGTGTGTATTCCATAATAAAATTCAAAAGTTAAAATTCAAAATTCAAAAGTAAATAGGT
>CAYPNM010000043.1:0-24704 GCA_964412105.1 uncultured Ignavibacteriaceae bacterium | reverse complement strand
TATTAGAAAAGGTTCATTTTAATAAAGAGCAGGAGACTCTCTTAATTTATTATTTCGAATATATTCGTAAGAATCAAGCATTTCAAGAATGGTGCCGCCTATTATAAGCAGAACTAAAATATTACACCAGTTCCCGGATAATTTTTCAAACCGAATCGGCTAAGGTTTTAAACGGAAAAGTAAAAAAATAACCCGCTTCCCGATAGGGAGGGGATATACCTACTATGTGACGGTGTTCTCGATACACCCGACCTTCGGTCTGGAGCACTCGGACACCGCTGAACGTTCTAAAATATTTTGGAGAGTCTCGGTCATTTCGATATCCCGCTTGGCAGCGGGACAGGCATTCCTGACCCCGACTAAAGTCGGGATCAGGATCACTCAATGACCGAGAGAGTAGAAATATTGAAATATTTACGCAACAGTGTCCTCGAGCCGGTTTCATTTCTCCACATAAATTTTCCTTTCTTCGCCTGCGGCGAGCGAGCCTTTAATTAGTTCCTAAAACCAATTGCTTGTGCTTTTCTTAGCCCCAATATGCATCGGGGTAAACTCCAGAAAAGTACTCCCGCAAAGTTCCGCTTCGCAGAATTTGCTATGCAGCAATTAATATGGATTATTTTAATGATCACGTTTATTATCTTGATAAAGAAATTTACCTTAGGTAATTTTATAATGCTGTTATCAATATATTTTTAAAATCTTCTTTTGGGGGCATTTCAAATGAATGAAGATTCAAAACCTCGCAAGTTTACACGCCGGAAGTTTATAAAAGGAGTAGGAACAGGTGTAGCAGGTGCTTATGCCTTCGTTCCGGGAATCGAGAGAATATCCAAAAAAATCATCGATGAAACTCTTGATGAAGAAGGCAAATCCCAGCTCAGCTTAATAGTAAACGGGAAAAGAATTAAAACCAAAGTTGAGCCGAGAACAACCCTCGCCGAATTGTTAAGAGACAAATTAAAATTAACAGGGACGAAAATAGTCTGCAATCAGGGCGAGTGCGGATCCTGCACTGTGCTTCTTGACGGCAAAGCGGTTTACTCGTGTCATATGCTTGCGCTTGATGCGGACGGAAAGGAAGTAACAACGATTGAGGGTTTGCTTACCGGCGAAAAGCTCAGCCCGGTTCAGGAAGCATTTATCGATCACGACGGAATTCAATGCGGCTTCTGCACGCCGGGACAAATTATGTCGGCACAGGCTTTATTGAATAAATATCCAAAGCCGACAAAAGAACAGATCTTGGACGGAATGTCCGGTAACATTTGCCGTTGTTCCGCTTATCCCAATATTATAAAATCTGTAGTTGCAGCGGCTGAAAAATTATAATAACGGTACTTAAGAAATAAATTTATAATTAAGTCTCAGGTAATAAGATGCCGAAAAAAATAGTAAAGTCGAAATTATACTTCGATGATAATTTTATAGAAACTATCGGCGAAGTATCAACTGAAAAATATAAACCGTGGGAGCCGAACGACAAATTAAAGATTATCGGTAAGCCGGTCTCAAGAATCGACGGCTACGATAAAGTAAGCGGTTCCGCAGTTTTTGCATTCGATAAAGTACTTCCGCGAATGGTTCAGGCAAGAATTTTGGGCTCGGCTTATCCCAATGCCCAAATAAAAAAGATACATACTCAAAAAGCGAAAAGTCTTCCCGGCGTACTGGCAGTTATAACATATGAAGATGTACCCAAGATCCCGTGGTATTACAACACTACATTTCTTTTTGATTCTCATGTAAGATGTGTAGGAGACGAAGTAGCCTGCGTTGCTGCCGAAACCGAAAAAATTGCTGAGGATGCTCTCCGCTTAATTGAAGTTGAGTACGAACAATTGCCTTTTGTTGTTAATGCAGGTGATGCAATGAAAGCGAATGCACCCAAAGTTCATGATTTTGGGAATATTCTTGGAGGGAAACCGGATATATATTCAAGAGGCAGTATTGAAGCCGGATTTAAGGATGCCGATGTAACCGTTGAAGATACTTTTTCAACTCAGGTGGTAATTCATAATCCGACTGAGCCTCACTGCAGTGTGGTAAACTGGGATGACGGTAAATTAACTGTATGGGATTCCACGCAGGCAGTTTTTGGTGTGCGCGATCAAATAGCGAATAGTTTAGGTATCTCCGAAAGCGATGTCCGAGTAATTAAAAAATATATGGGCGGCGGATTCGGCAGCAAGCTTGAAGCGGGGAAGTATTCTGTTATTGCAGCATTGATCTCTAAAAAGATCGGCAGACCGGTAAGAGTAACTCTTGACAGGAAACAGATGAATTTAATTGTAGGGAACAGGCCGGATTCATTTCAGAAGCTGAAAGCAGGAGCAAAGAAAGACGGCACATTGACTGCGCTTCAGCATTATTCGTATGGTGCAGTCGGTGCATATCCAAACGGTGCGGGATGCGCCTGGCCGCTTCGTTCGCTCTACAAATGCGCTAATGTAAGCACGGAAGAGTACAATGTTTTAATAAATGCCGGAAGAGCGCGGGCAATGAGAGCACCCGGTCATGTCCAGGGAACTTTTGCCTTTGAATCTCTAATCGATGAGCTTGCTGAAAAGGCGGGAATAGATCCGCTGGATTTCAGACTTAAAAATTATACTGAAACCGATCCGGTTTCCGGTGAACCTTATACAAGTAAATTATTGAGAGAAGCATATAAAAAAGGTGCCGAAGCAATCGGATGGTATTCGAGAAGAAAACCGACGGGTTCGGATAAAGGTACCGTCAAAAAAGGAATCGGGATGGCTACCCAGATCTGGTGGGGAGGGGGCGGACCGCCTGCATATGCTACTTTGAAATTGAACCGGGACGGAAGCGTTCAGATTATTGCAGGTACGCAGGATATCGGCACCGGAACATATACTTTCATTGCAATGGTTGCGGCAGAGGTATTAGAAATTCCTGTTGAGAAAATTCAGGTTTCATTGGGCGATACCGATGTGGATCCTTATTGTCCGTCCAGCGGTGGAAGCCAGACCGCCGCGTCAGTTTCTCCCGCAGTCAGAGATGCAGCAGAGCAAATGAAAAGCAAATTGATAAACGGAGCTTCCGCAATTCTGGATTTACCTGAAGGACAGCTTGCATACCGCAATGGAATTATTGTAAATAAAAAAGATGATTCTAAAAAGATATCGATTGGGGAAATCGTTCAAAAGATGCACGAGCGCGTTTTAATTACAACCGGCGCAAGAAATGAGAATCCGAAAGGTTACCAGGCAAATACATTCGGTGCACAATTTGCCGAAGTGGAAGTCGATACCGAAACAGGGAGAGTTAAAGTCTTGAAAATTGTTGCAGCGCATGACGTTGGCAGAGTGCTGAACAAAAAAACAATCGATAATCAATTTCACGGAGGAATAATCCAGGGGCTTGGATATGCTTTGATGGAGGAAAGAATAATTGATGATAATACAGGGAAGGTACTGAATACGAATTTGCACGATTATATGCTGGCAACGATAAAAAATACTCCGGAAATTGAAGTAATAGTGGTCAGCAAGGGAGATAACTTATTAAATAATACGGGAGTTAAAGGAGTCGGCGAACCGGCGATTATTCCGACAGCCGGTGCAATTGCCAATGCGGTTTACAATGCAATCGGCGTCAGGATTAAAAGTCTTCCGATTACGCCGGATAAAATTCTAAATGCATTGTACAGCTAATTATTAAAAAGATATTTAAAGGCAGGACAATGAATAATTTTACATATCTTCAGCCTAAAAGTCTTGATGCGGCGGGTAAACTTTTAAGGAAAAATGATAAAAAAGCTCTGCCGCTTGCCGGCGGAACAGATATACTTGGAATGATGAAAGATTACCTGGTATCACCGGAAAGTTTGATCAATTTAAAAGGTATTCCAAATTTAAATGTTATAGAATATACCGAAGGCAAGACTCTCGAAATCGGTGCACTTGCAACTTTAGTCGATATTGCGGAGAATACAATTATTAATGAACGGTTTACTGTTCTAGCCGAAGCCGCAAAACAAATTGCGTCTCCTCAATTCAGAAATATAGCAACGCTTGGAGGAAACTTATGTCAAAGGCCGAGGTGCTTTTATTTTAGGGGCGATTTTCATTGTTTAAGAAAGGGGGGAGATGTTTGTTATGCTGTTGACGGTCAAAACAAATATCATTGTATTGAGGGCGGAGGGCCGTGTTATATAGTCCATCCCTCGGATACCGCTGTGGCGCTTTCAGCTTTGGGTGCGGAAATATCTATTTACTCGAACGGGAAGTCGCGGCGGGTTCCAATAAAGGATTTTTTCATACTACCTGATAAAGATTATACTAAAGAAAATATACTTGAACCGGGAGAGATAGTAGAAAAAGTAATTATCCCTGATCTGCCGAAAGGCGCTAAGAGTAAATATATTAAGTTTATGGAAAGGGATACATGGGATTTTGCTATGGTCAGTGTGGGTGCGGTCATTAAAAAGAACGGGAATACAATTGCCGGCGGACGCGTAGCCTTCGGCGGAGTTGCGCCTGTACCCTGGCAGATAGAAAGTTTGAATAAGAAGCTATCCGGTTTAAATATATCCGAATCGAATTTTTCGAACATATCTAAAGACACCTTCAAAGAGGCATTTGTTCTGGATCATAATGCGTATAAAGTTCCGCTGGCAAGAAATTTGTTGAAGAGAGTGTTTGTTGAGCTGACGGGTTAATTTTTGCAAGCCGACCCGTTCCGGCAAAGAAATAAGAACATCATAAGCCTGCCTCCCAACAGGGAGGTATGTTCCCGTAAATATGGGGGAAAAATAATTGGCCACAGGGTTAACAGAGTTGATATTTATCTGTTACCACTGTGCCTACTCTGTGCTCTCTGTGGTAAAAAAGAAAATCCATAGAGTTAACGGAGATGACTTTTCTATGTTACCCATTTATTGAAGTAGTACACGTCAGACAGGTTTATAAAATTCTTAAGGGACTCTTTATTATTTTCATATTTTAATGAATTTTATCAGGATTTATTATAATAAAAATATATTATAATATTTTTATTATATAATTGTATAATTAAAAAATATTCATTATATTTAATTATAAATAATGACAATAAAGGCGAAAGGGCGAAAATTGATGAAATTCGAGGCTTTTAAGAGCGGCAAATATGTTCAGCGATATCATTATAAGAGCTTTACTCCTGTAAAAATCAACCAGATTTGGACTTGGGAGGACAGCGGAATAAATACGTTATTGGCTGAAGCCAGCAGACAGCTTGGCGCACTGGATGCGTATTCAGCATATGTACCGGATATTGATATTTACATAGAAATGCACGTTGCAAAGGAGGCGACTCAATCAAGTAAAATAGAAGGCATGCAAACCAAAATTGATGAGGTACTAAAGAAAGAATCTGAAATTGCTACTGAAAGGAAGGACGACTGGCAGGAAGTTCAGAACTATATTAAAGCTATGAATGCTTCGATTAAGGAATTAAAAACTGTGCCTCTTTCAACAAAACTTCTGAAACAGGCTCATAATATTTTAATGACGGGCGTAAGGGGTAAACATAGAAATCCGGGTGAATACAGAAAAATCCAGAACTGGATCGGCGGGGCCTCGCTTAAAGACGCAACGTTCATTCCTCCCGTTCCAGCAGAAATAAATGAGCTGATGAGCGACCTTGAAAATTTTCTGTATAATGATGAGATAGATATTCCTGTGCTTATAAAAGCAGGTATTGCTCATTACCAGTTCGAAACAATTCATCCTTTTCTGGACGGTAACGGAAGAATCGGGAGACTGCTAATCACATTTTACCTTGTAAGTTCAGGTTTGCTCGCAAAGCCTTCGCTTTACTTATCTGATTATTTTGAAAAGCACAGGCAGCTTTATTACGACAACCTGAACGGAGTAAGATTAAAAAACAATTTTGTACAGTGGATAAAGTTTTTCCTGGTAGGAATAATTGAGACAAGCGGGAAAGGGATCGATACATTTAAATCAATATTAAAGCTTAAAGAAGTGATTGAAGGGGAGAAACTGGTCACGCTGGGCGCCAGATTACCCAAAGCAAGGCTGTTAATGAAATATCTTTATATAAAACCGGTTGTGACAGCTCAGGAGATCAAAGAGCATTTAGACGTATCGCTGCCGACGGCTAATTCATTGCTTACCGATCTTGAAAGATTGAAAATTGTTAAAGAGAAAACGGGATGGAAGCGGAACCGAGAGTTTGAGTTTAATGAGTACCTGGATCTATTTCGTAGTGAGTAGGGGAAGGATGGAAGGCTAATCGCTGGTAATAATTTGAGATGTATGAATCCTGTCTTATGTAGGAATTTGACCTGCCTTTGCCGTCAGGCAGGCCTGCCTCCCGACATGCCGATGATTTTCCTGCTATGCGATGTGGTGTCCTCGATCCCGACTAAAGTCGGGACAGGTACACCTCGACAAATTACAAAAATAATTTGTCGGGGCACCCGGACACAGCGATACGCTTGATGCCTTAATAAAATGACATACAGCGGTTCCAGCCATAGGCTGGTAAAGCTGAGTGTCCCGATAAAGTCTTCCCAGACTTTGTCGTGGAGTATCGAAGCAACCGTGGATAGAGTATTATATACTAGCAATTCCTCACCATAATTTTTATTATCAATAAAAACAGCTAGGGAATAATTCGATTGGGATCTATTGATGTAGTGTTATTCCGGGAACTTTTACTTTACTGCTTTTGTTATAGTTATAGATTTACGAATGAATAGATAAAGACACACGCATGGGATAATTGCTTATTCGTATTTACTCAATAGCATAAAAAATTGGCAGAAACGAATAAGCAGTTTTTCAGGGTCCCGGGATCTCCGCAAGTCCTGGGGCAAATATAGTTAAGCCGGACACTGAGCCATCTTGTCCGGCTTTTTTATTCATTACTTCATAAGGGGCTGGATCAATAAAACTCCAATATCTGAGGCAGATATATCGGTTACAGTCTCACATCCGGCTATTATTTAATCTAATTATTTTAGACAAACAACAGATTAAAAGGGGAACATCTATTGAAAAGAAGAAATAATTTTATTATGTATATCCCGTAGCTTAATAAACATTAAAAGAAATTAGTCTTATATAATAGAAACAAGTGCGGAGGCAGCCTCCTGTTTCGGGTTTTAGATCCCCTATCATTCTAAATTATTTTTATAAGATCAATTTTTCCTGAATATATATTAGAATCGTAGAGTTTTTAGAATTGATTTGGCCTAAGAAGTCATTTACAAGCAAAAAACCGCTTATCCCGGATTAAGAACTGGAAATGGTAGCTTTTAACTTGCTGAATAAATGATAATATCTGCTTCTACTTAACGATCAAAACATTTACATAAGTTTATTCATCCTTCACCTTCAGCAGGATTTACTTAGAAAAATAAGATGATGCTATTATAAATTTATTACAATTATAAGAGTATGAGCCAGGAAATATGAGCCGTATCAAGCCCAAACTGCTTCTGGTTGAAGATGATCTTAAATTGATACCTTTAATCCTGAAGCATTTAGAAGACACCTATAATGTTGATTATGTCCAAGAAGGTACTGAAGCCATAAAAAAATGTTCAGAAAATAATTACGATGCTTTTTTAATTGATATTGTGCTTCCTGGAGATATGAATGGGATACAAACAGCAAAGAAAATACGCGAACTTAAAAACAATAATAATAAACCTTATTTTGCAGTGACTGGTCTTGATTTGCCCGGTGATAAGGAATTATTTTTATCAGTTGGATTTACACATCATATTGCCAAACCAATT
Source organism: uncultured Ignavibacteriaceae bacterium (assembly GCA_964412105.1). Taxonomy (GTDB): domain Bacteria; phylum Bacteroidota; class Ignavibacteria; order Ignavibacteriales; family Ignavibacteriaceae; genus JAKAGZ01. The sequence goes on along the minus strand of CAYPNM010000043.1, from coordinate 16,936 downwards.
AATTTCCCTGAGCTTCTAAAGTTAATAGAGTTAGTGCTAAAATCACCCCGTTAAACATATTATTAAATCTCTGCTGGCTGTCCTAATATTCAAGTCACATCCCACTGTATTTTATTATACTATCCCCTGTTTCTTCTACTCCACAACACACCTACCATTTTGAAGGTCTTTTCTCCGGTTCTCTCAACAACCTCTAAGGATATTAATTTAAAAGACCATCCTTAATATCGTGTCACAATCCATAAATTAACTTAAAATTAATGTTAGTAAATTTGTGACAGGTTTAGTAAATTTTAGAGGCATTCATTAATATCATCAATTAAGGGAGAGAGTATGTTTACTCAAAATATTATTGATGCTTTTGTTAAATTTATTCACGATTATGGAGGGACTTACTATCAATGGTATATTGGGATTACCGCCGATCCCGAAAAAAGATTATTTAATGATCATATGGTCAATAGAAAGAATGATGCCTGGAAATATGAGAATACCGGATCAGAAAAAAATGCCCGTACTATTGAAAAATATTTGATTGATAAATTCGGAGCACAAGGGGATATCGCAAGTGACAATTCAAGTGCAACTTACATATATGCGTATAGAATATCAGATACTACAAAGGAATAATATGATCTATTTGGTTTTAATGGATTTATAATCTTTTCTCCACGATCTGATTACTATACCCAGCACCATTAATCCTATCCCAACTGCTATATATTCTGAACTATCCGAATTATAACCATAATATACTTCATCCTCGCTAAACAGGGCTCGAAAAGAGTAAAGCTGGATTAATGAATATACAAACAGGATTGATCCCCCAGCAAAACAAATTAAATCAATTAAAGCAAAAAGGATTTTTAGAAGTAAATTCATTTTTGGCCTAACTTTTGAGATTATAATCAATTTAAGAAATGATTTTAAGTCTATCAAATAAAAAAGCCCACATTCGGCTAAATGTGGGCCCAGCTACATCCTCACGACGGTTGATTATTGAGCACCTCATAATTAAGAATAATAGAAATCATTGTCAATAATTAAAAAGCCAACTAATCAGGGCGAAAAGCGGGTTGTTACCTTGCCAAATTATGATAATTATCCCGGCAGCCATTTAAACAATGGCAGAGATCAACGGATATATTAGAACTTTTGCTGGGTAGCTTCAACACGTTCACGATGTTTTATTCGATAATATAAAAACAACCAGGCGGCAGTGGCTACGATCCCGGCTAAAATCAGGACAGGTACAATCCTGCAAAAGCAGGATCACTCAGCCACCGAGATTTGTTTCTGATGAATAAGGTGCTCAAACAAAATAGTATCGAAGCAACAGTAAATTTAATCTTTATTAATATACTTAAGTAAGATAAGCAGCTATTTTTTCAGCTATGGCTTCGTTAGCCCTCTTCTTTTGCTAATTAGGAATTTAGCGGGGCAAGCAATCCGGCCAACGGCGGAGAAGGCCGGATAACCTTAAGGTTTAAAAAGAATTGCAAAAAATAAGCTCCCTCCTCTCTGCAGGGTGTCCTTATGACCAACTTTTTTGCTGTTGATTTGTAGTTATATTGAGTAAACTACCTAGCCTTGCTTGTGTATGTATTTCTCAAACAAGAGAATATTATTTTTTATGCACAGATAATATGACGCATTTACTAAAATTTATTAATCCGTTAATACAAATTTGTTTGGAACATTATTTGTTTTTTGCTATATATAATGAGCCTAAGAAACTATTTTCAATTGTGTGTTAACTGTCCCTAAATTTATTATAAAATAAAATACTGGTACTTTAAGAGGGAGTTCCCTAAAGGTATTTTTATTGAATTTGATGTTGTAAAACAACATCAGGGACGATATTTATTAATTATTAGAAAGAGGGTGCCTGTCATGTCAATAAAATCTCCATTTCTATATTTCATTGCGCTGATTATTAGTGGCGTTTTTACAGTTTCATTTCCACAACAAATGAATGCAAAACTAAAGCAACTTACTACCGGTTCTGATATTATTATTACCGGAAAGGTCGCTAAACAAAAATCCAGCTGGAATACGAATAAAACAAGAATTTACACTGAAGCGACAGTCCAGGTTGATCAATATATTAAAGGAAATAATCACTCAAACACTGTTGTCGTAACTTATCCGGGTGGTGAAGTCGGAGGCATTGGGGAGCTATATACGCATATGCCAAAGTTTTCAAATGACGAAGATGTATTAGTCTTTCTTAAGAAAGATAAAAGGAGTAACAGTTACGATGTATTCGATGGTGAAAATGGTAAAATTAAGATCATTAAAGATGCAAAGACCGGCCAGAAGGTTACTTCATCCAATGTGCGAATAGATTATATAAAATCGCAAATTGAGAGTATCCTGCAAAACAAAAAATAAACAAAGCTAGTGCTATTAAATGACTTACTTTAATCATTAGATTTTATAAAAAGGGCAATATGAAAGAAGTTATATTAAAATATTTTTATGGGGCACTAATTTTCGTTTTTATTGTTTCGAGCAAATATATAATTGCTCAGAACAATAATAATTCTTTTCTTTTTAACGGTACCTCAAGTGAACTTTATGTTTACGACGGGCAGCCGGCTAACGCCGATGCAAAACAAATCGGATTTCAGTTCTTTAACAGCTCTGCAGCTAATAATCAGATTACAATTCAGGCGTGGGTTTATCTTATCGGGGATACGCCGCCAAATACAGAAGTCCCGATCATATATCGAACCGTAAATGGTGGTAAAACATTTTCATTATACATAAAAGATAATATTGGCTATTTTTCTGTGGGAAACAATAATACTGCGACCGTAAGTACTATTACTAAACTTCCCGCATTTCAATGGGTAGCGCTGACAGGATTATACGACGGCAATACGCTAAAGATATATGTTGGTGGATCTTTATCATCAAGCGCATCTTTTAGTATGACTCCGGGCTATAGTTCAACAATTGGAACTACAGGGTTGTTTATAGGTAAATCGAATTCAGGTGCTTTTAAGGGACTTATTGATGAAATCAGAATCTTTAATATTGCACTGGGAGATAATAATATTAACGGTTCCGGAGGCAATGGAAATCCAGCTGAAAATATCCCAACCTCAATTTTGCAGTATCTTACAGGAGAATGGTCATTTACGCAAATAAATACATTAAGTACCGGAAATGTTCTTCTGGATTTATCAGGCTATAAAAATCACCTATTCGCAAGCAATATTACCCAGATTGTTCCCACCAAGAATATACCATTTATTGTGGTTACTTCGCCGCTGGATGATCCGGCTTCTTCAACCGGTTCGGCAGTATCTACTAACGGTCAGGTTACTTTAAGATCAGCATTACAGGCATCAAATGCCGGTGCCGGTCAACAAATTGTATTTTTCTATATCCAGGGAGCTCCTCCTGTTATACAACCATTATCACCATTGCCCGCAGTAACTCAGCCCGTATATCTGGATGCAACTTCGCAGAGCGGATATGCCGGTTCGCCGCTTGTTCAAATTAATGGCTCTTATGCTAACCTTACATTATCCTCAGGAGCAAGTTCAGTTACAGGGCTATCAATTAATAATAATACAGGATTAGGATTAGTAATTAATACAATTGGCGGCAATAATATTTTTGGAAATATTATTACAGGAATTTCAATTTCTTCCTCCGGGAATAATATTAGTAAAAACACAATATCAAATTCATTTGCGGACGGAGTGTCTATACTTACGGGCGCTGCGAATAATTTTCTGAACATTAATAATATTACCAGCAATAGAGGTAGTGGAATCAGAATAACAGGTTCTAATGGAAATTCAATTTCAAATAATACCATTAGTTCTAATAATACAAACGGCCTGTCAATTTCCAGCAGCACGGGAATTATTGCAGGAAATACCATAACTTCTAACAATGGGTACGGTATTGCCCTGATAGGAAATTCTGGTAATCAAATTAAAAACAATACAATTGGGTCAAATGCTTCCGGCGGTGTTTCAATATCCAGCAGCAAGGATACTCTTATCAGTAATACAATAACAGGAAATTCGGGATTCGGTGTCTTACTGAATTCATCTAATGATATTCTTTCCGGGAATAATATTAATGGAAATTCCAGTGACGGTATTTATTTAAATGGTAGTTATAATACAATCAGTTCTGATACTGTAACGAATAATGGAATATCAGGGAGCGGTTTAGGCAACGGGATTACTATAGCAAGCGGCTCAGCAAATAATAATATCTCCGGTAATTACATCTCTGGTAATAAAGGTGTAGGCTTGTACCTGGATTCTATATCGCTGAACCAGTTAACAAATAATACAATCAGTAATAATATAGTAGGCGGAATTTCATTATCAAATACTACAGGAACTCTAAGTAACAATACAATCTCAGATAACCTTGGATATGGATTATCTTTAAATGCCTCAAACAATTCGCTTACTCATAATGTGATTTCAGGTAATTCATCTACTGGTATGATCATTAATGGCAATAATAATATTGTAGAGTACGATTCTGTATTCAGCAATGGAAAATCCGGGTCCGGTGTAGGAGTATTTGTACAAACAGGAAATGGCAATTCGATCTTATATAATTCTATTTATGATAATTCCTTCAATGGAATTCAACTGGGTGCTACTGCAAATGATTCACAGTCATACCCAACTTTAAAAACCCTTTATTCCTGGGAAGATAATACTAATCCTTTTGTAATAGGGGGTACTGCAATCGAAGGAATTCTTAATGATTGCATAGTAGGTTCAAATTATAAAATTCAGCTTTTTGCTAATTCAAATGGTAGCAACAGAGAGGGCAGACGCTATCTTGGAGAGGTTGAGGGAACCGCCGATATTGCGGGTGAGGTCAGTTTTTTTGCTAATATGAAAAACGTAGTTGTTCATAACGGAGAATATGTTAGTGCCACTGCAACCAGATTGGATGTGTCCGGTAATTCTCTGAGTACTTCTGAATTTTCAAACTCAATTTCTGAGTCACCGGATGAAGGTTCTCACTATAAAGTTAATACAACCTTATCAGGAATTCCTCTTCATTGGAACGATGGCAAAGCTGATTATCAGATTGCACAATCAATTATAAGTCATCCAGGATATGAGGATGCAGTTGTTAAAGGATTCCAGACGTGGAGCAAGGTAAAGCCTCTGGATTATACACAAATAATTCCAACGACCAATACAGAGCAATGGGGTGGAAATTCCGACGGAGTGAACAATGTCATCTGGATCCCGGATTCCAGCAGCTGGGCAAGTATTGTGGGGGCTCCTTCCGATGTGATTTCAGTAACAAGGATAAGATATAATGCGATAACAGGTGAATTGATAGATGCTGATGTTGCATTTAACGGAAAGCCTATGTCTCTCACCACAGGAACCCACTTTAACTGGACAACAAATCCTCAGGTGGACACGGCTGATCTTGATGTGCAGGATGCTGCAACTCATGAAATAGGGCATTTTACGGGACTTGCTGATCTTTATAATCCGGGAGATCCTTTTTATAATCTGGCAATGGGAACTAATAATCAAGGCGCCACTATGTACGGGCGAATTGATGTAGGTGAGACTTATAAGAGGGATGTACATCCAGTAAATTACACAAATCAGTCAAGTGTGACGGATTATGATATTGGCGGTGTTAATTATATGTACAGCCATCTGAATAAAGTTTATTATGATATTGTCATGGTATTTGACGGCTCTACTAATTTTACATCTCCTTACGTTCTTGATGGTTTTGCTCCTTCAAAGAATTCCGCTTCGGAGTTGCTTGCCAGTTTAAGAAAGGGAGATAAAATAGGTTGGGTAAATGGAACGGATAATTTAAATATACAACCAATTGATACCAGCTTTAATACTACTCTAAAAAGCAAATTAAATAGCTTACAGCCTGATACATTAGGTAATCTGGCTGATCGCATAAAGGCTGCTGAAAGCCTGCTGTCTTCTGATAGTTCTCCTAATAAAATAATTTTGCTATTCAGCGCCGGAGAAGTTCCAACTGATTCAGCGATTACAAAGCTGTCGCTCAATTCAGGTGTAAAAATCTACACGATGGGATTTAATGGCGTGCAGCAAGGCCAGGACTTAATGAGCTGGCTGGCGAATGAAACCGGCGGAGAGTATTACCAGGTGGATAGTTCTAGTGAAATTCAGACTGTTACAAACGTAATCTGGCTCAGACTTTTGGGATTTCAAATATCTTACCTGTCCGGTGAAATCAGCAGCGATATTTTTCAAAATGGTCAAAACTGGCAAAACGGACTTACCTGGCCTGGAGGCTTATCCTGGCAGGGTGATGTAACCTGGCAGGGTGGTCAGTCGTGGCAGGGTGGTCAATCATGGCAGGGTGGTCAATCATGGCAAGGTGGTCAATCGTGGCAGGGTGGCCAATCATGGCAGGGTGGAACTCTTGATATGGGAATTTCCTGGAAAGGCAGTGAATATTCTTTAATCCTATTGCCACCAGGAATATCTGTGACTGTACCGGGAACAATTCCTTCCGGAGCCATAGATGCCAACAACTATAACAGTTCTACTAATGCTAAGTATGGCATTGAATATATTGATGGCTATAGCTCAAATAATGGCGGATATCCTTATAGATTGTTCAGGATTAATTCTCCGGGAATCGGTCAATGGAAGTATGCCATACATGAAGATGAAGCGCCAAGCACTACCGAGGCCCTCAGGGTTTATATGGCAAATAATTCTGATCTAATCCTTAAATTCAAAACAGATCAACAAAGATATTATATGCAGACAGATCCCCTCATTCCAGTAACTGTTAATTTCACCGCTACTGTACTGAAAGGAGGCGAAAGTGATTCATTAGCTGGGCACGTATTGACTCAAGGTACACCTGTCGATACTGCGGTTGTAAAGATTCAGGTTATCTCACCGGACAGTCAGGTGGTTCTTGGGCAGTTATCACCGATTGGCAATGGTCAATATACTATATCACTTAAAACTAATCTACTGGGTAATTATAACGTAAATGTAATTGCATCCGATAATATCGCACAGGATACTTTGAACAATAGTCAGTATTTTATTACAACGAAGGCTTCATTCTATATATCAAAATATCCTAAACCAAAGGAAAATAATGCGGAAGCATACTTTGTAAATGCGCTGGCAGAACTTAATAGTATTTTGAATAATCCAAATTATAACCTGGATAAAAATACTTCAAAAAATATAGGCAGTGCAGCAAATCTAATAGAATCTTCTATTAAATATTTCCTTAATGACGGTAATCATTTGAATACCAAAAAAGGAATGACATTTTATGATAATATTACCACAGCGGTTAATGATATATATGCATACATTTCAAATACCAGCTATGGTGATAATATAAGCCAGGCAATAGATTATCTTTATCAGGGATGCTATATTATAGACAACATTGCAAGAGATGATGCTCAGACAAATATTCAGGTTACAAATTATGATCAACTAATGAATAGTGTAAATACAGAAATAGGGAAAGCAGTTCTTGAATATGATAAGGAAAACTATGTAAATACTTTTAATCACTTAACGAATGCCTGGAAATTTGCCGAGAACATTATGGGAGCAAATTTAAAGAAGGAATTAAATGGTGATCAATCCGGACCAAATATACCTAAAGAATATAGTTTGAGTCAGAATTATCCTAATCCTTTTAATCCAAGCACTGTTATACAATATCAGTTGCCGAAAAGCGGATATGTAAAATTACAGGTGTATGATATACTTGGCAGGCTGATCGCTACGCTTGTTAATAAGGAGCAGGAAGCAGGCACATATAATATAACCTGGAATGCTTCCAGATATGCAAGTGGAGTATATATATACCAAATTCAAAGCGGATCTTTCGTTGCAACAAAGAAACTAATATTATTAAAATAATTCTGAATATACTTTATAACAAAAGACGAACTCTTATATTTATTTAATTTAAAGTAAAAGGCCGGTGTCTGGTTTAATATTAAATATTAAATGGGCACCGGTATTTTATTTAGTGATAAAAAAAATGTTATTTTAGTAAAGCATTTTAGACTTATTTAATATCAAACAATTTAAAATATCCAGTATGGAATTCGGAGGGGTAATGATATTAAGGCGAGCGTTATTTGTTTGCTTTTTATCTTCTTTCATTATAAATGCTCTGGCTCAAACAACCATAAACTTTCACCATCTAAATGCAGAAGAAGGTCTTTCCCAGGCCTCAGTTACCTGTATCCTACAGGATAATAAAGGTTTTATGTGGTTTGGAACTATGGATGGACTAAACAGATATGACGGTTATAATATTAAGGTTTTCAAATTTAATCCTTCCGATTCAACCAGCCTAATAAATAATTTTGTTTTAGGACTGTATGAAGATATTTCAGGAAATATGTATGTGGAGACGCAGGGCGGTTTTCAAAAATATGATCCGCTTAAAGAGGATTTCAACAATTTTGATAAAAGTAAGTTAAATTTTAAAGATTTTAGATTTAGTACCGTAACTGCATTCTTTGTAGATACAACAGGCATTAAATGGTCCGGTGAACTATCAACCCCCTCCGGACTCAAAAGAACCGATACAACCGGTAAAGTAAAAATTTATAAACACAATCCATCAGATCCTTCAAGTCTTATCGATGATAATGTATATTCGGTTTACCGTGACCGCACAGGTAACCTATGGGTGGGAACGGACAGCGGACTTGATAAATTAAATGAAAAGACAGGAAAGTTTACTCACTATGTGAATAAGCCCGGCGACTCAAACAGTCTTTCGGATAACTGGGTCTGGTCGATCCTTGAGGATAAACAGGGGTATTTATGGGTAGGAACAGCAAGGGGTGGGTTGAACAGGTTCAATCCCAAAACAGGAATTTTTAAAAGCTTCAAAAACGATCCTTTAAATTCAAGCAGCATAAGTGACAATTGGATATTTTCAATATACCAGGACAAGAGTGGAATTCTCTGGATGGGTACCTATACCGGAGGAGTAAACTACTTTCTTCCTTCTGCTCAGGTTTTTACAATTTACAGAGCCAGGCCGGGTGATAAGAATTGGTTCAGCGATAATACTATTCAATCGATCTGTGTAGGCAAAAAAGGAATATACTGGATAGGAACTCACAACAATGGAATATATAGATTCGATTATAAAGAGGATAAGTTTAAGAATTATGCCTATAATCCTTCCTCATCCAACAGTATTTCAAACAACAGGGTACAGTCTATGTATTTTGATAATAGTGGAATTTTGTGGGTAGGAAATTTTAACGGTGGTCTGGATGCTCTTAATCCGCAAACTAACACTATTAAACATTATAAGAATAACCCGGCTGACTCCAATTCTATATCCGATAATCGTATATATTCAATAATCCAGGGGAAGAAAGGCAATATATGGATAGGGACTTACGCGGGAGGATTGAATGAATTGAATCCGAATACCGGCGAAATAAAAAGATTTCGTCATGATGATGATAATCCCAATTCAATCAGTTCTGATAAAGTTTATTCAGTTGCAATGGATCATACTGGTTTACTCTGGCTGGGTATGCCTATCGATGGCGGAATAAATAGTTTCGATCCTGTCAGCAAAAAAGTAACGAGATACTCAAATATTCCTGGAGATCCGCATAGCCTTATGAGCAATGATGTGTTGGTAGTATATGTTGATAGCAAAGATAATATATGGGTGGGTTCTACCCAAGGCTTAAGCGAATTTGACAGGAAAACCAAAAAGTTCACTAACTATAGGGAAAAAGATGGTCTGCCGAATGAAAATGTTTTGGGAATACTGGAAGACAACGATGGTTTTATGTGGGTTAGTACAAATAAAGGACTTGCAAGATTAAACGTGGCTACAAAAACGTTCAAAAATTTTTATATGCAGGACGGGCTGCAGGGGAACGAATTTAACCAAGGAGCGTTTGCAAAAGATAATAATACAGGCTGGTTATTATTCGGAGGCAATAACGGCTTTAATATATTTGACCCTTCCAAAATAAAAAATAACAATTTTATGCCCCCTGTTGTATTTACAGATTACGTCAGATACAACACAGATAATAAAGGCGGGGAACCGATTATTGAGAATGGCATTACTGAAAGAGACAGTCTAAAGTTAACTTATAAAGATAATATAATAAAACTACAATTTGCCGCACTGAATTATTATAACACTCCTGAAAATCAATATAAATATAAATTAGAGGGTTTTAACAATAACTGGATTCAACTCGAGAATAATAATACAGTTACATTTACAAATCTATCGCCAGGTGATTATACTCTCAGAGTTGCAGGTTCAAATAATGATGGAATCTGGAATGACAAAGGGGCATCGCTTTTTATTGAAGTTACGCCGCCCTGGTGGAAAACAAAAATAGCCTATGTTATTTATTTTGTTTTCTTCTTAGGAATATTATATATGGCCAGAAGAATCGAGCTTAACAGGCGCGAACAAAAAGCCAAAATAAGAGAAAATGAATTGCAACTAAAAGCCACTGAAGCCGAGAAACGGGCAATTCAGGCAGAGAATGACCGAAAGACAAAAGAACTTGAAGAGGCACGACAACTTCAGCTATCAATGCTTCCCAAAGATTTGCCGGATCTTCCGAACCTGGAAGTTGCCGCCTTTATGCGGACTGCTACTGAGGTAGGCGGAGATTATTATGATTTTATTGTGCATGAGAGCGGTTTATTAAATGTTGCATTCGGTGATGCAACAGGACACGGTCTCCGTGCTGGCACCATGGTTACATTAATAAAAGGATTTTTTACATCGTATGCAGCTAATCTTGAACCAGTTGATTTCATGAGTAAATGCACTGCTATGCTTAAAGAGGTTAATTTAGGAAAGCTTCTGATGTCCTTTAGTTTTTTAAAGATCAAGGATCATAAACTGGAGATAACAAGTGCCGGAATGCCACCACTTTACTATTTTAACGGGAAGACGAAGGAGATTGAAGAAGTAATAATACAGGGAATGCCTTTAGGTGCGATGAAACGATTTCCCTATAAGAAAGTTGAAATGGATCTAAACAGCGGAGATATTCTTCTGCTTATGACAGATGGTCTGCCCGAACAAATGAATGATAAAGAAGAAATGTTCGATTACCCGCAGGTTAATCTCCAGTTTAAAAATTTAGTAAGTGATGAACCTGAGCCGAAAGCAATTATAGAAAAATTTGTAAATCTTGCCGATAACTGGATGGGTGAAGTTGCGCAGGCTGATGATATTACTCTGGTGGCCATTAAAATTAAATAATATTTCCAATTTTGCGGCGCTCCATAAATTATTCTCTATCAACTCTCTTACTGCTTCTGAATTTTAACGTAAATTTTATAGCAAAAAGAAATAATCCTTAAAGTTATTTTGAATAAGTGCAATAATATTCATACCTTTAATTTGTTCTAAGGTGATGGAAATAGTTTTCATATAATTATTATATGGAGGTAAAATCAAATGAGTCTCAAAATACTGTTCGTTATTACCGCTGTTGTTACATTAATCTTCGGTGTTTTGTTCGTTATAATTCCGGATCAGGTTTATTCCTGGTACGGAGTGACTGGCGATATGCAGTTAAATTATATGGGGGGACTCTTTGGTGCGGCATTAATTGCTATCGGGTTAGTAGCCTGGCTGGCAAGGAATGCAGCTTATTCCGATGCAAGGAAGGCAATTGTTCTGTCATTTTTCATTGCTGATTTAATAGGATTCATAATTGCCTTGGTAGGCCAGCTTCACAATATAGTCGGCAGTCTGGGCTGGCTGACTGTAGTCTTATATTTCTTTTTCACCGTTAGTTTTGGATACTTTCAGTTTTTTAAAGCAAAAGGAACTGGAAGTTAATGCATAATGTTTAGTTAATAAGAATAAACGCATTGCGGTTGCGGAGTGTCCCGACAAAGTCTACTAGGACTTTGTAAGGGAGTATTGAAGTACTTGGGAAATTGCTCTCTTATGCGATGGATGATGCTGTGCTTGTCGGCTGTTTTATATGCTCAGTAGTCTTTATTTACAAATTGTATGTATCAACATATTTATATTTTCCAGACAATATCCAATACGGAAAGCTTAGTAATGTCCTATCGAAACAGTCCTTATAACTGATAGCACCGGAAATTAATCCGGCAAAATAATAATTGACGTGTCTGTTGCGCACCATATTAAAATATCCAAACCTCTGAACAGGGTAAAACAATCTTGCATTCAATTCTGAATAAAACAAATCTTCAAGCATTTTTTCTTTTACAAGATTGCTGTAATAATTAACTTCATTCATTTCAAAAGATCCTGCCAAAGCCTCATATGCAATACTGGCACTTTTTAATGCAAAATAAATTCCCTCACCATAAAACGATTCGGCAAAACCTGCTGCATCACCTACTAACCAGATATTTCCCTTTTCATAAACCTTATATTTGTTTTTCAGTGGTATGCTGAAGCCTTTATATTCAATGTTTCTGTAAGTTTTTAAAGAATTATAGTATTTCATGAATCTTTCCAGGTCATTTTTAATATTTCTTGATCCGAAGATGGAAAATACTCCAACGTTTAAATGATCCGATTTGGGAAATATCCATCCATAGCCGCGACGCATGCCGCCAAAATCCATTAATATTCTATTCTCAAATCTTTCAATGACACCCTGATCCACATAAACCAAGGCTTCCAGGGAGGGGGCATATGTAACTAAATTTTTTCCAAAGACTTTGTTTCTTACCCGACTAAATACACCATCCGCCGCAATAAGATACTTGGCCTCGATGCAATCACGACTTGTTTCGACATTTATATAATCATCTCTTTCCTCAACTGACACAAAGGAACAGTTCGGTTGAAATTCTGCGCCGCAGTTAATCGCTTTCTCTAAAATAAAATTATCGAAATCCCTTCTTAAAACTGTAACACCGCTACTTTCTCCAGGATCCTTCACTATCATATTCTTATTTTGATAAGATAGGAAAGCGCCTGCAATATTCTTCTGAATAACAGAACTTATGTCAAAATCCAAAAGCTCAACAGTCTTATTGGATATACCGCCTCCGCAAACTTTATCCCGGGGAAAATTTTCTTTGTCAATTATTTTTACTTTAAATCCATTTTTAGACAATAGGTATGCCAAGTAACTTCCGGAAGGCCCTGCACCAACAACGAGAATATCATATATCATAAGATCGTCTTTAAACGATTTATTTAATAAAAATGATGGTAAACCAGATGATTATATCTAAATAAATATATTAAGTTTAGCAAACGGACAAAATAAAGAGCCCTCAAAATTATTACAAATAAAGCGATAATTTTGCGGCTATTATTTTTCATTTGCAAAATATGGCTCAATCCTTTTTATATCGTCTCAACAAATTGTTTGTTATTTCCCTCCGGTTAGGATAAATTTGTCAGGATAATTTATAATTCTGATCCGGTAAAACTACTGGGTGCAACATCAGAGAAAAGAATAGTGCTAGTTTTTTAAATTTCGGGGCTTTTTAGTATGAAAAAATTACTGATAATTTCGGGGATTTTGGCAGCTGTTCTTATTTACTTCTTTTATCCTGAAACAGTAATTACATATCCGCCCGGAGAAACTGCACCTTCCCAACCGATTCAAACAAATCTGGTCAACAAAAAGCAATGGACTGTGGGAGAATTCACAATTGAGGCGCTTGCCAAATATGACATAAAGGCAAGGGTATTGAGTCGTAATAATTTTTCACTCGGGAAAGAAAGTAAATTATCTCCATTTGATCTGGCACTTGGCTGGGGTCCAATGTCCGATCAGAATGTTATTGATAAATTGAAGATAACCCAAAGAGACAGGTGGTATTTTTGGCATGCGGATAGGCTGCCAATACCGGCAAATGAGATTTCATTAAATAGTGCTAACACTCATATTATTCCTAGAGATGAGAACGTTGAAGAAAGCTTCGACAACGTATATAAAGGAAGTCTTATCGAAATGAAAGGCTACCTTGTTAAAGTAACTGCTGCAGACGGCTGGCACTGGATAAGTTCACTGAGAAGGGACGATACGGGTGGCGGTTCGTGTGAGTTGCTTTGGGTAGAAGATTTAAAAGTATTTGATAACTAATTCTTGCCAGCGGATATTAGGGTAGATATTAATTTATTAATTATAATATCACGATTCAAAAATTGAAGTATTGAAACAGATAATAATCAGGAACAATAAAAATGGAAATAGATAACGAAAGATTGGAAATTTCAAAACCCCGACTTCTTCTGGTTGAGGACGATGATAAAGCAACAACAATGACAGTAAAGTACCTGGAAAAAAGATTCGAGATTGATTCTGCAATAAATTGCGATGAAGCTGTAAATAAGGCAAAGGAAAAAGATTATGATGCATTTTTAATGGACATTGGCCTTCCGGGCAATTCAAACGGGATGGATACTACCAAAAAACTGAAGGAAATTAAAGACAATAAAAATAAACCTTTTATTGCTGTTACAGCATATGCAATGCCGGAATATAAGGAATATTTTCTATCCGAAGGATTAACGCATTACATTGCAAAACCATTCGAGTTTACAGATCTTATAAAATTAATTGATGAAGCTCTTGGAAGAAATTTTGACTCCTAAAAGATTAACTTTATCTGGAGATTGACCGCCTATATTTTTTTGTCCAAGGTTTTCTTTATTATGTGATCAAACCTCTCGTCGAAATTCCCATTGAACCATTCGGCTGTAACCGATCTGAGGAAATTCAAATAAAAGTAAAGCTTCTGGTGTTTACTCTCTAAAATTGTTGAAATGATTATTATATTTGCAGTAATAATTTGGGAAGTTTGGACACATGACCGAGAAGGGGATCATCTTTAATATTAACAAATATGCTGTCAATGACGGGCCGGGTATTCGTACGACCGTATTTCTCAAAGGCTGTCCGCTAAGCTGTCGATGGTGCCATAACCCTGAAAGCCGCGATTCATTCCTGGAAAAAAGTAATGCCGGAAATCTCAAAAAAATATTAAACCATCCATTATCTGATACGAGGAATATAATTGGTTTGGTGGTAACCGTCAATGAAGTTATGAGAGAAATTCTCAAAGATTATATTTTTTACGAGGAATCCGGTGGCGGGGTAACATTTTCAGGCGGTGAACCTATGATGCAGCCGGATTTTCTGTATACTCTTATCAGCAGGTGTAAAGAGAAAGGAATTCATACCGCAGTTGATACTTCTGGTTATGCGTCAACCGAATCGTTTAAAAAAATTGCTAAGTTAACGGATTCGTTTCTTTTTGATCTCAAAATGATTGACAATAAAGAACATATAAGATATACTAGCGTGCCCAACAGGCTTATACATACAAATTTGGTTACTATTGATGAACTCGGGAAAGAATTGCGAATAAGAATACCGTTAATTCCGGGTATTACGGATACAGAAAAAAATCTTAATGATATAATAGAATTTGTCAAACCATTAAAAAATGTTGTGAGTATTGATCTGCTTCCATTCAATGAATTGATAGATGGCAAATATAGAAGATTGGAAAAAGATCTTGAATTACAGAATCTGAAAACACAATCTGAAGATATATTAAATCAAATCTCACAAAGATTTAAGGAGACAGGAAAAGAAATAAGTCTCAAAGGATAAAGATGAATGATAGAATAAAAAAATTACGCGAACAATCATTAAATACGATATCAACTTTATCTCATGAAAGAGCTAAACTGGTAACAGAATTTTATCAATCAGGCGAAGCGGATAAAGTATCTGTTCCTGTAAGCCGCGCTTTATGTTTCAAATATATTCTTGAGAATAAAGAATTGTGTGTTAATGATGGTGAATTGATTATCGGTGAAAGAGGACCTGCACCGAAAGCTACTCCGACATACCCTGAAATATGTATTCACTCCGAAAACGATCTTGATATTTTGCATAGCAGGGAAAAAGTTTCATTTAAGAGTGATGCAGAAACAAGGAAAGTATTTAAGGAAATGATCACCCCTTTCTGGCAGGGGAAATCCATTCGTGATAAAATATTTGCTCAGGTTGACCAGGAATGGAAAGATTGTTTTGAAGCAGGTCTTTTTACAGAGTTTATGGAACAACGCGCTCCGGGTCATACAGTGCTGGATGATAAAATTTATAAAAAAGGTCTGCTGGATTTTGAGAAAGATATTCAGGAAAGCATAGCCAGCCTGGATTTTTATGGCGATGCCGATGCGTTTAATAAAAGAGAAGAATTAAAGGCAATAAGTATTGCCGCGAATGCGCTAATAACATTCGCAAACAGATATTCTGAGAAGGCAGCAGAACTTGCGTCTAAAGAAAAAGATAGTGCCCGCAAAAAAGAGCTGGAGAGAATATCTGAGATCTGCAGGAAGGTTCCTGCTAATGCACCAGAAAATTTATGGGAAGCATTGCAGTATTACTGGTTCATTCATCTAGGAGTGATTACGGAATTAAATACATGGGATTCGTTCAATCCCGGCAGGCTTGATCAGCATTTATTGTCGTTCTACAAAAATGATATTGAGGAAGGTAGACAGACACCTGAATCTGCAAAAGAATTATTACAGGCATTCTGGATTAAGTTCAATAATCAGCCCGCACCGCCTAAAGTTGGAGTTACTGCTCAAGAGAGCAACACATACACAGATTTCTGTTTGATAAATATGGGAGGACTAAAGGAAAACGGGGAGGATGCTGTTAATGAACTCTCATACATTTTGCTGGATGTAATCGAAGAGATAAGACTGCTTCAACCCAGTTCAATGATACAGGTGAGCAAGAAAAATCCTGACCAGTTTGTTAAACGGGCGCTGCAAATCATTAAAACCGGTTACGGCCAGCCATCAATTTTTAATACTGATTCGATTGTTCAGGAGCTCGTCCGTCAGGGTAAATCAATTATTGACGCAAGGAATGGCGGAGCCA
>CAYPNM010000042.1:6233-27756 GCA_964412105.1 uncultured Ignavibacteriaceae bacterium | reverse complement strand
CTATTTTCTTTGGTCCTGTCCATCCCTTCGGTGAATTTAAAACAATCATCGGCCATCGGGGACGATCAAAATTATGATTAGCGCGGGCTTCATGCTGGATTTTTTTTATCTGTTCAACTACTGCGTCAAGTGCTGCTGCCATAGCCTGATGCATCTTTTCGGGTTCGTGCCCTTCCACAAAATATGGATTCCATCCATAACCCCGAAGTAGCTGTTCTAATTCTTCGTGGGTAATGCGTGCAAGTATAGTTGGGTTTGATATCTTATAACCGTTGAGATGCAATATTGGCAGTACCGCTCCGTCAGTCTCGGGATTCAAAAATTTGTTTGAATGCCATGCAGTAGCAAGCGGCCCGGTTTCAGCCTCTCCATCGCCAACAACACAAGCAGCTATCAGATCAGGGTTATCAAATACTGCTCCAAAGGAATGACTTAGTGAATATCCCAGTTCGCCACCTTCGTGGATGGAGCCTGGCGTTTCCGGTGATGCATGACTTGGAATTCCACCTGGAAATGAAAACTGAATAAAAAGTTTTCGAAGGCCTGCTTCATCTTGGCTGATATCAGGATAAATTTCACTGTAGGTACCTTCAAGATATGTATTGCCCACAACGGCCGGACCACCGTGTCCGGGACCTGAAACGTAAATCATGTTCAGGTCATATTTTTTTATAACCCGGTTCAAATGCACGTAGATAAAGTTCTGTCCTGGTGTTGTACCCCAATGTCCCAGTAGCATATGTTTTATGTCCTTAAGCTTAAGTGGTCTTTTCAGAAGAGGATTGTCGTATAGATAAATCTGTCCGACTGATATATAATTTGCCGCACGCCAGTAAGCATTAATTTTTTGCAGAAGTTCCTTTGATAATGGTTTTTCTTTTGCAATATTCTTCTTTGTCGCTGCAGTGCTTTTCGATTTTAATTCTTTATTATCTCCTTTCTTCTTAGATGTTTTTTTTGTTTTCATAATACTATTCCATTTCAAATTTAAGATTTAAGATTTTACTTACAATTTTGGCAATCATCAGTTCTTCATTGGTGTTTATAATACGTACGGTAGTCTGCGCGCCATCTTTTGAAATAACAGGGGAGTTTGCTGAATTTTGTTTTTTGTTTATCTCAATTCCTAGAAATTTAAGTCCATCACAGATACGGTAACGGATAACCGGTGAGTTTTCACCAATACCTCCTGCAAAAACGAGCGTGTCCAATCCGTTAAGTGTTGCGGCAAAGGCTCCTATCCATTTCTTTACTTGGTAACAAAATAAGGAAACTGCCTCTTCTGCCCGGCTGTCCGTTTTTTCTTTTGCCAGCAAATCCCTCATATCTGAACTGGTTTCTGAAACTCCAAGTAGACCGGAATCATGATTTATTATTTTATTGAATTGTTTAGGAGTGAGATTTTCTGATTTCATCATATACCATGCGACGCCAGGATCCAGATCTCCCGGACGGGTACCCATCATAAGTCCTCCTGCAGGCGTAAAACCCATACTGGTGTCAATGCTCTTTCCTTTATTTAACGCTGCTAAACTTGCACCGCTGCCAAGATGAGCCATTATTACTCGCCCCTGTGCTGTTTTTTTACCTGCAACGTGAGCGAGTTCTTCAATCAGATAAGAATAGGATAATCCGTGAAAGCCATATCTTCGAATTCCTGGTGATTCAAAACGTCGGGGTATAGGCAATATTTGAGCAGTACGGGGCATTGTACTATGAAACCCGGTATCATAGCAAGCCACCTGAGGTATTTCAGGAAAATGCTTCAATAATGCTTCGATCAATTCAATCTCTGCAGGAAGATGATCCGTATCGTAAGGACTTATGCGATGAAATTCATTCACCAATTCACGTGTGATAATTTCCGGATTTGTATGGGTCAAGCCAAAAACTACACGATGCCCAATTCCCCCGAGCAAAGAAAAATCAATCTTTTTATCAAGCCATTCAATAAGGAATTTCACCGCCGATCGAATATCAGGGCAATTAAGTGCAATTCTATTTTTCCTGTTTTTAGTTGAATCTCTGAAACTTAAATTAGACCCTCCCGAACCAATGCGCTCAATATTTCCATTAAAAATTAGTTCAGGAATTTTGCCTGTTGTGTATATTGCAAATTTAATACTCGATGAGCCGCCATTTATGACAAGTATATTATCACGAATTGTTTTATTATCAAACTGGTTTAACATTAACTAACCACAATCTAAGTGACCGGCAGCTTTAAGTGAAGCTCCCATGTATGAAACGCATACAGCGTTATAATTTTACACCGGATAATTCAAATATGGTTCCCCGAAATGGATAAATTAACAACACATCCATTGTGTAAACCCCCGAATCTCACTAATCACTAAGTGGAGCTATGATACTTTTGCCTCATTAAAGTAAAATCTGCTTTATTATTAATAAATTACTTTTTTATTTTTTGTCAAGGGATTATGTGGGAACGTTCATCAAATAGATTTCATTTCCCATATTCTCTATGTTTGTATATAATAGTTATTTTCATAAATAACAGGTTTATTTTAATTTTCTATGGATGGGAATTGTTGGTTGAGATAGAATCACTTTAGTGAAAAGAAGCAGTCGTGGTATAGAAACTGCAATTGCTAAATTATATAATGAACAGGGCACTAGCTTAGTAGTCAATAAAAAGCTGTATTATTTTATTCTAAAGCAAAATGCTTATTTTAAATACAAAGACTTGCTGAATTAAATTAACTTTTTGTAATTCTATAAATTTTATGAATAATAGTGCGAAAGCGGTCGTAATTATAAGCGGTTGTTACAAAACCATTAATAGTATTTATATACTAAATAAACATAATTGTGGGGGGAAATGAAACCACAGATAAAATTCCTTACAGATGCACTTATTCAACAAATTATTTCTGAAGCAAAGAAAATTCTGTCAACTCTTGGTGTTGAGATCCATAATGAAGAGGCTCTTTCTCTGCTTGCGGATCACGGCGTGGCAATCGATTCCGCCAAATCAAAAGCTTTTATTAACGAAACGGTGGTTGATAAAGCACTGGCGAGTGTACCAAAGTCTTTCAAGCTGTTTGATACATCAGAAAAACAAACGAATGATTTTTCAGGCAATAATATTCATTTCACGCCCGGATCTTCAGCATTGAATATGCTTGATCATCACAGTAAAAAAATGCGCAGACCGTTAACTCAGGATTACATAGAGTATGTTAAAATTACAGACCAGCTTAAAAATATTGCATCTCAAAGCACTGCAATGATTCCTTCAGATGTTGTTGATAAAGTCTCTGATAGTTACAGACTTTTCTTAAGTTTGCTTTATGGATCGAAACCGGTTGTGACAGGCACATTTACAATTGAGTCTTTTGAAGTTATGAAAAACATGCTTCTTGCAGTGCGTGGTTCTGAGTCAAACCTTAAGGAAAAACCTCTCTCTGTTTTTTCATGCTGCCCGACTTCCCCCTTAAAATGGAGCGATGTTACTTCCCAAAGTGTTTTAGATTGTGCAAAATATTTTATTCCCGTAGAGTTTATTGCTATGCCGCTTTCAGGTTTTGTTGCGCCGGTAACTTTAGTCGGCACACTTATACAGCATACTGCAGAGACATTAAGCGGGATTGTCATAAGCCAGCTTGCAAATCCCGGGACGCCGGTTTTATATGGCGGATCCCCCGCTATATTTGATATTCGATATGAAACAACTCCTATGGGGGCTATTGAAACGATAATGATTGATTGTTCTTATAATGAAATCGGCAAATATCTGGGTATACCAACTCAGGCGTATATTTCTTTGACTGATTCAAAACAATTGGATGTCCAGGCGGGATTTGAATCTGGAATGGGTGCCGTACTTGCTTCGGCATCGGGTATAAATAATATGTCAGGTCCTGGTATGATAGATTTTGAAAGTTGTATCAGCCTGGAAAAGCTGGTTATCGATAATGAAATATGTGGTATGATGCTTAGAATGGTAAAAGGAATTGAACCCAAAGAAGATTTTCCTTCCCTTCCGCGGTTTGAAGAACTTCTTAAAGATGAACAGTTGTTAATATCGAAACATACGAGAAAATATTTGAAGGAAGAAATCTACTTTCCAGGTCCGGTTATTAATAGAGCTAACAACGCCCGCTGGATTGAAGAAGGTTCTTCTACAATGGAAGAAAGAGCGCACAGCGAAGTAAACAAACTATTGAGCAGTTACAATCCTTCTTCTTTGCAGGAGGAAATAAAAAAGGAGTTAATAAATATTATGGAAGTAGAGGCAAAGCATCATGGACAAATTAAACTCCCTGAAAGAATAGGATGATAGAATCAGTTAAAATAATAACTGAAAAGATTATCCCTTTAATTGAAGATATTACTCTTCAGCAAGGGATTCCCAAAGGTTCTGTAATTAAAGACAACATTAAAAGCTTAATTGAAAAATCGCTCAGCATATTTCAAGATGAAGCAGAGCCATCTTGTATCATTAGTGAAGTATCCCAAAATGATTTCGATAAAATATTTGTAGGCGAAGGAAATAATGAAAATGAAGCCCCATTGAAAATGATTTATCCTCAGGCAGATCATCTTATATTATTCGCTGTAACAATGGGTGAAGGGATAAGCCGATTGGTTACTGAATTATTTAATAAAAATGATTTCGCACTGGGATCAATGGTTGATACAGTAGCTTCACTAGCTGCCGACAAATCAGTTGAATTGCTTGAAAATTACATTACTGAAAAATTTGTTGGAAACAAGTTAACAAATAACGGTTTTATGGCCCTAAGTTATAGTCCCGGTTATTGCGGCTGGAACATAAATGCTCAGAAAAAATTATTCTCGTTCCTTCAACCTCAACAAATCGGTATATCTTTAAATGAATCCTGTTTAATGACCCCGCTTAAATCAGTTACCGGAGTATTGGTTTATGGTAACAAAAGCATACATCAATTTGATAGCAGTTTCAGTTTCTGTTTCAATTGCAGAGCACAAAGTTGCATTGAAAGAAATGAAAGGATTTTTAATCATTAGTTATAAATATTTTGAAGAAACAAATGGAAATTCTAAAGGAAATATCAGCACAGCTTCAGTTTGGTGATGATGAAAAAGTTTTTGAGTTAACCAAACAGGCAATCGAACAAAAAATAGATCCTCAAATTATTTTAGCTGACGGACTGCTTAATGGTATGAGCGTTATCAGTGAGCAATTCAGAAATCACGATATTTTTCTTCCGGAAGTTTTACTTGCTGCTAAAGCAATGTACGCCGGATTAGATCAACTTAAGCCATTATTTATAAAGGAAGAGATTCCTACTTTGGGAAAAATCGTTATCGGTACAGTCAAAGGGGATCTGCATGATCTTGGAAAAAATCTTGTTGGGATTATGCTTAAAGGAGCGGGTTTCGATGTCATTGATCTTGGTAAGGATGTTTCTCCGGAAAAATTTGTTGAAACTGCTGTTAAGGAAAATGCGAAGCTTATAGGTATGTCTGCGCTATTGACTACTACAATGCCGATGATGAAAACAGTAGTAGATTTGTTGAAGCAAAATAATCTGAATGATAAAATTAAAACGGTAATTGGCGGTGCGCCTATAACTAAGAAATATGCAGAAGAGATTGGGGCCGATGCTTACGCGTTTGACGCCGCAAAAAGTGTTGAATGTGCAAAAAATCTATTGAACAATTAAATGAAACCGATTCTCGAAAGACTAAAATCCGGTGAAGTGCTTGTTTCTGACGGAGCAATGGGGACAATGCTGTTTCAAAAAGGATTAAAGCCGGGTGAATGCCCTGAGTTATTTAATCTTACTCATCCTGAAATTCCGGAGGAAATTGCATCGATGTACTTTCAGGCTGGTGCTGATATTGTACAAACAAACACATTCGGTGGATCAAGACTTAAACTCTCTAATTATCAGCTCGAGGCTAAAACAAAAGAGATAAATCAGAAAGCTGTTGAAGCAGTAAAAAAAGCTGTAGATACAAAAGTATATATTTCAGGTTCCTGCGGTCCTTCGGGAGAGATGTTAAAACCTTATGGTAATGTTGACAAGGAAACGGTTTACAATAGTTTTCTGGAACAGGTATCTGCGTTGATTGAATCAGGTGTTGATTTAATTTGTATTGAAACAATGACGGATCTGCAGGAAGCTATTTTAGCTATAAAGGCAGCTAAATCAGTTTCACCAATAATTCCAGTGATGGCCACAATGACATTTGATAAAATCCCCAGAGGTTACTACACCATAATGGGAATCAGCATTGAAAAGGCTGTTGAAGGCCTGACTAACTCGGGTGCTGATATTATCGGATCAAATTGCGGGCACGGGATTGATAATATGATAGAAATTGCAAAACATATTAAGAAGATTTCAGACAGACCTATTATGATTCAGTCAAATGCCGGTTTGCCTGAGAATAAAAGTAATGAATTAGTTTATCCTGAATCCCCCTCCTATTTTGCAGAAAAAACAGTTGAGCTAATTGAAGCAGGAGTATCAATAATAGGCGGATGCTGCGGAACAACTCCTGAACATATCCACGCAATTAGAAAAGTAGTTAATTCGACTGTTAATTATAATTAGTAGTTAACAAAATAGAAGGCTCAATCAGATAGAACCTGAACTTCCTAAGCCATTTCAGTCTACATGAAAAAAAGTCACGTTCTTTATAAAGCCTTGTCTACTCTATTCAAGGATAGATAGGGCAAAATTAGCCGGGCATAAAATGTTAAGTTCCTGATTAAAGCTTTCCTCCAAAAATTAAGAATAACACCTAAGACTTTATCTTTAGTCTATTATATTAGCTAAAACATTAGAAAAACCTGAAAAATTTTTGGTGTTTTTGGATATGTTTTTATTTAACTTAAGGCTAATTCTGCTTGGAAACTGTATTGAGAAAGTATACAGTGGTCAATTCTTGTTTATTTATTATATCCGGTAGGTATTTAATTCGTAGCCTAATAGTTTGATATTTTAAATCAATATTTAATTAGGGGTCAAAATGATAATATTCCTTACTGGTTTTGCTGCAGGTTTAATACATGTCTTAACAGGTCCGGATCATCTTGCAGCTATCGCTCCTCTCTCGCTTAATAGTAAAAAATCAAACTGGCTGATCGGTTTCAAGTGGGGGATTGGACATACGGGCGGTGTATTTATTGTAGGAATACTCGCTCTTCTTTTCAGAGAATTAATACCTATACATCTGATTTCTTCTTATAGTGAAAGAATAGTCGGTATAGTTTTGATCGCTATTGGATTATGGGGGCTAAAAAAAGTATTCTATAAAAATGTACACGTCCATAAACATAAACACGATGATGTTGAACATATTCATATTCATTCTCATCATTCACTTGAAGATCATAATAAAACCGAATCGCATAATCATTCACATGCAGCTTTGGGAGTAGGAATTATCCACGGTTTGGCCGGAAGTTCGCATTTTCTGGGTGTATTGCCCGCTCTGGCTTTGCCAACAAGGGCTGAAGCGATTACTTATTTGCTTGCTTTCGGGATAGGCACTATAAGTGCAATGGTTGTATTTTCAATAGCGATGGGTTTGCTGGCATCCAGATTTTCAATGTTCGGTACAAAAGCATACTATGGTATGCTGATTTCTTTTAGTACGGCAGCCATAGTTATAGGAGGATTTTGGCTGTTTATTTAAAAGGTAAATTTATTTTTTATTATGCATGAATTATCTGTTGCTAACGAAATCATAAATATTGCAAATCAGTATATACCTGCTGGTAATAAATCTGATATACTTTCAGTCAAAGTTGAAATAGGAAAGTTAAGTAATATTTTGACTGATTCGCTTGAATTTTGTTATGAAGCACTTGTTGGTGATACTAAATTAAAAGGTTCTAAATTAATTATTGAGGAAATTCCAGTTACTGTTGCATGTGAAGACTGCGGAGAAACTACAATTATTGAAAATGTAATTTTTCAATGCAAATACTGTGAAAGCACTAAAGTTAAATTGGTTACAGGTAATGAATTAAAAGTAACTGAACTTGAAATAAATGATTGAAAACCGGAGGAATAATGAGTCGACTCACTATTGAAAGAAAAGTTCTGGAAAAAAATGATGCTATTGCTGACGACTTACGAAAGTCGTTTAAGGGAAATAAAATATTCTCAATAAACCTTGTTAGTTCGCCGGGTTCAGGAAAAACAAGTCTGGTGGAAAAGACAATTGCTAATTCCAGTGCTAAAATTAAAATAGCAGTTATAGAAGGAGACGTGCAGACAGATCTGGACGCACAAAGAGTTGAGGCATTTGATATTCCAGTTGTGCAGATTGTTACGAATGGAGGCTGTCATCTTGAAGCAGGTTTGGTCCGTGATGCCTACAAGCAGATAGACTGTAAAGCTGTGGAATTATTGATAATTGAAAATGTCGGTAATCTTGTTTGTCCTGCCGGTTATGATTTGGGAGAAGATCTTAAGGTTGTGATTGTTAGTACAACAGAAGGAGACGATAAGCCTCTGAAATATCCCGCTATGTTCAGAAATTCAGGTGTACTGATCATTAATAAAATTGACCTTGTCCCATATACAGGTTGTTCCCTGGAAAGATTAAAAGCCAATGCATTAGCAATAAATCCTTCCTTGAAAGTATTTGAAACATCCTGCACAACTGGTGAAGGTATTAATAAATGGTGTGACTGGCTGGAATCAAAAATTATAAAGTAATGATTTCAAGACTATATATTGTAATAAAAGGGGCCGTTCAGGGAGTGGGGTTTCGTCCGTTTATTTACAAACTTGCGGCTGAGATGCAATTAAAAGGTTATGTGCTAAATTCATCATCCGGTGTTTATATTGAAGCCGAGCAAGAGAAAAAATATTTGGATGAATTTCTCTTAAGAATTGAGAAAGAAAAACCCGCCCTGGCTGTAATAACTGGGTTTGAATTTTCATTTCTGGATGCAGTAGGCTATACAAATTTTCAAATAAGAAAAAGCGAAAACAATGATGATATATCCGCATTAATACTTCCGGACATCGCTGTTTGCGATGAGTGCAAAAGGGAACTTTTCGATCCATCCAACAGACGTTATCGCTATCCGTTTATTAATTGCACAAATTGTGGCCCGCGGTTTTCAATTATTGAATCATTACCTTATGATCGTGCGAACACATCTATGAAAAATTTTGTAATGTGCGACAGTTGCAGAGAGGAATATGAAAATCCCGGTGACAGAAGATTCCATGCTCAGCCGGTAGCCTGCCCGGATTGCGGTCCTCAGATAGAATTGTGGGATTCAAAAGGACAGTTAATTGCAGCAAAAGATGAAGCATTAAAGCTAACTGTTACAAAAATAAAAGAGGGTAAAATAATCGCTTTTAAAGGTTTAGGCGGATTTCAATTAATTGCTGATGCTTCAAATGAAGATACCATCAGACTTTTGAGAGAAAGAAAGCACCGTGAAGAAAAACCTTTTGCTTTAATGTTTCCAAACATCGAATCAGTCAAAGAAATATGCGATGTATCTTTATTTGAAGAAAGACTTTTAATGTCACCTGAATCTCCGGTAGTATTGTTGAAAAGAAAAGATCATAAAGTTCCTGCAAAATGGATCTCAGAACTTATTGCGCCGCATAATCCTTATCTTGGAGTGATGCTTCCTTACACACCACTTCATTTATTATTTATGGATGAATTTAAACACCCAATCGTTGCAACTAGCGGTAACATCTCAGAAGAACCAATGTGTATAGATAATAAAGAGGCACTGGAGAACCTGAATGAAATTGCGGATTTTTTCCTTGTCCATAACCGTCCGATTGTAAGGCATGTGGATGATTCTATTGCAAAAATAATTTTAAATAAAGAAATGATAACCAGACGCGCTCGTGGCTATGCTCCATTTCCAGTAAAGATTAAGGATCAAATATCGGAAGACTGTATACTGGCAGTTGGTGGTCATTTAAAAAACACCATTGCCCTGAAAGTGAAAGATAATGTCTTCGTCAGCCAGCATATTGGTGATTTATCGACTACAAAAGCATATAAAACTTTTTCCAGAGTAATTGATGATTTTCAGAAGTTATATAATATTAAGCCCGGCAGAATAGTTGCTGATAAGCATCCAGAATATTTATCTACCAAATTTGCCAAATCGATGTCTATTCCTTTCTCGAATGTTCAACACCATTTTGCACACATCGCTGCCTGCAGGGGTGAAAACCAGATTAATGGCAGAACTCTTGGAGTTTCATGGGATGGTACTGGGTATGGTGAGGGCAGCACAATCTGGGGCGGAGAATTCTTTATTTCCGACGAAAATCATTATTCTCATTTTGCCCAGATGAAACAGTTTCCTCTTCCGGGAGGAGATACTGCTATCAAAGAACCAAGACGTTCTGCCCTTGGTGTTCTTTACTCCGTTTTTGGTGATAGAATATTTGAAGAAAAAAAAGATTTGATTGAAGATAATTTATCGAAGACCGAGATCAGCAATTTAAGGCAAATGCTTAATAAAAATCTGAATACGGTTTTTACTTCAAGCGCTGGCAGATTGTTTGATGCAGCCGCTTCGTTGCTGAATCTTTGTCATTTTAATAATTATGAAGGGCAAGCGGCAATGACACTTGAATTTTCTGCAAATTCCAGTTCGGAAGAATATTATAATTTTGAAATTAATCAGGAAAATATTCTTGTAATAGACTGGCATCCTGTTATCAAGGATTTATTGAAAGACAAATCAGACGATGTTGGTTTGGAAATAATTTCAGTAAAATTTCATAACACTCTTGCGCAGATAATTTTGTCTGTTGCAAAAATTGCCGATGAAGAAAAAATTGTTTTAAGCGGCGGTTGTTTTCAAAATAGCCTGCTGCTTGAAAAAAGTGTTAGACTTTTGGAAAAGGAAGGATTTAGAGTTTACTGGCATCAAAGAATTCCTACCAATGATGGGGGAATATCACTTGGTCAGGTTATTGCTTCAGAGATAAAAGATGTATCGTTAAATTATTTTTACAAGAAAGAAAAATTATTTAAGGAGATCAATTAATGTGTTTAGCTGTACCGGGAAAGGTTATTTCCATTGACGAAAGTAATCCGGAATTAAGAATGGCTAAAGTCAATTTTGGAGGCATAAATAAAAACATTTGTATTCAATGGGTTCCTGATGTGAAAGTAGGTGAATACATACTGGCTCACGTTGGATTTGCTCTAAATAAAGTGGATGAAAAAGATGCGGAAGAGACAATAAAAATTCTTCGTGAAATGGGTGACCTTGATGAAATATCTTGATGAATTCAGAGACTTAAAAGCTGTAAACAACCTTGTAAGCAGGATTGGTTCAATAACTACAAGGAACTGGAATATTATGGAAATCTGCGGTGGACAGACGCACACGATTATGAAATATAATATCGAGGAGTTACTTCCCGATAGCATAACTTTGCTTCACGGACCAGGCTGTCCTGTCTGTGTGACTCCGCTTGAGATGATTGATAAAGCAATTGCAATTGCTGAAAGAGGTGATGTCATATTTACATCTTTTGGCGATATGATGAGAGTTCCCGGCTCTGAAAATGATCTTTTGAGTGTTAAAGCATCAGGAGGGGATGTACGAATGGTCTATTCACCCCTTGATGCTGTAAAAATTGCAAAAGATAATCCGGATAAAAAAGTTGTCTTTTTTGCAGTTGGCTTTGAAACTACAGCACCTGCAAATGCCATGTCGGTTATTGAAGCAAAAAGATTAAATCTTAAAAACTATTCTATCCTTTGTTCACACGTACTGGTTCCGCCTGCAATTGATGCTTTGCTTTCTGATAAAAATTCAAAAATTAACGGGTTCCTTGCTGCCGGACACGTATGTACTGTAATGGGATATGAAGAATACTTCCCGCTTGCTGAAAAATATAAAGTCCCTATTGTAGTGACGGGTTTTGAACCGGTTGACATTTTGCAGGGGATTTGGTCTGCTGTAAAACAGCTTGAAGAAAAAAAATATGCCTTAGAAAATGCCTACAGTCGGGTGGTATTGAAAGAAGGAAATAAAGCTGCAAAGGAAATATTAAAGACTGTATTTGATACAGTTGATAGAAAGTGGCGGGGAATTGGAACAATTCCCGAAAGCGGATATAAATTAAAGAAAGAATTTAAGGACTTTGATGCTGAGGATATTTTCGACGTAGGAAATATTATTCAGCAGGAATCATCGTTATGTATATCCGGACAGGTTCTTCAGGGATTTAAAAAACCAACTGAATGCCCGGCTTTTGGTGTTCAATGTAATCCTGAGCATCCTCTTGGTGCTCCAATGGTTTCATCGGAAGGTGCCTGTGCCGCATATTACAGTTACAAAAAACAAAGAACAAATGTAAACTGAATTAATTTACAGGGAAAATAATGTCTGATAAAAAAGAATTTGATTTCTCATCCGGATTGAGTTGTCCTATACCTAAAAGTGACTATGATAAAGTTCTACTAGCTCACGGGGGAGGCGGAACTCTTTCACAACAATTGATTCAGAAATTATTCTTTTCACAGTTTAATAACGATGTTTTAAATGTTCATCACGACAGTGCAATGTTTGAACTAAACGGTTCGCGGCTTGCTTTCACAACTGATTCTTATGTGGTTCAGCCAATTTTCTTCCCTGGCGGAAATATAGGTGATCTCGCTATTAATGGAACGATAAATGATTTAGCTGTATCCGGCGCAAAGCCATTATACATTTCAGTGGGATTTATAATCGAGGAAGGTTTTGAAATCGAAGAACTCTGGAAGATTGTTCTTTCGATGAAAGCAGCGGCAGATAAAGCCGGAATTAAAATAGTAACGGGAGATACAAAAGTTGTCGACCATGGTAAAGGCGATAAAATTTTTATTAATACCTCCGGTATCGGTATAATTAAAGATGGAATAGATATTTCCCCTCAGAATTGCAAAGAAGGTGATTCCATAATTCTAAGTGGAAGGATTGCAGAACATGGCATAGCAATAATGTCTGCAAGGGAAGGACTTGAATTTGAAACTACAATCAAAAGTGATTCGGCTCCGCTGAATAATTTAATTGAAGCAGTTTTTAGTATATCGAAAAATGTTCATGTTATGCGGGATCCTACACGGGGAGGGATCGCAAGCGCATTAAATGAAATTGCTCAGTCTTCTCAGAAAGGTATTCAGCTTTATGAAGAGAAAATACCTATTACTGAGGAGGTCAAAGGAGCTTGTGAGATACTTGGTCTTGATCCTCTATATATTGCTAATGAAGGAAAGGTTTTAATTTTTGTACCTGAATCTGAAACTGAGGAGGTACTGAATGTTATGAGAAACAATCCACTGGGAAAAGATGCTTCGGTAATAGGTAAAGTGACAATAAGTGATCCCGGTTTGGTGGTAATGAAAACTTTAATAGGTAGCAGCAGAATTGTCGATATGATTTCCGGTGAGCAATTACCAAGAATATGTTAAAATCAAGAGGGCAGCTTTAATGAATGGCCAAAATTCACTTACACTAATTTCAAAGAATGAAACTATGCGGGAGATACTTTCCCGTGTGGATAAAATTGTCGATTCAGACAGTTCGGTTTTGTTAATTGGAGAAACCGGCGTTGGTAAGGAAATTTTTGCCGAGTATATTCATCGCAGTAGCAATAGATCCCAACGCCCGTTCGTAAAAATAGGGCTTTCAGCTTTACCAGTTGATCTTTTGGAAAGTGAATTATTCGGTTATGAGAAGGGTGCTTTTACAAGTGCCTCAACTGAAAAGAAAGGACTTTTTGAAATTGCGGATACCGGGAGCATTTTCTTGGACGATATTGATGATGTTCCATTACAGATCCAAACAAAACTGCTTAGAGTGTTAGAGTCGAGAGAACTAATGAGAATTGGAGGAACCACACAAATTCCAATTAATGTTAGACTGATTACTGCTTCTAAAATTGATCTAAAGGAACTTGTTAATCGTGGTATTTTTCGTTCTGATTTGTTTTATAGAATAAATGTCGTCCCGGTAAATATCCCGCCTTTAAGGGAAAGAAGGGACGATATCCCTGCGTTGGTTGAATATTTTCTTCGCCATTTTCAACCGGAAAAAAAACTAAGCGTCTCATCCGAAGCACTGAAATCTCTTGTAAGTTATAGTTGGCCTGGAAACGTAAGGGAATTAAAAAATCTAATACAAAGAATTGCTTTATTTTCAGAAAATGTGATTAAGCTTTCCGATTTGCCTCCAGAAATTCAAAACGATAAACCGATTGAGTTTCTTCTTAAGGCATGTAACAAATGTTTTATAGATGGCGAAATGAACTTCGACCAGATAATAAATTGTCTTGAACACAATCTGGTAAAAGAAGCACTTGATAAATCCAGGGGAAATCAGTCTGTGGCGGCCAAAAGCTTGGGATTAAGCCTTTCAACGTTTAGAGATAAGCTGAAAAAATACAACTTAATAACTCAAAACGCTTCATAATTATACCTTGCGGATTTCCGCAATCTGAATTGCGGATATTCGCAAACAAATCTATATATCCTGTTTATTATATCACTTATTGACCCCTTTTTTAGGGCATAATTGTTGTAATTCCATTCAGAATCTGAATTCCATAATTGTATAAAAATATGAAAGGCAACGGCGAAACAGATACTCATTTGCTAACTGGTGAAATTGTAGGAATTTATGAAAAAGATAACACCAGAATTGCAAAAGTAAAGTATGATTCAGGTTTTATAGATATTCCCATCAATAATGTAAATGATATTCATCTTAATGATAAGGTTATAATTAGTTCCAGCATCTGGATTAAAAACATAATTCAGAAAGTTGAGGAAAAATAGTTTTATATCAGATAACAAAAGTTAAATATCAATTACAAATCAGGAGGCGCTTATGAGCGACAAACCTCAAACCTATTATGAAGAAATCCGATCCCACGGTTATTCTCGACGCGATTTTCTCAGGTTCTGTACCTTCATTTCAGCTTATATAGGCTTGGAGGCTACAGGAGTTACAAAGGTTGTGAAAGCAATGGAAACCAAGCATAGAATTCCGGTTGTATGGTTTCATTTCCAGGAATGCACCTGTTGCAGTGAATCTTTCATTCGCTCTTCCCATCCGATAGTTGGTGATATTATTCTGGATAAAATATCTCTTGATTATACAGAGACACTTCAAGCGGCTGCAGGTTATCAGGCTGAAGAAGCACTTCACGAGACAATGAAAAAATATAAGGGCGAATACCTTATGCTTGTTGAAGGCTCAGTGCCCACCGAAAATGACGGAGTATATTGCTGCATCGGTGGAAGAACCGCTCTTGATATTGTTAGAGAAGCTGCTGATGGTGCAAAAGCAATTGTCGCGTGGGGAAGCTGTGCATCCAATGGTTGTATTCAGGCATCAAAACCAAATCCAACAGGAGCAACCCCTATTCATAAAATTATAAGTGGTAAACCAATTATAAATGTTCCTGGATGTCCTCCTATTGCTGAAGTTATGGCGGGAACAATTGTTTATTTACTTACTTTTGATAGAATACCACAATTAGATGGTCTGGGAAGACCAAAGTCATTTTATTCCAGAAGAGTTCACGATACTTGTTATCGCAGACCGAATTATGATGCTGGTCTGTTTGTTGAATCTTTTGATGATGAGAACGCAAAACGTGGTTATTGCTTATATAAAATGGGATGTAGAGGTCCTGTAACATATAATTCCTGCGGAGTGATTCGCTGGAATAATGGAGTTAGCTATCCAATACAATCGGGTCATGGATGTATTGGTTGCAGCGAGGCTAATTTCTGGGATAATGGTCCATTCTATCAGCACCTTGCTTCTTTCCCTGGTTTCGGTATCGAAACTACTGCGGATAATATTGGTGTTGCAGTTGGAGCTGTAACAGTTGCAGGTATAGCTGCACATGCAATTTCAACTAATATAAGAAAGCGGAAAATAATACGTGAGAATGTGGAAGACGGCATTTCTGGAGATAAAAATGAAAAAGGAGGTGAATGATGTCTAAAAGAGTAGTCATAGATCCGATTACTAGGATCGAAGGTCACCTCAGAATTGAAATAGAAGTGCAAAATGGCAAAATAGTTGATGCCTATAGTTCCGGCACTATGGTGCGTGGATTTGAAAAAATTCTCAAGGGCCGTGATCCAAGGGACGCTTGGGCTTTTACTGAAAGAGCCTGTGGCGTTTGCACTACTGTTCATGCATTGGCTTCAGTCAGGACAGTAGAGGATGCATTAGGAATTGCGGTTCCGCCAAATGCTGAGCTGGTTCGTAATCTTATGTTTTGCGCTCAATATATGCAGGATCACGTAGTTCATTTTTACCACCTGCATGCTTTGGATTGGGTTGATGTAGTAAGTGCTTTGAAGGCAAATCCAAATGAAACCTCAAGAATTGCTCAGAGTATTTCAGATTACCCCAAAAGCTCGCCTAAATATTTTTCAGATCTTCAAAAGCGACTTACGAATTTTGTTAACAGTGGCCAATTGGGAATCTTTGCAAATGGATACTGGGGACACCCAGCATATAAGCTTCCACCTGAAGTAAATCTTATAGGTGTTGCACATTATCTTGACGCACTTGAGTGGCAAAAAGAAATTGTCAAGGTACATACAATATTCGGAGGTAAAAACCCCCATCCGAATTATCTTGTTGGTGGTGCACCTTGCGCTATAAATATTGACGACGCTAACGCGCTGAATTCTGAAAGGCTTGCGTATGTTGGCACTTTACTCGATAATGCTAAAACATTTATAGACCAGGTTTATATTCCTGACTTATTAGCGGTCGCGCCTTATTACCTTAACTGGGGCGGAATAGGAGGCGGATTGGAGAATTATCTCGCTTACGGAGATCTACCTACAAATGGATATAGCAATGTATCAGGATTCAAATTCCCGAGAGGAGTAATACTTAACAGGAATCTTAATGAAGTGCATGAAGTAGATGGGAAAAATCCTCAACAGATTGAAGAATTTATAAAGCATTCGTGGTATGACTATTCCGATGGTGATGACAAAGGCAGGCATCCCTGGGTGGGTGAAACTAAATTCAATTATACCGGGCCCAAGCCACCTTATGATCAGCTTAATGTGGATGGCAAATATAGTTGGTTAAAAACCCCTCGATGGAATGGTCATCCAATGGAAGTTGGGCCTCTTGCAAGAATGCTTGTTGCTTACGCATCCGGTAGCAAAGAAGTTCAGGAATTGGTGAACTCTGTTCTGAAGAAACTGAATGTTCCGGTAGCTGCCTTATTCTCTACACTTGGCAGAACAGCAGCCCGTGGTCTTGAGACCATGTTGGTAGCCGGTTGGGCAAAGGAGTTTTACGGACAACTTTTGTCTAATATTAAAAACGGTGATGAAAGAATGTTCAATAATTCTAAATGGGATCCATCTACTTGGCCTAAGGAAGCAAAAGGAGTTGGATTGTCAGAAGCTCCACGGGGTGCCCTCGCTCACTGGATAGTAATAAAAGATCAGAAAATAGATAATTATCAGTTAGTTGTTCCTTCAACGTGGAATGCTTCTCCGAGAGACGCAAAAGGACAGAGATCATCTTATGAATCGGCACTGTTGGGAACTCCGGTTGCAAATCCGGAAAAGCCTCTGGAAGTACTTCGTACAATTCATTCATTTGATCCCTGCATTGCTTGTGCAGTTCATCTATATGATGAAAATGGAACATATGTGCATCAGGTACAAACGTTTTAGGAGGCTGAAATGGAACAAACTATTAATAGAAAAATATATGTCTGGCAGCTTCCGGTTCGTTTTTACCATTGGGTGAATGCACTCTGTATTTTAGCGCTTGCGGTAACAGGGTATATCATAGGAAGCCCGCCGGCACTTCAAAGTAGTGCCGAAGCATCATTTAGTTACTGGTTTGGTACTGTTCGGTTTATACATTTTTTCGCTGCTTTTATCTTCTTCTTTAACTTTTTATTCAGGTTATACTGGGGATTTGTAGGTAATAGGTTTGCAAAATGGCATAATTTCATTCCTGTTAAAGCGGACCAATGGAAGGAAATGCTTCATGTCCTTTGTCTTGATATACTTCAGTTTTGTAAGAAGCCTTTGAGATCTATTGGTCATAATTCATTAGCAGGAATAACGTATTTTGTAATTTTTCTCGCATTCCTTTTTCAATCAATTACAGGGTTTGGAATGTATGCTGCGATGAGCAATGCCTGGCTGCCTCATTTATTTTCCTGGATAGTTCCAATGATGGGAGGAGATTTTGCGGTTCGTCAATGGCATCATGCAATGATGTGGGTATTTATTATTTTTTCAATAATTCATGTCTACCTTGTGTTTTATCATGATTACGTTGAGGGAAGAGGAACAATTTCCTCGATGGCTGGTGGATGGAAATTTATTGAAAAAGATTAATTATAAGTTAATTGTTTAAATTTTTGGCTGTTTCGTATTTTGGGTTTCGCTTAGCGATTATGAGTTATTGTTTTTTCGCGATTGTGGTTTAGATTTTTCTGAAACTTTCAAAATAAGAGATAGCCTTTTTGTTTTTTTACGTGCCTTCATTAACTTCATAAGTCTTAAAAATTTAATTAAGGGAAATTATGAACAAAATCCTCGTCATGGGTATTGGCAATATATTAATGGGAGATGAGGGTATAGGGATTCACGCGATAAACGAATTTAAAAAACTAAATAATATCCCCGATGTAGTAACTATACTTGATGGCGGAACCGGTGGTTTTCATTTGCTGTCATATTTACAGGAATATCCGAAAATCGTAATGGTTGATGCTGCGCTTAACAATGATCCCGAAGGGACGGTTAAGGTTATCAAGCCTAAATTTGCTTCTGACTTTCCTAAAGGATTAAGTGCTCATGATATCGGACTGAAGGATTTAATTGAGGCAATGGCGCTTCTCGATAAACTTCCTGAAATATATCTTATTATAATCTCAATTAAAGTATTCAAAAGTATGACGATGGAACTTTCACCAGCCATTTCTAAAACTATTCCACAGGTATTAAATGAAATAAATTCGATATTGCGATCCATTTAATAACTTAGCAATTTTGATCAATTCTAAAGGCTTCGACGAAAGTTTATCAGTAGTTCTTGAGTTAATACATCGGATCCTGACTGGCACTGGACAAACCTTGGTTTATGAGTTTATATTTCAGCATTTCTTTGTAGGATAATGGATAGTTTAGTTTTTTTACGGAGTAGTTTTTAGTCAACTTTAAGAGCTTCTTCGCTGTCGAACTTCAAAGATAATTTTTCCCCTGGTTCTAATTATGGAATTTGACTTATATTTTGTAATATTACCCTAATTAGTTAGCCTAATCAAATGATAAATCAAACCTCAGAATATTTCCTATTATTGACGGAATTAAGACGAATAGTTGATTTTCCGGACAAAGATTTTTTAAAGCTTACTCCCTTGCTTGAGAGAATTCATGTCAGGAAAAATGAACATCTGTTTACCGCAGGCCAAATTTCCAGAAAGGTTTATTTCATAGAGAAAGGATGCCTGCGGCAATATCTTATTAATAGCAATGGAGAGGAAAGGAATATTTATTTTAAGGTCGAAAGCGGTTGGTGCAGTGAGTTGCAAAGTTTTTTGAATAACACTCCAACGGAATTAAACCTGCAGGCTCTTGAGGAAAGCGATCTTTTAGCAATGAGTCAGAAAAACTGGATATATGCAGTAACGCATATTGCACCTTTTACAATGTATTTTATTAAGGCACAACAAGAGACGAATTATGTACTAAAAAAACGGCTTGGTGAAGCCACCATCGAAACTCCTGAAGAAAAATATATGAGATTTATTAAAGAAGAGCATCAACTTCTCCTGCGTTTGCCCCTATTCCAAATTGCTGCATACTTAGGGATGACACCGGAAACGTTAAGCCGAATTCGAAATAAATTAGCCAAAAAATAATTTCTTGATTCAAATCAAGGCCTTTGTAGTTTTACGCTGTTAACTTGCCCTATAACATTTAACAATAAATTTAAGGAGTAGTGCTATGAAAAACGAAACAATCAAAGTTGGGCAGGTATCAATTGATTTTCTGCTGGAATCAGCAGATACAAGCGGCTCGGTAGCTATGTTTGAATTTACTGTTCCGGCCGGAGCTAAAGTACCCGTTCCTCATTACCACGAACATTACGATGAAACGATTTATGGATTGGAAGGTATTATTACCTTTACTGTAGAGGGTAAGCCAATTGACATTGCACAGGGCGAAACTTACTTTATTCCGCGTGGAGCCGTGCATGGGTTTAATAACTTCAAGTCAGGTGATGCCAGGGCGTTGGCAGTAATTACCCCTGCTCTTCTCGGACCAAACTTTTTTAAGGAATGTGCCGAAATTGTGAACGCTGGCGGTCCTCCTGATATTGAAAAGTTAAAAAAGGTAATGGCAAGTCACGGTTTGGTTCCTGTGCTGCCAAAATAACCACAATAAATTTATAATGGTGTCTCTATTCAAAAATCCTCATCTCTTGGTGGGGATTTTCTATTCTAAATGAGGGATCGAAGATTAATTTGTTCCTTTTTAATGCGCTGAAATTTAGTAAAGGTATTCTATGCTAGAGGGAAGTAGTATGCAAATTTTACTGTAGGATGGAAGCTAAATATTAATGGTCGTACCGATTTTTTGTTCTAACGCTTTTTTATAGATAAGATCAGCAGTGATTATGTCGAATAATGCCATTCCCACTGACTTAAAAAACCTTGTTCCTGACTTAGTAATATTTTGATTATTTTCAATTGCTTCTGAAATTGATACAACCTGATCCTTACTTATCCAGCCTTGCTTAATAGGAATAATTAAATCACCCGTTTCTTCTAAGGCATGTTCAGTATCTATGTAGATTTTATTAAGTTGTTTAAAGAAAGCTTCCGGGTATTCACGCATCTCCGGTTTGTAGGATCCGATTCCTACAAAATGCTTACCATTAAATAATGAATCTTTATCAGGAAATAAAGGCATTTTGCTATTAGTTGCGGTTATAATTACATCACACTTTGCCGCCACTTCTTCCGCGGAATTACAATTATGAATTTTTAAGCCCGGAATCTTTTCGGATAATTTATTATTTAAGGATGTAGTCCGTTCAGTGTTTATATCCGATAAATAAATATCGCTAAATTCCCTTATTGATGATGCGGATAATACCTGGTAATAACCCTGAATACCTGCCCCAACTATCCCCAGTTTTCTAACATCCGGTTCGGTTAATAATTTTATGCTTAAAGAACCAATAGCTGCCGTTCTCAGGCTGGTAATCGTTGCACCGTTCATTACAGCAAGCGGGATTCCTGTTTTCCCATCGTTTAATATAACCAGCCCCATTGTAACAGGAAGTGCTGATTCCGGATTGTCCGGGAATAGCGAGACTAACTTTGTTCCAAAATTCTTATCTGTAAAACAAGGCATAACCAAGAGAGTATTCTGATGATATTCCACGTGTAGTCTTGCAGGCATTTTAAAATTACCTGATGCATGAACTAACATTGCCTTTTCAGCGGCATCTATTAGTTCAGCAAAGGTGACCGCTTTCAAAATT
>CAYPNM010000042.1:3351-6133 GCA_964412105.1 uncultured Ignavibacteriaceae bacterium | reverse complement strand
CATTGCCTTTTCAGCGGCATCTATTAGTTCAGCAAAGGTGACCGCTTTCAAAATTTCATCGTGATTTAATATTAGCATTATTAATGATAAAGTTTAACAGCTTTTAAATTGCGTCTTTATCAGACCGGCTTCAATTTTTTTAGCAGAATTTGTTATGGACAATCCCCCGAGAGCAGTGCATCGCAGTTCCCTCTTTATACTCCTTCCGACGTTGTCAAATGTTTCAAGTACTTCATCAAGAGGAATAAGGTGCAAATAATTTGCAAGCGCCATATTTGCACAAGATAATGCATTTGTTGCGGCCATTACATTTCTGCTTAGGCAGGGAGCTTCAACCCTGTTTCCAATTGGGTCACAGACTAATCCAAGTACATTTTGCAAAGCCATTGAACTTGCACCCAATGCCTGTTCTAAATTACCTCCTGCTAAATGCACAAGCCCTGCTGCCGCCATTCCAGAACCGGTTCCACACTCTGCCATGCAACCCGCACTTTCAGCAGCAAACGTTGATTTTATAGCTATAAATATACCTATCATTCCGGCAGCCAGCATGGCTTTAGCTATTTCATCTGGGGATTTGTTCAGGCTAAAAGCAGTTGCAAAAATTGCCCCTGGTAAAGCTCCGCACGATCCGGCTGTTGGCGCGGCAACAATTACACCCATTGAACTTTTTGTTTCCATTATTGCGGAAACATATAATATAATCTGATTGAAAATTTCGTTTCCTATTAATTCCTTATTATCATTTTTTATTTTAAAGTTTGGCGACTGCGCAGGTAAAATCCTGTCATCATATTTTGTTCCTTTTAAACCATTATTAATGCTGTTTAAGATTATTTTATTAATTCTTAGCATCTTTTCAAAAACTTCATCGTAGGAAATATCTCCTCTTTTGCTTTCGTAATGAACAGCCAGTTCCCATAATTTAAGATTTTTATCCTTGTTGTAGGCAAGCATTCCTTCAACATTAGTGAAGGGAACCTCAGGTTTTTTCTGGCCCAATACGGGAAGGACAGGTTTCAATTGTCGCACAATATCAACGCCCTGAATAGTTGTAAATTTGCTAATTTCTTCATCAGAAAACATTTTCAGAGATTTTATTTCTATAAAAGTTTTTTCACCTTTATTTATTATCGGTTCGGAATCGCCCGACAATTGCCTTACTTTTTCAATTTCAGAAAGATCATTGGTAAAAATCAGTAGTTCATAAAGATCTCCGCGAATAGTAACTTTTGCTTTATCGATTTCAATCACTTCAATAATTCCACCACCGGTGGATATTGCGATCATTTCGTGTCGCTGAGTTTTGCTGGTAATGTTTAGCTTGTAAGTATTGGGGTGTTTAGCATTAAAACTTTCGTAATTAATGTTAATTTTTATTCCGGATTTTTCTATCTCTTCCCTGTAAGTCATTAACCGGAAATCATCCGGCTCCATTCCAAGTATACCGGCAAACAACCCCATATCGGAGCCCTGGCTTTCGTGTGTCGTTACAAGCGATCCATTTGGATCAAATGTAACATTAACTTCCTCGATATTTTCATTCATCAGGTAGCGGGCAAGTAGCCCGATCCGTAATGCGCCCGCGCAATGTGAACTTGATGGGCCACGCATTACGGGGCCAATTACATCATTGAATATACTGGGATAGTTTGTTGTTTCTGTCATAGTGGTTTCAAATAATTTAAGAGGAATTTTATTTAATAATTATAATCTAGTAAAATATAGCACCTGATACTTTAAAAATTATGCAAAAGGAATAACCGCTAATGCGTAAAAGCTTTAGAAAGTACTATTTTCGCAAATAGAGGAATTCAATTGACGGTTTTCTCTTTCAAAAAAAGCAATACAAAACTCCATTGCTTACTATTTATATACTTTAAAATGAAAGGTGGGTAAGCATTTCTTCCGAGCACCTCACCGGCAAACCAATTAACTTTGCATGATTGTTTACAAAAATTTGATCAATTATCATTGTACCTAAATCACTTAGGTAGTATAGAGTCCGCTACCTTTTCAATGCCGATGGGTAAATTGTTTATGGTTAAAAAATGGCTGAAATAAATTATATTAAATCTATTGCTTTTTCTTTTAAGGAAGTGAATTATATCAGAAAATTTTTCTTCAATTAGTGCGTATAGGTCCTTCTCGAGATCTTTATTAATATTTGTAGTCACGGGTAGCATCTTCTTTGAAAAGCCTGATTGAAGCATCTTTATTCTCATTTTACCTTCCGGTTTGGGGCCTAATAATTGGTGAAAGGTCTTCAATAAATCGGCCTTTGAAAATAGTAGAACAATAGCATTATTTTTTAATTTTTTGGAACGTCCTAAATGAGATTTCTCAATACTTTTCCAGGCCTCATATATTCCATCTGAAACTTTTTTACAATAAAAATCATCATCATATTGCGCGAGTACTTCAGCTAAATCTACAACAAAAACAAAAGCATCTGCCTGCATAGCCCACACGAAAGATGGAGCTTTATGAAACCACTGCCTGTATCCTTCATTAAATTGAGCTCTGTTATCATCTGAAAAATCCCCGATTTGTACTTTTATATATTTCTTTAAAGCTAACTTCCCTTTTGAAATG
The DNA here is from genome assembly GCA_964412105.1 of uncultured Ignavibacteriaceae bacterium. Taxonomy (GTDB): domain Bacteria; phylum Bacteroidota; class Ignavibacteria; order Ignavibacteriales; family Ignavibacteriaceae; genus JAKAGZ01. The sequence continues at coordinate 3,538 of CAYPNM010000042.1, read as the reverse complement.
TCCACTATATATGGAAAAATGGGTTCTGTTCTTGCTGGATCCAGCGGGATGCCGGAATTCAAACATTTTATATCATCTTTTAGCCTTTTTGCGGTTTCCTTTTCTATTTTTTTCGCTCTATAGCCTGGTATCTTTTCACTAATTAGATGTTTAATAAATGATGTTATAAAAACAGATTTGCCCGATC
>CAYPNM010000042.1:0-3251 GCA_964412105.1 uncultured Ignavibacteriaceae bacterium | reverse complement strand
TGAAAACGCTCTGAATACGCTATAATAAGTCTTAACCCGGTCTCAGTAACACATTTTTGCTCGTCTTCTTAAGTATGGCAAAAATCGCAGATATAACTCAGGCAACTATAAATATTTTAATGGCCGACATAACCCTGGCTGATTATATTCTTAAGGAGTTGTGCTGGAGGGATAAACACGATAAAAGCTGGTAAAAGTAGTTTTGGATGTCTATATAAAAATTTTATTTTGCTCTTAAGTACTGATTCGGAAAGTCTTTTAGTTCAACATTTAATTTTTTAGCTGCATGCATTGGCCAGTATGGATCGCGCAGCATTTCCCTGGCGAGAAGAACAATATCTGCTTGTTCCTTAATAATAATTTGCTCGGCTTGTTCTGTTGTGGTTATTAATCCAACTCCGCCTGTAAGTATATTTGTTTCTTCCTTTATTCTTTGCGCAAAAGGAATCTGGTAACCGGGCGCAGCCGGAATCTTCGCTTTTGAAATATTCCCACCGCTTGAACAATCAATTAAATCAACACCGGTGTCTTTTAACCATTTTGAAAGTTGCACTGTTTGAGCGATATCCCATCCTTCTTCAGTCCAGTCAGTTGCTGAAATTCTAACAAACAATGGCATAGTATCAGGAATTATTCCTCTGACAGATTTTGCAATTTCTATTACAAAGCGGCACCGGTTTTGAAGACTTCCTCCATAATTGTCTGTCCTTCTGTTTGATAACGGGGATAAGAACTCGTGACCCAGATAACCGTGTGCCATATGCAATTCAATTATTTCGAAACCTGCATCAAGACTTCTCTTTGCAGCTTGACAAAATTGATCAATCACAAGAGTAATATCTTCAACATTCATTTCCTTTGGTGAAGGAAAGTTGGCGCTGAAGGGAATCGCGCTTGGTGCAATAGTTTGCCAACCCCCGCTTTCAATACTTACTTTTCCCGCCCCTTTCCATGGTGAATAGGTGGATGCTTTTCTGCCGGCGTGTGCCAGTTGAATGCCCGGTACAGAGTTTTGTGATTTGATAAATGAAATGATCCTTTTGTATGCTTCTGCCTGTTTATCATTCCAGATGCCAGCATCATCCGGTGAAATTCTCCCTTCCGGTGAAACAGCAGTTGCTTCTGTAAATACTAATCCAGCTCCGCCGACTGCACGGCTTCCAAGATGAACTAAATGCCAGTCATTTGGCATTCCATCATTGCTGGAATACTGGCACATGGGCGAGACGGCAATTCTGTTTTTTAATTCTACACTTCTGATTTTTAATGGTGAAAATAATTTATTCATACTTTTCTATTAAAGAATTATAATATTGTTAGTTGATATAATGAAATAAAGTTCCCACATAAAAATAGAATATATATCTAGCTTTTTCTATCTTTATATTTGAGAAGAATAGAAAAAAGATTATAATGACAATTCCGGGAAAGAGGGGAAGCATCAACAATAGGAAAAGCTATCTCTCTGGCTTAATTGAAAAATTAAACTCAAAAAAGGCTGTTCTCCAAAAACTCAGCAGGGCCTATTCATATTACAGACTGCTGATTTTTTTAACAGAATTAGTTCTCTTTTTCGTTCTTTTCTTCGCAGCTTCAAATCTTTCTGCTTTAATATCTCTCGCAATATTTTTTATTGTCTTTAGTGTTATTACTCATTTTCATAGTAAGCTGGATTATGGAATTAAAAAATTAGAACTGTGGATTAAAATTAAAAGTACGCACATTGCACGATTAAATCTTAATTGGGATTCCATCCCGCAAGTTGTTTTTACACAAAAACCCGAGCCAAACGAAGATGATCTTAATATTATTGGAGGTAATTCCCTGGTTCAACTTATTAACATTGGAACATCTTTGCAATCCAGACTGCTTCTCAGGGAATGGCTTAATATAAAAGATCCATCGGTTGTTGAAATTATTGACAGACAGAATACCATTAGAGAGATGGTTCCTTTAACTAGGTTCAGGGATAAGCTGACCTTAAACTCGGTTTTATTTTCGAAGCTGGAATTTGATGGTGAAATGCTCAATAAATTGTTAAACGAAAAGGAAAGTCTGCCTAAATGGTTTAGTGTTGTATTCTGGTTCTTAACAATCCTTGCCCCTGTAAATATACTGCTCTATGTTTTGTTTACCATGAATATTTTGCCAGCCTATTGTGTTATAACAACTTTCATTTATTACATTCTATTTCGTCAAAGCAATAAAGGTAGTGAAAAACTTCTGGATGAAGCTGAATATATTTCTGATGAGCTAAGAAAGCTCAATGGTGTATTTAAGTTTCTTGAATCGTACAAATACAAATCCACCTCACGGTTATCTAAAATATGTGAACCATTTAAGAAATCAGGTCAGTGTCCGTCTGAACTAGTAAAAAAGTTCGGAAGAATATCAGGGACACTGAGATTAAGACGAGGAAACCCTTTTGTTTGGGGTTTAATTTGCATAGTCTTTCCTGCTAGTCCTTATGTTAAACAGAAGCAGAATAAATATAAAAAACTGGCTGGGAAAGATTTTACAAGATGGCTTGAAACGTGGTACAAGCTGGAGGCATTTTCTTCACTTGCCAATTTTGCATTTCTGAACCCGGAATACTCTTTTCCGGAAATTACAGAACCACGGAGGAATGAAATTATTTTCAATGCTGAAAAACTGGGACATCCTTTAATTAAAAAGGAAAGCAAAATTTGTAATAATTTTACATTTAATTCTGGAAGCGAGATTGCCATAATCACCGGTTCAAATATGTCGGGTAAAAGTACGTTTATAAGAACACTGGGGATAAACCTGTCGCTTGCTTATGCGGGAAGTGTTGTAAATGCAGACAGGTTAAAAACTTCTCTTTTCAGGTTATTCACCTGTATAAGGGTAACTGATTCAGTTACGGATGGGATTTCATATTTCTACGCGGAAGTAAAGAGACTTAAAGCCCTGCTGGATGAAATAGAAACCTCGGAACATTCCGTATTGTTTTTGGTTGATGAAATATTTAGGGGAACAAATAATATTGAGCGTCTGAAAGGCAGTTCAGCGTTTATTAAAAAGCTTGCCGAAACAAATGCGATTGGCGCGATTGCAACGCACGACCTTGAGCTGGTAAAGTTGGCAGATAAAATATCAAGTGTTAAGAATTATCATTTTAAGGAAGCAATAAAAGATAGTAAAATGATTTTTGACTATAAGCTGAATAAAGGACCCTGTCCCACTACAAATGCGTTAAAAATAATGAAGTTGGAGGGTTTGCCTGTTGA
>CAYPNM010000041.1:23255-28231 GCA_964412105.1 uncultured Ignavibacteriaceae bacterium | reverse complement strand
AACCTTGGGCAAATAAATAACCTTCAATTCCAGTTTGACGAAGCTCAAAACTCTGCCTTTCAGGTCTCGCTAACCGCTAACTATTTATTCGCACCCTATTTTAACAATAATGGTAAGTTGCTTTCCACAAATCCTGACCCGAAGGCAATTGGATATGATGCAAGCATTACAAACGGAGGACTGTATTCGACTCAGATAAATTTTGAGAAGAATATCTTCAATGGCGGTTTGATGAATGCTTTGCAATTACAAAGAGCTACTCTGAACAAAAGCTATGTAAATAATACGCATGAAGAAAAGCATACATTAAAAAAAGAAGTGACTGATCAATATTTGAGTACTTTGCAGGATCAGCTTTTGTTGGGGCTTTCAAGTGATATAGTAAATAACCTGAAAGATCAACTCTCTATTACGGGTAAACAGGTGCAGAACGGGTATGCTAAAGCACAGGATTATTTGCTACTTAAAGTAGAGTTAACAACTCAACAGATAAATCTTAATGAAGCCCGCCAGAATTACAAGAATAGCCTGATGCAGCTGAATGCTTTATGTGGAATTAAGGATACATCAATTGTAAGGATTGATTCGGTCAATTTAATGCAAAACGAAGTAAGAGAAGGCAGCTCTAATTTTCTTACGAAATATTATCTTGATAGCCTGAGCACTGTTTACCAGCAGAATTTATTTGAAACAAAATATCAGCCTCAGGTAGGTTTGTTTTTCAATGCCGGATTAAATGCAGTTGAACTGGATAATATTCAGAGAAAGCTTGGAATAAGTGCAGGAATAAATTTTTCCCTTCCATTGCTTGATGGAGGACAGAGAGATATAACAAGGCAGCAAAACACAATAGCTGAAAGAACCCTTGGAGATTATAAAAATTACCTTTCCCGTAATATTTTTATACAGAGAAAAAATACCAGCGAGAAAATTAGCACTCTAAAAAATAATCTCACCAAAATGGAAAGCCAATTAAAAGACTACAATAATTTGTTGAATATTTCAAGGAATCAGCTAGAGGAAGGAAATATGTCGATGATTGATTATCTGTCTTTGTTCAGGAATTATTTTGATCTTGAGCAGAAACACATAACCACATTGATTAATTACCAAAGGGAAATAAACAATTACAATTACTGGAACTGGTAGGATGAATAAAAACAAATGGGTTATCGGGAAAACAGTTATTTATTTAATCTCTGTAATACTTTCTCTTTCTATTATTGCTTGTTCTGGCGATAATAATAACGATGAAAATGCCAGTACCGGTACTCCTGTGGAAATAACTAATCCTCGATTTATGAATTTAAATGATTACATCGAACTTAATGCTTATACAATATTTTTGAATAAGGAAATTATCAGAACACCCTTCGAGGGATTTATCGTAAAAATTTACAAAAATATAGGTGATGAGGTTATTCCTGGTGATGTTTTATTTAGTGTAAAAACCAAGGAGTCGGCAGCGGTTGACAGTCTCAAAATTAATATCGGCAATAAGGTTTTTAGTGGGATAATACAAATTAGAGCCAAAACAAAAGGTGTTTTAACTGAGCTGGATTATCATACCGGCGATTTCATTTCAGGAGGAGAGCAGCTGGCGATTGTTTCAAATCCTTCCTCTATGAGAATCAAGCTTAATGTTCCTTTTGAGGATGCCCAAAAAATTAATAAAGGAGATATATGTGATATTATGCTTCCAGGGGGCGGAAAACTAAACGGCCGCATAGAAAAAAGTGTTCCATCTGTGGATCCTTCCAGCCAGACTCAAACATTTTTAATAAAATTATCTGGAGACAAAGAACTCCCTGAAAATTTAAATGTTCTTGTAAGGATTCCAGTAAAATTATTTAAAAATGCAACTGTTATACCCAAAAGTGCTGTATTGACAAATGTAACTGAAGATACTTTTTGGGTAATGAAACTTATAAATGATACAACTGCTATTAGAGTTGATATTAGAAAGGGAATTGAAACGGATAGCCTTGTTCAAATCATTTCACCAACCCTCAGTAAATCCGACAGAATAATTTCTTCCGGTGCTTATGGCTTGCCGGATACTTCTAAAATTGAAATCGTTAAATGAATAATTTCTACGTTAAATACAAGAGCCCGATTGCAGTATTATTAGTTATAATTCTGTTAGGCGGCATTTATTCCTTCACACATATCCAATCGGCATTATTTCCAAATATTACCTTTCCTAAAGTTAAAATAATAGCAGATAATGGCGAACAACCTGTTGATAAAATGACCGTTACTGTGACTGTTCCACTGGAAAATGCGATTAAAAGAGTACCTGGAATAAATTTAATCCGAAGTGCTACAAGTAGAGGAAGTTGTGAGATTTCAGCTTTCTTCGATTGGAAATCGGATATCAATTTAGACAAGCAGCGTATAGAGGCAAGAATAAATGAAATTAAACAGAATCTGCCGCAGGGGATCGATATTTCAATCGAAAGAATGAATCCATCCATTTTTCCAATTATGGGATTTTCTATTTCCGGGAAAGGGTACAGCCAAATAGATTTGAGAAATATTGCTGAGTACACCGTAAAACCATTTTTATCGAGGATTTCAGGTATTTCTGAAATTGGAGTTGGTGGAGGTAAAGTTGAGGAATACCATATTATTTTAAACCCTGTTAAGCTCAGCAATTTAAAAATCACTCCTCAAACTGTTGCAGATAAAATATCCGCTTCAAATTTTATTTCTTCAACGGGATTTCTAAATAATTACGACAGACTTTATTTAACTCTCACTGAAGCTGTTCAGAACAGTAAAGAAGAATTACAAAACCTTGTAATTATGAATACACCGCAACGTGTTATAAGGCTGAAGGATATTTCAAGAGTTGAAATTGGTTCCGAAAGAAGTTATGTCAAAATAAAAGCAAACGGCAAAATTGTTCCCACGATTCATATATTAAAGCAGCCAGATGCAAACCTTCTCGATGTAGAAAAAGCAATAAAAAGTCAGCTCCCTCAGCTACAAAAAATTCTTCCTAAAGGAGTTACATTAACGCCTTTTTATGATCAGGCGGAATTTGTCTCCGATGCTATAGGTAGCGTAAGAGACGTTGTATGGATTGGGCTCTTGCTGGCGATTTTAATTACTGTAATTTTCCTTAAATCGTTCAAAGCAAGCTCGGTAATATTAGCGACAATTCCCATCACACTATGCTTAACTTTTATAGTGCTATATGCAATCGGATATACAATAAATATAATGACGATAGGTTCTATAGCAGCTGCGATAGGACTTATCATTGACGATGCAATAGTGATAGTAGAGCAAATACACCGAACCCATGAAGAGAATCCGGAAGAGAGCAGCACAACCTTGGTATCGAAAGCCATAAAATATTTACTTCCCGCAATGGTCGGCTCATCATTAAGTACCATAGTAATATTCCTTCCGTTTTTCTTGATGGGTGGAGTTGCCGGCGCTTACTTTAAAGTATTGACAAACGCGATGATAATTACCTTAGTTTGCTCTTATTTTGTTACCTGGATCGGGCTGCCTGTAGTATATATACTCTTTTCGAAAAAAGGATCATCTTTAGGGAAGCATAAAGAAATCAAGCAAAAAAATTGGGTTTACTTTTTTATCCACAAATCATGGATATCGATTGCTTTCATAATTTTTTTAATTGCATTTTCATATTATATAATTCCCAAATTACCATCGGGGTTTTTACCTCAAATGGATGAAGGATCACTTGTCTTAGATTTCCGAAGTCCACCCGGAACTTCATTAGATGGAACAGACAGAATGCTGGATGTAGTCGATCATATTTTGCAGACTACACCAGAAGTGCAGTCATTTTCACGCCAGATTGGTACGCAGAACGGGTTTTTTATAACTGAACCGAATACAGGGGATTATACAATCGCTCTTAAGAAAAACAGGCATTTAACGACTGACGAAGTTGCCGATAAAATTAGAAAAAGGATTGAAGCAAAACTACCTGCCCTGCAGGTTGACTTCGGACAAATTATTGAAGATATGCTAGGTGATTTAATAGCAACCAAGCAGCCAATCTCAATAAAAATTTTTGGTAGTGATCAGGCTAAACTGCAAGAGATTGCTGAGAAAATTGCAGACATTGTTGACAATACAAGAGGAACAGCAGATGTATTTGATGGAATAACAATCGCCGGTCCTAACATTTTATTCCAGCCGAAAAATGCCGAGCTTGCTCAATACGGATTGACACCGAGTGAGTTGCAGTATCAAATAAATACTAAAATCAAAGGCACAGTTGTCGGTAATGTTTTAGGTCCAAACCAACTTTTTAATATTAGAATGTTTGACGGAAAGCTGTTAAATTCTTTGGATGACATTAAGAAAAGCTTTATATCTCTTAACAATGGAACAGTTAAACCGATAAGCGAATTTGCAAATATAAAATTTATCAAAGGTGTTGCTGAAGTAGATAGAGAAAATTTAAAGCAGGAATATGATGTGGTTGCCAGGTTAAACAATCGTGATTTGGGAAGTACCGTTGCAGCCATTCAAAAAAAAATAGGGAAGGAAATAAAATTGCCAACCGGTTATGAAATAGTTTACGGCGGTGCTTATGAACAGCAGCAGAAAGCTTTCAGTGATTTATTGAATATTCTAATATTAGCCATATTACTGGTATTTACAGTTTCACTTTTTCTATTTAGAAAAATTATAGTTTCTATTTCAATTATCTTTATTGCTATTTTAGGAATAGCAGGCAGCTTTCTTGCGTTATTTATTACTGGTACACCTCTTAATGTCGGAAGTTATACTGGCATAATAATGATAGTTGGAATTATCGGTGAAAATTCTATCTTTATTTATTTGCAATACCTCGACTCCATGAAAAGAATTGCTGTTAAAGAAGATTCAATAGTTAATTCTATTTCTCTTAGGCTGCGTCCAACCTTGATGACTGCTTTTGGAGCAATTACGGCTTTGCTTCCGTTAGCACTTGGTATAGGTAC
>CAYPNM010000041.1:11997-23155 GCA_964412105.1 uncultured Ignavibacteriaceae bacterium | reverse complement strand
TTCATTATTCGTTTTGTTGTAATTTTAGCCGTTATTATTGTACCTAACCTTTCAACCAGATGAAAAAATCTTTTTGTTTTTTACTGGCAGTAGCCTTTAACCTAAATATTTTTGCACAGAGTCCGACTAAATCAGTATCCGAATTAGATAGTGCATTAGTTAAGAATGTTAACACAACGGCGGAAGCTGATTCAGCAAATTCGGATTCGCAAAGTACCCTTGCTGAAAAACCGGTTGAAACCGGCAGGGAATATCACTTAACCTGGCACGACTGGTTGACTAACATTCCAAAAGATTATGTTAAATTCTATGGTGTAGCAATGCATACCAGTTTTCCGGTTTATGCGGGTATTGCTGCTTCTACGGCTGCTTTATTGGTGACAGATAATGGAACTTATACAGGCCAGCACAAATGGTATAATAGTTCCAATTTTATTAAGCAGACTAGTGACTGGTTTGGAAATTTTGGAGATGGAAGGTCTCAATTTGTTCTAACAGGTGTCTTTGTAGCTTATGGATTGTTATTCAAAAATAATCGTGCATTAAAAACGGGAAGCGAGATTTTGCAGGTTACACTTTCTTCTGGAGCATTTGTGCAGGTTCTTAAGCGATTAACCGGAAGGGAAAGTCCTTTTGTCTCAACGGTACCTGGAGGCAAATGGAGATATTTGTCCAGCCCGTTTAATTATCAGGAACATGTCGCCGCTCACGATGCTTATCCTTCAGGGCACCTTACAACTGAGCTTGGTATGTGGACAGTTATTGCTGAAAATTATCCTGAATGGAAATGGGTTAAACCTATAGGATATACAATTTGTACAATAATGGCCGTAAGTATGGTTAACAATGGTATTCACTGGTACAGTGATTATCCGCTTGCAATTTATCTGGGTTATGAATTTGGCAAAATAGTAGCTCATCCTGAAAGATATAATTCTGATTCAGATAATAAAGATGTTTCATTTAATATAATGCCATTTCATAATTATACAGGCACAGGACTTGCTCTGGAGTTGAAATTTTAGTTTTTCAGTAAAATTCATTTATTTCTAATGCCTAAAACAGGAATTAATGAAATCTAGAATCTTGCTTGGCCTCTCAATATTCTTTTTTTTCATTTCGTGTATATCCGCACAAATGAATATAAAAAACTTTAATTCTTCATCAGATACGAATAAGTTTAAAATTGAACCACATTTTTTGCGGGAATCTGCAAGAGATAATAATTTAAAGTGGTATTCTATGTTTACTAAGGTGCCGCGCGATATTAGTAACTTTTCTACATCCGCATTAAACTCTAACAGACTGCCACTTTTTGCTGCTTTAGCTGCAGGCACAGGGGCATTGATGCTGGTTGATGAACAGGGATGGCAGGCCAATAGGAGATTATTTAAGGAATCAAATACATTTCATAATTTAAGCAATTTTGGGGTAGCTCTTGGCAATGAGAAATATCATTTTGTAATTATTGGTGCGTTCGGTGCTTGGGGGCTCCTGAACCACGATTCAAGGTCTTTAAAAACAGCCAGCAATCTGGTAGAGGCTATAATTGCAAGCGGCGTAAGTGTACAATTGTTAAAAAGGGTATTTGGTAGAGAAAGTCCTGCTGCAGCTACAGAAGCTGCAGGTGAGTGGACTATTTTTCCAAATTTGAAGAAATACCAAAATCATCAGCCACAGTATTATGCGTATCCATCGGGGCATATCACAACCTTAACTGCGGTGCTTACTGTTCTGGCCAACAATTACCCTGAAACAAAATGGATAAAACCTGTTGGATATGCTCTGATAGGTATATGCGGTTTAGGGCTGGTTAGCAGAGGAATGCACTGGTACAGCGATTTACCGGCAGGATTTTTTATTGGTTATACCTTTGGGAATTTGATTTCTCCTGAGCAGAAGGAGCCAGTATCTTCGGAAGTTTCCGGTTCGAAGGTTCGTTTCTCTCCCCTTATAGGTTCTAATAATTTAGGGGTACAATTTTCTTTTAATTTTTAAGTATACCTCCGATAATCTAATATTTCCCTGAATCTTTTTGAAAAATTCTGCATTATATAATCATATAACTTTTGATTTTCAGTAAAGAGGGAAAAATGTCCACAAGAACAGCGTACTTAAAACAAATTAAAGGTATTACATTTGCGGGAAAGACAGATTCAAACCACTGGGTAACGATGGACGGACCGGAAAATTTCGGTGGATGTAATGCGGGGATTCGTCCTAAAGAATTGCTACTGCTTAGTATTGCAGGATGCACCGCCAGTGATGTTGTCTCTATTTTAAAGAAGAAAAGAGCCTGCCTTGAAGATTTTGAAATTAACATAAAAGCCGATTCTACAGACGATCATCCTCAGGTATTTACAAAAATAGATCTTGAGTATGTCTTTTACGGAAAAAGCCTTAATACCGAAGATGTTGAAAGAGCTATTGAACTTTCAAAAACAAAATACTGCGGGGTTACAGCTATGTTGCGGAAAGCAGTGGAAATAAACCACACTTACCGCATCGTCGAGGGGAAGGAATAATTATTTTAATCTATCCGCTATCCTTTGATGTGTTTGGAGGGCGGATTTAATATTTCCGCAAGCCTTTAATTTCATTTAAAATAACGCAACTGTGGCTTCCTGATTAACTGCATCCTGAAGTTGAACCGCAGGTCATACATTTCAAACAAGTGCCATTTCTTACCATGGTCAAACTCTGGCATTCTGTACAAATATCACCTGTATAACCTTTTTCAATGGCCTGACGAATTTTGTTTGTTATATCATTGCCATTTTTTGCAGATTTTTTTGTGGTTGAGGGCTTAATGGCAGTTGATGAAGGAAAATCATAGTTATCAGAATCTTTATCCAGCTCGATTAATTTTTCTGCTACTATTTCCTCTTCGATAAAATCTGGTTCACTTAATTTCTTAACAATACCGGCCGATGCTTTTGCTTTAATTTCATCAGGTTCAACGTGAGCAAGATCATTTCTGCCAAGATAGGTAACAGCTAATTCCCTGAAAATATAATCTATAACAGAAGTAGACATTTTTATTTTTGAGTTTCCAGTAATGATTCCGCTCGGTTCAAATCTTGTAAATACAAAAGCATCAACGAATTCTTCCAAAGGCACGCCGTGTTGTAATCCAAGAGAAATTGAAATTGCAAAGCAGTTTAGCAAACTTCTGAATGCGGCCCCTTCCCGGTGCATATCAATGAAAATTTCACCAAGCTGGCCATTATCATATTCTCCGGTCCTTATATAAACAGATTGGCCATTAATTTTAGCTTTCTGGGTATAACCCGATCTTCTATCGGGTAATCTTCTTCTTTTAGCAATATATCTGTGTATAATTCTTTCGGCTACTTTGACTATATCATTGTTTTCTTTTTCTTCAATAATAGATTCTATCTCTTCCTCACTTACAGAATTAAGCGGCTGCGAAAGTTTTGATCCATCCCTGTAAAGAGCATTTGCCTTAATTCCAAGTTTCCAGGATTGCATATAAGCATCTTTAATGTCTTCGACTGAAGAGTGGTTTGGCATATTAATGGTTTTTGAAATTGCACCAGATATAAATGGTTGCGCAGCTGCCATCATTTTAATATGCGCAGAGGGCCGAATAAACCTTGATCCTCTTTTTCCGCACTTGTTTGCGCAATCAAAAACAGGATAGTGCTCATGCTTTAAGAAGGGAGCACCTTCAATAGTCATCGTTCCGCAAACATAATCATTTGCCGACGCAATCTCCTGTTTGGAATATCCTAATGCAGTTAAAAGATTAAAATCGTAGGAATCTATCTCTTCCGGATCCATTCCTAATTTTTTAACGAGAAATTCGGTTCCAAAAGTAAACTTATTAAAAGCAAAGCTTAACTCGAATGCACCGGAGAGTTGTTTTTCGATTTTTACCAATGCATCATCCGTGAATCCTTTTGCTTTCAAGGATTCAGGATTTATGAAAGGACAACCTTTTAGAGTACCGGATCCTTTTGCATATTTTTCAATTTCACTTATTTGATCTTTGTTGTAACCTAATTTTTCGAGTGCCGGAGGAATGGATTGGTTTATAATTTTGAAATATCCGCCTCCTGCAAGTTTTTTAAATTTCACCAATGCAAAATCAGGTTCAACACCTGTTGTGTCACAATCCATAACAAGCCCGATTGTACCTGTTGGAGCAATAACGGTAACCTGAGCATTTCTGTATCCATATTGGCTTCCTAGTTCAAGAGCTCTGTCAGCTTCTTCTCTTGCAGCTTTAAGCAAATCGGATTGACAATATTTAGGATCAATACCATTCGGGTAAATGCTAAGTCCTTCATATTCCTCCTTCGGAACATTGTATGCTGCTCTTCTGTGGTTTCTGATTACTTTTAGCATATGTTCTTTGTTTTCATTGTATTTGCTAAACGCTCCGAGTTCTTTCGACATTTCTGCCGAAGTTGCATAAGCTGACATATGCATTATACAGGTTAATGCGCCACAAATTGCAAACGCTTCATTGCTATCGTATGGTATTCCCTGAAGCATAAGCAAAGAGCCAAGATTAGCATAGCCAAGGCCAAGGGTTCTATAATCGTAACTTAACTGAGCAATTTCTTTGCTGGGGAATTGCGCCATCAACACGCTTATTTCGAGCACTATGGTCCATAATTTTGTTGAATGACGATACGATTCAATATCGAATTTACCCGTGCTTGTATCGTAGAATTTTACAAGATTTAATGATGCCAGGTTACAGGCAGTATCATCAAGGAACATATACTCAGAGCAGGGATTTGATGCTTTTATATCTCCGCCTGCCGGACAGGTATGCCACTCATTAATTGTTGTGTGATACTGGATTCCAGGATCCGCACAGGACCAGGCTGCATAGGCTATATCATTCCATAAATTTCTTGCTTTCAGGGTTTTGCATGGTTTCGGCTTCCTTTTCTCTTCCTGAGCTTTTCTCTTTTCAATTCTCCAGTAAAGATTCCAGTCTTCATCATTAATTACTGCATTCATAAATTCGTTTGTAACCCGTATCGAGTTGTTTGAATTTTGACCAGAAACGGTCAGATATGCGTCAGAATTCCAGTCGGTATCAAGTACAGGGAATTCTATTGACCTAAAGCCCAGTTTTGCCAGTTGTATTACTCTTTCAATATAATTGTTTGGAATGCAGGCTTTTCTGGCTTCCAGAACAGCGTGTTTTAATTTCTTATTGACCTTTTTGTTAAACCTGTCATTTTCCGGATGTTCATCGTAACAGGCTTTCATAATTGCATTGAGATGAAAATCAGATAATTTTGAACCGGCAACCAAAGCAGCAACTTTTTGTTCCTCCACAACTTTCCAGCTTATGTATTCTTCTATATCCGGATGATCAAGATCAACTGTTACCATCTTTGCAGCTCTACGTGTTGTGCCTCCAGATTTGATAGCACCGGCTGAGCGATCTCCTATTTTTAGAAAAGACATTAATCCCGATGATCTTCCACCGCCGCTTAATGGTTCACGTGAGCCGCGAATTTCTGAAAAGTTAGAACCGGTTCCTGAACCATACTTGAACAGCCTGGCTTCGCGTACCCAGAGATCCATTATGCCGCCTTCGTTTACCAAATCATCTTTAATAGATTGAATAAAACAGGCGTGCGGTTGAGGGTGGGAATAGGCGTCGCTTGATGCGGTTAATTTCGAGGTTGAGTAATCCACATAATAATGTCCCTGAGCAGGTCCTGTAATTCCGTAAGCCCAGTTTAATCCAGTATTGAACCATTGGGGACTGTTTGGTGCAGCCATTTGATTAGCAAGCATGAAAGATAACTCATCATAAAAAGCTTTAGCATCTTCTTCGGTGTCAAAATACTTTGCTTTCCATCCCCAGTATGTCCAGCATCCCGCGAGTCTATGAAATACCTGCCTTGAATCGGTTTCCGATGAATATCTTTCTTTCTCCGGCAGCTCTGCCAATCTTTCAGTATCTGCTGTAGATTGCTGAAGCCATACCGGTACATCCTTCTCTTTAATTTTTTTTAGTAATTTCGGTACACCTGCCTTGCGAAAATATTTTTGGGCGATAATATCAGTAGCTACCTGGCTCCACTGTGATGGAACGAATACATCTTCCATTTTGAATACTATAGAGCCATCAGGGTTTTTAATTTCGGAAGTTCTTTTTACGAATTCATAATATGAAGAAAGTTCTTTTTGGGGTTTTGTAAAAAGCCTGTCTATATGCATTGAAATCGCCTTTGGATAAATAAGTTTAATTTAAAAATAGTATTAATTTTTCATCACAAGCATTATAAATTTGTTAAAATCGTCGAGTAATTTTTGCTGCTAAAGTTTGTCTTTTCATTAAGATATGCAGAATCGAAACTATGACAGTTACTCATATCAAGCTATTAAAAAAAGATTTAAAATGAAATAGGCAAAAATTTTCTGGAATAATAACGTGGAATAATTAGTAGAAAGTTTGTGATAATTTGAGAGAAATACAAATTAAATCTGAAAAACTTTTTCAGAGTAATAAAAAGAAAATTTAAAATACAAGTTTAAAGGAGAAATTTTTTTGTTATTTATTTTCTGTATTACAAGTGGTTTATTTGTAAAGGTTCAAATATTTAATGTTAAATTAGTTTCATAACAATTTTTATCCGTTCATGTAAAAAATAAATTTCATTATTTCCAAAATGTATATTTTAGCGGTAAATAATCAGGCAATTAAGTGTCATCAGAAAAAATTATAGAGATAGAAAATCTATCAAAGCAATTTAAAGAAGTTAAAGCTGTAGATGGGCTGAATCTTACCGTTTATTCGGGTGATGTTTTCGGATTTTTGGGCCCAAATGGTGCCGGCAAAAGCACTACAATAAGGATGCTTGTTTCCCTTATTACGCCCACAGAAGGGGATATAAGATTATTTGGCAAATCGCTGAAAAATGAAAGAATTTCGATATTGAAGAATATAGGTGCAATTGTAGAAAAACCTGATTTTTATGGTTATTTATCTGCATATAAAAACCTGGAAATTCTCGGACGGCTTTCTCACACAGATGTCTCTAAAAAAAGAATTATGCAAGTCCTTGAATTTGTTGGACTTGAGAAGAGGTATAAAAGCAAAGTTAAGACGTATTCTCACGGTATGAAGCAGAGACTAGGCCTGGCGCAGGCTTTGATTCACAATCCTGACCTGATAATTCTTGATGAACCTACTACGGGATTAGATCCTCAGGGAATGAAAGAAATTCGGGATCTAATTATACATCTAAGTAAGGATGAAAATAAGACAATTTTTCTTTCGTCTCATATTCTCTCTGAAGTAGAAATAGTTGCGACCAGGATGATAATCTTGAACAAAGGTAAAAAAATAGTTGAAGGGAGCGTTTCTGAATTACTAAATAGGGATGAAATGCAGGTTACTATTGAAGTAGAAAATGGTAATCAGGCAGAACAGATTGTTAATGAGAGCAAATGGGCGGCAAAACTAAAGACCTCTGTAAATAAAAAATTGATTTTTACGCTTATACAGAATGAAATTTCGGAATTGAACAAATATCTTGTTGAAAAAGATGTAAAAGTGAACGCCTTAGTTCCTACGCGTTCACTTGAAGAATATTTCCTTGATATAACAGATAAGGAAAATTGATGTTAACTTTGATTCAAATTGAACTGTACAAAATTTTCAGAAAATGGAGATCATATATTGGATTTATTGCCATAACTCTTTTAGTAGTAATTATTCAGGTCGCAATTTCATATGAGGGGGCCAGAACTCTAAAATTTGCTACAAGAAGTCTGCAGCAATCTTTTGTTTTTGTGGGAAATTTCCTAAATGGTTATCTCGTTTCTCATATTATTATGAATAGTTTGTATATCCATATTCCGTTTTTGGTTACCCTGGTTGCGGGGGATTTGATGTCAGGAGAAGCAACTGCCGGTACTTACAGGATGCTCATTGCAAGACCTGTTTCAAGATTTAACATTGTTACGGCAAAATTTATCGCCGGAATAATTTATACTGCCCTCCTTATTATATGGCTGGCTGCTCTTAGCATGGGACTGGGATCAATTTTATTTGGAACAGGTGAATTACTCACTTTGCAGAGTAGTGTTTTGGTAATATTCGCCAGAGGCGATATCTTATGGAGATTTGCCTATGCCTATGCATTCGCCATTGTTAGTATGTCAGTAGTTACAGCCCTTGCATTTTTCCTTTCGGCTCTGGTTGAAAACTCTATTGGTCCAATAATTACAACTATGGCAATCATAATTGCGTTCATAATTATCTCTGCCATTGATGTAAGCGTTTTTCACTCAATTAAACCTTATCTTTTTACTAACTATATGGCAGACTGGAAATCGTTTTTTAATAAGCCCACTGATTATTCGACTATTTGGAACTCTCTATTAATTTTAGGTATACATATTTTCGGATTGTACGGCTTGACTTTATTCCTTTTCAGCAGGAAAGATATTTTAACATAATTAGTTTATTAAAATGTTATGAAAAAGATTTTCTTATTTTTAATTGTTTTTGCATTTGTGGTTCCGGGACAATCGAAGGATCCCGATAAAATTCTAGATGAAGTTAAAGAGAATTTTGAAAAGATAGATGACTATTCGGTTGATGTTACCATAAAAATGGATGTCTCGTTCTTAAAAGTTCCTGAAACAAAGGCTAAGATTTATTATAAAAAACCGGATAAGGTAAATATTGAATCAAAACAATTTGCACTGCTTCCCAAGAGAGCTCTTGATATTTCCCCAACAAGTTTGCTTAAAGGTAAATACACTGCAATTTTTGATAAGTTTGTAACTCTTAATGGAGTTAAAACGGCTGTAATAAAGACAATTCCATTGGAGGAATCCAGTGAAGTTGTGTTGTCCACATTCTGGATCGACCTGACAGATTTTGTAGTAAGGAAAGTGGAAATTTCAACAAAGTTAAACGGAACGTTTACTATTAACATAAATTACAATTCACAGAATAAATTTAAGCAATTGCCTTCTTCTATAATTTTTTCGTTTAATGTTTCTAAATTAAATATACCTAAGAGATTCTCCGGACAGGAAGAAAATGATAAGGCTGATACGAGCTCAAATAGATCGACAATCGGAAAAGTATTTATTGATTATTCTAATTACAAAGTCAACAAGGGCCTGCCGGATTCGTTATTTGATAGGAAGAACCAGCAATCAGAGTTTAATCCTTCCCATTAGAATATCTTTAAACATCACAAAATCGCTTACCAGGCTGTAAAAAGGATTATCAAAAGTAGCCGGTTTGTTCCTCTCAACTTTAAAATGTCCGATCCACGCAAACCCATATCCAAAAACGGGCGTAAGAATTAAAAAGGGCCAATTCCGGGTGATAATAACATAGATGATTGTAAGCATAACCAACAGTGTTCCAATAAAATGTAAACGCCTGTTGTTTTGATTATTATGTTCTGTAAGGTAAAAAGTATAAAATTCAGAAAATGATTTGTAATCTTTTTTCATATCTTTTAAGAATTATGAATAGATATAAAATTAGAAATGTTTTATTATTATTTAGCCCACAGATTAGCGTATTTATGCCCGCTGCCTGTATTAAATAAAACAACCTTGTCGGAATCCTTTATCCATCCCGAGCTTCTTAGTTTTATAAAAGCAGCCAGAGTTGCGCCGCCTTCAGGTGCAGCAAATATTCCCTGTGTTCTTCCGATCTGGTTTGTGCATTCGAGTAATTCTTCATCTGATACAGCCACTGCTACGCCTTTACTTTCTCTGATTGCTTTTAAGATGAGGAAGTCTCCTATGGCCGCTGGTACTCTTAAACCATCAGCTATAGTTTTTGCACCCTGCCAGGTTTCCGCAAATTCTTCGTTGTTTTCAAATGCTCTTACAATTGGGGCACATCCTGAGGATTGAACCGTAACCATTCTTGGTCTATTTGAATTAATCCATCCCAGTTTTTCCATTTCATCAAAAGCCTTCCACATTCCGACCATACCTGTTCCTCCACCGGTTGGATAGATTATAACATCCGGCAGTTTCCAATTCATTTGCTCTGCTATTTCGTAACCCATGGTTTTTTTGCCTTCAATTCTGTACGGCTCTTTTAATGTTGATACATCAAATCTTCCATATTTTTTTACTCCCTTTGCAGCTGCTTTCCCACAATCTGTTATTAGTCCTTCAATGAGAGTTACCTCTGCACCTAAGGCTTTACATTCTGCTATAAAGGGTACTGGAACATCCTTCGGCATAAATACATATGCTTTCATTTCCGCTAATGCGGCATAAGCACTCATAGCTCCTGCAGCATTTCCGGCTGATGGAATTGAAACTTCTTTTACGCCCAGTTCCTTTGCACGCGAAATTGCCAAGCATAACCCACGCGCTTTGAAAGAAGTAGTTGGATTAACTCCTTCATCTTTTATGTAAAGGTTTTTAAAATTTAATTCCTTTCCCAGATTTTTAGCAAAATAAAGAGGGGTAAAACCTTCATTCAGAGTGATCCTAAATTTATCATCTTTAACGGGAAGCATTTCGTGATAACGCCATAAATTTTCAGATCGGTTCTTTAAGGCTTCCTTTGCGAAGGATTTTTTTGCTGTGTCCAGATCATATTTTGCGAGCAATGGCTTGCTGCATTTTGCACATAGATTCCAGAGTTTATCCGCCGGGTATTTTTCCCCGCAATATCCGCATTCAAGATGTGTAAAGAAATTCATAGTATTTAGCACCTTTCAATTGATTAAATAATGTAAAATTCAAACAATTTGTAATGTCATTAATAAAAATTAATCCAATATTAAGAAAGTCTTAATTGTAAGAACTTAATATAATCATGTAAAAAATATTTTTTCATTAAAAAAGGAAAATCAATGAAAACCAGTATAATGGCATTATTTATAGCTGCAGCCGTTTTATTCAGCGGCGCCAATATGATGGCTCAGGAAAAAGTGGAAAAGAAAGCCAAAGAAACCCAAAAAACAGGCAAGGTTCTCCAAAAGGCCGGTGAGAAAAAAGAGGTAAAAGGCGAAAAGATGGAGAAGAAAGGGGAGAAGATGGAAAAGAAAGGTATGACAAAAAAAGGCGAAATGCTGAAAAAGAAAGGCAAGAAGAAAGAGAAGACCGGAAAGATGTTGGAAAAGAAAGGTACAAAAATGACCAAGAAAGGCAAGAAGATTGA
>CAYPNM010000041.1:0-11897 GCA_964412105.1 uncultured Ignavibacteriaceae bacterium | reverse complement strand
AAAGTAGAAAAGAAGGGAGAGAAGAAAGTAGAAAAGAAGGATGATAAAAACAGCTAATTAAAATTAGTCTCTTTCATCTTAAAATTCCGGATTGCACAAATCCGGATTTTTTATTTTATGTTGTAATTATTCCTTTGAAATAAATTATCGGTAGGATTATAATTAGTTCATTTGGATTAAAATCTAATAAACAAAAAAAGCCGTCAGCTAAATACTGACGGCTTTTGTAATTTTTCTTTTACGCAATATTATGAACCAAATGGAAATCTAATGCCGGCAAAAAATTGTATACCTTTTGTCTTTATTGTGGTACCAGTTCCAAAAGTAGCCGGCGAATTATTAATATCTGAAAGACCCAGTGAATAGCGGCCTTCAAGGAATATTGTGTTACCTCCAGCAGGAATATTTACACCAGCTCCAAAAATTGCACCGAAGTCTGTGGTTTTAAGAGAATCCTTAACATCCACATCAGTACCAGCACTAACACCACCACTTGTTGCTTCGGCACTCATTTTGGCGCTCATTAAGAATCCCAAACTTGGTCCAGCAAAAATGAAGGGTTGCACCTGGTTTTCCCCGGTTTGAAAAACATACATAAACAATACGGGTATGGAGATATAATCTGCTTTGAGTTTAACATCCACGGTGATACCCTGTTCCGTAATTGAAGTTTTTGTACCAGCCTGCAAATACATTGGCTCTGCCTGAATACAGAAACCACCAGCAAATTCAAAATTAAGAACTCCGCCAGCACCAAACCCAGTAAGGGTATTTAAATTGCCGGGATCAGGATCTACAGTAACATTGGCTAAATTTAAACCACCCAGTATTCCGCCGCTGATTTTTACTTGAGAAAAGGAAGATCCAATAAGAAGAAGAGAAACTGTCAGATAAAGAAATGACTTTTTCATATTTGCCCCCATTTATTTGTGAACTAAATATAAATTAAAAGCAGAATTGTTTCAATTAGCTTTATTATTTATGCGCCTTAATAAAAAAGCCGCCAGTTTAAAACTGGCGGCTTCTAATATTAATCTTGCGCTAAATTACGAACCGAAGGGGAAAGTAATACCAGCTAATACCTGAATACCCTTTGTTTTGATTGTCGTATTAGTAGCTATACCGTTATTGATATCAGAGAAACCAATTGTATATCGGCCTTCAATAAATATTCTGTTCATTCCTACCGGAATTTTTACTCCAGCACCAAATGTCCCACCAAAATTGGAGCCTTTGGTATAATCTTTTATATCTACCTCGCTTCCGTTAGTTTCTTTTGCACTAAGTCTGATCCCCAGAACAGGGCCTGCCATTACATAAGGTTCAACTTCGCCTTGTCCTGTAGCGAATGTATACATAAAGATGACAGGTATATCGATATAATTAACCTTTATTTTTTCTTCAATGCTACCCGATGAAACCTTTGCGCCATTTTGGATATACATTGGTTCAACCTGTATTCCGAAACCGCCGGTAAATTCAAAATTAAGTACGCCACCGGCTGCAAAGCCAGTTAAATTACTGAAATCAATCCCTGTTGGTGTGGGATCTACCGTAACATTAGCCAGATTTAGACCTCCTAAAACACCGCCGCTGATTTTTACCTGAGCAAATGACGAACCAACGAGCAGAAAAGAAACTACAAATAGTACAAGTGCTTTTTTCATAACTCTCTCCTTAATTAAGTGATTGTTAATAGATAACTTATATAAGTCCAGTTTGACGCTGAAAGTTAAATTTTGAAATTATTAATTGCAAATTAATTCGTATGAATTAAAATAGGCTGGTTTAGTGATGATAATAAAGTCCCACAAATCGGGGAAAATTCCTAAAAAATTCAAAATTTGAACAAATTGCATTATGTTTTAACTTCTTTGAAAGTGATTATTCTACATATTTTTTAAACAATACAGTTGTATTATGACCTCCAAAACCGAAAGCATTGCTCATCGAAATTTCCACTTTCCGCTTTTGCGGCTTATTAAAAGTATAATTCAGATCACATTCGGGATCGGGGTGCTCGAAGTTTATGGTTGGAGGAACAATATCATTTAATGTTGCTAAAATAGTTGCTATTGCTTCAACCGCACCTGCAGCACCTAAAAGATGTCCTGTCATACTTTTAGTTGAGGAGACATTCATCCTAGTGGCGTGCCCGCCAAATAATTTTTTAATCGCTTTTGTTTCTGCTATGTCACCGAGAGGTGTAGCAGTTCCATGCATATTTATATAATCAACTTCTTCCGGCTTAACATTTGAATTTTTCAGTGCCATATCCATAGATAAAATTGCACCGGTACCTTCGGGATGCGGGGCAGTTATATGATGGGCGTCGGCTGATAAACCAAAACCGATTATTTCACCGTAAATCTTAGCACCGCGATTTTTGGCGTGCTCAAGCTCTTCCAGTATAAGGGTTCCGCTTCCTTCGCCGATAACAAACCCATCTCTAGTTGCATCAAACGGCCGGCTGGCTGTTGCCGGTGAATCATTTCTAGTTGAAAGGGCTCTTGATGCATTAAATCCTCCTATTCCCAATTCATTTATCGGAGCTTCGCTACCACCGGATACAACTATATCGCTTACATTATTTTTTATCATCAAATAGCCATCTATCATATTATTATTTGCAGTGGCGCAAGCTGAAACTATGCAATAGTTTGGTCCACGAAAGCCATACTGGATTGAAATATAACCAGAGGCCATATCAGGAATCATCATTGGAATAAAGAATGGCGAAATTCTTGAAGGGCCGTCCTTTGCATTAATTAATGACTGATTGTAAAATGTTTGAATCCCACCAATTCCACTACCAAAAATAACCCCAATCCTTGCTCTCTCCTCATCAGTTAGAGAATCTGTTTTAAGTCCGCTATCTTGTATAGCTAAATATGTTGATGCAAGAGCATACTGGGAGTAAAGGTCTAATCTTCTGGCTGTCTTTTTATCTATATAGTTTTCCGCACTAAATCCTTTTAGTTCGCACGCAAAATGAGTATTAAGTTTGGAAAAATCAAAACTCTTAATTTCATCAGCGCCACTTTTGCTTTCCATCATATTGTTCCAGAATTCCTCAACTGAAAGTCCAATCGGAGTTAGCGCTCCCATTCCTGTTATTACAACTCTTCTTGCATTAAGCATATTTATCCCTTAACAATTGTTATTTTTTGAATAAAGTTTTTATAATATTGATTAAAATATGGTAAACTAAAGAAAAATTACCTGTAAAGATAAAAATTTTTGGAATTAAAAATAGAATTGATATGTATTATAAGCTATGAAAATAGCTTAATTTATGCCGATTTATCAAGAATTTTTTGGTATTTATCCTCCGAAACTCTGAATATTGACCACCCGTCCATTGAAACCGCACCAAGTTTTTTATAAAACTTAATGGCCGGTTCATTCCAGTCAAGCACACACCATTCAACTCTCCCACAATTTCTTAATTTTGCTAATTCTATCAGTTTTAATAATAATGCTTTTCCTATTCCTTTGCCTCTGAATTTGGGTCTGACAAATAGATCTTCCAAATAAATGCCCGGTCGACCAACGAAAGTTGAAAAGTTATGAAAAAACAACGCCTGTCCTGCCGTTTCATTTTCATATTCAGCAATTAATACTTCGGCATATTTTCTACTGCCGAAAAGATTTTCTCTGATATCATCTTCAGTTGCTATTACTTCGTGACGAAGCTTTTCATAATCAGCTATTTCTTTGATTAAAGAAAGAATTAAAGGCACATCTTTTGCGGTGGCTTCCCGAATGTATATACTATTATTGTTATCCATTTTATATAAATTATTTTTGTTTGATAAATATATTTTTTTGTCTTAAAAATTCATTAACCTTAAGAAATCCGATCCCAAAGAGGTATCCAATTGCAGATCCAATAATTGTGCCTCCTAAAATGTCAGAAGGGTAATGAACTCCAAGATAAACTCTAGATAATGCTATTAATGATGCTGTAACAAATAAAGGAATTTTCAAATTAGGGTAGAGTTTATAAAAGAAAAACGCAGCAGCAAAGTTATTTACAGAATGATTTGACGGGAATGAGAAACCGCCCGCGCATCCAATTGTCATTCTAACGTTATCCAGAGCGTTACAGGGACGTACTCTTTGAACCAGATGCTTTATAATATCCCCAAATTGATCTGAAACCAGTATAACAAGGATAATACCTACTAAAGCTAGCCTGCCTTTAGGCCCTCCCTTCACAATCAAAATTCCCGCCAGCAAAATATATGCAATATACCAGCTATGCAGATCGGTTATAATTGCGAAGAATTTATCCAAAAAGCCAGTGGCTATTGTATGATTAAAAAAATAAAAGATTGAAAGATCAATTGAATAAAGAAAATTAACCATTAAAAAAATCCTTTTATTGTGTAATAAAACAGAACTTCCAGATTCTTATTCTGGCTAAATTTTATTAGATTAACTCCTTATAAATATAGGACGTATAAATGTTAAATGGAAATGAAAGATCCATTGTAGATTTTATCTATAATGAACGGGTTCCATTTGAAGAGGCAGAGTACCGAAACTTTTTAGAGCAAACAAAAGAATTGCTAGTAACTCCGCTCAAAGTTATGGCTCTTTTGATTGCCGTATCAGGATTATTTGCTATGATTTTCGAAGTCCGGTACTTTACCCAATATTCTGTTAACGTTTATTTTACGAGATTGCTTGCCACATTAATATCCTTTGCTGTTCTAGTTTTGATGAACACGAAGATCGGCAGGGAAAGGCCTATAGTTTTTGTTCATTTGCTATTGATGACAATTATAATTTCCTCCGGGTATATGATCTATCTTATGCCCAAAACCTTAATAGTAAATGCGCAGATTGTAGGTTTGATGATTTTTACCTCCGCTTTATTTTTGAGTTGGGATGTTAAAAACCAGATAATTGTTGCAATTTATTATAACGCCGTATTTGCTGCTGCTATCTTGTTAAATGATGTCTCTATTTATTTCCTTCCCAACATGTATGAATCTGTCATTTTTATCCTATTCTTAAGTATTATTTCAGTTATTGGAAGTGCTGTAAATTATAAGTTAAGAATGCAGCTTGCCGAAAAATCTTACCATGTTGAATTATCCGAAAATAAATACCGCTCAATTTTTGACAATTCTATTGAAGGAATGTTTCAGACAAGTCTAGGCGGAAGGTTCTTAACCATTAATCCTGCACTAGTAAAAATTCTTGGTTATAGAAGTAAAGAAGAATTAGTGAAATTAAACATTGAATTTGATGTCTATAAATATGCAGGCGAGAGGAATAAGTTGATTAAAGAGCTTTTGGAAAAAGGTGAAGTAAAAAACAGGCAGTTGACTCTCAAGAAGAAAGATGGTTCAGATGTTATTGTGCGGCTGAATGATAGAATTTATGTAGATAATGACGGGAATAAGACTTACTTCGAGGGTACAATGCAGGATATAACCGAGCAGGTTTTGGCCGACAGCAGCCGGAGAAAAGCTGAGGAGGAATTGAGAAAAGAAAAGCTAAGGTCAGATACTCTTGCAAAGCAGGCATTACAATCTAATATGGTTAAAAGCCAGTTTCTTGCCAATATGAGTCATGAAATTCGTACACCAATGAATGGAATTATCGGATTTTTATCGCTTATTGAAAGCGGCTCATATAATAATATTGAGGAGATGAAACAATTTGCAAATAGTGCAAGAACTTCAGCCGAATCTTTGCTTGATATAATTAATGATATTCTAGACCTATCAAAAATAGAATCCGGAAAAATGTCGCTAGAAAAAATCGATTTCAGTCTTGATGATATTATAGAGGAATCTATTTCAATTTTATCTCCCAAAATCATGGACAAGGGATTAAAAGCGGAAAAGGAAATCGAAACTCATACGCCGCTTTATTTGAAAGGGGACCCTAAACGGATCAGACAAATATTCATTAATTTGCTCAGCAATGCAGTAAAGTTTACCGAAAAGGGTTCTATAAAAGTTTATGTTACTTCAAAAGAAATTGACACAAATACGTTCGAAATTTTTGCATCAGTTCAGGACACCGGTATTGGTATTCCATCCGATCGATTAGATTTATTATTCAAGCCATTCTCACAACTGGATGGCTCTTACACCCGGAAATATGGTGGTACAGGTTTAGGGCTGGCAATCTGTAAGGAATTTATAAATCTGATGGGAGGTGATATAGGAGTTGACAGCACAAAAAACGTAGGAAGCAAATTCTATTTTACTATGCAGCTTGAGCAAGGGGACAAAGAAAAAGTTGTAAGCCCCGATACTTTGGTCTCTTCGGGATCAAAGGAAAAAGCTTTTAAAGAAATTTCTGAAAATAAAACCCAATTGACAAAAGAATCGAGAGGTACATTTAAAATTCTTTTGGCTGAAGATAATTTTATTAATCAGAAAGTTGCCCTGAGGATTATGAGCGAAGCAGGTTATAAGGCAGATGCAGTTATGAATGGTATTCAGGCTGTCAGGGCCGTTGAGGAGAACAGTTATGATGTGATTTTAATGGATGTGCAAATGCCTGAAATGGACGGAATGACCGCTACCAGAAAAATACGCGAGCTTAAAAGTGAAAACAGAAATGTTCCGATAATTGCTATTACTGCTCACGCTTTAATGGGAGATAAAGAGAAGTGTCTCGAAGCAGGAATGGATGACTATCTTTCAAAACCTATAAGATCACAAGTTCTGATACAAAAAATAGATAAATGGCTGAATGTTCAGGTAGATACAAAAAAAGCTGAAGGTAAATCAATCTCTTTGAATAAAGATGTTGTATTTGATTTTGCACACCTTGAAAAGATGAGTGCGGGGGACAAAGAATTTGAAGCTGACCTGATAGAGACTTATCTGGTAGACATCGTAACCAGGTTTCATAATCTTGAAGCAGCAATTGAAGAAAATGAAAATACAAAAGTGATTAATGAAGCTCATACGATCAAAGGAGCAAGCTATTCTGTTGGTGCCAGAAAGGTGGGGGATGAAGCGTATGGCATCGAGTTGTCCTGTAAATTAAATGACCATAGCAGTGCTCTTGAACGATTATCGAAATTAAAGAAAGCCATTGAAGAGACTAAAAATTTGTTAAAGGAATCTGTTTAATTTTGTAAATACTTATCTTGTATTCAGGTTGAAGGGAATATTGTCCAGTCTTAAATATATTACCCGCTTTTTAATAACAATTTTTATATTCATTTTTTTTGCCTCTCATTTATTCGGGCAAAACAATCCGAAAGATTCAATTAATATCATCCCCAAACCTCTTTTCACGAAAATAAATCAGGGACATTTTGAAATAAATAAAAAGACAAAGGTAGAATATCAGAAGTTTTTTGAAGATGATAAGCGCATAGCTGAGTTTTTAGCCAGTTCAATTAAAAGTTATACGGGGCTGAATATTCAGGCCGGTTCATACACAAAAGGGACAGGGAAGGGCCTAATTATATTTAAGAAAGTTAAAATTGATTCACTGGGCGAAGAAGGTTATCAGCTCTTTATAGATAAGAATAGTGTAGTAATAGAGGCAAATTCAGGGAGAGGATTGTTTTACGGGGTGCAGTCTTTACTTCAACTGATTCCGGCTGAAGATATTAATACATCGAGTGCCAAAGATAAAAAAATCCTGCTGCCATGTATTGAAGTAAAGGATAAGCCGGAATACAAATATCGCGGGATGCATCTCGATGTTTCCAGACATTTCTTTCCAAAGGAGTTCATTAAAAAATATATTGATCTGATCGCTATGTATAAGATGAATTATTTTCACTGGCATCTTACAGATGACAATGGCTGGCGGATCGAAATAAAAAAATATCCATTGCTTACGAAGATTTCAGCGTGGAGAGTCAACAGGGAGAACCAGCCATGGAACGACTGGACACCAATCCAGCCGGATGAAAAGGCAACATACGGGGGATATTATACTCAGGACGACATCAGGGAAATTGTTAAATATGCACAGGACAGGTATATCACCATTATTCCTGAAATAGAAATGCCGGCACATTCCAGCGAAGTATTTGCAGCATACCCCCAGTATTCCTGTAGCGGCGATACCGTGCAGGTTCGTCCGGGAGGTTATTGGCCAAATGCAGATATTTACTGTGCGGGAAATGACAGTACATTCACTTTTCTTGAAAATATTTTATCGGAAGTTTGTGATCTGTTTCCGGGACCCTATATTCATATCGGCGGGGATGAAGCCGATAAAACCAACTGGGAAAAATGTCCTAAATGTCAGGCAAGAATTAAAAAAGAAGGATTAAAGGATGTCGAAGGGCTGCAAAGCTATTTTATAAAAAGGATTGAAAAATTTCTGATATCTAAACATAAAAGAATGATAGGATGGGATGAGATACTTGAAGGAGGTTTAGCTCCCGAAGCTACGGTAATGTCCTGGCGCGGTATTGAAGGGGGTATAAAGGCTGCGGAAATGGGGCACGACGTTATAATGACTCCTACATCAAATTGTTATTTGGACTACTACCAGGCAAATCCTGAATTTGAACCTGAAGCAATTGGCGGATTCACTACCTTGAAGAAAGTTTATTCATTCGATCCGACTCCGTCAGGATTAACGTCTGAGGAATCAAAATATATTCTGGGTGCACAGGGAAATCTCTGGACGGAATACATTAAAACACCTGAGTATGCCGAGTATATGGTTCTTCCCAGAATGCTTGCTTTAGCTGAAGACGTCTGGACACCTAAGTCAGAAAAAAACTGGAATGATTTTCTTTATCGTGTCAATCAGCACTACAAACGATTTGACGCAATGAATCTCAATTATAGCCATGGATACTTTGGTATTGATTTCAGAACAATATATGATAAAAGTCTTAACAGGGTTCAGGTATCACTTAATACCGAACAGCTTAACCCGGTTATTCATTACACTCTTGACGGAACAGACCCCGACTCAACTTCTTTGACTTATACAAAACCTTTCCCTTTAGACAGCTCTTCAACAATTAAAGCGGGAATATTCAGTAATGGCAAACTTGTGCGAAATATATCGCAACAGTCAATCTATATTCATAAAGGAATTGATAAAAAAATTATTTATGTAGTTTCTCCTTCGCCCAAATATCCCGGTACAGGTAATACAACTTTGCTCGATGGAATATGCGGCAATGAAAATTTTTCTAACGGGAAATGGCAGGGGTTTGAAGGGAAAAATTTTGATGTAATAATTGATTTGGGAAAACCTGTTGATGTATCGAGTGTTTCAATCGATTTTCTGCAAAATGTACCTTCCTGGATTTTTATGCCTGAGAACGTTGAGGTTTCAGTTTCAACCGACGGAATAAAATATATTCCGTATACGATTGAGAATGATATTCCCGAAAAAACAACCGAGCCTGTAATTAAACAATTTAAAGCCTCATTTAATAAAGCTGAAGTGGAATTTATTCATATAAAAGGTATTAATATTGGAGTTTGTCCACCGTGGCATCCGGGTGCAGGCGGAAAGGCGTGGCTCTTTTGTGACGAGATAATTATTCAATGAAATCCTTTATTGATCGCAAAACCGGAACGATTGCTGTGCTCTTCAAGTATATAAATTTAATTTAATAATTTACTGGAAAACAAAGTGAAGTCTAAATACACCAGACTGTATACCCTAATATTCGCAGCATTAGTTTTAATAACTCCTGCTTCAAAACTGCTGGCTTGGGGAAAGACAGGGCATAAAATAATAAACCGTGCAGCCGTAGATTATTTTCCCGCAGAAATGAATGATTTCAAAGCATGGCAGGATTATCTTGGAGAACACGCTTCTGATCCCGATATCAGAAGATTGACAGATAAATCTGAAGCTCCAAGACATTTTATTGATATAAATTATTATAAGGAATTTCTTAACGGAAGGATGATCGAAAACAAAGATTCCTTAATAGCTATTTATGGAAAGGATACTGTAACGAAAGTTGGATTGCTGCCTTGGGCAACTCTGGATACTTTTAATAACCTTGTAAAAGCATTCAAAGAAAGGAACAGGGATAAAGCCATGATGCTTGCAGCGGATTTAGGGCATTATGTGGCTGATGGTCATCAACCGATGCATTGCGTGGTAAATTATAATGGTCAGTTAACAAATCAAGAGGGCGTACATGCCAGGTATGAATCCGAGATGGTAAACCGCTATGCGGATGAGCTGGAGAACTGTTTTGACAGTACTGAAATATCTTTGGTTAAGAATCCGCTTAATTTCATTTTCGGATATATTTCCGGTTCCAATTCTGTTTGCAGCGTACTTTTCGATGCAGATTTATTAGCGACAAAGGAAGCGGGCAATACGACCAGTGATGATTATTACCGGATAATGTGGTTCAGAACAAAGTACATTACCGAAATACAATTCAATAAAGCCGCGCAGGATTTTGCAGCATTGTTTTATACAGCGTGGGTTGAAGCGGGCAAGCCGCCTTATTCGGAACTTAATTGATTTTTTTCCGGATCTCGGAAAGAATGATGGCAGAAGCGCTGGCAACGTTCAAAGATTCTGCCTTGCCATAGGAGGGAATTGTGACTTTTTTATCCGAAAGATTTAATATTTCTTTTGACGGGCCGCCGGCTTCGTTTGAAAAAACAAGGATTGATTTTTTTGAAATCTTAAATGTATAAATATCATCTCCCTCCAGATCCGAGCATATAATCTGATAACCTTTCTTTTTTAGGTCCTCAATGTCCGGGAATGGCAACTCACCGAAAAAGCTTAAGTGAAACAACGATCCCATACTCGCGCGAATAGTTTTTGGATTATACAGATCAGCGCAATTTTCCGTTAATAAAATATTCCTGAATCCGAACCAGTCACAATTCCTGATAATAGTTCCCAAATTACCGGGATCAGAAATATTCTCGAGGCAAATCAATATACCGTCTTTGGCTTTTTCGATATTTTTTTTATCAAAGGGTGCTTTGTTGAATATTGCTGCTATTCCCTGCGGGCTTACAGTATCCTTTAGTTTTCTAAAATCAGAACCGGATACTGTTTCAACTCTTAAATTTTTTGGAATTGATTTAATAAAAGACATTTCGTTTTCGGAGAACTGCTTAGTAACTACAACAATTTCGCATTTATAATTACTTTGTAATGCTTCCTCTACAATCTTTTTACCCTCTACAATAAATTTGTTTTCCTTATCACGGAATTTCTTAATCCTAAGTGAGGAAAAATATTTTAGTTCGTTTCCGGAGAGCATTAGATTAAATCATTATAGTTATGCTTTTCCCCGCTGTTCTGATCTTTAGCCAGTTGGGTTAAATAATCCCACGAATATATACCTGTGTTATGACCATCCTTCCACGTTATTTGTACGGCATATCCTCCCACTGCTTTAATATCTTTAATTTTATACATTTCAGGAGAAGAAGATTGCTGTGCAGGTCTGTATGTTTTTAGCAGGACAGTCTCTCCCTTGCAGGTAGCACACGGGCATTCTTTCCTCAGGTATTCAAGATCTATTTTGCTTTCCGTGTCATTCTGCCATGTAATTTGCAGGAATTTTTTATCTACAATTTTTATCTGTTTTGGACTCATCTATAAACAAAAATTTTTTAATAAATCGAATTACTAATATTAGCTAAATTATGAGTACTTATCAATTTTGGGAAATTGAGTGGAGTATGGGGCAGAGGGCATAGCGCAGAGGGCAGAAATAGGCCTGACTGGCGGTAGTGTACTACCTAAATAATTCGGTAACGGATGCGTAAAAAGAAGAGCAACTATGAAAATTCAATCCAAATTAATAGTCTATTATTTGTTGAACCCCGCTGGGGTTCAGGTATTTCAGGATAATATCAGTTCTTACAAATGTTAAACTCCTACGGAGTTTTCTGAAACCTGTTCATAATAAACTGTTACCTAAATAATGAAGTATTACA
>CAYPNM010000040.1:0-29366 GCA_964412105.1 uncultured Ignavibacteriaceae bacterium | reverse complement strand
CTAATCCATTTCCATTGAGTATTTTCGAGAATGTAATTTACGGCAACAGGCTAAATGGTACCAGGAAAAAGAAGAAACTAGCGGAGATTGTAGAACGTTCTCTGAAACAGGCTGCGCTCTGGGATGAGGTTAAAGATAGATTAAATACTCCCGGCTTAGGATTATCGGGCGGACAGCAGCAGAGGCTTTGCATTGCCCGCACTCTTGCGGTCGAACCTGAGATTGTATTGATGGATGAACCAGCCAGCGCACTTGACCCTATTTCGACGGCAAAAATTGAGGAACTAATTCACGAATTAAAGAAACAATATACAATTGTAATTGTTACGCATAATATGCAGCAGGCGGCAAGAGTAAGCGATTATACAGGATTTTTTTATCTCGGTGAATTGATTGAATTTGATAAAACTACAAAAATATTTACCAAGCCGCAGAATAAGAGAACTGAAGATTACGTTACCGGCAGATTCGGTTAATAAAAAAAGAGGATAAAATGGAAAGATTATTCGACATTCAAATTGAGAAACTGAAAACAAGACTGATAAAAATGTGCAGCCTTGTTGATGAACAGGTTGAATTTGCAATCAGGTCGATGGAGGAGGAAAATATCGAACTAGCGCAATTGGTTGTTGACCGCGATAAAAAAGTTGATAAGTTTGATGTAAAGATTGAAAAGATCTGCCAGAAGATTTTTGCGTTGAACCAGCCTGTTGCAATGGATCTTAGACTAATTATGTCTTCACTCACAATTGATAATAATCTTGAAAGAATAGGTGACATAGCAGTAAATATTGCCGAAAGTTTTCTGATATTGAAGAAGAAACCAGCATTTATAGACAAAACAAAGTTTATGGAAATGTCTAAAATTGCAAAGGAGATGGTTAAAGATTCAATCGATGCGTTTATTGAGAATAATGCAAAGCTTGCTCAGAAGGTAATAAAGACTGATGATCTTCTTGATGAACTTAACAGGGAGAACCACAAGATATTGATTGAAATAATGAAAGAGAAAGTAGCCTACATTGAACCTGCCGTCCATTTGCTGGTAACTTCACGACAAATGGAAAGAATGGGGGACCACGCAACAAACATTGCTGAGGACGTTTATTTTATTGTTGAAGCGCAGTTAATAAAACATAAATATGAAAAGTACCTGATGAGCGACGAAGAAGATGAGGAGGAAAGCGAGAACGGAAAAAGGGGAGAGTAATTCTTCCGATTATTAGGTAACACAGGAGATATATTCATTTTATTAAAACTCATGTGTCAAAGGAAATAATCCACCCAATTGTCCTCTTCAAGGAGGGAAACTACTTCCAATCCTGGAAGTATTATCACATGAAATATAATCTATATCTAAGTATTGAAGTCTTATCTAATTTTTGGCCAGATTATTTTAGAATAGTTTCCAGGCTCCTGATCAAAAAGTCCTTTGTGTGCAGTTCTCTTTCCGGAGATGTAATTTTATTGAATCTGTCGCTGAACAACATTCCCCAGCTTGCCATTACCAAAAAAGAAGGGAGCGTTGGATGCATTTTCTCTGACTTTCCGGCCAAAGCTGAACTTAAAGCTATTCTTAAAACACTCTCTTCAAATTTTAATAATTTTTTGAGAATCTCCAGTTCCGTTTCGAATCCGCTATCATTGAGTAAATTGGCCATAAGATCGTAGATAAGCTTATATTTTTCGTAAATATTTTCCTTGTAGATGAAATAATTAGCAAATCTTTCCTTTAATGGAAGTGAATCATTATTAAAAATAGTTTTTATGTCATTAAGAATTAGGTCCGAATCATAAATAATAGTTTCAAAAAACAACTCATCTTTAGATTTGAAATAATAATAAATAGTGGCTTTGCCGATTCTTAAGTCCCGAGCAATTTCATCAAGGGTGGTTTTATTTAAACCATGACGTGCAAATCTTTTGACTGCTGCTTTTATTATCTGTGTCTTTCTATCAGTTTCCAAAAGGAGATAAAATTTTTGTTTTAATCCATAATTCAAGATACCAAATTAAATGATATTTATAAATTGCAGGTTATGGGTAAGGTGATTATATAGGTTATGCATTTAGGCATTCTTAAGAGATTTACTCTTCATAAAAGAATCAATTATATGAGCCAGCAAAATAACAAGTAAACATCCGATGAGATTGTACCAAAGGAATGAAATCTTCGTAAAAAGGAAACAGCATATAACCACAATTTCTGCAATAATTGCAGCGAGAAAGGTAGGTGTAGCATTTACTTTTTTGAAATAGAATGCCAGAAGAAAAATTCCGAGAATTGTACCATAAAATAATGAACCTAAAATATTTACAGCTTCTATAAGTGTACCAAGCTGGCTTACAAATGCAGCAAAACCAATTGCAAAAAGTCCCCAAAAGACAGTGGCAAGTTTTGAAACAAAGACATAATGTTTTTCGCTCGCTTCCTTTTTGATCATACGTTTGTAAACATCCACAATACTTGTAGAAGCCAGAGCATTTATTTCTGATGCTGTGGATGACATAGACGCGGCAAATATAGCAGCCAGCACCAACCCAATTAATCCAGCAGGAAGATATTTTAGTACAAAGCTCAGGAAAATATAGTTCGTATCATTTGTATCAGCAAGAGGATCACTTTTGGCAATGATATCCGCAGCCTCTGTTCTGAGACCTTTTATTTTATCATTTGTCGAATTAATATCATTTTGAAGCGAAGCAACCCTAGATTCATCCTTCGAATCCATTGCCCGGACCATGCCGTTCAGCTTTTCTTTTTTCTCGGTAAATAATTGGTGAAACTGATCTTCAAGCTTATTGTACTGTTCTGCGTGGACACCTGCTTTTACTTTTTGTGTTTCCACGGGATTGAAAAAGAGCGGAGGAGCGACAAACTGATAAAAGACAAAAAGCATAGCACCAATAAAAAGGATTCCAAACTGCATCGGAACCTTGACAATTCCATTGAAAAGCAGTCCAAGCCTGCTCTGTTTCACAGTTTCGCCGGTTAAATATCTCTGCACCTGCGACTGATCGGTTCCAAAGTATGACATCTGCAGGAAAAATCCGCCTATTATCCCGGACCAGATGCTGTATTTATTATCCGGATTGAACGAAAAATCTATTGCGTTTAATTTTCCTAATTTGCCAGCAACCTTAACTGAATCGAGAAAGGAGAGATGGTCAGGAAGCAGATGAATTATCATAAAGAACGCAGCAAACATTCCAATAAGAATTACTATCATCTGCTGAAACTGTGTCCATCCAACAGCTCGAGAACCTCCTGTTGCAGTATAAATTATTACAATTCCCCCGATGAAAAGATTTGTCCAGTAAATGTTCCAGCCTAAAAGTATCGATAAAATTATTGAAGGTGCATAAATGGTTAGACCGGCGGCAAGTCCTCGCTGAATAAGGAATAAAAATGCAGCCAGTGCTCTTGTCTTTAAATCGAAATGACTTTCGAGATACTCGTAAGCAGTGTAAACTTTCAATTTATAATAAAGAGGAACGGCAGTAACTGAAAGCACTACCATAGCGATTGGTAGTCCGAGGTAAAACTGAACGAACCGCATTCCATCGATGTACGCCTGTCCAGGGGTTGATAGAAATGTAATTGCGCTGGCCTGAGTAGCCATTATTGAAAAGGCAACAGTATGCCATTTCATATCGTTGTCCGAAAGCAGGTAGCCTTTCATGTCCTTGTTGCCACGCCCTTTCCACATTCCATAAATAGCTATGGATGAAAGCGAGCCAACAAGGACTACCCAGTCAAGTATATTCATTCAAAAATTTTTGTAAATAAATAAAATAGAATGATCAACAGAGCCAGATTAGCCAGTACAAGCACATACCAGGCTCTCCACGTCTTGAATAACGGAGGACTTTCATCCTTCTGATTATTTTTTATATCGTCATTCATTTTTCAACCTGACTGCCAG
The DNA here is from genome assembly GCA_964412105.1 of uncultured Ignavibacteriaceae bacterium. GTDB lineage: Bacteria > Bacteroidota > Ignavibacteria > Ignavibacteriales > Ignavibacteriaceae > JAKAGZ01. The sequence goes on along the minus strand of CAYPNM010000040.1, from coordinate 25,440 downwards.
CAGGCAGGTTTACCTGCTGAGGCGCTTTGCCTGCAGAAAGCATATTTGCAAATATCCTGAAAGATCCCATAACACCCGCCGGCAGCTCTCTGAACCAATCGTAAGCTGAGTAGATAAAAACTCCTTTGCCATATTTTGTATAAAGGAAGCCGCCTTCTTTAGGAGTTTCTCCCGGATCGTGGCAGGAAATAACGGGTTGATATCTAGAATCCCACTTATGAGCGAAATATAATCCTCTTTCCTGTATCCAGTTATCAAAATCTTTTTCAGTTATTTTATTTGGATAATTCAAAACTGGATTATCTTTTGCCAAAAATGTAACAGGTGCTTGTTCAACTGTAACCCTATCGTGTGAAAGTTGAATTGGATAAGGACCAATGTTTTTAGTTACCATATCAAAACTTTTACTGTACTGAACCACATACGTTCCGCCATTCTTTACATATTCCATCAGGCGGGGCTGAACGACATCCAGTATATTGCGCGTGTTATATGCCCGTATTCCTGCAACTATAGCGTCGTATTTTGAAAGATCAATATTTTCCAGATCTTTATCGGTTAACAAATGAACGTTATAACCCAATTCTCTAAGCTCATCCGGAATGAGATCTCCGGCTCCCATTATATATCCAATATTTGAAACGACTTTTTTAATATTGAGCCTGAGAAGTTTTGCCTCAGCTTTGGGAAATAATGTCTGAATAGGAAAATGTGAATAATTTATAGTTTGGATACTTCTATCAGAATTTCCAAAATTTGTTTCTGCCGAAGCTGTCATTTCAACTTCCGAACTGTTAGCAGGGGGTTTTACTTTGAAGATAAATTCAGATTCATCGTATTTATTTTTAAATGCAAACGAAACATCCTTTGGTTCTATTTTCCAGCCTGAAGGAACGTTGAGTTTTAATTTTCCTGACAGATTATCTGCATTGCTCTTTAATGTTACATTGACTGCTTTTTCATCGTCATTCGGGAAAACATAAACAGTATTATCAAGATTTATAGAAACTGGCGGTCTTATTTCAAATGGCCTGTAATTTTCTCCAGAAACCGGATCGTTCCATCTATAATAAACAGGTGTGGTTAAATTGAATTCCACGTCTTCTGCTTTTAGTGTGAAGGTGACATTAAGCGGAGGAGCCTGCACAGCTTTGCCGATCATTTCCTGATCATCAACTTCATAGGAGCCAAGTTTATTCGGTTTTCTAAGCCAATATGGCTGCGTATAAGCAATATCTTTTGGGAGAGCAATTTCTTCATTCACGGTTTTAAGATCTTCATCATTCAAGGTTGCATTGATGTTTTTATTCTCGCCATATTGAAACTGCACGCTTTTTAATGTGAAAGGATAATTTGAACGATTTACTATTCCTGCCTGAATGGCAACATTGCCGCCGGGATAGGAAGAATAATCTGACGAGATGGCTTCAATCCAGATTCCTGCCGCTGACCGGATCACTTCGAGCAATTCTTTTTCCTTTAATGGAATCCAATAATCATCTTTTATCTTTTCCATTTGGGAATATGCCTTAAGCAAAGTCGGGATAATTTCGTAAGGTTTTTCGGGTTTAAATTCTTCATCTGCTTTTTTCAATAAAGCACTGACTTTTTCGCCGCCAGGAATTCTCGACCAAGTATCATTAATTCCTTCCATTATATCTTTTTTTGCCGGTTCACCATTGAGCAATTTGAAGTAATTGTAAATATTTCCTCTCCGTGCAGAGCTTCCTTCACCCTGACTTTTGTTCATGCTTCTGGCCTCAGCAGCAATCTCGTCATAAGATTCCCCCAGCAAGGGATTATAATCACCGACATTAATTCTTAGTGAACCCTCAGGGATTTTCATTTTTCTCCAGGTAAATACATCCCAGAAAATTCTTTTTGGCTGCCACGGTTTGACATATTTTAACTGTTCCGGAAACACATTCGGATCGTTGGAAATTTTAAATGCTTCCTGAGCTAGAAGAGAAGATGCTGTATGATTTCCGTGACCCCCAGATCCATCGCCGGGAAATCTCAGTACAATCACATCCGGTCTGTATTTGCGGATCATCCAGACAACATCTGAAAGGATTTTTTGCTTGTTCCAGATATTGAATGTTTCTTCGGGATTTTTCGAATAACCAAAATCTATTGCTCTTGAAAAGTATTGTTCAGCCCCATCAATTTTTCTTGATTCAAGAAGTTCATGAGTCCGGATAACACTCAGAGCTCCGTCCTGCTCTGTTCCGATCAGATTCTGCCCACCATCACCACGAGTAAGTGACAAATATGCGGTTCTGAAATGCCTTCCGTAAGAACAATACGAAAGAAAAGCGCTGTTTTCATCATCCGGGTGAGCAGCAACATAAAGCACGCTGCCAAGCACATTCAATTTATCAAGTGCTAACTTAATTTGTGCTGAATTTTTATCTTTTGAAGGCTGGGAATAAACTGAAATAAAGGACAAAAATAGAATGGAAAAAAGGAAAGTTGTAATTGTGAATAACTGGGTCTTTTTCATGGTTCCATCAAGATTTTAGTGAAATTTAATGAATTTAGGCTAACTTCGATTCAAAGATAAAATAAAGTTCAATAAATATTATGATTTCTTTATATTTAATACAGCTGAATCATTAAAATAACTGAAAAGCGTTAAATAATCAGTTTAATATAACATAATTAAGCTGAATGAAATAAACTGCTTATCATTTATTTTTGAATTGAAGTTAAAGAAATATCTTAATTTTTAAAACATATTTTAATTGGTATAGAAAACTCAATGCTGACAATATGTGAAATTGAAATCGGCAATAATAGACCTTTTGTACTAATAGCCGGACCGTGTGTTATTGAAAATGAGAAGATGATATTAGAAACCGCGGAGAAAATCAAAAAGATTACAGCAGAACTTAAAATCCCTTTTATTTTTAAATCCAGTTACAAAAAGGCAAACAGAACCAGTGGTAAAACTTTTTCAGGAATAGGAGATGATGAGGCCTTAAGGATTTTAGACAAGGTAAAAGATAAATTTAATATTCCAATTCTGACAGACATTCACAATGCTGAAGAAGCCCTAAAGGCCTCAAAGGTAGCCGATGTTTTGCAGATACCTGCTTTTCTCTGCAGGCAGACAGAATTGCTGCTTGCGGCGGGTAAAACCGGAAAAGCAGTAAATATTAAAAAAGGTCAGTTTCTTGCTCCAGAAGATATGAAACACGCCGCTGAGAAAGTCATATCAACGGGTAATAAGAGAGTTCTGCTTACAGAACGCGGTACAACTTTCGGGTATCATAATCTGGTTGTCGATATGAGATCATTTGTTATTATGCGCGAATTTGGATTTCCCATTGTAATGGATGCAACGCATTCAGTGCAGATACCGAGCATGGGTAATGAAAGCGGCGGCCAACCGAAATTTATTAAGCCACTGGCCAGAGCAGCCGCCGCCGTTGGAATTGATGCACTATTTCTTGAAGTTCATCCAAATCCTAAAAAAGCTAAGAGTGATGCAGAGAGCCAATTGCCACTTAATGAATTGAAAAATCTATTGGTTGAAGTAAAAGAAATCGACAGGGTGATAAAAAGATATTAGAGTAATGGAAAAATTTCCAAGAGCACTTACCGAAAAAGAGAAATATTTGTTATTTAAAGTGCTGCCAGTGGATAAGCCCGGTTACAAGAAATACAGAGATAAAATAGAAGAGTTAGTGGTGATCGGACAAGGCAGATTTTCTCGTGATAATATGATCCTTGGAAAGCCCGGAGAAAAACCAGATTTGAGTTTCCCTTCCACTCCGATTTTTGCCATAGGCACAGTAATTTGTAAAGAGACTCAGATTGACATAGCTATACATGAAGAAACGGATAATGAAATAGAATTTGATATTTCGACAAACAATGCTCGTAAGCCGAATGAGGATTTTACTGAATTATCAGACTGGAACTACTCGGAATGGGTTCCGGGCATGGCTGCCCCGAATGATAATTCAGAAGTGAAAGAAGTTGTTATAATTCCGAATGGTTTAATATTAACAATTGCGCCCAAACATAAGAAAATATGGCTACATAATATTGAAACGGGCGTTAATCATTTAATTCCATTGAGTAATTTTTATAATCAGCTAATGATGGTCAGGGAAATTAGAAATACTAAAGTTGCTTTAAATCCCGGACTTTTTTTCGACCAATTGGATAATTATTCCGATGGTGATCTTGTGTCTGCCTTGATTACATACAATAAGTACATTAAAAGATTTGATATTGATTTGAGTGATTTTGAAAAGAGTAATCACAAGCCTTCACAAAAAAGTTTATTTAGTTTTCTTAGAAGAGGTAAAAATTGAATATTGAAGAAATCATTAAAACCGGCAAAGAAGTAATTGAAATAGAAGCTACAGCAGTACGCGGATTAACTGAAAGTATAAATGAACAATTTGCCCGTGCGGTCGAGTTGATTTATCATTCAAAAGGGAGGGTAGTGTTATCCGGAATGGGAAAGTCGGGACTGGTTGCCAGAAAAATTGTAGCTACATTAAATTCAACCGGAACGGCTGCGATTTTTCTACATCCCACCGATGCTTTGCATGGTGATCTTGGAATGGTAAGGCAAGACGACGTTGTAATTTTAATTTCGAAAAGCGGTGAAACAGAAGAAGTTATAAATCTTCTTCCGATGTTAAAAAGACTGAACGTAACGCTGATAGCAATGAGCGGATATGAAAATTCCAGACTTGCAAGCGAGTGCGATCTTTTTCTAAGTATTGCCGTCAAAGAAGAAGCCTGCCCTCACGATCTTGCGCCCACAGCCTCAACAACTGCCACGCTTGTGATCGGAGACGCCTTATCTGTTACTTTATTAAAAAAGCGGGGATTCACTGCAGAAGATTTTGCTCTGCTGCACCCGGGTGGTAGTCTTGGTAAAAGGCTATCATTAAAAATCAGAGAAATTATGGCACAGGGAGATAAAATACCTGTCGTTAAAGAGGATTGTCATATTAAAGATGTAATTTTTGAAATTACGTCAAAAAGACTTGGGGCAACCAGTGTAGTGGACTCAAATGGGATACTCTCAGGTATTATTACAGATGGCGATCTAAGAAGATTGCTCGAAAAAACTCTTGATATTAAGGAACTGACAGCAAGGGACATAATGACGAAAGATCCAAAAGTTATGAATCCTGATTACCTTGCATCATTTGCACTTCAGCAAATGGAAAATCATAAAATTACATCATTGATAATTATTGACGAAGTTAAGCATCCAGTTGGAATAATTCATCTTCACGATTTGATAAATCTTGGGTTAACTCAAAGATGAGGATTTTTCTCTCCATCATTTTGTTATTGTTTATTGCGGGCTGTAGTAACGATAACGTAAAACCAACCATCGATACATCTTTAAATTCAGGCCAACTGCCATCACAGGAAAGCTGGAATTCAACTATTGTTTTTAGCGATTCAGGTAAAACAAAGGCAATATTAAAAACCGGACATTTAAGGAAGTTTGACCAATTGCAGGAAACTCTTTTTGACCAAGGACTCAAAGTCGATTTCTATAATGACAATATGGTAAAAACATCTACTATAACTTCCAAGAGAGGAAAAGTGAATGATGCTACAAGAGACCTGTATGCGATAGACAGCGTGGTTGCTGTAAATGACAGCGGTACAGTCCTTAAGACACAAGAACTAATGTTCAGAAACAGGGATCAGAAAATTGTCAGCGATAAATTTGTTACTATCATATCGCCAAAAGAGACTATACAGGGTTACGGGTTTGAATCAGATCGAAGTCTTCGCAGTTATGTAATTTACAATATCACCTATATAACCAGAACAGATACAACAAAATAGTTTATGATTAAAAATTCTTTATCGATAGTTATTTTTATTCTGTTTGTAACCACTTCTTTACTTGCACAGAATAATTACATCCAGGTTACAGGTGACAGTCTTATTGGAAAAACATTAAATGGAGAAATGATACGTGAAGTCTACGGCAATGTTGTCGTGACTCAGGGAAATGTGATAATTACCTGCAATCAGGCGACTCAATATATTTCACGGAATGAGGCTAAATTAGTCGGAAATGTTGTACTAAAACAGGATAGTCTGACTATCACAACTGCCAAAGGATTTTATTACGGAGATCAAAAGGAATCAGTATCCGACACAGCAATAAAGCTTGAAGATGGGAAAGTCACTTTAACAGCCAAGAGAGGAAGATATCACTTCGATGTGCACCGAGCTTTTTTCCAAGACAGCGTAAAACTCAGGGATTCCGTTTCAGTCCTAACCTCCGATAGCCTGACTTACTATAGAGATGAAAACAGAATGGTTGCGGTAAGCAATGTAACAATCGTAGATACTGCAAGTTCAATTATGGCGGATAGTCTGGAACATTTTCGCAATACGAAGATCACGTATGCTTATCATAATATTAAGGCCATAAACAGGAAAAATCATTTGATCATGTTTGGCGATCACCTTGAGAATTATCCTGAGCGACATTATACTATGGTGGATAAAAATCCTGTCCTACTACAAATTGATACATCGTACGTACATAAAATGGACAGCATGCAAGTAAATAACGGTGAAAGTTCCGATTCAACTATGCAGATAGATTCGCTGCTTATTAAATCAAGATTGATGGAAGCTTATCGCGATACTCTGGACTATTTCAAAGCGACCGATTCGGTAAGCATCGTTCGCGGTGATTTTGCATCAATTAATAATCTTACTTTTTATTTCAAAAAGGCCGATCAGATAGTTACTTATAAAACTACTGACTCAACAGCCCAACCGTATTTATGGTATGAGAATACACAGCTTACGGGAGATTCGGTTACTATATTTCTTGATCACAATAGAATACATTATTTAAAAGTGAACAAAGACGCATATATTATTTCTCAAAATGAAAATTATCACAACAGGTTTGATCAAACCTCGGGCGATAGTGTATTTATGACGTTCGAAAATTCACGTTTGCAAAAAACAAACATTTGGGGAAATATGTTCAGCATTTATTATCAATATGACGGAACCAAACCCAATGGTCTGACAAAATCGTCAGCTCAAAATGCAATAATAAATTTTGCAGATAACAAGGTTGATGAAATAAGAATGTATGGTTCACCGAACAGTGAATTTTATCCCGAGAGGCTTGTTAAAGGGAAAGAAGATACTTTCGTTCTGGCGAAGTATGTTGCATTCAAAAAAAGGCCTGATAAGGAAAGCATAATTAAAAGGATACCTAAAAAGTGGCAGTGATGATGTGAAAGGTGAAAAGTCAAAAGTCAAAAGTCAAAAGTTAATTGTGAAAGGAGGAATTGAATTAAAGAAAATACTCTCATCAATTTTGCTGAAGTCAAAATAATGTGCATTTTGGTAATTCCAATTTGTATTTTATTATTAGTTTTGGAATTGAAATTTGGATTTTAATAAGAAATGGAACACAATACTTTAAGCTGCAAAGAACTAGTTAAAATTTATAAGAAACGCGCGGTTGTTAATAAAGCATCTGTTGAGGTTTCCAAGGGACATATAGTAGGATTGCTAGGACCTAACGGAGCAGGCAAGACAACTACTTTTTATATGATAACCGGAATGATCAGACCGGATTCCGGAACAGTTTATCTTGATGATGAAGATATTACTAAAGTGCCTATGTATCAGCGTTCCAGAATGGGAATAGGTTATCTTCCGCAGGAAGCTTCAATATTCAGAGGACTGACGGTAGAACAGAATTTAATGGCGATACTTGAAATGATGAAAATTGATTCCAAAGCAAAAAAAGAGAAGTGCGAAAGACTCCTAGAGGAACTTGGCATAGCGCATATAAGGAAAAGTCAGGGAATGCAACTCAGCGGAGGCGAAAGAAGAAGAACAGAAATTGCCCGTTCACTAACTACGGATCCTGATTTTATATTACTGGATGAACCATTTGCGGGTGTTGATCCTATTGCCGTAGAAGACATAATGAATATCGTTGCTAATTTAAAGGAACGTGGAATCGGCGTTCTAATTACAGATCACAATGTTCACGAGACACTTAGTATCGTTGATAATGCTTATATACTAATTGACGGGACTATCTTTAAGCAGGGGGGAGCAAAGGAATTGGCTGAAGATGAGGAAATAAGAAAGCTTTACCTTGGAGAAAAATTCAGACTGGATAGATATTCAAGTGAATGAATAATAAATATCCAAGAGGCCTTTATTAGGTAAAAAATATCACTTCTTTAATGTATTAAATTTTATTCTTTATAATTAACTTTATCACCGTGACTTTTAGGTGAAGAGATAACCAGAAAAATTACTTCTGAATCCGATTGATTTATAAATCTATGAACTGTCTTTGGCGGTATTTCCAGCCCTTCATTTTTTGAAAGCTTTACAATTTTATCAGGAAGTTCTATTGTTCCTTCACCTTCAAGTATGAAGAAGAATTGTCTGGAAATATTATGGTAATGTTTAACTTCCGAACTACCAGCCGGAACATTTTCCTGTATTATGCTCAGATTTTCATTATTCAGGAGATGCCAACCATCACAACCATTTCCCCATGTGTAATGCTCCGCAGTGGATATACCAATTTTGTATGTCATTTTAATTTCTCAAAATGCTGATAATCAGTTCTTGTTTTCCAATCGCCGCCCCACTTCCAGCCTTTATCTTTAAATAACTTAACTACCATAGAGTGTTTTGAGATAGTGCCCTTTACTTTAGGATTATATACAGCTCCTTCGGGTGAGGCTTTTCCATCAATTATCTGCGGATTTTGCCAAGGATTTATATCTACAGCTCTACCTGTAGAGTGGTTCGAGAATCGGTTTGTATTTGCAACCAGTCTGTAATTAAAGGCGGAGGTGTTGTTTGCTTTCATTGATTCATCGTCAGACCAATGATATTTAACAACAGGTATTACACTTTTTATGGGAAATTTCTTTTCCTTCAGCATATCAAAAATCCATTCAATGTCGTTAACCAAGTCTTTATGTATAACAAGCTGGCCTTTATGCAGCTTTTTATCGAATGAAAAATAATAAACATCAACGAGCCGGAGATCTTTTTTAATATCTCTAGGAATAACCTTTCCGGCAAGCGCTTCGCTCAAAGTATAATTGCAATCTGATATTACCGCAGGTTGTTGTATCTTATACTCCATTTTACCGCCTATAACAAATAAAATGAAAAATAATGTGAATATAATGTATAATCTTTTTGCTTTCATGAGCTATTATTGAATGGATATACAATTTAATGAAAATCTCCGACAAGCATAAATTGAACTTTAGAACTCAGTCAATTCTAAATTCTTTGACCATTCCTTTATCAGCATTTATTTCCGATATCCATGCATATCTGCCAGGAGTCAATTTTATGTAAAAATAAGATGTATTTCCTGCAGGCATTTCCTGCGTGCCACCTAAAAATTCAGCTGGAGCGGGTGAACGAAGCCCATTTATATTCATCCAGTCCATCCATTCAATTACCTTATTCAGATTTGTGTTATCATTTAACCTGACCAGATGGACATCATTACCAAGACCAAATGCAGGTTGCTCATTAAAATGTACTGCTACTTTATGCATGCCAGAAGTTATATTTCCATTTACCTCAAGTTTTAGATTTGAAAGATTTATCTCAATATCTGCCTCTACTGGTTCAATGGATTTTGAAACTTCGTCAGTCACGGTTAAAGATCGTATCATTCCCAGTTCACCATGGAATTTTCCATCAGGCGTTTTAATATAACATTCCATTACGTAATTACCCGGTATTAGTTTTATTGTAGTTTCTGAAGTTTTTCCCATCTCAGTAAGTCCAGCTCCTCCCATATATTTTGCAGAGGCATACCATTTGGGTAGAAGACCGCCAAGCACTGAGCCGGCTACCCCTTTGGTTGCTCCAGCTTGCAATGTATCCCACGCAGCAGAGAAGGCAGGTGCGATATCGCTTAAATAGTTCTGAAAGCTAACGCTATCAGGAAGAAGAGTTAGAGAGAAAAAATGAGTTGCATGTCCATTATTTATAAACCTGAACGTTATCCAGCCTGAAGGAATAGAATCCTGCATTTGGAAGTAATAATCTTTTGCGGTTATTTCAACTAAACTTGTTGATTCGGTTTTGCTGCAAGAGGTGATTATTACAGAAGTAATAATTATTGAGGTAAATAATATGATCACCTTTTTCATTTATAGCTCCTTATTTTAGTTAAAGATTGAATTAATAAAAACAGAGCGCAAAGCATCTACTTAAGTGTTAGATTTATTTTTAGGATTTTAGAGCAGCGAGCAAGATTTCCGTACGGTGTCGGATATAAGCAAGAAACGCATATTTGCTTTATACTATTTTAATATGGTAATTACTTTGGAAAGAGGCAAGTGCAAATGTGAAATATTAAACGTTAAAAGTAAAAAAGAACAACTAAAGAGATTGCTTGTTCCGATAAGACCAGCAGTTTAAATGATAGGTCATATTCGATAACTTGCTTTTCAAATCGTACATTTCATAATTGTTATTCAAATGGATATATTTGTGCCGATAAAAATCTAAGGGAAGCAAAATGAAATTATTCTCAGCATTACTGGTATTGTTGTTATTTATTCCCGCGTGTTCACAACAACACACGGGCCAAGTGATAAAGAAAGATTCTGGTCTCGAGTTTATGGATGATTCTCTTGGAACAGGAAGAGAAGCAAAAAACGGCGATCTTGTTCAGATAAATTTCTCAGGGTGGATTATCAGGGATACTACAAATTTATTCAAAGATTGGACAAAAGATTCAACAAGAGTTACAAGCTTTATAGGAGGTACGAATCAAACTCATACACCAATGAAGTTTGTGCTCAGGAAAAATTCATTTATCAACGGACTTGATGCGGGAATAGAAGGAATGAAGGAAGGCGGCTTCAGGACAATTGTTATTCCTTCAAAATTAGCTTATGGTGAAAAAGGTCTCCCGCCTGTCATTCCACCAAACGCAGATTTAAAATTTCAGGTTCAGCTTGTTGAAGTTAAAGATGCAATAGTCATAAAAAAATGGGATGTTGATACAACTAAGTACAAAACATTAAGTAATGGGATTAAATATATTGTTGTTGCTCCGGGGAACAACATTGCAATTGACTCCGGTGATGTTGTGACATTACATTATTCAGTATTTCTTCAGAACGGCAAGAAGTTCGACAGTTCGGTGGAGAGAGGGGAACCTTTGGTATTTCCATACAAAGAACAAGGCTTTATCAAGGGATTTAGTGAAGCCATCGGAATGATGACTAAAGGGGAAAGGGCAGAGTTTGTAATTCCTCCTGATCTTGCATACGGGAGTAAAGGTAATAGTGTTATTCCTCCTAATTCAACTCTGATATTTGACATTGAAATTTTATATGTGGCAAAGCCTCCAAAAACAAATCAGCCACCAGTTAGATGAAAAATAAAATCTGATTCTTTCGTAGAACAGGTTTATAACCTGTTTTACGAAAAATAACTTTTAATCAGAGAAACAGCTTGCGAGTAATAACCCCTTCCAAATAAATTCAGATGGTTTAAGACGTGGTAGAGTTTATAAATATTTTCGCGATACTGTGATCCATCTTTCAGCGGGAATGCTTCATTATAGGAAGAATAAAACTGCCAATCAAAACCTCCAAACAATTTAGTCATGGCAAGATCTGCTTCCCGATGGCCGTAATAAACAGCGGGATCGATCAGGCATGCGTTTCCATTTTCGTCCGACATATAATTTCCACCCCACAGGTCTCCGTGAAGCAACGAAGGTGCCTCTTCACTTCCGGATAAAATTTCAGAGATTTTAGCTTCAAGCTCTTTGAAACCTAGTTTTAATTCTGATGCTGCATAGCCATTTTTTTCAGCAAGTTTATATTGAAATAGAATCCTTTTATTCCAATAAAATTCAATCCAATTCGTTTTTTCTATTTCAGATGCTATGTTTTTCTGATCTGTTGAGCCAATATAATTGTCCTCAAAAAATCCGAAAGTACCGGAATTGTATTTGTGCATTTCGGCAAATTTTCTGCCGAATTCCTCAAAGAAGTTTTTGGTCGGTCGATTGCTCTCAACATATTCAAGAAGTATATATGTTCTTTCAGCTAAGATAACCTGCGGTACTCTGATTGTCCCTGTTTTTGCAAGTTCTTTTAGTCCGTTAGCTTCTTTCAGAAACATATCATTTGAAGTGTGATCATTATATTTGAGGAAGTAATTTAGACCGGTTTTTGTATCCAGCCTGCAGGCATTGCTGATGCATCCACCGGAAACTGAATTGATCGCGATAATCTCAGTTCCTATTACTTCTTCAATTTTTTTCTTTAGTTCATAAGTGATTTTCATTCTTCAATTTTTCAATAATGCCTTTGCATCCATCTTCAAGAATATCGAGCACGCTGTTAAAGCCTTCCTCACCTTCATAATATGGATCAGGCACCTGATCGATTTTAATATTATTGCAAAAATCAACCATCCTGAACAATTTATGAGAAAATTTATTCAGGTTATCATGAGATTTTACATCATTAAAGATTTCGTTGTCCATTGTGATTATATAATCGAATTTTGTAAAATCTTTTGCCGGATTGAACTTCCTTGTAATATGATCAACGATAAATCCGCGTTTAGCAGCATATCCTATCATTCGTGGATCAGGAGGTTCACCGACATGGTATCCTGCTGTTCCGGCTGAATCAACATAAATATTATCCCGAAGATTATCGTCATTCAGATATTTTTTTAGGATAGCTTCGGCGGCAGGTGATCTACATATATTTCCAAGGCATACAAATAAAACTTTCTTATTGTACATAAAGTAACTTCCATATTATATATAACTTATCCGATAATTTTATAAATATATTATAAATTTACGAAAATTATTAAAAACTCTGGAGATAATGAGCATTTACTATCGTCTGTAAAAGGATTTATTCAGCAGTTGACTCGTTATTATATTTACTATAAATTCCGAAAGCCTAAGACAGAAATTAAAAATTCCGAATACAAAGGAGAGATTTATGGCTTACGTAATTACCAAGCTGTGTCTCGATTGTAAAGACATTGCGTGTACACAGGTTTGTCCCGTTGACTGTATTTATGAATATACGGGTAATGATGAAACAATTCCGAAGGCAATGCTTTTGATTGATCCCGATGAATGTATTGATTGTAATGCGTGTGTTCCAGAATGTCCTTGGGAAGCGATTTTTGAAGAAGATCTTGTTCCGGACATATTTAGTGATGATATTGCATTAAACGCGAGGATTGTCGGGAAGGAAAGAATTGTGCCCGTTAGAAACCCGGATGACCCGATTCCCACTCCAGAGGAAGTTACGGCAAATAAGGAAAAATGGGGTTATAAGCCCTGATATTATGGGAAATTTTCAGTAGTTAATAATTAAATTGAAAATTATTCACCTGAGATTGTCAGTATTAATTTTCTACTTCCTCCGCGGTTTCTGTGTTCGCAAAGGTAAATTCCCTGCCATGTGCCAAGATTTAAAGCTCCGTTAGTAATGGGAATTGAAAGATTATTCCCGAGGATAGATGCTTTTAAGTGAGCGGGCATATCATCGGGGCCTTCGATAGTATGTACATAATAAGGTTCGTTCTCTTTAACGAGTTCATTAAAATGTGATTCAAAATCTCTCCTGACATCAGGGTCATAATTTTCATTAATAGTCAATGAAGCTGATGTATGTCTGATAAAGATGTGAAGAATTCCCGCTTTTATTTTTTTTAATTCGGGGATGGCTGAAATAATTTCATTTGTAATTAAATGAAATCCCCGAGGTTTTTCTTTTAATGATAATTCCCTTTGAAAGTAGCTCATTATATTCAAAGGGCGGTATAAAATTTAATATCATAACCGCCCTATAATTACTAAAATAAAAAAGCAAACACTATCGAAAGTGCATCACTTCAAATTTGTAATTAAGAAGTTATAAGCACATTTTTATCTCGCTCCCAACTCCACTTTAAAAGTATGTTTCTCACCGTTTCTTAAAACGACAACATCAACTATATCTCCAGGGCTAAAATCTCCAAGAGCGTATGTATAATCATAAATATTTGAAATTTTCTTTCCACCAAATTCTATTATAATATCTCCCCCTTGCAGACCTGCTTTCTGTGCCGGACCGCCTTCACTTACACCAGTTAGTTTCAGCCCGTCAACCTGTGAAGCATAATCGGGAATGGTACCAACATAAACTCTGAAGGCCATTCGCCCGCCTTCCTTTCTAGGCACATTTATATAATTCGGCTTCTGGGGGTTTTCATCGATTGATTCAGCAACCTGGTAAACATATTTTGTAACAGACACTTCACCTGCTGAATTTATTTTATCTGATGTATCAGTTGGTCTGTGGTAATCGGGATGAGTACCGGTAAAGAAAAAGAGAACTGGAATATTTTTTGCATAAAATGAAGACTGATCACTTGGGCCATATCCTTCATCATGAAAAGTTAACTTAAAACTATAGTTTTTATTAAATTCGTTTAAAATTTCTTTCCAGTTTGAAGAAGTTCCGGTTCCGTAGACAATTAGGTCTTTATCAGTATTAAGTCTACCAACCATGTCAAGATTTATCATGGCATCAATCTTATCCATTGGAACAGGGGAGTGTTCTGTAAAATAGCTAGAACCAAGCAAGCCAAGCTCTTCCCCTGAAAAAGCCATAAATATTATGCTTCTTTTTAATTGATCCTTGATACTTTCAAATTTTTCTGCAAGTTCCATGACGGCTGCAGTTCCTGATGCATTATCATCAGCGCCATGATGAATTTTGGGTTCAGAACCTCTATAGAGTGAACCAGAACCGCCCCAGCCCCAGTGATCATAGTGTGCTCCTATAACAAGGTAGTGATATTTTAAATCCGGATCGCTTCCTTCAATATATCCAGCAATGTTGTGTCCCTGCCCCATAATTTCTTTAACTCCAGTATTAAGTTTAACCTTAACATTTTTAAAGATAAAAGAAGCGGGCTGTTTTGTATCGTTAATTTTTTTCTGATAATCTTCAAGATTTATATTTTCAGATTTAAATAAGTCACTTACGATATTCCTTTTTACCTGAACAATTGCGATCGAATCCAGACCCGCTGCTCCATCATAAGTAAGATTCATAAGTTTATCAACATTATCCTTTGGATAATACCCGGTTACGAATATTATTCCGGCCGCACCTTTTTCTTTTGCTACTTTTGCTTTGTACCGATACTGTGAATATTTATTAAATTCTGAATGCGGATTATCTCCCTCAGGATTGTATCTCAGGATTACAACAGTTTTGCCCTTTACGTCTATACCTGCATAATCATCATATTTAAGGTCCGGAGCTGAGATTCCATAGCCAACGAATACCAGGCCACTATTGATATTTGCTGTTCCCGAAATTGGCGAAGTAACATATTGCAATTGAAGCTTTGGTTTTAATTCGTAATTATTCAGTTCAAATGTCAGTGAATTGTTTTCGGTGAGTTTTAAGGAGGCAACAAAAGGGAAAGCCTGGATATAACTGCCATCAAATAATGGAACCAGTCCGGCTTGTTGATAAACGTCTGTAATAAATTCATAAGCCAGCTTTTCACCTTCCGATCCAGTATATCTACCTTCCAGTTTATCTGAAGCGAGATAATTAATACTATGCTGGATTTCCTTTGCAGTTATATCAGGCGAGTAGGATTCTTGAGCAAATGCTGAAATACAAGCAATAAAAAATACAACCGCTAAAAGTATCCTGAAAGAACGTTTCATCTGTACCCCCGAAAGATTGTTAGTTGAAAAAAATTATTCTACCCAGTCAGCAATGAAAATATTTGTCTCGTGCGGATGCCTGCCAAACCTGTTAGAAGCAAATATTAAATGTTTCCCATCCCTGGTAAACATTGGAAAACTATCGAATGTATTGCTAAAAGTAATTTGTTCAAGTCCGCTGCCATCACTATTAATAACATAAAGATCAAAATTCCTTCCGTCTTTGCTATTAATATTAGATGAAAAGATTATTCTTTTCCCATCAGGGAAGAAGAAAGGAGCGAAACTAGCCTTCCCAAAATTCGTTAGCTTTTTCATATCGCTGCCATCGGCATTCATTGTATAGATTTCGAGCGCTGTTGGTCTTACATATCCCTTTTGAACAAGTTCTTCATAGTCTTTCTTTTCCTGCTCTGTTACCGGGCGGCTTGCTCTGAACACAATTTTTTTACCATCCTGTGAGAAAAACGCGCCGCCATCATAGCCTTTTTGAAAAGTCAATCTTTTTTGATTTGTGCCGTCCAGATTCATAGTATAAAGTTCCGGATCTCCGTCTCTTGTTGAGGTAAAAATTATTTTGTCTTTTTTAGGAGAAACTGTCGCTTCAGCGTCATATCCATAAGCATCTGTGAGCCTTTTTAATTTTGAGCCATCCGGTTTTGCTAAAAAAATATCAAATGTTTTGTATAATTCCCAGACATAACCTCTTGACATATCCGGCGGAGCAGGACAATTTTTATCGGCCAGGTGTGTAGACGCATAAATTATTGCAGTATCTCCAGGAAGAAAATAGGAACAGGTCGTTTTTCCGAAACCTGTTGATACCATTTTTTTATTGTTTCCGTCAATATTCATAGTAAAAATCTGATCACAAGGAAGATTATCATTATTAGATTGATAAATTAGTTTCTTTTCATCCCATGAAAGATAAGCTTCGGCATTTTCCCCCCCGTGTGTCAGCATCCTGATATTTCTTAAATGCTTCTCCTGAGGGAATCTTAATGTATCTTTAGAAGAATCGTATGTTTGAGCTGAAATTCTAATACCCAATAGAAAAATGATAAGCAAGAGGGAGACAAAAACCGGGATAAATTTTTTCATAAAGTCCTTAAATTAGTTAAATAAAAATTTATTAGAGTTACTATATCTACTCAGGAACGTGAACCAAAAAATATTTTTTTGCTGTTTCCCCGATTGATTTTGCTTCGCTCCTGCTCATATGCATATCATCCTCATGCTCATCTTCGCCGTGTCCAGCTTCAATTATAGCAAGATCAGAATTCCTGGCATTTTTTACAAGGTCTTCACAATAGGCGGTATCTCCGCCATAACAAATCTTCATGCCCTTAAAGGTAAATTTGTAACCAATAGCCGGTACCTGACGTTTAGTTACACCGTCCGAAAGGATTTCTTTGTGAATGACCGGGAATGGTTTTATTGCTACATTTTTGCTCCTAAAGCTGCGGTCATTTTTAATCTCTTTCAGGGTAATTTTATATGTCAGACTGTTTGCATAAACTTTCATAAATGCATTATAAATAGTTCCTATTTCAATGCATCCTTTCGGGTAATATATAGAAAGGGGAGTCCGTTTGTGCATTACTCTCAGATATGTTAACAGCGCCCAGACTCCGCCGACGTGATCGTGATGACCGTGTGTAATAAATACATCAGAAATTGTTAGCAGGTTTTTTGTCCCCATCTCTTTATTGAGGTCACGCAGTATGCCGTCACCAGGATCAACAACAAAACTAGCTTTACCCGCGCGGATTAATATTCCGGTAGCAATATTTGGTATTGAACAGAATATCTTTATTGAAAAATCTTTTTTCTGCCAGTTGAGAGGGTACTTTTGTTGTAACATTACCTACCGTTTTTAATCGGAAATTATTTCCCGTGATAATATTTACACGTTTTGATATTCTTACAATGTGCAAAAATGTTAAATGAATAACTGCTGGCTTCAAAACCTAATTCACTGCTAATTTCTTCGGGAAGTCTCTTGATTTTTTGATTGACAAATTCTACGATTCTTCCGCAATCCATACAGATCAGGTGATCGTGGTTTTGTCTTTTGAAATTACTTTCATAGCGGGTAATATTTTCACCAAAATTTCTTTTGCTAAGCAGTTCGCATTGAACAAGTAGTTCAAGAGTTTTGTAGACAGTTGCTCTCGAAACTCTGGATTTCAAGTTTTTCATTACTATGTAAAGGTCATCAGCTCCAAAATGGCCATCATAATCGAGTGCAGCATCCATCACTTCAAATCGTTCAGGTGTTATCCTGTTTTTTCCTGCTTTAAGGAAATCAGTAAATATTTCAGCTGCTTTAGGATTTTTCAATTCTTTAAGTTTGTTTCTTCTATTTAATAATTTAAAATATTAACGCTTATTTAGAATATCAAGAAATATAAATCCAAAAACCAATTTCAGGCCATTCCTAATGCTCTAAGCCCGTTAACTGTAATAAAAGTTATTATATAAGCAAGGGACGAAAAAAATATTAATTGTAAAACCGGAATTCTCCAACTGCCGGTTTCTTTTCTTGATACTGCAACAGTGGACAAACATTGCATTGCAAAAAGGAAAAAAGCGATCAGTCCAATAATAGTAGAAGGAGTAAAAAGTTTCTGACCGGTATTTCCTATTGTAGCATCGTTCATAGCTTTTACCATAGAAGCCTGCAATGTTTCACTCTGGTCCGTTACTTTAAAGATCAGTGCAAGGGAACTTACAAATACTTCGCGGGCTGTAAATGCAGCAATAAGAGAGACCCCGACTCTCCAATCCATTCCTATCGGCCTCATTACAGGTTCGATAAATTTACCCATATCTGCAGCGTAAGAATTAGCCAATCTTTCTGAATTTTCCAGTTGTAAATTTTCCTGTTGTGAATGATTATGCATATTTACAGGAGGTTTATAATTAGGGAATGATGTCAGGAACCAGATTGCAATTGATAATACAAGAATTACCGGACCTGCCTTTCTCAGGTATGCCCTTGCGCTTGAAATCATATTATTAGTGACTACTCTTATTTTCGGGGCGCGATATGCAGGCAGTTCAAGTATGAATGAAGAATTATCTGTTTCCTTTAATATATTTTTTGCAAATTTATTGATGATTGCTGCAATAACTACAGAATTGAAAATGCTTAGTATGTAAATCCCTGCCATTACAAGTCCTCCAATCCATGCTTTGGGACCAGGGAACAAAAATGCTAGCAGCAAGGCGAATATCGGCAATCTTGCGCTGCAGCTCAGCAGTGGAATTATAAAAATTGTCAAAAGTCTTTCACGTTTGTTAGGAATTGTGCGGGCGGCCATCATTGCAGGAATTGCACATGCAAACCCTGAAATCATTGGAACAAATGATTTTCCGTTGAGGCCAATTTTTGATAAAGGCCTGTCGATCAACATTGCACCCCTTGCAAGATAACCGGTATCTTCAAGTAAACCAAGAATTAAAAACAGTATCATAATTTGCGGGACAAAAACCATCACAGATCCGATTCCGGTAATAAGTCCAGAAGAAATGAAATCCCCAAACCAGTTATTTCCTAAAATAACCAGAGCTTCATCAGCTAGGAATCCAAAAATATTACTAACGAGATCCATAATAGGCTGTGCAAGCCAGAAGATCGAAGTAAATGTCACGGCCATTATCAGGAAGAAGACAACAAGTCCCCAGATTTTATGTAAAAGTATTTTATCTATCTTCAGTGTGCGCTGGTCGACTTCATAACAATTCTTTTTTATTTCCGGATCAGGATTAAGAATATGTAATTGTTCGTTAGCTTTTTTAAGATTTAATTTCCTGCCATTCTGAGGAGCAGGTTCTATAACATTATCTGAAATTAATTCAATTTCTGTATAAGTTTTTATAAGTTCCTGTCTATCACTTTCTTTTTCATATGGAAGAGGAATAACTTTATCTCGCAGAAGAATTTCCTTCAAGTTTTTATTAATTACTCTGATCAGCTTATCAACTCCATTTCCATTCCTTCCATCTATACTAACAACATCACAATTTAGTTCTTCACTCAGTTTTTCAATCGAAACTTTAAATCCTTTTTTTAGCAAAATGTCCTGCATTGTTAAAGCAAGAACAACATTAAACCGGCATGCGATTAATTGTTTTACGAGAAATAAATGTCTTGTAAGCTGGCTCGAGTCTGCTGTAACCACTATCAGGTCAGGAACTCCGAACCGTGGGTGATTAAACAAAGATGAAACTGTAACTTTTTCATCAGGGGAGTTTGGATTCAGGCTTACAATACCGGGAGAGTCGAGCAGGTTTGCATTAATATTATATTTGCCGAGCAGCCTGGAGACAGAATATTCCACGGTTGCACCAGGGTAGTTAGATGTTTTTACATTGCTACCACTCAAATAATTAAAGAGTGTTGTCTTTCCGGAATTAGGTGAGCCAACTAAAGTGATTAGTGCAGTTTTATCCAGTATATTAGGAATCATGAAACTTTAATGCATTCAGCTTCATTTTTTCTGATCGCAATAACTGTTCCTCTAACAGAAAATGCCAGGGGATCATTAAAAATTGATTTATTGACTAATTGAATTTCCTGTCCGGGTGTAAATCCAATTTCTATGATCCTTCTTGATGAAGGGTGTTTTTCGTCAATTGAATCAATAATTACTCTTTCGCCGTATTCTAACTGAGATGCTGTCTTCATTTTTTGTACGAATTAAACGATAGTTACATTATTAAGATTTAATCTATATAAAAATAAGACTGTTCTGTCCGAAAGTCAAGTTATAAAAATAGATTAATTTTTTCGTGATTAAGAAACCCAATCTATCAGCTATAATAACCAATAGATTTTTTCATCTGTAATTTAAAGGATTAAAACATATTATTAAATTTTTTATATCGATAATTGACACAGATTAAAGTTAGCTAAATTAACCAAATGAAAATTGTCATTATAGGATTATAAAATCTTGAGGTGTGTATCTGTTCAATGCAAGCTTTGAAAATTAAACAAGTATATGTTATTTTAACAAGGAATTAGAATAAATATATGGGGTATGCTACAATCAAGTGGAAAAAAGCTGAAATAATGAATGACGGCCAATTTGCTTTGGCAAATAAAAATTTAATCCTTGGAATAGAAAAAAACAAGGATCTTCTACTTTCCACACCGCACACTATCTATTATAGGTTCAGTGATTCACCTATTAAGTACTCTTACTTCAGCCCATCGGTTGAAGAGTTGACGGGATATTCATCAAAAGAATTAAAAGAGTCCGGGTTTGAAAAAGCGCTTCAGACTGAAGTAATCCAAGCGCTAAACTCGAATTTGTCTGATAATGAGAACTGTTTTTTTTCAAGGTACTGGATTGAATCGAAAAGCGGTGACTGGAAACTTATGGAAAATTTTGCATTTAAAGATAAACAGGAAAAGGGATCAATATCGTACACCGGATTCATGCGAGATGTAACACGCTTAAATAAATATTTGCTCGAAATAGTTGATGAAAAGGAAAAACTTAATTCAATAATAGAACTGGCGGAGATAATATTACTTGTTCTGGACAAAGATGGGAAAGTTGAATTAATAAATAAAAAAGCGTGTGATGTTTTGGGCTTTGAAAGGGAAGAAATAATCGGTAAAAAATGGATTGAAAATTTTGTTCCAATTAAAATGAGGGAAAACCTTTATAGCTTTTATAATAAAGTTAGCCAGGAAAAAGGTTCTGAATTTGAGTTTGAATATCATGAAAACCCGATACTCACAAAGAATGGAGAGGAAAGATATATAGCCTGGCACAATAAGATATTTAAAGATGAGGCAGGAAATTTTTTGTTTATGTTAAGTTCTGGTCAGGATTTAACGGAACAAAAAAATGAAGAAAAAATACAGTATGTTATTTCTGAAATACTGGAGGCCTCAAATACTGAAGCGGATATGATTGAGTTTTTCACTTTTATTCATAATTCAATTAAAAAATTGATGCCTGCTGAAAATTTCTACATAGCTCTTTATGATAAAGCAACCGATATGATTTCCTTTCCCTATTCGGTGGATAAATATGATCCCGCCGCTCCGCCGCAAAAACTAGGAAAGGGGCTTACTGAATATGTACTTCGACTTGGTAAGCCTGCACTGGTAACAAAAGAAATTGACGATAAACTGGTTGCTAAGGGAGAGACTGAAGTTGTGGGAACACAATCGGCAATCTGGCTTGGCATTCCTTTAATTATTTCTGATTTAACAATCGGAGTTCTTGTTGTTCAGGATTATGAAAAAGAGGATACTTACACAGAAAGGGAACAACATATTCTGGAAGTAATTGCATATTCGATTTCCCGAACCATTGAAAGGAAAAGACTCGAAGAGGAGAGGAGAGATCTAATTAAGAACCTTGAAACGCTTAATTCTTCAAAAGATAGATTATTTTCATTAATCTCTCACGATCTGAGAAGTCCTTTTAACTCCTTGCTGGGGTTTTCCGAAATTCTCACGAAGGAATTTGATAGTCTGACGACTGAAGAAATGAAAGAATACATCAGGGCAATATATGATTCATCAAAAAACCTTTATGGAATGACAAACAACTTATTGCAATATTCGCGCTTCCAAACCGGGAAGATATCCTTTAAACCTGCAAATCTTCAGCTCAAAAAAATAGTGGATGAATGTCTTAAGCTTCTGAAAGGGAATATTGTAAAAAAACAGTTAAATGTACTGGATGATATAAATGAAAATCTTTATGTATTTGCTGACGACGATATGCTAACATCAATTATACAGAACATATTTTCAAATTCTATAAAATTTACTTACAAAAATGGTGATATAAGAATTTCGGCAGCCACGATAACCGGCAAGAGCGGTGAAGGAATGGCAAGAATATCAATAGAAGATTCCGGGATAGGGATGAGTGAAACAGATATAAAAAGATTTTTTGAAGGTGAACCTTTCACCAACCCGGGAACGGAAAAAGAATTTGGCACAGGCCTTGGTTTGCAGCTTGTAAGAGATTTTATTGTAAAAAATGGCGGCAATCTGAATATAAAAAGCAAAATAAATGTGGGTAGTACATTCAGCTTTACTATTCCTTTAAGTAAATAATTTTTCCTCATAAAACAATCCATAAGTGAATTCATTAGAGCAATCAGCAGAAAAAATGATAAAAGAGTATATAGAACTCTTTCAAGGGGAAGGAGTAATCACAGGCGAAAAAAGCAGGGGACCTTATAATTATGCGGTGAAATTAAGTGAGGGGAAAACTAATCTCAAGCTCCTGGTATATTTCAGCAAGAAGCGCAACAAAGTTGTATTACAGG
This sequence comes from uncultured Ignavibacteriaceae bacterium, assembly GCA_964412105.1. GTDB lineage: Bacteria > Bacteroidota > Ignavibacteria > Ignavibacteriales > Ignavibacteriaceae > JAKAGZ01. The sequence goes on along the minus strand of CAYPNM010000040.1, from coordinate 2,369 downwards.
GAAATAAGGAGAGTCAATTTTATCAAAGAATTCATGAAATCATATTTGGGCCCGGATTATTTACAGCTGATACAGATAAATTATCAGAGCCTGAAAATTATATAGGAACAGATGAATCCGGGAAGGGAGATTATTTCGGTCCCCTTATAATTGCAGGCGTGTTCGTTAATAATGAATCAATTGCTGCACTGATAAGGGCAGGTGTAAAGGATAGCAAAGAAATAAAAAGCGATATAGCCATCAAGACTATTTCAAAGGAAATTAAAAAAATAGTCAACAATCACTACAGCCTGGTTGGAATACATCCTGAAAAATATAATGAATTATATAAAAATTTTAGAAATGTAAACAGACTATTAGGGTGGGGGCATGCTAAAGTTCTTGAGAATATTCTTAATAAGCAGGAGGTAGCTGAAGCGATAAGCGATAAATTCGGAGATGAGAGTTATATAAGAATTTCTCTTCAGGAAAAAGGCAGGAATATTATTCTTCATCAACTTACACATGCTGAAAGGTATACGGCGGTTGCGGCAGCGTCTATACTGGCAAGAGACAGGTTTAATGACTGGTTTGCTGAAAAGAGAAAGGAACTGAATTTTCAGCTTCCAAAAGGAGCCTCAAGCCAGGTAGAAGAAGCGGCAAGGCAGTTAAAAGGCCTTTACGGTGAAGAATTCCTGAAAAGTGTTGCTAAATTACATTTCAAGACTTCCAAGAAAATTTAGTAAATTTACCCTTCAAATTATTTATCGGAAATTAAATGGCCACATCAAAAGTAAAAAGAATTGGAATTTTAACAGGCGGAGGAGATTGTCCGGGCTTAAACGCCGTTATCCGGGGAGTTACAAAACCTGCACAGGACTATGGAATGACCGTATATGGAATATTCGATGGATTTGAAGGTTTGGTTGAAGGCAAAGCCCGCGAATTGCGAAATGAAGATGTGTCAGGGATTCTTTCCAGGGGGGGAACTATTCTTGGTTCGTCCAATAAAGGGGATCCTTTTCATTGGCCCGTAGAGAATAACGGAAAGATTTCGATAGTCAATAAAGCTGAAGATGCAATGAGAAATTACCAGGCATGGAATCTTGATGCTATAATTGCAATCGGGGGTGATGGTACAATGCATATAAGCAATAAGCTGAGTAAGCTGGGGATGAATATTATAGGTGTGCCTAAAACAATCGATAACGATTTGGAAGCTACTGATATTACGTTTGGTCACGATTCAGCTATTTATGTTGTTATGATGGCACTGGACAGGCTACACACAACAGCTTCATCACATCACAGGGTTATGGTTGTGGAGGTAATGGGACGTTACGCAGGGTGGATTGCATTGAATGGTGGGCTGGCTGGCGGTGCCGATATTATTTTGCTTCCGGAGTTTCCTTTTTCATGGGAGAAGGTTTATGACAAAATAAAAAAACGTGAGTTGATGGGGAAAAGATTCAGTCTCGTATGTGTAGCAGAAGGTGCAACTGCTAAGAATGGCAAGATGGTTTTAAAAGGTCACGATGCAAGGAGACATGATCCGCGACAGCTTGGCGGCATAGGTGAAGTTGTTGCCAAGAAAATAACGCAAAATACGGGAAGGGAAACCAGGGTAACCGTGCTTGGTCATTTGCAGAGAGGGGGCAGCCCTACTGCCTTTGACAGGATTCTGGCTACAAAATTCGGAGCATTCGCAATTGATCTAGCTGCAAAAAGGAAGTTCGGTAGAATGGTTGCCTTAAAAGGAAATGGTATCAAAAGTGTAAGAATTGAAGAAGCAATTTCAAAACAAAAACTAGTTAAAGAAGATACTGAAGCGGTAATAGCTGCTAAAGCTGTTGGGATTTCATTTGGGCATTAGAATGATAGCTCTTTAATTTGATTTTAGAGGGTTCAAGCTATATATTTGGTTCTCTTTTTAAGTTTTGTTCCTATAAAATATAGGTTTCCCGTTAGAAATCAGGATTTGGTTGTTTATTTTTTAGGAATTTTTTGATTGTTATTTAGAATTTAAACTACGGGGTCGTAGTTCAGTTGGTTAGAACGCCTGCCTGTCACGCAGGAGGTCGCGAGTTCGAGTCTCGTCGGCCCCGCAGAAAGCCTTAGTACAAACGTATTAAGGCTTTTTCATTATTGCCTGCCAGATATCAGGTACGGGTTATTTAAAAGCTCATATTTAATAGCCAAAAAGGGAACCTTTCGCACACAAACTGGTAAACATCCCGAAAGTCAAAGTAAAAACCTATCATATTAGCGGGAATTCTTGCGCCCGGATAGTTGTTATTATTATAGACAAAAATGAATTAAGAATTTGTTATGCGGAAAGTTTTTGTTTTTGAATTAATTATTTAAGGAGAAAAATTATGAGGGCAAAATCT
>CAYPNM010000039.1:0-29403 GCA_964412105.1 uncultured Ignavibacteriaceae bacterium | reverse complement strand
TCTATTGCCCTACATATTTTACCTTTGAGTAAAAAATATCTTCATTTCGGTCAAACTCAACTTTCCCACCAGTCATTTAAGAGAGTATAATTTTTAATTCGCCTGCGGCGGACAAGATGCAAACCTCCTTAGCGCCTGCCTGCCGTTACCGAATTACTGAAGTAGTACACTGCCAATAGGCGCGTGATTCTTTGCATCAGCAATTTATAAGGTTAAAATCTCAATGATTCCCGTACTTTTTTTCTCCTGCAGTTACTCTTAATTTCAAATAATTTTGTCTCGGTGGTAATGGACAGGTTGCATATGGAGTAAAAGCACAGGGTGGGTTATATGCTTTATTGAAATCGAGTATTACATTACCATTTGAATCCGGCAGGTCGGTGTAAAGAAACCTTCCTGCTCCATAAGTTTCTTTTCCACTTGTCTCGTCTGCAAATATTATAAAAAACTGATTTCCTTCAACAATAGCATCAAGTTTATACTGATTTCCATTTTTTTCAAATAACAACGCTCCCGGTGAAGTATCTTTGTCAATCGTACCCAATATTGTTGGGATTGATATAGACTTGGGGGGATTATAAGGTTCAAATTTAGCTATGAGTTTCCAACTTTCATCAATGGGAAAAGTATCTACGCCCGTAAATTCATTCAGCATTTCCGCATTTAGATCACGCAATCTTACTCCATACCTTTCCCCTCTTTTAATTATAAACCATTTTAAAAAGCCAAGAGTCAGTTCAGTTGGATCTCCTGATAAATCGGTTTTTAGATTCATCTCATGTACCGGTCTATTATTATATGTGACATCTACTCCGCCGTTTATTTTAATTGTAACTGCTCTGTCCTTCAATATAAATGCTCCTATTTCGCCTGGAGCCTTTCCCTTTGGAAATATTATATCATTATGGGGATTTGTCCCGAATGTGTTTTTCCCTTTCTTTAGCCAGAATAGACCTACAAGGTTTAGCCATCCGTTTTCTTTTTTAAGATTTTCAATCCTTTTCTGATGCCAGGATTTTATTTGACTTATATACTCAGGGCTGCCTTTATCACCGGCATTGCTGTTACAGCCAGCCAATAAAGAAAATGAGATAACTAAAAGTGGCAAAGACAAGATGATTTTGAAGTATTTATTAATTTTCATATAAATTATCCAAACTTCTCTTTATAATGTAAAATTTAGAATTAATAAAATCATTGTTAGTTTTACAACATAAATTATATTTTTAAAAATTTCCGCTTTGTTTATAAGAATATTTCGGGCTAATTTTCTTCAGTAGTAATCCAAATTTAAAATTTAAAGAGTTATTATGGAAGAAAAAGAACTTAACCAGCTTCGTTATCCCATTGGCAGATTTTCCACGCCAGATGAAATTTCAACGGAACAAATCAAAACTTATATAAAAACCATAGAAGAATATCCCGTAAAATACAGAAAAGCAGTTCAGGATTTAAATGATGAGCAATTGGATACTCCTTACAGACCTGATGGCTGGACAATCCGGCAGGTCGTTCATCATGTCCCAGACAGTCATCTCAATAGTTATGTCCGTTTTAAGCTGGGCTTGACCGAGAATAAACCCACCATAAAGCCATATGATGAAGCTAAATGGGCCGAACTTGATGACTCAAGAGATACACCAGTTGAAGTTTCGCTTACTCTCCTGGAATCACTGCATAAAAGATGGGCTGCACTTTTGAGATCTATGACAGATAAAGATTTTCAAAAAACTATAAATCATCCGGAACGTGGTGAAATGAGACTTGATAAAATGCTGGCCTTGTACGACTGGCACTGCAAGCATCATCTTGCCCATATTGTAAACCTGCGAAAAAAAATGGGATGGTAATTATACTATCATTATAAATAGTCTACATCGTCTTCGTGTAATTTTTATTGTAAATTGCTGAAATATCTTTTAAGTTTATTGAACACTCTATTAAAACTACAATTTTCTTTTAAAGGACACACGAGATGAAGCTCAAGACCTTACCCTTTTTTCTTTTATTAATTATTCTTGCATATCCTGCTTTGGCACAAAAGCCTTCACATTATGATTGGGGAAAATTCACGCGAGCTGATACTTTAAGGGGAATGTTAACCCCTTTAAGAACCTGCTATGATGTAACTTACTATCACCCGGATATAAGAATAAATCCGGCTGACAGTACCATAAAGGGTTCAAACACTATAAGATTTAAAGTGGTTACACCTTTTCAGCAAATGCAGGTGGATCTTTTCCCGAATATGAATGTTGATAGAATTTTATTTGAAGATGGGAGGGAATGTTCATATACAAGAGAGTTTGGTGCCGTATTTATTACTCTGCCTGTAAAACTTGAAAGTGGGAAACATCAAATTGTTTTTTATTATTCTGGACGACCTCAGGTTGCAAAGCGTCCTCCCTGGGATGGTGGATTTACCTGGACACATGACAAAGAGGGAAATCCCTGGGTTTGTGTTACCTGTCAGGAAACGGGGGCAAGCCTCTGGTGGCCGAACAAAGATCATCAATCGGAAGAATCCGACAGCACATTGTTAAGCATTACCGTACCTCCAGATCTTGAGGATATTTCCAATGGAAGATTAAGAAGTGTAACGATAACGAAGGATGGATGGAAAACTTACAACTGGTTTGTCTCGGCACCAATTAATAATTACGATGTAACTGTAAATATAGGCAGGTTCAAACATTTCAGAGATTTATATACAAGTTCAGACGGATCAAAATTAACATTGGATTATTACGTGCTGCCCGAAAATTATGAAAAAGCAAAGGTTCAGTTTAAGGAAGTTAAGACAATGCTGAAGTGCTACGAACATTATTTTGGCAAATATCCTTTTTACAAAGATGGTTATAAATTAATCGATGCCCCGCACAACGGAATGGAACATCAGTCTGCTATTGCATATGGGAACCATTATTGGAAGGGATATGTAGGCAGATCATCTTCCAAAGTAGGATTAAAATTTGATTTTATAATTATCCACGAGAGCGCACATGAATGGTGGGGAAATAGTATTACCTCTAAAGATGTTGCCGATATGTGGATTCATGAGAGTTTCGGCGCTTATGCTGAAGCTTTATATGTAGAGTACAACTGGGGAAGAAAAGAATCCCTTGATTATATTAATGCAAAAAAGCAAGGGGTAAGAAATCAGAGACCGATAATCGGACCATATAATGTTAATCATTCGGGTGATGGAGATATGTACGATAAAGGACAGTTGGTTCTGAATACTCTCCGGGATGTAATCAATAATGATTCACTCTGGTTTTCGATATTAAGAGGGATTCAAAAGAAATATTATCATCAGATTGTCACTGCCGATGATATCACTAATTATATTAATAATGCAACCGGCACTGACTATAACTATTTCTTTGATCAGTATCTCCGTTATCCACGAATACCGGAACTAATAGCAATTCTACAACAGAAAGGAAGTGAAACAACAGTAATGTACCGGTGGAACGCCGATGTCAATGATTTTCATATGCCTATAAAAGTAACCACCGCCAAAAACAAATACGAATTCATATATCCGACGGAAAAATGGCAGATGTTAAAATTAACTGATCTTGATCCGGAAAATTTCAAAGTTGCAGAGGATCTATTTTATTGCAAAACAAATATTCACAGAAGTTACATAGATCCGAACAGCACTATACAAATTGACAGAATGTTCGGAAGATAAATAATTATAATCAAAAACATATTGGGATTACAATGAAAAAGCTTCTAACGATCTTTACAATTGTGGTTTTATTTATGCCGGTAATAAAATCACAAACCCAGGATAAAAGTCTTTTAACTATCGATAGAATTTTTAACTCAAGGGACTTTTCCAGTCAATGGTTCGGCCCGGCTCGATGGATTGACAATGATAAAGGATACACAACTCTTGAGCCGTCAAAGGAATACGAGCATGCAAAAGATATTGTAAAATTTGATCCTGAAACCGGCAAAAGTGAAATACTTGTTGATGCAAAACATTTGATTCCTGAAGACGGGAATGAACCCTTGGCCATCGCCGATTATCAATGGTCAAAAGATGGGAAAAAACTGTTGATTTATACAAACACAAAAAGAGTATGGAGAAGAAATACAAAAGGCGATTATTGGGTTGTGGATCTTCAAACTTGGAAATTACAGAAAATGGGCGGGAAGGAAGCAGAACCTTCAACCCTAATGTTTGCAAAATTTTCTCCTGATAGTAAAAAAGTTGCTTACGTAAGAGAAAACAACATTTATTCTGAGGATATAGCAAGCGGAAAAATTACCCGGCTTACTTTCGATGGAACAGATAAAATCATAAACGGAACATTTGACTGGGTCTACGAAGAAGAACTGGATGACCGCGATGGTTTCAGATGGAGCCCGGATAGTAAATCGATTGCATACTGGCATCTTGATTCGAGACCCGTCCCTATTTTCTATTTAATTAACAATACCGATTCGCTTTATCCTTTTTTAAAACCAATTCCATATCCCAAAGTAAATCAGGCTAACTCTATTTGTAAAGTTGGTGTTGTGAGCGCTGACGGTGGAAACACTACCTGGATGAATGTGCCAGGAGATCCCCAAAACCATTACATTGCAAGAATGGACTGGGCTGATAATTCTGATGAATTAGTAATTCAACAATTGAATAGACCGGAAAATACCGACCTCGTAATGCTGTGTAATACAAAAAGTGGCAACACCAGGACAATTCTTACTGAAAAAGATTCAGCTTGGGTCGATGTCGTGGATGATTTTATGTGGATTGATAACGGAAAGGAATTTACATGGGTAAGTGAACGGGACGGCTGGAGACACATATACATAGTATCACGTGACGGAAAAGATATACGCCTGTTAACACCGGACAACTTTGATGTAATAAACATCGAAAAAATTGATGAAAATGGCGGTTATATTTATTTCATTGCGTCGCCTGATAATGCCGGTCAGCGTTATCTATATAGAGTAAATATGAAAGGAACTCCGAACGAAGAAAGGTTAACGCCTGATTCACTCGCTGGAACCAATAGCTATCAGATATCGGAAACTGCAAAATACGCATTCCATTATTTCTCTAAATTCGAAACTCCGCTTACAATCGATTTGGTGAGCCTTCCTGATCATAAAACAATTCGAACATTGGTTGGCAATGATGAATTGAAAGAAAAAGTAGAAGCCTTGAAGAAAACACCCGTAGAATTTTTTGATGTAACTACTGATGATGGCGTAAAGATCAACGGCTGGATGATGAAACCTTATAATTTTGATCCGGCTAAAAAATATCCTGTGCTCTTTTATGTTTACGGAGAACCGGCGGGTCAAACAGTAATGGATACATGGGGCGGATCAACTTACCTTTGGCACCTAATGCTGGCGCAGCAGGGATATATAGTTCTTAGTGTTGATAACCGTGGAACACCGGCTCCCAGAGGGCGCGAATGGCGAAAATGTATTTATGAAAAGATCGGTATTTTAAATTCGCACGACCAGGCCGAGGCAGCAAAAGCTATTTTCAAAAAATATGATTTCATTGATACAAGTAGAGTTGGTGTATGGGGATGGAGCGGAGGTGGATCGATGACCTTAAATTTAATGTTCCGCTATCCCGAAATTTATAAAACAGGAATGTCAGTTGCTCCTGTGAGTGTCGAATGGCTTTACGATGATATTTACCAGGAAAGATATATGAATCTCTGGGATGTAAATAAAAAGAATTATATTGAAGGATCACCCATAACTTATGCAAAAGATTTAAAAGGAAATCTATTGGTCGTTCACGGTACAGGAGATGATAACGTTCATTTTCAGGGAACTGAGAGATTAATAAACGAGTTAATAAAACAAAATAAAATGTTCACGATTATGATCTATCCTAACCGGACGCACGGAATTTATGAGGGTAAAAACACCAGCAGACATTTAAGGGAAGTATTGACAAATTATCTTGAGTCCCACCTGCCGGCAGGAGCTAGATAATACTAATTTCGTTTGTAGAGACACGCTGCAACGTGTCTCTATTTATTTTGAAGCAAAAACTACTTTTCAAACACTACAGAATCTGTTTTTGCCCCAAGCTCCTCTAATGCTGAAGTTATATCTTTTACAAACTGATCCGGTCCGCATACATAGAAATTCTGGGTAAAGTTTTTTATATGATCCTGCAGAAAGGCTTTATCGATTTTTCGATGATCGTACTTTTCGTTTTTTTCCTGCGTCAGGGTATTATAAAAATTCTTCCCGAGCATATTACTAAATTCATCCTTAAGGATAATATCCTGCTCGGTTCTATTTGAAAAGATAAGTGTATTTCCTTCCAGTTTGTTGTCTTTATGAAGCTGCCTGAAAATTGCTATAAACGGGGTTACTCCGGCCCCCCCTGCTATAAATACTCCCGGTCCTTTATAATTTATAGCACCCCATACATCTCGAATTATTAATTCGTCTCCTTCTTTCACTTTACCTAAGGCTTCCGTTACGCCATGATGATCAGTGTAAATTTTAGTGGTAAATTCGAGAGTCGGCCATTCATTGAGACCTGTAAAGGTAAAGGAGCGCATTTCATTCTTTATTGGTTCCTTATTAACCGACACATCTGTTGCCTGACCCGGAAGGAAATTGTAATTATCTGGCTTTGATACTGTAAATCTTCTCACATTATGGGTAACTTTTTCAATTTTTAACACTTTTACAATATGTTCTTCCATAAACTATCCTCATATTTGTTAAATCTAAGCTTCCCTATAAAGTTAAACTCAATTTATTTAAATGCAAATTTATTAGACTGCATATATAGACCTTGGTCCATTTATACATCCCACAGCAAATGTCGCAACAAAGTTCCTTAAAAATTTATATCTTTGGCAATCTTTTCTTAATCTAGAATAAACAATATGAACTCAAAAACCGGCGTTTTACTAATTCAACTCGGCACGCCTGATAGTCCTTCTGTGCCGGATGTAAGAAAATATCTTAGGGAATTTTTAAGTGATGCAAGAGTAATTGATATTAATTGGCTTGCAAGAACCTTGCTTGTAAACTTGATAATAGCTCCTTTTCGCGCACCGAAATCTGCAAAAATTTATAAGCAGTTATGGACAGAAAAAGGATCACCTTTGCTCTACTATAGCGAGAATCTAAAAAATAAATTACAAAAAATTATCGGCCATGATTTTGAAATTGAGCTTGCGATGAGATATCAAAATCCTTCGATGGATTCCGTACTGGAAACTATGAGGAAGAAAAATTATCAAAGAATAATTATTCTGCCTCTCTTTCCTCAATATGCGTCTGCAACAAATGGGTCTGCAATCGATAAAGCAATGAAAATTATCAAAAAGTGGTGGGTTATTCCTGAAATAAAAATTATCAGCCAGTTTTTTGACAATGAAGGATATATTAATTGTTTTGTACAAAATGCAAAAAATTATAATATAGACGAATACGATCACGTTCTTTTCAGCTATCATGGACTCCCTGAAAGGCAGGTTGATAAAGTCTACGACGACGGAAAGCCTTGCGCCGATCACAACTGCGAGAATGAAATTACAGAAGACAACAAATTCTGCTATAAAGCAACTTGTTATGCAACTACAAGAGCGCTGGCCGAAAAGCTAAATGTTCCAAAAGAAAAATATACAGTTTGTTTTCAGTCACGACTTGATGACAAATGGCTGAAACCTTTTGCTGATAAAACCATAATTGAACAGGCAAAGAAGGGCGCAAAAAAATTACTGGTTCTCAGCCCCGCTTTTGTTGCCGATTGTCTGGAAACAACTATCGAAATAGGTCACGAATATCAGCAGCTTTTTGTTCAAAATGGCGGTGAGAAAGTGCAGCTGGTTGAAAGTCTGAATGATTCTGATTCGTGGGTTGAAACTGTTAAAAATTTAATTCTGTCATAAAATAATTAATTATGTCTCCGAAAGAATTAATTCAAAAATGGGTTGACACATTTAACGAAGCTGATGCGGAAAAACTTTCTTCTTTTTATTCTGAGGATGCGACAAATCACCAGGTTGCAAACGAACTTGTGAAAGGGAAAGCTGCAATTAGGGAAATGTTTAAAACCGAATTTGAGAATGTTCAAATGACCTGCATAATTGAAAATATTTTCGAAGACGGTAACTGGGGAATTCTTGAATGGAAAGATCCGCTAGGTCTAAGAGGATGTGGATTTTTTAAGATTGAAAATGATAAAATAATTTTTCAGAGAGGATATTGGGATAAACTGTCATTTTTACGATCTCACAATCTGCCTATACCGAATGAATAAGAATATAAGTAGAGACGCTTTGTAAGGCGTCTCTACAGCATGAGACTTTAATCACCTTTAGAAATTCCTGCACCACCGCTGAAACTTGTATTACCAAGCGAAACATTTCCGTAATAAAATAAATGTGCGCCTCCGCTCTGATCGGAATTTAAGGTACCGTTCATATTAATCCAGCAGCTTGATCCTCCTGAAAGATTGGCATTAACATTTTTAACAGCAAAATTTTTCATTTTGATTCTGCTTCCTCCCGAACCATCTGCGTTTAGATTTTCACCTTTTCCTGAAAGTTCTATTTTACTTCCACCTGATGTTTCAACAGATATATTTCCACAGGTCAAATTTCCCGTTAATTGTGCGCCTCCGGATGTTTCTGCACTAAATGATTTCCCGGTTACATCCATAACAATGTTTCCTACTGCTCCCCCGCTAAGCTCCATAGCGGTTAATTGTGGCATTGTGATTTTAATTTCAACATTGTTTCTACTGTGATGGCCAAATAATCCCCAGAAGCTATGATCATAATATATATTAAGACTATTGCCTTTTTTTTCCACTACCAGATCTTTAAAATCCCTTTCGTCTGCAGTGATTGAAATTGAATAGTTGTTTGATTGAGTTACAGTAACATGCATTCCGCTTCCAACAGATACTCCGTTAAAATCTTTATAATCATAGGTTTTAGTTCTTGAATCTGCAAAAACTATGGTAGATAAAAAGCAGAGTAAAAGAAGAATTAAAAATGAAGAAAAATGTTTATTCATATCTCACCTCATTTTGTGATTTTATTCCAAATCATTTCAATTTTAGACTTAACATATTAAAAAAAGGTTGCGGCAGAATAATTAAAATTTTGAACGGACGATTTATCGGGATATTAGGAAAGTATTCAGGATAACGGGAAAGATAAATTTGTAGGATGCTATAACTACAGCTTTGGGTTAATTACTAATTTTTAGCCCCCTTCTCTTGAACAAAGTTTAAAAAGACAATATTTTTAATTCGTAAGTTTTTCTAAATATTGTACTAGGAAACATTTATGGGTAAAGGAGACAGGAAAAGCAAAAGGGGAAAAATCTGGCGAGGCACTACCGGAAAACGCCGTCCCGGTTCACAAAAATTAAGAAAACTAAAAAAGGAAAGAAAAGTCCACTCAAAGTGAGTGAGCATTCCAAATTTAAAATTATTTTTGATTGGTTCTTACAAATTTATTGTCTCGCCACGGGATTGAAACCAGTGATAATGATATTATTTTGTTTTCACTGTTTTTTTCAAATTCAATTTTTGATTTAAACGCAACCATATCGGCAAGCAGGAAATCATTTTTCGGTTCAGTTATTTTACCTTCTAAATTTCCCATGTTTGCAGTTAGTATATTACCTTTTATTCGGATTCTAAGCATTCCATAATCTTCGTTATAATATGTCCCCACAAAGTCCTTCATTTCATTTTTTGTCAAAAGATTTGACTCTGTTTTTTTTCCTTCGATCTTTTTTCTTTTTTTATCGATCCTCTGTATATATTCATTGTATTCTTTTTCTGCAATCTTTTCGGCATCTTTTTTCCCGCTTAATAAATTATATGCATAATCGGCTACAAGGTCAGGCAGATAGAATCCTTCCCCGTCATCATTGACAAATCCTGCTACACCAATTTTATATTTGGGCATAAATGAAATATGTGACCTGAATCCTGCGTAGCCGCCGAAATGATGAACGAGCAGGCCACCCTTATAATCCGATAAGTACCATCCTAAGCCGTAAGCAACCCTTTTATACTTATAAAATGATGCAGATAGATCAATTTGTGCGGAATGGATTTCCTTCATCGATTGATCAGACATAATTTGCTTGCCGTTAAATTCCCCATTATTGATATTAAAAATCAACCAGTTCGCAGCATCTCTTGCCGTTGTAATTATACCTCCGGCTGCGTGCATAGTCTTGTCATCTTTGATGTATTCAAGTTCTTTTGCTTTCCCATTCAAAACAGTATATGGTTGAGCCAGATCAGATTTGTTATAAACAGAAACATATGCGTGTGTAGAATTCATCTTGAGCGGTTTAAATATTTTCTCTTCCAGAATATCCTTCCAGGGTTTACCTGTTACCTTGTCGATAATCAATCCAGTCAGTACATAACCAAGATTAGTATATCGGAAAGAATGCCCTTTGAAAATGCTTTTTGAAAACAATTTCAAAATTAAACTGTCGGTCTGATCGCCGGTAAATGCCGTGCGCAATACAATCGGGATATTTTCTATACCGGATCTATGCGTAAGCAAATCACGAATGGATATTGTTTTTGTTGATAACGGTGAATTATTAAATTTCAACGCGGGAAGATATTTACTAATTGATGAGTCAAGACTCAGTTCTTTTTCATCAGATAAAATTTTGGCCGTTGTTCCTACAAAAGATTTTGTTGCGGATGCGATATAAATAGGAGTTTCAGCAGTCAGGGGCAATCTCTTTTCAACATTCCTATATCCATAGCCCTTGCAAAAAAGCACATCATTTCCTTTTACAATTGAAATCGAGAACCCTGCCTTATAATTTGATTTGCTTATTATCTTCTGTATAAATGCATCTATCTTATTCGAAAATTCACTGGGGCTTGTTTCTGACTTAACGCCGGTACCATTCCCCAGAAATATAATTGCCGCTATAATACCTATCGAAAAAGCCAAAAATCGCAAAGTTTTAAATGACTTTTCCTTTAATGACATATTGGCTCCTGCTTTATATAATTTAACAATTAAAGTTGTGACTGGATTATATGCGAAAAGGTTACAAATATCCTATTGATCTACTGGAGATTTTTCCTTCGCCTCAGCACCAAACAGCTTCATGATTTCTCTACTAAAATTGATCAGGAATTCGAGAACTCTCTCGGGAGATTCAAAATTATTTATCAGAACAAGTTTCATTATGTTTTTATTCTGATCAAATTTTATTTTGTCCTTGTATTCATCGATGATGAATCTCATAAGCTCCACAAATTTAATTTTGTAGTAGTCCTCTTTCTCTCCTTTTGGAAGAATTATTGAAATGCTTTCCCTCTGTATAATTATTCTTTCAAACAATGCATAAGAAGCAAAAAAGCGTAGAGTTGCGATGGATATTAATCTATTTACAATTATCGGAACAGGACCAAACCTGTCTTTCATTTCATCACGAAGTTGGTCTATCTCTTCCAACACATTGACAGAATAAAGTGCAGTATAAAAATTCAGCCTGTCCGTTTGCTCGGGCATATATTTTTGAGGTATTCCAATCTCAAAAAAGGTATCAAGTGTTGGCTCGGTTCGTTCTTCGTGTTTAGGAAGATCTTTAAAGACTGCTTTGAACTCTTGGTACTTCAACTCTTCAACTGCTTCGTTTATCAATTTTATGTACAAATCAAAACCGACATCGTTTATAAAACCGCTCTGTTCAGTACCAAGTAAATTACCTGCGCCTCGTATTTCAAGATCACGCATAGAGATATTAAATCCGGCACCCACTTCTGTAAACTCCTCGATTGCCTGTAATCTCCTCAAAGCCTTTTTATTAATTCCGCTTAATGATGGAACAATAAAATATGCGTATGCTTGCCTGTTGGATCTGCCAACCCTTCCCCGTAATTGATGAAGTTCTGCAAGTCCAAAGCGGTCTGCACGATTTACAATAATAGTATTCACATTTGGAATGTCAATCCCCGACTCAATTATTTTTGTCGAAAGTAACACATCGTATTTTTTATTCAGGAACCCATGAATCACATCTTCAAGCTGTGAAGGTTTCATCTGGCCATGGGCAACTGCGATTTTTACATCAGGTATATATTTATGCAGATAGCCAGACAGCTTATCAATGGACTGAACTCGGTCGTGAACAAAATAAACCTGCCCGTTCCTGCTGAGTTCATTAAGTATCCATTCCTTAATTTTAAATACATCAAAAACTGAAACTTGGGTATATATCGGCTGCCGGTTGGGTGGAGGCGTTGCAATTATTGATAAATCCCTTGCACCAAGTAATGATAAATTAAGTGTTCGGGGAATTGGTGTTGCTGTTAGCGTTAAAGTATCAACATTAACCTTCATTGAACGCAGTTTCTCTTTCGCAGAAACTCCGAATCGGTGCTCTTCATCAATGATTAAAAGTCCCAAATCCTGAAACTTTATATCCTTTGACAGAATCCTGTGCGTACCAATTACAATATCCACCTGACCAGTTTCAAGATTTTTTACAATCCCATTCTGCTCTTTTTTTGTTTGAAACCTGGATAATGCAGCAACACGAACCGGAAATTGTGTGAGTCTATCTGTGAATGTGTTATAATGCTGCTCGGCTAAAATAGTTGTGGGCACCAGTATTGCGGCCTGCTTTCCATCCTGAACCGCTTTAAAGGCAGCACGAACTGCAACTTCAGTTTTTCCAAAACCCACGTCTCCGCAGACAAGCCTATCCATTGGATTTTCAGCTTCCATATCGCCTTTTACTTCTTCCGTAACCTTTTCCTGATCGGGGGTGTCCTCATAGAAAAATGAAGCTTCAAGTTCTTTCTGCCAGACTGTGTCGGGATTAAACTGATATCCTTTTGTCGCCTTTCTTTTTGCATATAGCTCTATAAGTTCACGTGCAGCTTCCTTAATTTTCTTTTTCGTTTTGTTCTTTGTATTTGCCCATTCAGAAGTTCCAAGAGTTGAAAGACTGGGCGCCAGATTTTCATTGGAAGAATATTTTTTTACTAGCGTGAGATAATTCAGATTTACATAAACCACGCCACCCTCTGCATAAATAATTTTCATCGATTCCTGGTCTGCTTCTCCGATTTTAATAGTTTCAAGCCCGACATATTTTCCTATTCCGTAATCTTCGTGAACTACAAAATCGCCTTTTTTAATTGAGGCAAAAGCTTTTGACTTCGCTTTGCTGCTTGCCGTTTTATATTTTCTTGAGCTTTTCGTTCTATAAGGTTTGTTGAAAATCTGATAATCAGTTAAAACCAAAAGCCTTTCTTCCTTTTGGAGAAAACCTTTTTTAATCGGCAGTGTTTCAATATTAACCTTTTTACTTTCCAGTAATTCGGCAAGAGCGTCGTTATATTCTGAAAGCAGGTCCTTCAGCCTTGCTGATTGCAGGTCATTTTCTGCTGTAATAATTATGGTGAACACCTCTGAGGAATATTTTTTCAGTGTATTAAAAAGAACCTCATAATTGCCATTTATAGTGGGAGCTTCCCTTATTCCAAGGTCTATTCTTTCTTTATCTGAGGCCAGTTCATCCTCTATAGCCCATTTTATGTTTCCCTTTGAAAACAATTCCTGTATATCATGATATTTTTGAATTGTGTTTTCTGCAGTTGAATTTTCCTCATTGCCTTCAGGAAATTCATCATCCTCGAGTTCTTCATTTATTGCAGAACCAGTTGATTTGTTCTTCGGAATATTATTAAAAACATTTATTTTTTCGTCTTTTAAGTTTTCTAATTCAAATGAAGAAACAAATATGAGTGCGTCTTTTAAATAACTGAAGATATCTGTGAAACTACCGGAATAATCATCATTGTTTATTGTTATCGATCCGGCTAAAGTAACGCTTTTTACATTTTCAATTGATCGCTGGCTTTCTGGCTCGAAATAGCGAATTGATTCCAGAAAATCCCCGTCGAATTCAAGCCGTACAGGATTTTTTTCACTATACGACCAAAAATCAATTATAGAACCGCGAACAGAAAAATCTCCCGGAGCTTCGACAAATTTATCTTTCTGATAATTGAGAAGATTAAAGTATTCGATCAGATCGTTGTATGTTAGGTCTCCACCGAGCTCAATATGGGTTGTGGTCTCATCTATTTTTTCTTTTAATGGCAGTTGGTGGTTTAGTAGTTCATAAGTCGAAACCAGTATAAATTTTTCGCGGCTAGAAATATCGGTTATCTTTTCCTGAAGAATTTCAGGTTTGAATTCTGTAATACTAATTGAATACTTATCAAGTCCGAGTACATTCAATTCAACGGCAAACTCAGATGCTAAAGTGACGTCAGGAAAAAGAAAAATTAGTTGATGTTCCTTCTCAATTAATTTCTTCGCAGCAAAAACCTTGGAGGATCCAAATAGAGGTGAAATATAAAGTTTTTGTCTATCCTTCAGTGAATTAGTTATTTCCTTCACGAAATCATAGCTTAAGAAATTTTGCTTTGGATCTATACTCATAAAATCCTTAATTAGAAACGGGACAACCTGTCTCGTATTGCGGGAAGCCCAATTCCCTTAATAAATTAAAATTGATACCCAATATTAAATGTATAAACCGGCTGGTTTTCTCTGAAATTAATTCCCAATGAATAAAATGGCTTATCTTCTTTTTCAACAGCCCCTTTATCTTCCTGATTATTCAGAGAATGATTTACAACAAATCTGCCTGTAAAATATCCTATTGCGCCCCCCATCAATATATCAGATGCCCAATGTTGGTTATGATACAACCTTGCATAACTAACCAGAGTTGCTGCCCCAAACCAGCCCGCCCTCCAGAAGATACTATTAATCTGGTGCGCCATTACCGTAGAAAAAGCAAATGCAAGTGTAGCGTGACCGGATGGAAATGAAAGGTTATCATTGTTAAGATTAAATGGCTTAAAGTCTGTATGCCCCTGGTTTTTATAGGGCCTGCTTCTCCCTATCAGGCTTTTAAGAGTAAGGGTCACTGCGCCGGCATAAATTACAGATTCTCCAAGCTGTACACCTACATTTCTAATTTTATCATTATTAGCTATTAGTCCAAAGCCGTAAATCCCGGCTGTAGCTGCTACTACATATTTAGTAGTATAATATTGATCAATGTTAAAAAGATCATCTTTAAAACTAGTGTGATTTTGCTGAGAGTAGCTGCGGGCGGTGTTATCAAGCAAAAATCCGCTCCCGACTATTGCAGCCGTAATTCCCACATTTTTCCAGTCACTGGATTCAAAATGAAGTGGTGATGTAAAATAATCCCTCCCCGTTTTGAGGAAATCATTGAAATCATTTCCTATTTTATCAAATACCTGTGCGTTTGAAAAATTCGTAAATAATATCAACCCCATAGTGAAAGAAAGAATTCTGGTTTTCATTTAATCCCTATTGTTTAAAACTGCAAAAGGGGTTCATGCAGTGAACCCCGGAATTATCCGTCAAAGATAAATAAATTCCATTAAACTTTTTAATATATAGGCTGGTTATTTAAGGTCTGAGTTCTTTCTTAAACTCAAGCACGATCTTGTTTTGCTCCTCAGAAAATCTCCAGCTGGGGAGCTTTGATTCCATAGTATTAAAAATACTTCTGGCTGCTTTTTTATCTCCGTTTTTTAAAAAATAATCACAAAGTCTTAGAAATAAAAAGGTGTAATTGCTGTATAGGTCAGCCGTTGTTTTATCAACATAGACACTACGATTATTAAAATTCCTGAATCGGAATTTACTGAGTAGATTGTTCTTTAACTGACCGGGCAATAAAGAATGCCCTTTTACAGGTAATAATTCCCGGATCATACCTGCTGTTCCAAGGTAGTCGTTCAGACCAATCAAATTATCCTGAGATGCTGTCACGGAAAAATAGACAGGCCTTTGCCAGGCATTATTTTCCAGCAATGAAATCAGGGCTTTGTCCTGGGGAAGCAACCCACGTTTTTTACCGAAATTTCGACCCGTGTATTTTACCGAAATACTATCTTTTTTATTATTTGGTTTCACTAAGGTACTGCTGACAATATTTACCGAAATAGTTGAATCAATGTGTGATGGAGCAAATTTTCCCGGATTCAACACTTCAGAACCTTCAGGAAAGAATTTATACTTGCGCTGAAGTTGAGCAATATAAAAATCAGTATTTAATAAACTGAGATTTACTACTGCAACATCATTTCTGAAACCTTCAACATTCTGCAGGTACCACAATGGATAAGTATCATTGTCCCCATTAGTAAAAAGTATTCCGTTTTGTTTACAGCCTGAAAGTAAATTATATGCGAAATCCTCCGGGAAGGTAAAAGCACTTCTGTTGCATTTGTATAAGTTGGTTAAAATGATGTTTAAAGGTAGAATTATGAAACCTACAATCGATATTATGAGGATTATTTTACTTTTTGCAAAATTTCTACTTATAAAGAAATTATAAATTAAATGAGATAGAAAATAAAGTCCGATACCTGTGAAAATCATAAATATAAAAAATGAAGGAATAAAAAGCCTGTCTATCTCTCTAAAAAAACCATAGCGGATATTAGAATAAACAACAAGTCCAAAAGAATAAAAAAGGAATATTGTAAATATTAATATCCACAGCTTAAACTTTCTGATTAATGAATATAGAAAACCAATAATTCCAAGGAGTAATGGTATGAATGATAAATAAAGTTTATTGAATATAGTTCCGTCTCCCTGCAGGCCTAAAAAGTTCCAGCCCAAATAACGCAGGTACATATGATCAATTTGGTAACTCCAAAAGGGCCCTTTACGGTTAAAAATATTTGCGAGGTTTGATTCGCCAAACCGCTTCATATCTATCCAGGCGTACAGTTGTGAAAGATTCTGGATATTATCCATTGCATAGGCCGGATGCATGGGTGAACGAATTAGTAAATAAAAGTTGAAGGAGAAACCGGCTAAGTACATTGCAATTAAAATCAGCCAAAACCGTACTTTAACTAATTGGCTTCTTAATGGAAATGCCAGCAATAAAATAATAATTGGAATATAAGGTGTGTTTAATCTGTGTGCAGTAAAATCCAGTCCGATTAAAAACGAAATTAAAAAAATCAGATTTGTTTTTTCTTTTTCATCATTTGAAAACCAGATTTTTATTGAGCAATAAATGAGTACACTGGTTAAAAGTAGTCCTAAAACATAGACTTGGGGAGTCGTTGATTCAATCCAAATACTGTACAGAAATGGTAAGGAAAGAGCTGTGAAAAATGAAGTGATAATTCTTCCTTCTTCGTTTAAACCCGTTGGCAGCTCTTTGAAGACTATTAAAAGTGAATAATACAAAAAAACTGCAGCTAGGCCGGTTGAAACAATGCTTACCAGTGTAATTGCTTTAACAGTGGGAAGAAAAAAGAATAGAAGGGAAAACACTTTTCCAATAAGGACATAAAGTATCGAACCGCCCGGATCAGGTATTCCTAAACTATAAGCACAAATGACATCGCCTCCGCTGTTCCACCAGCCGATAGAAGGTGAAGATGTTAAATATAGTAGGAGAAATGTCAGAATGAAAAGAACCCAGGGAGCGAACTTTTTAATAAACATTTTACCCCCTTTATGCTTTACAAAAATCTCAATATATCGTCAGCCGGCTGGCAAATGACTATAAAATATCAGTTTTAGCCTGAAATCCGGAAATGATTTTTACTTTTGACGTAATTACTGATTATTTGTTCTGGTTTAACTCAATTGCTTTCCTTACAAAACCATCGGCTTTCTTTAACCGTGTCCTGGCTTCGGTTGCCGAAACATTTGCCTTAATCATTACCAGCGCTGTTTTGACGTGTCCATTGGCTTTTTTCAAGATATCTGCAGCTTTTTCATAACTCACACCTGTAATTGTCATTACAATTCTTTTTGATCTTTCTACCAGCTTCTTGTTTGTCATTTGCAGATCGATCATCATATTCTCGTAAATTTTTCCCAGTCTTATCATTGAGGCGGTGGTTAACATATTTAACACTAATTTCTGAGCTGTCCCGCTTTTCATCCTTGTTGATCCCATAATCACTTCGGGTCCAACATAAGGACAAATTGCAATGTCGGCCTCTTTTATATTAAACTCATCTCTTGGATTGCAGGTAATAAAAATAGTCTTTGCCCCGAGTTCTTTTGCCTTTTTCACGGCACCAATTACATATGGGGTTCTTCTGCTGGCTGCAATTCCACATACTACATCTTTTGATTTTACCTTTGCTTTAATTACGTCCTTTGCACCGTTCTCTTCAAGGTCTTCCGCCCCTTCTTGTGCACGGAACATTGCCTCTTTGCCTCCGGCTATAAATCCCTGTATGAGCTCTCGAGAAGTTCCAAAAGTCGGCGGGCATTCTGCCGCATCAACCACGCCGATTCTGCCGCTTGTGCCGGCACCGAAGTATAAAAGCCTCCCTCCGTTTTTAAGGGCCGTAACTATTAACTCAACGGCCTTTTCAATGTAAGGTAGTTCATTCTCAACTGCGAGGGGGACAGTTTTATCCTCATTGTTGATGATCTTTAAAATTTCCGAAGTGGTTTGGACATCAATGTCCATCGAATTTTTATTGCGCTGTTCTGTATGTAGTTTGCTTATTTCTGCAAAAAGATCCTTTGCATCATCAGCAGAACTCATTTATTCAGCTCCAGCAATACAAGCTTTTTCCCCTTCTGATTTCTTACATTTGATGGTTTATAGGAAAGATCAAATATTGTTGACTTTTTAATATAAGCCTTATATTTCAATTCCGCCTTTTTTAATTCGTCCGTAAGGTTGCCGCCTTTAACTGCCGCGATATATGACTTATCCTTTATCAATGGCAAAGCATAACGGAATAAAATTATAAGCGGAACAGTTGCCCTGCTTACAACCAGATCAAAAGTATCCGAATAATGTTCAATAAATTCGGGACTCTCAACCCTGTCATTTTCAGCAACAATGTTGCTTAGTTTTAGTTTGTCAATAAATTCATCGACTGCCTGAATTTTTTTTCCGGTCGAGTCGATCAGAACCCCCTTCATTTCAGGACGCATTATTGCAAGTGGAATACCAGGAAATCCTCCGCCGGTTCCTATATCTAGAAAATTATAACATTTATCAGGCAAAAATTTGCTGATATATGACGACAGAAAAACATGATACTCGATTATATTGTTAGCATCACGGCGGGAAATAAGATTTACACTTTCATTTTTTGCAACAACAAGTTCAGCAAAATAGGACAGCTGCTGAACTTTCATTGTGTCAAGGTTTATTCCATTATCCCAGAAGAGCGAAAGAAGTTCTTTCCGAAATTCGTTCTGGACGTCTATCATTAACCCCTCAAAATTAGTTTTTCAAATATACCAATAAAATGGAAATATCTGAAGGCGTAACACCTGATATGCGCGAAGCCTGTCCTATGGAACGCGGTTTTATCCTGTTTAGCTTTTCTCTGCCTTCAGTTGATAAAGCCTTCAAGCTTAAATAGTTTAATGTTAAAGGAATCTTGGCGTCTTCATATCTTTCTAATCGTTCGACAGTCTCCTGTTGCCTTTTCATATACCCTTCATACTTTAATTCGATCTCAACCTGTTCAAGAGCTTTGTCATTATTTATTAATTCATTTATTAGCTCATCCTCAGCCTTGTGGTCGATCGAGATTAATTCTTTTAGACTCAACTCCGGTCGTTTACATAGTTTTGAGATTGTTTCCGTCGAATCAATACCTGGAAGATTTTTACTTTCTAAAAACGAATTAACTTCTCTTGCATGTAATTTTAAATTGCCGAATAAATCAATTGACCTTGAAATTAGCTTTTCATTTTCGACAACTCTTTCAAAATTCTCCTTTGGCTGCAGGCCGTAATAATCTCCGTAACTCATCAATCTTCTGTCAGCGTTATCCTGACGTAGAAGTAGTCTATGTTCTGCTCGCGAAGTAAACATTCTGTAAGGTTCTTCTGTTGATTTGTTTACCAGATCATCAACCAGCACACCGGTGTAAGCTTCGCTCCTTTTCAAAACAAATTCCTTCTTTCCAATAATTTTTGCTGCGGCATTTATTCCTGCAACTATTCCTTGTGCCGCTGCTTCCTCGTACCCCGAAGTTCCATTTATCTGTCCGGCAAAATAAAGCCCCTTTATTAATTTCGTCTCAAGGGTGATGTCAACCTGGTGAGGTGGAAGGAAATCATACTCGACCGCATAACCCGGACGTACCATTTCACATTGTTCCAGTCCTTTGATCTTATGCAAAGCTTCAAACTGAATTTCTGCCGGTAGAGAAGATGAAAATCCGTTAAGATACATCAGGTCGGAATCCAATCCTTCAGGCTCAATAAAAAGCTGGTGTTTTTCCTTATCGGCGAAACGAACTATTTTATCCTCAATCGATGGGCAGTATCGGGGTCCGACTCCTTTTATTCTGCCTGTGAACATCGGTGACCGTTCAAAACCCTTGGCAAGAATATCATGCACTTCCTTATGCGTATAGGTAATGTGACATGGAAGTTGAGGAAGAAACGGAAAATGATTTTTATCAGTAGAAAATGAAAACGGCTGGGGGTTTTCATCACCCGGTTGAACCTCTAGTATTTCAAAATTGATTGAATCTTTTTTCAATCTCGGAGGAGTGCCCGTTTTCAATCTTCCTGCCTCAAACCCGAGCTTAATTAGAGATTCTGTTATTCCGGTTGCTGGTTTCTCTCCGAACCGTCCGCCACTGGTTGTAGTCAACCCTGTGTGCATTAATCCATTTAAAAAAGTTCCGGAAGAAAGAACAAGCGCCTTGCAAAGAATTTCTTCACCATCGCCTGTACGAATACCCTTAACCTTTCCTCCATCAGCAATAATTTCCGTTACCGAAACTTCGACCGTTTCAATATTCTTGATTGAATTAATTACTCGATAGGCTTCTTCAGAGTAGAGTTTCCTGTCGGATTGACACCTGGGAGACCATACGGCCGGACCTTTGGATTTGTTCAGCATTCGAAACTGGATTCCGGTTCGATCCGCTATCTTTCCCATCATTCCGCCAAGAGCATCAATCTCTCTCACAAGATGTCCCTTGGCCGTACCTCCAACCGCAGGGTTGCAGGACATACGTCCAATGGCATATCTATCCATGGTCAAAAGGCCAACGGAACAGCCCATATTTGCCCCTGCGCTGGCCGCTTCAATCCCTGCATGTCCTCCACCTACTACAATTATGTCGAATTTTCGCATAAAATTACATATTTTTCAGGTTCCACGTGAAACAGTTAGATAGCCTAAAATCTATAGCCTGTAAAGTTCCACGTGAAACAAGCTATTTCCCAATACAAAATTTCGTAAATATATTATTTAGAATGTCTTCCGAAGTAACCGCACCTATTATCTCAGCCAGACTGCTCTCGGCATTCCGCAAATCTACAGAAATGAATTCACCACTTAATCTATTATTGATTGATTCCATTGAATTCAGCAGGCACTCCTTTGCTTTCCTTAAACAATTATGGTGCCTCAGGTTTGAAACTACTGCCGACTTTTCACTATAGTTGGAATTGCCAAGGGCTTTCTTCTTTAACAAACTAAACAGGGATTCAATTCCTTGGCCAGTTTTGGCTGATATATTGACGTCACTTTTCAAACTGCTTTTTTCATCTTTATCAATTTTATTAAGTACACAAATAATCCTTTCCCCTTTTGTTATTTCCTTTAGTTCATTGAAAATATCCTCCGAAAAGCCTTGCTCAACATCATTCATAAAAAGTACAAGGTCGGCATTCTTAACTGCCTCCCTGCTTCTTATTACCCCTTCCTTTTCAATTTCATTCTCCGAAGCCCTTAATCCTGCAGTATCAAAAAGCCTGAACAGTATTCCATCTATTGATACATCTTCCCGGATAATATCTCTTGTTGTTCCCGGAATGTGGCTCACTATCGCCCGCGACTCTTTAAGTATGTAATTTAATAGCGAGGATTTGCCTACATTCGGTTTTCCGACCAGCGCAACATTTACTCCATCCTTTATGACTTTACCAAATGAATATGTTGCTAATAGTTTATCAATCTCTTTTAATATCTTATTTATTCTTCCCCTTAACTCCTTGCTATTAATAAATTCAATGTCTTCTTCAGCAAAATCTAATTCCAGTTCAACAAATGAGGAGGCATTTACTAACATAGTCCTTAATTCTTCCACCTTTTGCGATAGAAGCCCGTCCAGTTGGCTGCGGGCACCCAAAAGTGATACTTCAGTTCTTGAATTTATGATGTCAGCCACAGCTTCTGCCTGTGCTAGATCTATCCTGTTATTCAGAAAAGCTCTTCTCGTAAATTCTCCTGGCTCAGCTAACCTTACATCTTCATTCAATAATGCCTCAAGGATTCTCTTGGTTATTATTGCATTCCCGTGAGTACTGATTTCTACAACGTCTTCACCTGTATATGAATGAGGATTTCTGAACACGGAGATCAGCACATCATCGATCTGGCTTCCGGATTTGTCTTTTATCTTGCCGTAGTGAATTGTATGAGATTCAGCGGCTGAGATATCATTTTTCCCTGAAAAAATTGAATCAACCGCTTCGAAGGTCCCCGGACCGCTGACCCTTATCACGGAAATAGCACCTGTACCTGAAGGTGTTGCAACTGCTGCAATTGTGTCTTCGGTAAATTTATTTCTCATGCAATGATCTTTTATATAAGCTTGCAAAAATAATTATTCTTGCTCCGATTAACAATTCAGAAATGGTGCTGCGTAGCAGATCTGTGTATATACAATTAAGCCGCTGCTGCAAATCTCACGAAAGCTCCATTATGATTGTATTAAAAGTATCTGAAAACGCTCTGAAAACGCTTTAAATAGTAGTAAGTACCCGCTTAGTCTGCATCTTCCCTGGCATTGACCATGACTGAAATTTTGTCATACTTTTTGTCAGAAATTTCCTACTGATGTATCTTATAGACAAAAAACCTGACAAATTGGCAGACATATCACCTAACACAAACTTTCCCATAACTTATTTATTTATAATGGATTACGGGGTTTTCGGCAAATGGCATACATGTTGTCTTCTTAATAGTGACTATAGAAAAA
The DNA here is from genome assembly GCA_964412105.1 of uncultured Ignavibacteriaceae bacterium. Classification (GTDB taxonomy): domain Bacteria; phylum Bacteroidota; class Ignavibacteria; order Ignavibacteriales; family Ignavibacteriaceae; genus JAKAGZ01. Next base: position 6,359 of record CAYPNM010000039.1, on the reverse strand, counting down.
ATAAATATATTAAAATACTTTAATATTAAACGATTTTATAAACAGGAGGTGTTATTATGACACTCGTAAAATGGAATCCGGCTAGAGAGTTATTAAACGTTGAGCGTGAGTTCAACAAGTTATTCAATACATTCAACAGCAGGTTCGGTTTTGATGACAGCTCAATGAACGAGGACTTGGAGAATGCTGTATGGTCACCATTGACTGACATCAGCGAGAATAAAGATCAGTATATTTTGAAGATGGATCTTCCCGGTGTTTCTAAAGAAAATCTGAAATTAAATTTTCATGATGGTGAGCTTATTATAAGCGGTGAAAGGAAACAGGAAAAGGAAGATAAGGATTCGAAGTATCACAGAATTGAAAGAACTTACGGAAAATATTTTAGATCATTTACTCTTCCTCAGACCATTCAGGCTGACAAGATCAATGCTGAATTTAAAGACGGTCAGTTAACGATCACAGTCCCGAAATCAGAGGAAGCAAAACCGAAAGAGCTTGAAATAAAAGTAAAGTAATTAACAACGGTTTAGTTAATAATTCTCGGGAAGGGTAACTAAATTACAGTTACCCTTTTCTGTTATAAATACAATTATGGAATTTAAAGATTATTATAAAATACTTGGCGTTGATAAAAACGCTACTACTGAAGAAATCAAAAAAGCTTTTCGCAAGCTTGCAATGAAGTATCACCCGGACCGCAATCCGGATAACAAAGCTTATGAAGAAAAATTTAAAGAGATTACAGAAGCAAATGAGGTTTTAAGCGATCCGGAGAAAAGAAAAAAATATGATACTCTAGGCGCTAACTGGAAACAGTACCAGCACGCAGGCGGCGCTAATGCTAATGACTTTTTCAGAAACTTCGGCGGTGCCGGCGGTGGAGGAAACTATCAATACTCCGGCAATATTAACGATTTGTTTGGCAATGTCGGGGGCTTTTCTGATTTCTTCGAGAGCTTTTTCGGAGGCGGATTCAGATCCGCTAGAGGAGGCTCCCCTTTCGGTGGAGCTGCGCCGGCACAAAAAGGTAGCGACTACGAATCAACTTTGAATGTTACACTTGAAGAGGCCCACAGGGGCAGTGAAAGACAATTAAAGGTTGATAAACAAAAAATTAAAGTTAAAATTACTCCCGGAATTCAGGAAGGACAGAAATTAAGATTGAAAGGTCTTGGCGGACAGGGAAGAAGTGGCGGTGCCAAAGGCGATCTTTATTTAAAAATTCATATAACCGATCACCCTTGGTTTGAAAGAAAGGGGGATGACCTTTACTTCAATCTGAATGTGGACCTTTACACGGCTGTATTGGGCGGAAAAGAAAAAATTGAAACTATCGATGGAAAAAGATTGATGATTACAATAGATAAAGGAACCGACAGCGGCGCCACTTTGAGATTAAGAGGAATGGGTATGGCAAGAACCGGCGATCCGGCCTCAAGAGGAGACTTGTTTGTGAAGGTTATGGTGAACGTTCCAAAGAAATTATCCAAACAGGAAATTGAGTTATTTGAGAAATTAAAAGAAATAAGAAAGTAATGTCATTTCGATCCCGATCTGCCGAAAGGCTGGTCGGGGGAGAAATCTTATTCGTCACAATTAACCAAAAGAGTTCTCAATTGCTTAGCTCCTTCGAAATGGCAGAAATAATAAAGTTTATTTTGTAACAAAAACATGGAGAAAATCTAATGAGTTCAGAGCAGACAACAACTAAGAAATATGAATTTAAAGCGGAAGTAAAACAGCTTCTTGATATACTTGTACATTCACTCTACACAAGCAGGGAAATATTTCTGCGCGAATTGATATCTAATTCATCTGATGCACTGGATAAATTAAGATTTGAATCTACAAAGGGAACCGAAATTGCCGATAAGGATCTACCCCTTGAAATAAGGGTTAATTTCGATGAAAAGAAAAAGCTTTTAACCGTTTCCGACACTGGGATCGGCATGACAAAAGATGAGCTTATTAAAAATATCGGCACTATCGCAAAATCCGGAACTGCTGATTTTATAAAGAGTTTGAAGGATAATAAGGCGGATGCCAACAATATAATAGGGAAGTTCGGAGTCGGTTTTTACTCCGTTTTTATGGTTGCTGATAAAGTCGTAATAAAATCAAAATCCTACCTGAAAGATGAGACTCCCGTTGAATGGATCTCTGATGGACTCGGCAGCTATGAAATTGCCGGCCTTGAGGAAAAGCTTCCCCGTGGGACAACAATTGAAATTCATCTGAAAGAAGATACAAAGGATTTTGCCGAAAAATACAGGCTGGAAACCGTCATTAAAAAACACTCGAATTTCATACAATTTCCTATTTATCTTGAAAAGGAAAAGGTAAATACAATTTCAGCTATCTGGAGAGAGCCGAAAAGCAGCGTTAAAAAAGAACAGTACGTTGAGTTTTATAAGTTCCTTACTTATGACAACGAAGAGCCGATGGATATTATTCACAAGTCCGTCGATGCGCCGATACAGTTTCATAGCCTGCTCTTTATCCCCAAAAAGAATTTCGATTTCTTCGGCATGAACAGGGAAGACTATGGTCTCGATCTTTATGTAAGAAGAGTTTTGATTCAGCATAAAAACAAGGATCTGCTCCCGGAATATTTGAACTTTGTTAAAGGTGTTGTTGATTCGGAAGATCTTCCATTAAATATCTCAAGGGAGACTCTGCAGGAGAATATAATTTTTACAAAAATTTCCAATACTGTTACTAGCCAGGTTCTATCTTATTTAATAGATAAGGCCAAGGATAAACCGAAAGAGTATGCGGAATTCTGGAAAGAACACGGAAGGTATTTCAAATTAGGCTATACAGATTTTACTAACGCCGAAAAATATCAGCAGCTGTTGAGATTTAATTCCTCCAACGATAAGGATGACAAAGGACTGACTTCACTCGAGGATTATGTCTCCAGATTCAAGAAAGATCAGAAGGAAATTTACTACGCCTTCGGAAGCAGCAGGGAAGCGATCGAGCAGGATCCTCATATGGAAATATTCAAGAAGAAAGGACTGGAAGTTTTCTACCTGTATGATCCACTGGATGAATTTGTAATAAGTTCGATCAGGAAATTTAAAGATTATGATTTCAAATCAGTCGACACCGTTGACCTTGGCAAACTTGATAAATTCGAGGACAGCGGAGAGAAAAAAGATAAACCGGAAGAATTAAGCAAAGACGACACAAAACATTTTGACAGCCTGCTCGCGAGAATAAAGGATATTCTCGGAGACAGGGTAACAGAAGTAAAAGAATCAAAGAGATTGAGCGATAGTCCCTGTGTACTCGTAAATCCAGATGATACGATGTCATCACAGATGCAGAAAATTATGAGAATGGCTAACAAAGATATGAGTGTGCAGAAGAAAGCTTTCGAAATAAACAGGGATCACAAGCTCATTAGAAATCTTTTGAAAGTGTTCAAGGCAAGTTCAAAAGATGAATACATAACAAACACAGTCGAGGAACTGTTCGAAGCCGCACAATTACTTTCAGGTGATCTTACGGATCCTCATAAGCTTGTGAATAGGATAAACAAAACACTCGAGCAGTCGAGTGAGATGTATACTGAGAAGATACAGAAGTAAGAAGACGGAAGAACAGACGTGTCATTTCGAAGGAGTCCGGCATTTGCCGGGCGATTGCTTGTCCCGCAATAGCGGGGAGAAATCTTAAATATCAAGCGCAAGGATTTCTCACTCCAAAAAGGTGAGGTTCCAAATGACGCGACGATGCAAAGAGGTGAAATAATATGCAATTTAATCCAAATAAATTAACAGTTAAGGCGCAGGAAACTATACAGAATGCGATAGAGATTGCGCAGAATTATAATAATCAGATATTAGAGCCCGAACATATTCTCGCGGCATTGATCCAGGAAAAGGGAAATATTGCCGACACGATTATGCAGAAAACTGGCGGAAATGTAAACGCGGTAAAAATTAAAATTAACGATATGCTCGAAAAACTGCCGAAAGTGAGCGGTACAGGCATCGGCAACCAGCAGATGTCGCAAACTACCGGCAAACTTTTCGATACCGCTGCAGATGAAGCTAAAAACCTTAAAGATGAATATGTCTCATCCGAACATATTTTAATAGGATTAGCTGAAAGTGAAGGAAAAACAGGACAGCTCCTTCGCGACAACGGCATTTCCAAAACTGAAATTTTAGCTGCACTGAAAGACGTACGCGGCAGTCAGAGAGTTACATCCCAAAACCCGGAAGACACTTATCAGGCTTTGCAGAAATACGGCAAGGACCTGAACGAACTCGCTCGTGCAGGAAAACTCGACCCGGTTATCGGTCGCGATGAGGAAATCAGAAGAGTGCTGCAGGTGCTTTCAAGAAGAACAAAGAACAATCCTGTATTGATCGGTGAGCCCGGTGTTGGTAAAACCGCTATCGCCGAAGGAATTGCACACAGAATCGTCTCTGGCGATGTACCTGAAAATTTAAAAACAAAAAAAATAGTAGCTCTTGATTTGGGCGCTATGGTTGCGGGCACACAATTCCGTGGACAGTTCGAAGAAAGAATGAAAGCTCTCTTAAAAGAAGTACAGGAATCAAAAGGCGAGATTATTCTATTTATAGATGAGCTTCACACGCTCGTCGGCGCCGGCGCTGCAACTGGAGCAATGGACGCTGCGAATATTTTGAAGCCTGCACTTGCTAGAGGCGAACTGCACGCAATCGGTGCTACAACCTTATCGGAATATAAAAAACATATTGAAAAAGACGCTGCGCTTGAGAGAAGATTTCAGCCCGTGCTTGTGACCGAACCGACTGAGGAAGATACTATTTCTATTCTGCGCGGACTCCGTGAAAGGTACGAAGTGCATCACGGCGTGCGCATTACCGATGCTGCAATAGTTGCAGCTGCACAGCTTTCCCACCGCTACATAACGGACAGGTTTCTGCCGGATAAGGCAATAGACCTGGTTGATGAGGCTGCATCGAAACTAAGAATTGAAATTGACTCTATGCCTGAAGAACTCGATGCGCTTGAAAGAAAAATTAAACAGCTTGAGATCGAAAGAGAAGCATTGAAGCGTGAAAAAGACGAAGCTTCTGCAAAAAGACTCCAGGAATTGAAAAAGGAACTGGGCGACCTCGAAGAAGACAGAAACAAGTATAGAATGCACTGGAATCTTGAAAAAGAAAAGATTCAAAAGATTCGTGCGATGAAAAGCGAGATAGACAACACGAAAACTATGGCCGATAAATTCGAGCGCGAGGGCAATCTCGGTAAAGTTGCGGAACTTCGTTACGGTAGAATTGCTGAACTCGAAAAAGCTTTGAAGTACGAATCCGGAGAGCTGGTAAAAATTCAGAAAGACAAAAAGATGCTGAAGGAAGAAGTCGATGCTGAGGATATTGCGGAAGTTGTAGCAAAATGGACCGGCATTCCCGTCAGCAGAATGCTCGAAAGCGAAAGAAGCAAGTTGCTCAGACTGGAGGATGAACTTCACCAGAGAGTGGTCGGACAGGAAGACGCAGTTTATGCGGTTGCAAATGCAATTCGCAGATCGCGTACTGGCTTGCAGGATGTGAATCGTCCGATCGGTTCATTTATATTTCTGGGCACTACAGGCGTTGGTAAAACAGAACTTGCTCGTGCGCTGGCTGAATTTCTTTTCGATGACGAGCACGCGATGGTGCGTATAGACATGTCTGAATACATGGAAAAATTCTCCGTGTCTCGTTTAATTGGCGCACCTCCCGGATATATCGGTTACGAAGAGGGAGGACAGCTTACAGAAGCAGTCCGCAGGCGTCCGTATTCGGTCGTGCTGCTGGATGAAATTGAAAAAGCACACCCGGATGTTTTCAATATTCTTCTGCAGGTTCTCGACGACGGAAGATTGACCGACAACCAGGGTAGAACTGTAAACTTCAAGAATACGATAATTATTATGACATCTAATCTTGGTTCACACCTGATACAGGAAAAAACCGACGGTGTGAGCGACGAGAATATGGAAAATGTGATGGGCAATTTAAGGCACACGCTTACTGATCTTCTACGCAAAACCATTCGCCCTGAATTTTTGAATAGAATTGACGAGGTTGTGCTCTTCAAACCGCTGACAAGAAGCGAGATAAGAAAGATTGTCGATATACAACTAAGATATGTACAGAAAATGCTTGCACAGAAGGAGATAACTCTTGAGGTGAACAATGAGGCAAAAGACTGGCTTGCAAAGCTTGGTTACGATGTAACATTCGGTGCAAGACCCTTGAAGAGAACGATACAGAAATACCTCACCAACCCGCTCTCGCAGGAATTGCTGATGGGCAATTTCTCGGATGGTGACACTATAAAAGTATCCCAGAGTGAAGACGCAG
>CAYPNM010000038.1:25580-30259 GCA_964412105.1 uncultured Ignavibacteriaceae bacterium | reverse complement strand
GTAAAGCAAAATAAATATGCATATTATGTTGAAAACCCTGTCTGTGAAAATAGAGCTGCAAAGTTTTTGGAAGCATTTGCTGCTGTATTAAATTTTACTGACTATAAGTCTTTGCTTGATTCATATTGCATGACCAACACAAAATGTAATCGATGTGCTGTTGCATGTCCTGTTTATGTTGCTACACAGGATTACAGAGATATTCCATGCTATAGATCAAATCTGCTATTAAATGTTTACAGACGTTACTTTACATTTAACGGTTGGCTCAAATCGCGCTTCTCAATAAATTCATTTGAACTAACTGAAGAAATCATTGATGAAATGAGTAATTTATTTTATCGATGTACCGCTTGCAGACGATGCACAAATGAATGCCCTCTAGGAGTCGATCACGGGCTTATCACTCGTCTCGGACGATACATACTTAGTTTAATAGGAATTGTACCGAAGGCATTGCAGGTAAGTGTAAGGGAACAACTAGAAGGTACAACTCGCAATACATCCAAGATTCCTAAAATCGCACTCCTAAATACACTTGAATTTCTTTCAGAAGAAATGGAAGAGGCTCTGGGAATTAAAGTGGAGTTTCCTTGTGATAAGATGGACAAAGAATATGCATTTTTCTGTGCCGTAAGCGATTACTTATTGGAACCGGATACGTTGATGGGAAATGCTGCAGTTCTTTATGCTGCGGGAGATTGGGATAATTGGACAATAGGTACCGGTAATTACGATGGCATAAACTATGGGCTTTTTTACAGCGATTGGCATCTGGAAAACATAATTAAGCAGTTAGTCGATGAAATAAAACGTTTGAACTGTAAAAATATTCTGATCGGAGAATGTGGACATGCATCAAGGTCTGCCCATGATTTTGTACCTGTATTTGGTGGTAAAAAGAAATACCCGGTTTTGAATTTTATGGAATATACTTTGGACTGCATTAACAAAGGCAAAATTAAGTTAAATCCTGATATAATTACTCAAAAGGTTACTTACCATGACCCTTGTAATATTGCCCGCTCCGGATGGATTGTTAATCAGCCCCGAGAAATATTGAAATCATTTGCCAAAAATTTTGTTGAGATGGAACCTCACGGACAAAATAATTATTGCTGCGGTGGTGGCGGCGGACTTGTTTCCATAGATGAACTACACGATTTCAGGATGGAAATAGGTGGGTATGTAAAAGCAAAACAAATTGAAAAAACGGAGGCGGAAATAATCGTATCTCCTTGCGCTAATTGTAAAAAACAGTTGAGAGAATTAGTGGAGCACTACAAACTTCCGTGTAAGGTTGTCGGTTTGCACGATTTAATTTTGGATGTAATTGAGATTCCGGGAGGCAAGTCTCCTGAAGAGCGTAAAAAATTAAAAGAAGAAATGGAAATAGGATAATGTATGGATCAGTGGATTGACTTTGCAAAAGGGCCCTTATTTGCATTTACCTTTTTAATAATGATTTTGGGTTTAGCAAGACATTTTATAATTCAATTCTATTCCATTTTTATTTCGAAGGGAAAGCAATTAAAGAATGTTTCATGGAAAAGAATTTTTTTAGATATGTTTTCGTGGATAATTCCTGTTAAACACTTGATAAAAGGCACCAGGGTATTTTCAACCGTATCTTTCATATTTCATGTAGCTGCAATTATAGTCTCAGTCTTTTTTATTGATCACATAGCACTCTGGGAAAACTACTTAGGAGTGAGTCTTCCTTCAATCGGCCGCGCTGTAGCGGACATACTTACTTTGACTACAATTGGATGCATTCTGATTCTAATTGCCTGCAGGATATTTGTCAGGCGCCAGAGAGAGATGAGTAAAAAATTGGATTACATTTTATTAATAATGGTCTTACTTCCCTTCCTTTTCGGATTTTTTGCGGGTCATCCTTCTTTCAATCCACTTCCCTGGAATACCTCCATGCTGATTCATCTTCTAAGTGCGGAAGCACTGTTCATTGCTATTCCCTTTACAAAACTTTCTCATATAGTTCTCTATTTCTTTGACAGACTATCTCCCGTCCATTGGCAGTTAAAACCCGGTGCCGGAGATAAAGTCGCAGAAGCTTTGTTCGGAAAGGAGGCAAAAGTATAATGGATGCTATTTTAGTTGATGTAACAAAATGTACAGGGTGTGAAAAGTGCGTTACCGCTTGCATTGAAAAAAACCACCTCAATCTTGAAAAATCATACTTCGACCGTGAAACTTCGAGAGAAGGTTTATCCGCAGATAGGCTTCTCAGCATAATTAAAATTGAATCGGGACGCTTTGCAAGATACAGTTGCATGAACTGTATAGATCCTGCCTGTGTATCAGCATGCATAGTGGGAGGAATATCCAAAACCAAAGAAGGACCCGTAATTTACGATCCGGATAAATGTATCGGATGCAGGTACTGTATGCTTGCGTGTCCGTTTCATATTCCACGCTATGAATGGAATAAGACAAAACCATTTATGAAAAAATGTAATATGTGCTATGATAAAATTATAGAAAATAAATTACCTGCTTGCGTAGAGGCATGCCCACAAAAAGCTATTATTTTCGGAGAAAGGGAAAAATTGTTAATGCATGCACGTTCTGTAATAAAGAAAAATCCTATTAAATATTTGAATCATATTTGGGGACAAAAAGAATATGGCGGAACTTGCGTGCTATTTATTTCAGATGTTGATATTACAAAAATGGGCTGGCAGGATAAACCTTCCGTTCCTGTTCCCGATTATACCCAGCCTCTGATTGAAAAGACTCCTGTAATAGGTTTGACTGTCGGTGGATTTCTTGTGGGATTAAATTGGCTCGTTAGAAGAAAAAATGAGTTGGCTGTTGAAAATAATAAGATTCAAAAGCAAAATAAAAAATAAAGTATGAAGAAGAATGTTCAATAAAGCAAGAACCTTGAAAGATATATTGTGGTTTTTTGTATTCTTGGGAATAGTCGCGGCAATTTTCAGATTGTGGTTTGGATTAGGTGCAACTACAAATTTAACAAATGAAGTACCATGGGGATTGTGGAAAGTTTTAAATATGATCGCAGGAGTCGCTTTATCAACCTGCGGATTTACAATTGGATTTTTGGTTTATGTATTAAAAATTGAAAAATTCAAACCTCTTGTTAAGCCGGCAATACTTGTCGCTTTTTTAGGATATGGCTCTTCTTGTTTTGCCTTGTTGTTTGATATTGGTCTGCCCTATCGCTTCTGGCATCCTTTAATTATGTGGAATGGGCATTCCTTCCTGTTCGAAGTTTTCTGGTGTGTAATGTTATATTTTTCTGTGACCTTTATAGAAATGCTGCCGAATATTCTTGAAAAGTATCACTTTAAAAAAACAGTCAGCTTCTTTCACAAAATTGCTATCGGGATAGTTATAATAGGAATATCTCTTTCTACTCTTCATCACTCTTCATTAGGTTCATTGTTTTTAATTACACCCTACCGCTTATTTAAGTTATGGTATTCACCTTTTCTTCCAATTTACTTTTTTATTTCTGCTGCGGGATGCGGGATAATGTTTATAATATTAGTCAAAATTATATATGCAAAATTATATAACCCGGCATCTCTGTTTGGTGAACGTACAAATGGAAAAGCAATTGTCTGCTCCTTAAATGAAAATATTAAAGTTGCAAAGGCTAAAGAATACGGTAAAGATATGCCGATGTTGAGTTCATTAAGCATTATAGGCGCTTCACTGCTGGGAATTTATTTAATATTAAAAATCTACGATCTTTTTAGATTGAACCTCTGGGGCACTTTGCTGGCAGGTACATGGGAAAGCTGGCTTTACGGTATGGAATTGTTGTTAACTGCAGTTCTGCCTGTTTTTTTGATAATTATTAATAGAAGCCGGCATTCGCCTTATGGATTGGGCCTGGCAGCATTTTCTGCATCGCTCGGTCTTGCGTTAAATCGCGTGGATGTAGGCATAATTGGCTATTTCCGGGACGCCGGTACTGTTTATTTTCCATCGCTAACTGAATGGTCATTAAGTTTCGGGGTCATTGCAGCAGCTGCACTTGTATTTTTCTATGTTGCAGAAAAATTTTTGATATTCGATGAACAAAGGAAGGCATACAAAATCAGCAAAGGAATATTTAAAGTTTCATTTGATTCCATTTCACGTGTCTGGCAGACTACACTACAAAGCGGTTTTCAGCGCGCAACAATGATAGGAGTTTTTGCCATACCTATGGCTTTTGTTTTTATGTATCCTGGCTATCAAAATGAAAAGAAAACAAATATTGTTCCGGTATCAGGTTTGAATACTACCCGCACCATTCTAATTATCAATTCTAATAAACCGGGAATGAGCACAGAATTCCCTCACCTAAAGCATCAGAATGAGCTGGGAAAAGAAAAATCTTGTGTCGAATGCCATCATATGTCATTACCCAATGATAAGTCAACACCTTGCTCAAGATGTCACCGTAAAATGTTTGCTAAAACTCTCATCTTTAATCATGAAATGCATAAAGCATGGGTTGCGCAGAACAGAAAGATCCAAGGCTTTTTACCCGAAAATAAAACCTGCAGCATTTGTCATAAGCCCGGTTTACCAAAAAATATCAACAGTGCTATCGGCTGTCTGGAATGTCATAAGGAAGATATGATTATAACTGATACATTGAATCTGGCGAAACAATTTTTATATGCAGATGGTTATTTCGA
>CAYPNM010000038.1:4550-25480 GCA_964412105.1 uncultured Ignavibacteriaceae bacterium | reverse complement strand
GTCTCTTCACCTATTGCTCTTGCACCAATTACAAGAATGTTCGCATCGTTATGCTCTCTTGCACTTCGGGCCGAAAATTCATTATAACATGTTGCTGCCCGAATACCCTTGAGTTTATTTGCGGTTATTGCGGAGGGAATACCCGTTGCGTCTATAATTATACCCCAGTCAACGTTTCTTTCTTTTACTTTTTTAGCAACAGCATAGGCAAAGTCAGGGTAGTCACATGATTTTTCATCGAATGTACCGACATCGGTCAGCTTAAATCCCTTGTCCGTCAATATTTTTGATAAGATACTTTTTAATTTAAATCCTGTATGATCGCCGCCGATTGCAACACTTTTTGAAATTAGTGATTTTATAACTCCGGGATCGCTTGCATTAATCCTTTCTGCTTCTTCTTTTGAAATAATTTTAATACCGAGTTGCTTAATTCGGTCTCTTGCACCGGGAGTTAAAATATCATTGTGCCCTATCGGAATTATAGTCCCCGCCTCTTTGGCAAATTTAATTATGTCTGACTCAGTAATTAATTTTTTCATAGAATAATTTCTGCTATCCAACCTACATTAAATAGCAGTAAAATTTAATCCAAAAAACATAAAACTACCCATACAGGCTTTGTGGTAAAATAAATCACAAGCTTTTCAAAGAAGACATTACTGGATAAATATCACAAATATTTCGTTAGCTTGTTAACTTTAAGATGTTCAACAACTTTCTTGACGTTTTGACTCTGGTCCCTCCTGCATATTAGCAGAGCATCCTTGGTATTAATGATTATAAGGTTATCCACGCCAATGACCGCCGCAAATTTATCAGGGGAATAAATATACGAATCAACAACCATATCTGTAAACACTTCCCCGACATGTGCAATTCCGTTTTCATCTTTTTGCGAAAGATTAAAAACCTCTTCCCAATTTCCCACATCGCTCCAGCTAAAATTTCCCTTAGTAAGATAAACCTTTTGTGATTTTTCCATAATTCCATAATCTATAGAAATGCTTCTCAATTGCCCGTAAACTGTGGTAAGTGTATTATTATAATTAGGTGAGTTAATGTCTTTACTTATTTTTTCAAGCCCCTCGTGCAAATCAGGCAGGTATTGATGAATTTCATCAAGGATAGTATCGACACGCCATATAAACATTCCACTATTCCACAAAAAATCCCCGCTTTCAAGAAAACGTACCGCCGTTGCATAATTTGGTTTTTCGGCAAAGCTGAGCACACTGTATATATTATCCGAGAGGTGACTTTCGTCTATCTGAATATAGCCGTAACCAGTTTCCGGTCTCGTTGGTTTTATTCCGATGGTTACGAGACCTTTTGATTCATAAGCAAATTTAGCAGCAGTTTTAAGCGATTTATGAAATTCAATCTTCTCTTTTATAATGTGATCGGCCGGTAGAATGATCGTTACTGCATCTTTTGCTTTTTGTTGAATAACAACTGAAGCGAGACCGATGCAGGCAGCCGTATTTCTTCCGAAAGGTTCCTCAATAATATTCTCAGTTGGAACATTCTTCAATTGGTTTATAATTTCGGGTCTTTGAATTTTATTCGTAATTACATAGATATCTTCATTCTCTACAAGACCATCTAACCTGTTTACGGTGTCCTGTATCATAGTATTTTCACCAAATATTTTCAATAATTGCTTGGGCGTTTTAACTGTGCTTCTCGGCCAGAATCTGGTTCCGATGCCTCCTGCCATTATTACAGCAAATATTTTCATTAATCCACACCCTTAATTTTTAATGATTGTATTTCTCTGCCGAACGCTTCCGCTCTATTAAGATAATTTGTTATATCTAATTCCTTTCCTCTTACGACTGCTACTATAACTATAAGACATGCCCGCATCGCTTCAATTACATCGTGACCCGGCATTAATTCCCTTACCTTAATTAATAACAAAGACTTAGCCAGCACTTGGTGCATGTTTGCAATAATATCAAATCCAACTTTAGCCGAGAACTCGCCGTTATTTTTCATTTGTAGTGCAAATTTATTAAGGTCATCTGGGCTTGCCTGCTCACCTGTCGACAGCATTTTTAAAAGATTGTCAATAGGCTTAATAGGTTTTAATATTTCACTTTCATAATTCTGGAAGAAAGAATCTTCCTCTTCTTTATCCTCTTCAAAGATTATTTTTTCCTTTTCAATTTCAGTTTCTGATTTTTCAGTCTTAACTGCAGTAATCTCAAAAGTTTTACTGGTCAATTTTTCCTTTGAAATATCTTCGCTAAATCCGCCATGACTCTTTAGCACAGCAGCTTTGCTTTCCGAAATTCTTTCAAGAGTGGCTTGAAATGTTTGCGGATTCAACATATCAAGCATCGAACTGAGGTCCTTTATCAAATACTGACTATGTTCTTTGAACTTATCAGACAATCTGGCTATATCCAGTTGATTAGTTGTAAGGTAATTATAAATTTCATTCAACCTTATGGCAAAAGTGGAAAGAACAGTTATCTTCTTCATCTGAATTATATCCCGCCCAATATTGGCAGAATTTGCTATTGCTTCCCGCAATAGAGCAACAACCTCTATTTTTTCTGTACTTAATCTTAAATTGTTGGCTGCAGCAGAGATGCATTGAATGATATATTGTTTTACAAAGTCCATTTAAAGCCGGCAGCGGTTACTAAACTATAGTTATTTATTTTATCCTCTAAGATAATCACTTTATGGCGAACATTTGCATTTATCAATATAAATTTCAGGAATTTTTTTATTTTTAAGTCAGCCCCTATTAGCGGGTAAATTCAAATATTTTAATTACTAGCTCAAATATTGGATTATGCATACCTAAAATTTGTAAAATATACTTTTAATTGAAGTTATAATCAATTTGAAGTTATCCTATTTACATATAGAATTTGCATCAGAATATCAAAAGAAATTATCTATGCACTATTATTAAAATTTCTTTAATTTATTCTCGTTATTAGGAATAATAAATTTTTGTTGTAATTAATTTCTTATATTTGGAAATAAATAAATCAAAATATATCAAATAATAGCAATATTTTTGAAAAATAATCCTGCCAAACTAAATGGTATATATGTTGTTAGGGCTTTTGCGATTTAGAAAAATGGCGCAGGGTATTACAGAACTTGACTAATGAATTATAGCCATTTCCTACATTTTACAACAAACTATTTCAAATATGCTAACTGAGTTTGGCAAAATTTTCATATTCTTCCTGGTCGCAATCCTGTTTGTAGTAGTTGCAGTGTTAGCAGCAAAAATTCTTCGTCCTTCCCGACCAACAAAAGAAAAACTTTTAACTTATGAATGCGGCGAAAATGCTGAAGGTTCGCCTTGGGTTAAATTCAACATAAGATTCTATGTTGTTGCATTAATTTTCTTAATTTTTGATGTGGAAGTTGTCTTATTAATTCCATGGGCAATGGTATACAAACAATTTGGGATTGCAGGCTTTTTAGTAGGGGCGGTTTTCCTGTTTCTGCTTGGTCTTGGTATGGCCTATGAATGGAGAAAAGGTGATCTTGAATGGGAAAGACCAAGAATCATTATACCGCATACAAATAAAGATTTACAGGAAGAGAATGTTACAGTTAATACAGAGGCTTAAAACTTTATGGGTTTATTAGACGGGCAATTTACCGACGACAATATTGTAATTTCAAAGGTTGAAGATCTATTAAATTGGGCCCGGCTCTCATCACTTTGGCAAATGGGATTTGGACTTGCCTGCTGTGCTATCGAAATGATGGCAACTTCGGCTTCACACTACGACTTTGACAGATTCGGCGTTATTCCTCGCCCTTCTCCGAGACAATCAGATGTAATTATTGTCTCGGGAACAGTAACCTTAAAAATGGCAATTCGTATTAAAAGATTATACGAACAAATGCCGGATCCGAAATATGTTATTTCTATGGGAAGCTGCTCAAACTGTGGTGGCCCTTATTGGGAACACGGTTATCATGTCCTAAAGGGAGTGGACAGAGTTATTCCGGTTGACGTTTATGTTCCTGGCTGCCCTCCAAGACCGGAAGCCTTATTGGAAGGATTATTAAAACTGCAGGATAAGATAAGACACGAATCACTGGTTAAAAAAACAGCATGAAGACTACAGAAGAAATATTTAATCTGCTAAAGGAAAAATTCGGCGATAGCATAATCGAATTGAAAACTGACGTGCCGGTTGAGCACTTTATAACTATAAATCCACTGGAAATAGACAAAGTTTGCAATTTCCTGGTTTCAAAAGATGACTTGATGTTTGATAGTTTGATGAATCTTTCCGGTGTGGATGATGCTAACGGTGAAACTCAAAAGGATGAAGCAGATAACAATACTATTGTTGGCGGCACTTTAAGTGTTTACTATCATATTGAGTCAACTTCAATAAGACATAAGCTGGTATTGAAAGTATCAACACCAAGAGAAAACCCCGAAGTTTCTTCTGTTGCGGAAATATGGAAAGCAGCAGACTGGCACGAAAGAGAAGCATACGATCTTTTAGGAATTAAGTTTTTAAATCATCCTGACCTTAGAAGAATCTTAATGCCCTACGATTGGGAGGCAGGGTATCCTTTACGCAAAGACTATAAAAATCCTGAATTTTACCAGGGGATGAAGGTACCATACTAATTCAGGAATAAAAATTAATAATCAATGGCTGCAGATATAGAAAATAAAGTTACTACTACCGAAAAGCTCAAGACTGAAGAAATGATTCTCAATATGGGACCCCAGCATCCCTCTACCCACGGGGTTCTCAGACTTGAATTGGAGCTTGAAGGTGAATTAATTTTGAATGTAAAACCTCATATCGGTTATCTTCACAGATGTTTTGAAAAGCATGCTGAAGCAATGACCTATCCGCAGGTAATTCCTTATACAGACAGGATGGACTACCTGGCTTCGATGTATAATGAATTCGGCTATGCTATTGCCGTTGAAAAACTGCTGGATATTAAAATCCCTGACCGAGTTGAATATATAAGAGTAATAATGGGTGAACTTCAGAGAATTGCATCTCATCTGGTTGCATTGGGAACTTACGGCGCAGATATAGGTGCGGTTACTCCGTTCCTGTTTTGTTTTCGTGATCGTGAAAAAATATTAAGCCTTTTTGAAATGACCTGTGGTGCCAGGCTTTTATATAATTACATTTGGGTTGGCGGTCTTTCTCACGATATTCATCATGATTTTCTGAGACTCACAAAAGATTTTGTTGATTATTTCAAACCGAAAATAAAAGAACTTAATGATCTTCTATCCTATAATAAGATTTTTATTGAGCGCACTGCAAATGTTGGGATACTACCCCTTGATACTGCAATAAACTATGGAATAACCGGACCGATGCTTAGAGCATCCGGACTTAAATGGGACTTAAGAAAAGACGATCCTTATTCGATTTACGACAAGTTTGATTTTGATATTCCGGTAGGTGATGGAAGAATGGGGACTGTCGGGGATAGCTGGGACAGGTATTTTGTCCGGGTTCTGGAAATGGAGCAAAGCTTAAGAATTATCGAGCAGGCGGTGGCACAAATCCCTGAGGGTGACGTCACTTCAGCAATCCCTAAAAGAGTCAAGCCGGTTGTTGGACAGGTTTATTCACGCGTTGAAAATCCACGCGGTGAACTGGGATATTTTATTATCAGTAACGGAAGTGTGAATCCTTTTAGAGTAAAAGTTAGAGGACCTTCATTTGTAAACCTTGCAGTGATAAATGAATTGTGCAAAGGACACCTTGTGGCTGATGTAATCACTATTCTTGGCAGCATAGATATTGTACTCGGAGAGGTGGACAGATGATATACGATTTTTTCTACAATTTAACCGGCAGTCAAATTCTCGCCTATATTATCGGAAGTCTTCTGCCTCTATTCGCTTTTATCCTTCCTTTTGCACTTGTAGCAGTGCTTCTTGAAAGAAAAGTTTCTGCGCATATGCAGGACAGACTTGGCCCGATGAGAGTTGGTTATCACGGAATCCTTCAAACAGTTGCAGACATTTTAAAACTTATCCAGAAAGAAGATATTGTTGCTTCACCAAATGATAAGCCTCTTTTCAACATAGCACCTGTTTTAGTTTTTGCGGGCAGTTACACAGCATTCGCTGCGATTCCATTTACAAGTGCATTCATCGGATCAAACATAGATCTTGGAATAATTTTTATTATTGCAATAACAGGGCTGGTGGTTGCAGGAATTTTAATGGCTGGCTGGGCATCAAATAATAAATACACTTTACTGGGTGCAATGAGGTCAGCGGCACAAATAATAAGTTATGAAATTCCAACTATTCTAGTTGTTTTGTCTTTGATAATGATAACAGGAACAGCAAGCCTCAATAAGCTTAGTGAAATGCAAACCGGACATTTCTGGCACTGGATGATACTTGGTGGTCCGGGACTCTCATTGCAAAAGTTCATTTTAATTCCATTTATGATTATCGGCTTTTTAATTATTTACATAAGCACACTTGCAGAAGTAAACAGAACACCATTTGATATTCCTGAAGCAGAATCAGAACTTGTCTCCGGTTATCACACTGAATATTCCGGGATGAAGTTTGCAATGTTTTTTCTGGCTGAATATGCGAATATGTTTGCTGTTTCTGCTATAGTTGCTGCTCTCTTTTTAGGCGGATACCAATCCCCTTTCGGATATCTCGGCAATACATTTCATCTGCCCTGGTTAATTCCGATTGAACAATTTTTCTGGTTCACATTTAAAGGAGTTTTTCTAGTAGTTGTTCAGATGTGGTTACGCTGGACTCTCCCCAGACTAAGAGTTGATCAATTAATGGCAGTTTGCTGGAAATATTTAATTCCGATTGCGTTTGTTAATCTTTTAATTGTTGGATTGATAACGGTATTGTAATATGAGTCAATATTTCAAAAATATCTGGTCAGCTATTTCAACAATATCTATTGGAATGAAAGTTACATTTAAACACCTGTTTGTTCCGGCAGTTACTATTCAATATCCCGATGTAAAGCTCGAATTACCGGAACGTGAAAGGAACAGGCTATATGTAAATATGGATGACTGCATCGGATGTGACCAGTGTTCACGCGCCTGCCCTGTAAACTGTATAGAAATTGAAACTGTTAAATCCTTACCAGAAGAGGATCTTGGCAAGACTTCAAATGGAAAGAAGAAAGCTTTGTGGGTTACAAAATTCGATATTGACATTGCAAAATGCTGCTTTTGTCAGCTATGTGTATTCCCCTGCCCAACAGAATGCATTTATATGACAGACGTTTATGAATTCTCGGAATTCAAACGAGATAATCTGATTTACGATTATGCAACATTATCCCCTGAAGAAAGAGTTCAGAAAAAATTGAACTATGAAAAGTTTGAAGCTCAAAAAGCTGCCGAAAAGGCTGCTGCGGCCGCTGCTGCTGCAAAAGCAAAGGCACAAGAATCTAAACCGGCAACTCCGGAATCAAAACCCGAGAATAAAGAACCCAATGCTGAGAAAAAAGAAGGCAAAGTGGAAGCCAAGGAACCTAAGTCAGAAGGAAAAACATTAAATCAGGAAAACAAAACGGATAAGGCTGAAAGTAAGCCCGCGGATAATGAATCTAAAACTGATAATCAAGAAGACAAAACAGATTAGTATATGAATATTTATGATATAGTATTTTATTTATTTGGAGCAGTGACTGTGATTTCTGCTTTCTTCGTGGTCACAAGCAGAAACATTATCTATTCAGCATTCTATCTCCTTTTTACATTTTTTGGTGTTGCGGGGCTTTACATTTTGCTTGGTGCGGATTTTGTGGCAATAGTCCAGTTAATAGTATACGTCGGGGGAATTCTGATCCTACTTTTATTTGGTGTGATGCTCACGAATAAGATTACCAATGTTAATATTAAAACCGGAACTCTTCAAATAATTCCGGCCGGTATTGCAGTTATAGCTTTCCTGTACTTGTTGATAACAACTCTTCTTAAAACAGGTTGGAAAACAATCAATAATCCTGCTGACATCCCTTCAACTCAAAAACTAGGAATGTTGCTGATTACTCAATATGCAGTCGTTTTTGAATTACTGGGAATTATTTTATTGATTGCTTTGATTGGTGCTGCATCGATGGCGAGGAAATAAATTTATGACACATATTGGATTAAATCATTTTTTAGTTATTAGTTCAATTCTCTTTTGCCTGGGAATCTTTGGTATAGTTACCAGGAAAAATGCAGTGATGGTTCTAATGGGAATTGAATTAATACTTAACTCAGCAAACATAAACTTTATAGCTTTTGCTAGATACGGAAATTTCGGTTTCCAGGGCCAACTGATAGCACTTTTCGTTATAGTTCTAGCTGCAGCAGAAGCAGCGATTGCACTTGCTATAGTACTAAACATTTATAAGACTTTCTCCAACATTAATGTTGATGAAATTGACAAACTTAGAGATTGACAAAATATGACTGAAGCATTATTAATTAAGCTGGCAATTGTAATTCTATTCCTTCCATTGATTGGATTTACAGTTGCTTTATTCTTTGCCAAGAAAGTTAAAAAGGTTTACCTTGTAGAAATTGTATTAATAATTGCCACTTTTTTGCTGTCAGTAGTTCTTCTTTATTCAAAGCTGGTTTACTATCCGAACAATAATATCACTTCTGAATTTCAGTGGATTAATCTTGGAACAGGCCCGATAATGGGTAAGGTTACTGTTGATCTGGGAATGTTTCTTGATAATGTAACGGTAATAATGATGTTCGCTGTCGCACTTATAAGTATGCTCGTACACATATTTTCTATCGGGTATATGGAAGGCGACAAAAGATACAACAGATATTTTGCTTATCTCGGAATATTTACATTCTCGATGAGCGGAATAGTACTTACGCACAATGTACTGATGATGTATATTTTCTGGGAACTTGTCGGTCTTTCATCATATCTGCTAATCGGTTTCTGGTATGAAAAGAAATCAGCTTCTGACGCTGCCAAAAAAGCTTTTATAGTAAACAGGATCGGCGATATCGGAATGTTTACAGGCATCTTGATTCTATTCACTACTTATCATACTTTTACTTTTCAGACGGTCTTTCATCAAATTTCACAGGGAGTTCTTCCATTTAATAGTGAAACTGGTCTGACATTAATGGGTATCCTGCTTTTCTGCGGAGCTATTGGTAAATCAGCTCAATTTCCTCTGCACGTTTGGCTGCCTGACGCAATGGAAGGTCCTACTCCGGTAAGCGCTCTTATTCATGCAGCAACTATGGTCGCTGCAGGTGTCTATTTTGTTGTTAGAATGTTTCCGCTTTTAAGTGGAGGCGCGCTGTTTGTGATTGCTGTAATAGGTGCATTATCAGCATTCATCCCGGCAACGATCGCATTGACTCAGAACGATATTAAAAAGGTTCTTGCTTATTCTACAATAAGTCAGCTCGGTTATATGATTCTTGCGCTTGGAGTCGGCGCCTACAAGTTTGCTTTCTTCCATCTGATCACCCACGCTTTCTTTAAAGCGCTTCTCTTTTTAGGAAGCGGCTCAGTTATTCATGCAATGCACCACGAACAGGATATCAGAAACATGGGTGGCCTTAGAAAGAAAATGCCAATTACATACGCTACATTTTTAATTGCTTCACTTGCAATATCAGGTGTTCCACTATTTTCCGGCTTTTTAAGCAAGGACGGAATTCTTGCAGGCACATTTGCATTCGGATATATAACCGGCCAATGGTTTTTTGCCATAGTTGGCTATTTTGTGGCGCTGCTAACAGCTTTCTACATGTTCAGACTCGTAATCCTGACATTCCACGGAAAGCCAAGAGATCAGCACAAATATGAGCACGCGCACGAATCCAGTTTTGTAATGGCTATGCCACTGGTCGTATTAGCTACACTTTCGATCTTTTTCTTCTATACTCCTAACCCGGTAAATCCTGAAGCAGGCTGGTTCTTAAAATGGATTAAAACTCCGGAACTAGTTACACCCCAGTCTTCCCGGTACTCATTTATGAGATCTGATGCAAAAGAACCTGCTTCAATGACTGAGATCAAATCTGCAGAAGCAGGGCCGGAGGTAATGTATTCCGAAACATATGAAGATGCCCTGCATCACGCACATATACCAGGATTAATTCTTTCCCTGTTACTTGCCGGTGGAGGAATACTGCTTGCATTCATGTTCTATCAATGGAAGAAACTTGATCCGGACAAACTAGCCAATAAAGTCCAGCCTCTCTATAAATTATCATTCAACAAATGGTACTTTGACGAGATTTATTATGCATCATTTGTTGCCGGAACTGTCGGGCTTAGTAAATCCCTTGCCTGGTTTGATAACACTATCATTGATGGATTGGTAAATTTTTCGGCAACCTTTACACGGGGCTTTTCAAGAGCAAGTGGAAAATTCGACAATATAGTTGTAGACGGACTTGTCAACTTTATGGCTTATCTGAGCGCTTTTATTGGTTTGATTTTCCGGAGATTCCAGACGGGCAAGGTACAGACTTATATCGTTCTGGTAATATTTTCACTTGTAATTTTATTGTTAATATTTAAGACATTTTAGGATTTTGAAAAATATCAGGTAAATAAAGAAATGCAAAACTTTCCAATTCTTTCGTTAATAACCTTCCTTCCGATTTTGGGAATGGTAATTATAATGTTTTTACCAAAAGAACAGGTACAACCAATTAAGATTCTAACGCTTATTATAACGGGACTGCAGGTTGTATTTGCAGGTATTATTATAGCCAATTATAATTATGCTGCGGGAGGAATAAACGATCCAAATTCATTTCAATTTGTGGAAAAATTCAGATGGATTGATATTTCAGGACTTTCCTGGATCGGCAGAATCAAAGTAGATTATTTCCTTGGAATTGATGGTTTGAGTGCTCCAATGGTCCTGCTGACAGCAATCGTTACTTTTATCGCAACGCTCGCCTCCTGGAATATACCAAAATCCATTAAGGGCTATTTTGCATTGTTCCTGCTCCTGGATACCGGAATGATGGGAGTGTTTGTTGCACTTGATTTCTTCCTTTTCTACATTTTCTGGGAATTGATGCTGCTCCCGATGTATTTCCTGATCGGAATCTGGGGTGGCCCAAGAAAAGAATATGCTGCTATTAAGTTCTTCCTTTATACTTTATTTGGAAGTATCTTTATTTTACTTGTAATGATCGGCCTTTATTTTAGTTCCACTGAAACATTAGTTGACGGTACTAAAGTTTTTACTTTTAATATGTTATCGATGATGAATAAAGCTAATTTTACGGCTACCGGAATATTGTCACCATTTAATCCGCATAACCTGAGGTTCATAGCTTACATAGCTTTATTCGTTGGATTCGCAATTAAAATACCAATGTTTCCATTCCATACCTGGCTTCCTGATGCACACGTTGAAGCACCAACAGCAATAAGCGTAATACTTGCAGGCGTGCTCCTTAAAATGGGAACATACGGAATTTTGAGAATCAGCTACCCTATCTTCCCGGAAATTACATACCAACTGGCATGGTACATAGGTCTATTTGGTATGATAAATATTATATATGGCGCATTATGCGCGATGGCGCAAAGGGATTTCAAGAAACTTATTGCCTATTCATCTGTTTCACACATGGGTTTTGTTTTACTGGGCATGGCTTCACTTACAACAGCCGGAATTTCCGGTGCAATACTTCAGATGTTTAACCACGGAACTATCACTGCTATGCTCTTTCTTATTGTTGGAGTTATTTACGACAGGGCTCACACAAGGGATATCGATGGATTCGGAGGTCTTGCAAATCAAATGCCCGTTTACACCGGATTTGTTACTCTCGCATTCTTTGCAGCTATCGGACTGCCGGGATTGAGCGGCTTTATTTCTGAAGCCTTTGTATTTCTTGGAGCATTCAGTGCTGATTTTATCAGAACTATTACAGTAATTTCAACACTAGGTATTCTTCTTGGTGCAGGCTATATGCTCTGGACATTCCAGAGAATTTATATGGGTGAACTAAAGGAAAAATGGAATCAATTGAAGGATCTTACATTCAGAGAATATGCTATGTTGGTTCCATTATCATTGATTATCATTTTCCTTGGAGTTTATCCTTCTGCTATGCTTGATATAATGAATACATCAGTCAACTCTATGGTTAACCTTATGCACCATGCTCAGACGCTTTACAGTTCAATTGGTGGATTTTAATTTATTCTAAATACTAAAGAGAAATGAATTCTATTACGAACAGCTTATATCTTATCAAACCTGAAATTGCAATTTCAATTGTGCTGGTTTGTGTAGTTACTTTCAACCTGATATTTAAGGACAAATCTAAAGTGCTACCCTGGCTCTCCATAATCGGGCTGGTAATAACCGGTTATTTTGTAATAGGACAATTTTCTTTAAACTCATCAGCTTTCTCGTCTCCTGATTATAAGGGATTGCTTGTTGCTGACCCGTTCGGCGCTTTCTTTAAGCTTTTGATAGTATTCAGTTCGATTCTCGTTATCCTATTTTCAATAACGAACAAAGAACTTGATTCAGCAAAGGACAGACTAGGCGAATATTATTCGCTTATTTTCGGAATGATTCTGGGAATGTTCTTTATGATTTCAGCAGCCGACCTGATCTTAATATATTTGTCAGTCGAACTTCTTTCACTATCTTCTTATGTGCTTGCCGGATTCACCAAAAAGACTTTGAGAAACAGTGAAGCATCACTCAAGTATGTTATTTATGGAGGTGTTTCATCAGGAATTATGTTATTTGGAATTTCAATAGTTTATGGTCTAACCGGTACGACCAACCTTTATGAAATAAATTCACTCATACAGTCTCCGCAAATAAATCAATTAACTTTAATATTAGCCGGTATCTTGATATTTGCTGGAATCGGATTTAAGATTTCCGTTGCCCCATTTCATTTCTGGACACCGGATGTTTATGAAGGTGCACCTGTCACGATTACGGCTTATTTATCTGTAGCAAGCAAAGCAGCAGGATTTGCTCTTCTGATAAGGTTCATTAAGGTTGGGTTCATCAGTTCAGTAAATCCGGAAGGATACTGGCAGCTAATTCATTTAATCGACTGGAAGAGTTTCTTTATATTGATTTCCATTATAACAATGACACTCGGAAATTTTGCAGCCTTATGGCAAAACAATATGAAAAGACTTCTCGCCTATTCAAGCATAGCACACGCAGGTTATTTAATGCTTGGACTGGCTGTTATGTCGAACGAAGGGATCCTGGCTGTTATGATCTACTTCGTGATCTATACAATTATGAATCTAGGAGCCTTCTTTATTGTAATGCTTATTGCTAATAAAATCGGAAGTGAAGAGATTGATGATTATAAGGGAATTGGTTATTCGACCCCTGTTCTTGGAATTTGCCTTGCGATATTTTTGGTTTCGCTTACGGGTCTTCCACCAACTGCAGGATTTATAGCAAAGCTTTATTTGTTTATTGCACTTGTCGATGCTAAAATGATCGCTGTTGCGATTATTGCTTTACTAAATACAGTCGTTTCCCTTTATTATTACATCAGGGTATTAAAAAATATGTACCTTGATAAATCGGAAAAAGAGATACCTCAGTTTTCTGCCTCAGTTCCGAATCTTACTTTGTTGTTTGCTTTAGTGACACCAATAATTTTCTTTGGAATTTATTTCACGCCTATTATTGATCTTGCTAGAAATTCATTAATCTTTTTTGGGTTTTAGCGTCTCGCAGACAATGCATATTCCGGCAGATATCATATTTGTTTCTAAATTTCAATCTGCCTAATATTACATCCAACATTCATCACTTATAATTCAAAATTACAATAGTGAATTACACACTTATTTATTGGGCTGCTTTTATTATCTATTCCATAATTGTAGTAGGAATAGGATTTTATATTTGGTTTAAAAGAAGAAAAGACCCTCCCCCATCTGATACACAACAATACTGGGCATCGAACAAAAAAATGTCGGGTTTTCTAATCGGTCTTTCAATTTCAGCAAGTATGATGTCAATCAGCTGGTCGTGCGTTTACGGAGTCCAGCTCTTTTACTGGTACGGATCAGGCGCTGCCTGGTTACTTGTAATTCCCTGGTTAATTACAATGTGCGGATTCTTTCTTTTTGCCCCACTCTTCAGAAAGCTGGAAGCTTTTTCACAGCCTGAGTTAATTGCTAAAAGATTTGGGAAAAACCTTCGTCAGGTGATTGCCATTCCTTTAATATTTGTTTTTATAGTCTGGGGCGGCGCTGAAATCTATGCTGCCGGAATAACCATCGCTCCATTTTTGAAAATCTCTCCAGAAGCCACAATGTTTTTGATTGCGCTCATAATCGCTCTTTATACTTATACTGGAGGATTTCAGGCTGTTGTATCTACCGATAGAATTCAATTCGGCTTTGTTGCAATTTTTGTAATCGTAATTGCCTACATCGGACTAAAAACCATAGGAAGTGAAAATATTTCTACAGGTTTATTTTCTGCAGATTCACTTGCACCTAAAGCTAACGTTGGATCTCATGGTTTCTTCTCTCCCGGCATTGCATTAATTGCAATGACTTTCTTTGCATATCTTCCCGGCTGGCTTGTAGAAACCGATGTCTGGATAAGATTGCAGGCTGCGAGAAACAACAAAGAAGCAAGGAAAGGAATTTTCGTGGCTGGTTTCAATTCGCTGGTATTTGTCGGCATTCTTCCAATGATAATCGGCCTATCGGCGCTGCTGCTTTATTCTCCTGTTAATGGAGAAGTCCCGGCAAAACTGCAGGATGGTGCGCTGATATTTGCAAACATTATGCAGGATTTTAGTCCCGGCTGGCTGAATGTCCTTTTAGGAATTGGTTTACTGGCAGCTTCAATGTCAACAGTCGATACCTGTGGTAACGTTGTTGCTCTCTCTATTTCTTACGATGTGCTGGAACCTCACTTCAGTAAAAAATGGGACAGCAAAAAATTAAATATGCTCGCTCAATGGGTTTCAGTTGCAGCTGTTTTTATCGCGTTCTTTTATGCTCTTTTTACAAATTCGCTCTGGGATATTTTTTATTTGTCTTCGGGAGTTTTAACAACGACAATTTTTATTCCTGTCATTGCATCCTTTCTTCGCAATACAAATAAAAGACAGGTGGCTTTGGCTACTGTCTTAGGTTTTGTTGGAACGATTGTTTTTTATTTTTTTGAAGCGAAAGGACATTTGAAAATTATTGAACCAGATTGGCTTTCTACTACAGGTGTTGGATATATCGTGCTTGGATTTTTGTGCGGATTGATCGGCTTTCTAATTGGAGGGAGAATTAAAAATAACTCAAAAGAGACGCCACAAAGTGCGTCTCTCTAATTTACTTTACTTTATTCCGGTAACTTCCACCTGTGAATTTCTTCCTTTCATATCATCTGCAAATTTTTTCAAATCATTAAAACGTGAAGGAGCTATAATCCTCTTCTCCTCAGTGTAAAAGTAGAGGTATCCCATCCTTTTAATAATTCTTTTCAGGTCCTTTATATAAGCCATTTTTTCCTTGCCGAACCAATTCTTAAAAGTCAATAGTTCCTCATCGACTTTTATTTCTTTAGGCATATTAAAATATCTGAACATAAGAGCCAGACCTAAAATTACATAAACAATCCATAACATCCTTTGTTCCTGTGAATTGATAATCATATAAACGCCAAGTATGACTATTACCAATGCCAGTATTGCCTGAAACATAGCAGTGCCGCGAAGTTGTATAGAGTAATTGTTATCTCCCATTGGTTTCCCTTAAAATAATTAACAATAAATTTGCTTATTAAATATACCTAATTTAATCATTTAATTTTTACTGCTACAAAGGTTACATCATCTTCCTGAGGATGTCCGTTTGCCCAATCATCACCGTATTTTACAAAATGGTCTATAATTTCATTTAGAGAGCTGGAACCCGTTTCGGCTAGAATTTCTTTGCTCTTTTCGTAATCTATCATCTCTTTAGTTGCTGTAAATCTTTCAGGGAATCCATCGCTCATAAGCAAAATAACATCGCCGGAATTTAATTCGTAATTTTCCTTGTAATATGGAAATTGTTTTACTGCCCCAAGCGGCATTCCTTTTAAGAGTATTTCTTCAACCTTACCAGGGTTATTACGATAAATAAGCGCGGATGGCATACCTGCTGAGGCTATTTCCATTTTTTTATTCCTGATTTTTAGGATCATCATACACATAGCCAGGTTGTGCAGTTTCATACTGTAAAAACTCCTATTGAATTCATCCAGGATTTCAACAACATCTTCCCTATTTCCCAATGAATTAAAAAGACTCTTAGTCGCTGTTACCATTGTTCCAGCTTTCAATCCGTGGCCTGTGGCATCGCCTATGATTAAAGTTAAGGTTCCGTCTTCCGTTTTCATCAAGTCATAATAATCGCCGCCAACCTCCGTTGCTGGTTTAGTATAAGTAGCTATTTCAAGATCCGGGAATTGTGGAATTTCTTTTGGCAGCATTGACAGCTGCATCTCACGGGCTTCTTCAAGTTCTTTGGTTCTTCGCTCGTGTTCTGCTCTCTCTTTTTCCTGTTCAATTTTTAACTGTGACTCTCTCTTTTCCTGTTCAATTGCTTTATTAGAAAGTTCCTGTACTTCTATAATTCTATTTTCAAGATCTGATTTTGTTCTTGCACTCTCACGTGCAAGATAGATAGTCATTGAAATGGGCAAACTCAAAAAACCGCAGTAAACATAAATAAGATTCAACCACTGAGGCAGATTAATAGATAAAATGCTACGTATCGGTATAAATATTATAAAGATAAAAAATACGAGAACACCTATACCTATAATAACCGCATTTCTTTTTTTCCTTTTCAATGCAAGAATTATTACACGTAATCCTTCAGCGGTAAGCAGAAGGAGGAATGGACCAAATACATAGCTAAACATCCAGTCCTTGGTAAAGATAAATATGATTAAAAAACTGAGTATGGCCCCAATTATTATTATTGCCCATGTCTGCTTTGGCATTTTATCATAAAAGATTGCATATAAGAAAAGATTGTAGGACGCAAACATTACGGAGATGAAAATAATACCAGAGGTATTAATAATATAAAGCAAATCAGAAACTGTGTGTGAATTATTAGTATATAAAATCGTACCAATTAACAACGCCATCGAACCGGTAAATAGTGCGTAATACAAATTTTCTTTTTCACGTGAATAAAAGAAAAATATCAGCAAATGGAGTATTGCAAAAGCCAGCACAATAGCCCCAATTATGGTTAACAGAACAGATAAAAAGAAAGTAGAGTCCGTTTTAGATAAAATAGAACTATTGTTATCACTAATTGTAAGCTTAAATCCGGCAAAAGCCGCCGGTCCGGGATACCTATCGTAATATACTTTTGCTTTATGGTTTGCATATCTGACAGCCAGCACCTGTGTAACAGAAGTATCCAATACAACTGTAAACGGTATTCCCTGAGGATTATATGCTTTCTCTTTCACAGTATCCTTTTTAAAAGTTCCGAACTTTTTAACAAGCCTTCCATTCAGGTAAAATTCAGATGCACCACTTTGATGAACTATAAATGCAACAGCTTTATTAAACATTGTTGAATCTATTCGGAATTTTTTCCTGAACCAGCCAATTCCCTGCCATATTCCAGCTTTAATGCTATCCATTCGAAAATTATTTTTAACGCTCTGCCAACTGGAATCATTATAATTTTTTTCTGCCCAAGTTGAATCATCTCCCGGATGGTATTTCCATTTTCCATCAAATGAAATATTTGATGTATCCAACCTTGCTTTTGTAATAAAAATAATGCTGTCTTTTTTGCTTCCGGAATCTTTATCCTGGCTAAATACAAATGCGGAAGACATTGATATGGATATTAATACAGTTATTGCAAATGAGGCTAAAATTCTATTTTTCATAGGTTCCAAGGCTATTATGAATGGTAACTCCTGAGTTAATATAGCAAATCCCCCTTTAAATTGAAGAATTTTTCCACATGAAATATTTGCTTTTACGTGAAATATTCTATAAGTTAAATATACGACAAAATTAGTCCGGTTTAATGCTAAAGTTATCAAAGAAGACAGAATACGCTTTTATGGCAGTAAAATATATGGCTCTAAAAAATGGGGGCCATGCATCAACTGCAAGGGAAATATCAGATAAATATGATATTCCATTTGAGTTTGTTGCAAAGGTTCTTCAAAAGCTTTCTAAAAAGAAACTTATAGATTCATATCAAGGTGTAAAAGGCGGTTATGCTCTGGCAAAAAATCCGGAAGAAATAGCACTACTGGATGTTATACTGGCAATGGAACCGCATTACAAATTGACAAAATGCATGAAAAATGAGGGCGGTTATCACGATTGTTCGCACTGGGACTGCTGCCAGATACGTGATCCGCTGGCAAAGGTGCAAATAGAAATAGACAATCTGTTTCAAAGAACCAAACTAAGTAACATTTTATAGAGGGGGTAAGATATGAATAAAAAGATCAATAAATATTTTGACCTACTTAAAAATGATGAGACAATCTTTTTGAATTTTCTGAAAGCAAAGTTCCCTGTATTTCATAACTCCAATTTTTTCTTCAGGGATTTTCAATTCGGAATTCGAAAGTTTCTGGAAAATAAAGGAATATCGATTTCATATTCTGATTCCGAAGAGCTTGCTAAAATGCTAGCAAAACATTTTCAGAATCAGGGATTATTTGTAGCGATAAACTCAGAGACCTGGAAAATAAATTATCCTGAGTTTGCTACCAAAGAACCGGGTGATCCTTTTTAAATAATTCCCGCGCCACATTACCAGCCCCCGGTAGCCTGGGCTGGTAATTACCGGGAGTTTATATTTTATTTTTATAATTATTTTATTATTAAGGGAAATCAAAATGGCGGAAACACAACTTGATGCTGAAATAAAGATAACTGAGAAAGCAGCTAAAGAAGTGAAAAAAATAATGGAAGAAAATAAAGTTCCTGAAAACTACGGACTACGAGTCGGTGTTAAAGGCGGCGGCTGTTCAGGTCTCACCTACTCTCTTGGATTTGATGCATCCGCAAAAGAGGGTGATACAACTATAGATTCAAACGGTGTAAAACTTTTCATCGATGGGAAGAGTTTGTTTTATTTAACCGGCACTCTGCTTGATTTTACCGATGGACTTAATGGCAAAGGCTTTGTTTTCAATAACCCGAATGCTGTAAAGACGTGCGGATGCGGTGAGTCATTCGGAGTATAATTATACAATCACAATCGTTACATTGTTACGATTAATTTAATTACGAACTACTAAGAATAAATAACAGGAGGATATGGTTATGGCTAAATTTGAATTACCTGCACTGCCATACGGGTACGATGCTTTAGAACCTTATATTGACAAAATGACGATGGAAATTCATCACGGAAAACATCACGGCGGATATGTTAGTAAGTTAAATGCAGCAGTTGAAGGAACCGATCTTGAAGGAAAATCTCTCGAAGAATTATTAAAAGGTGTTTCAAAACATTCTGCCGCTGTCCGCAATAATGGAGGAGGACATTTCAATCATTCATTATTCTGGACAATTATGAAAAAAGGAGGCGGTGGAAAACCCTCAGGTGATCTTTCAAGTGCGTTGAATTCTGCTTTCGGTTCTTTTGATGATTTTAAGAAGCAGTTCAGCAATGCTGCAGCGACCAGGTTTGGATCTGGCTGGGCATGGTTAATTGTTCAGAATGGAAAACTGGCAATATGCTCAACTCCCAACCAGGACAATCCTTTAATGGACGTTTCAGAATCAAAAGGTACTCCTATATTAGGACTGGATGTGTGGGAGCATGCCTACTATCTTAAGTACCAAAACAAGCGTCCAGAGTACATAGAAAACTGGTACAATTTAATAAATTGGGATGAGGTTGCTTCGCGTTTCTCGAAAGCGAAATAATTTCATATATTAACCTCTTTCAAGGTTGCATTAAATAAATTCCTGAAGCTTAAATAAATAAAGTATTAAGGATTATTTGGTGCAACCTTTTTATATTTGTAATTATGAATCCACAAACAATTCCCATATTCCCTCTTTCGCTTGTTGTTTTTCCTGAATCCAAATATCCTCTGCATATTTTTGAAGAAAGATATAAAAGAATGTTCCGCAGATGCAGGTCAAATGGAGAAGGTTTTGGCATTGTTGCACAGATTGATAAAGTACTTTCCAAAATCGGCTGTTATGTGAAAATCTCCAAAATACTTACAGAGTATGAAAACGGTGAATCAGATATTATAGTGCAAGGAATCAACAGATTTGTGCTGATTGAATACCATCAGCATCCCGATGGATATTTTGAGGCGTTAGTTGATAATTTTACTGATCTTGGAGATATAACAGTCAACCAGGATTCTATCGATGAATTAAAGGAGAAATTTGAATCTATTATTAAAAGCGTAAATTTTAAGCTTGAAGATTCCTTCTGGAAAAACTACTCCAACTCCAAAAATAAATCATATAAAATAGCTGAAAAATCGGGTCTCACACTTGAGCAACAACAAAAACTGCTGGCAATCAGGGATGAAAATAAAAGAATCAATTTTATAGCTGATCACCTCGAAAATCTAGAAAAACAGATAGAAAAAGGTATGGCCCTGAAAGAAATCATACTAGGGGACGGTTATATAAATAATTGAACAGTTCCCCTATGAAAAAGCTTTCCTTTCCTTATTAATATAATCATCAACCCTTAATTTTTTGCGTGTAATCGGTTTCAAAAAATAATTATATATTATTCTAAAAGCCAAGCATGAATATTGACTATAGAACTATCTTTTAATAGAAAAGGAATATGCTCAATTACCGTATATTTTTTATGTGCAGAATTTGAAAAACTGAACAACTGACTTAACTAATTTTGCACTTATAAGGAAAAGTTGCAATAATTGGCAGTTATTTAAGGTGCAATAGTAGCCCAA
>CAYPNM010000038.1:0-4450 GCA_964412105.1 uncultured Ignavibacteriaceae bacterium | reverse complement strand
TTATAAGGAAAAGTTGCAATAATTGGCAGTTATTTAAGGTGCAATAGTAGCCCAAAAGCAGCCCAAAAGCAGCCCAATAGCAGCGCAATAGTAGCACAATAGCAGGCCAATAGCTGCTTAATTGCAGAATAGAACAGCACAAAAACAGCATATAAAGATGCACTAGAAAGGTCTTTTAGCCCTCTTGTTGGCCGGCGAAGAAGTCATGTATTATTTCCAAGATTTATCCAGTACTTTAAAAGAATACTGGAAGAAGTTTAAAGAAAGCTGTGCCAGGATGATACATTTGAAATTCAGATGCATTTAAAAAATTAGGTTATAATAGAATTTATATGTAAGTTTATGGACTCGGCATTAAGCGAGTTTTTTTAATTTAATTTTTTTAGAGGTTCTATTAGTGAGTACCAAGTTATTTGTGGGTTCATTACCCTGGTCAGTGAAAGATGGCAGATTGCAGGAACTTTTCGAAGTACATGGATCAGTTGTCTCTGCTAAAGTAATTACAGATCGCGAAACCGGAAGATCCAGAGGCTTCGGATTTGTGGAAATGGAAAATTCATCCGATGCAGACAGTGCTATCAAAGCATTGAATAATTCGGAATTGGATGGAAGAAATATTGTTGTTAATGAAGCAAAACCACGCAGATAAAAAACAAAGTTTTTCTATTTCAAAGGCGTTTTAATAACGCCTTTTTTTGTTTAAAGAAATCTATTTCATCTTAATTTCTACAAGGGCAACATCATCAGCAGATTCATGACCGCCTATCAATATATCTGCTAATTACTTAATTAAAATCTCAATGCCTGATCAAATAAAGAGCAGTTATGTCATCGCTTTGTGGTGTATCTGCTGTGTGTTTTTTTACATCTGCTACCAGACCATTAATAAAATCTATCGCGTTATCAGGAGTTTGTTCGCAAAAATATTTTTCCATTGCAGCTTCTGAGTATTCTTCCTCATTCTCGCTCATTGCTTCCGGAATGCCATCAGTATAAAGCAAAAGTCTTTCACCAGGATTAATTACGAGCTTTTCTTCCTCAAATGGTAAACCAAGATCAAGCATCCCAAAACCAGTACCTCCTGCCTCAATTTTTTTCATAGTTTTGTCCTTTCTTAACAATAATGAAGGGTTATGGCCTGCATTAACTACATTAAGCTCACCAGTTTCAGGCGTTAAAATTGCAAGGAAACAGGTTATAAATTTATCAGGCGGAGAAGCATTATAAATTATGGAATTTATTTTAAAAGCCAGTTCTGAAAGAGGAACTTTCATATCAAGATAAGAATACATTGATGCATTCAACGTGCTAACCAAAAGAGCAGCAGGAACTCCTTTGCCTGAGACATCGGCCATAATAAATGCAACCCTGCCATCCGATAACTTTATGCAATCATAATAATCACCACCAACTTCTGCTGATGGGATATTTTTTCCCGCAACATCATATCCTTCAATTTTAGGCATAGCAGCAGGAATAATCTTTTGCTGGATAGTTGAAGCTACGCTTAACTCTTTTTTTATTTTCTCTTTAATTAAGGATTCATTGTGTAAATGCTCATTTTCGAGGGCACCTACCACCTGCATTGCAATTGCCGATAGAAGGATATCATCAGTCTCGTCAAATTTTTCAATACCATTACGGGTTTCCTTATTGGCCAGACAGAATAAATATTTCCTGTCATTAAATTCGACTTCCGTTTCTATTTTAAACTCGGCATTTAGTATTTCTTCAGGGCTCGAGACCTCCGGAAGAACAACGGTAGAGACTGTTTTGCCATTGTTTAAAGTTCTGACAAGACCTTTTTGTGCATTTGTTAAAGATACCGCTCTTTCAAGAGCAATTTCCAACTGCATACCAAGCTTATCCAAATTTGCAATATCAATACCTGTACTTATTAAGTGATTTAGCTGAACAACCCGATGTCTTAGCTGGAAAAGTAATTTCTTTTCATTTTTAAAATTTAAGTAAGCCTGATAACCATTATCCAAAAGCTGTATGTATATTTGCAGAAATATTTTTTCAATCTCCGAATATTCCGTTTTATCCAATTTATTCCCAAGAATAATTCCAAAATAAGAATCATCAACAAGCGGGATTGTGCATATTACTTTATAATCTTTATTTTCAGGGAAAGAGATTGAGTAGGTTTCGGAAATTTTGAGGTCATCTACAAAAAATAGATAGCGATCATTTTTAGAAAAAATATTTTCCCATTGCTGGCTTTTGCTTTCTTTGTAAAACAGATTTATATCTGTTATTAGAAGTGAACCCCTTAGAATGTGGCTGAAATTCACTCCTAACTCTTTTACATCAGCCGATTTGGATAGTATTTTGAATCCATCCTGAAATGATTCAACCTGAAGAGCCATTTTTGAAATCAGATCTTCGGTAAAAGCACTAGCCATTTAAAATCCTTAATTAATTATAGGGGATTGACCGCCTTAGGTTACTGCAGAATCAAAGTAATTTTAAGGCCTCATCAACTGTAGTTGCCTTGCTAGCAAACTGGAAAAGGCCCATAATCGTAAACGTCTTATCAATTGTCGGATCAAGATTTGTGAAGATCAACTTACCATTGGTTTCACTTAATTTTTCAAGCATCTCAATTAAAAAGGAAACGCCTATCGAATTGACAATTTTTGATTCTTTTAAATTGAGGATATAATTATTGGTACCATCATCTCTAAACTTATTAAATTCCTCAACTATTTTCTGTCCACCAACATTATTGATATAACCATAAGTAGACATTACCATACAGTTACCTTTTTTTTCAGATTCTAATTTGAAATCTGTTACCATATTTGCCCTCTTATACTAAATTTTTAATAATTGTAATTTTTGTACCATTTGGACCGGTTTCAATAATAAAATCATCTGACATAGATTTCATCAGTTTAAGCCCCCATCCCCTTTTGCTCTCGCCAGCTACCTTCTTTTTGATATCCGGTTCTTCCACTTTTTCAGGTACGAATCCTTTCCCAAAATCTGTTACATAAATAATCAGCTTTTCTTTCGTCATCTCAAATTCAACGTTTACATACGGCGTTTTATCGCCTGAATGTTCCAATCCGTTTATGATGGATTCAGTTACCAGTATTTTAGCTTCCCCTATTTTTTCTTCGGAAATGCCTAAATGGCCGCCCATTAACTGCAATCCCTCAAGAGCAACAAGCTCAATATCACTAACTTTGGGCAATTGCATTTTGAGTTTAATGTTTTGGCTCATTTACCCACCTACTGTTTTTCGTAAATATAATGAATTTTTATTGAATTGCTTTGATAATATAATATTTTATCTGTTTATGTCCATATTTATTTTCAGGCATATGAGAGAGTAATCATGATTTTAAAACAAAAAAGGGATGAATATTGTAAAACTCATCCCAATTTAATACTAAAAATAAAGCTTATTTATTTTGTGGCTGAAACGCCCCGCAAATATTTTTCATAGATATTAAGCCTGTTCTGGGCTCTGGCAGCAGCAGCTTCAGCCCTGGCAACATCTATAGTCTTATCATTATCTTTTTCCTCAAGGCGCTGCTTTGCTCTGTTCAAGGCTGCCCTTGCTCTGTCCGGATCAATTTCATCACTTTTTTCAATTGAATCGACTAACAGGCTAATTTTATTATTAAGGACCTCAACTGTTCCGCCGCTGGTTGAATAAAATTCAGTTGATCCATCAAGCATCTCAATTTTTACAAGTCCGACTTCAAGAGTGCTTATTATCGGAGCGTGGTTTTTCAAAACCTGGAAACTACCGTCAGTTCCCGGAACAGTGACTGCCCTAACATCTCCCGTAAAAACAATTCTGGAAGGAGTAACTATATTTAAGTTTAATTCAGCCATATAATTATGTCATTTTCTTAGCTTTATCAACAGCTTCTTCAATTGTACCTACATACATAAAAGCTGCTTCAGGTAATTCATCATATTCACCATTAATAATAGCCTTAAAACCACGAATCGTATCTTCGATCTTAACATATTTGCCGGGGAACCCGGTAAACTGCTCAGCAACGTGGAAAGGCTGGCTAAAAAATCTTTCAATCCTTCTTGCACGTCTTACAACAGTTTTATCTTCATCCGATAGTTCATCCATTCCAAGTATATTAATAATATCCTGAAGGTCTTTATAATGTTGAAGTATTTCTTTACAATTTTTTGAAACATCGTAATGATCCTGACCCAAAATTCCAGGATCCATAATTCTTGATGTGGAGTCGAGAGGATCAACCGCGGGATAAATACCGAGTTCTGAAATTCTACGACTTAATACTGTAGTTGCATCAAGGTGAGCGAAGACAGCAGCAGGAGCAGGATCCGTTAAGTCATCAGCAGGAACATAAATTGCCTGTACAGAAGTAATAGAGCCTTTATCTGTCGAGGTAATTCTCTCCTGCAAAGCACCCATTTCAGTTGCAAGGTTCGGCTGGTAACCAACTGC
>CAYPNM010000037.1:21684-30383 GCA_964412105.1 uncultured Ignavibacteriaceae bacterium | reverse complement strand
AATCAGCTTCTTTTTAGATCATTTAAATATTTTTTAGTCCAGTCAAGATCATATAATAAATCATTTAAATTCCTAAAGGCATCAGCGTTCATCTGGAGAAATGTTTTATTTATATAGTCTTTATCAGATTGTGAAGTGTCCGAAATAATTTGTCTTATTTGATCAATGACCTTTTCCATATTTTTTGTAAGATCATTTTTAACGTGTTCAAGGCTTTTTACTTCGGAATTTTCCTGCCCAGTCTTCATCACTTTCATTAGGCCCTGGACATACTTTGCCGTAAATACCAGGTCTTCAAAAAGTTTGTTATTCTTCTCTTTCACCCCTTCAGTAAATATAATCAGCAGATCATCTCTTCGCTGCAATTTAAAATTTGAGAACTCATCAACTTTTTTTAGAAGCTTTCTAGAATCCCTAAAATAACTTTGACTCATTTTATTTTTATACCCAATCCTATCCCGTCGCCCACAGGCAGTATAGTGGTTTTCAGTTGTGGATGATTCATAAATATATTATTAAAATCTCTAATGAACTTCGTAGAAGTCTTATATTTATCCGGCACCTCTTTTGAGGCTGCATAACCATGCCACAAAAGATTATCTACAAACAATACCCCATTTTTCTTTAATAATTTCATTGCCAGCTCAAAAAGATTCAAATAATCCTCTTTGTCAGCGTCAAGGAAAATAAAATCGTATTTTTTCTTTAAGGTTGGCATAACCTTCTTAGCATCGCCGAATATTAATTTAATTCTTTTTGACAGGCCAGATTTTTTTACATAGACTCTGGCAAGTCTGGCATTATTTTCACTGAATTCAATTGAATGAATTTTACTTCCTTTTTTAAGGTTTCTTGCTATTCTTATAGTAGTATAAGCAATTGCAGTTCCAAGCTCGAGGACTCTTTCCGGCTTATTTATTAGTATAAGCAGCTCCATCAGCCTAGCTGAATCCCGCGAAAGAATCGGCACATCGTTTTTATTTGCAAAGTCCTCCATTTCAAGCAACAATGTGTCCGTTTCCTGATCAAATAAATCCAAGTAATCCTTCTGTTCGGTGTGAAGTATTTCTTTCATATTTGCTCTAAATTTAATTTTTAAGAATTATTTAATTCACTATTTTAAAAATTCGATTCAAGCGCAAGGGCTTTAGAAAATCATACCATTTGTCAACCGGCTTAAAACTATCCCATGACCAATAGATCATCATGGCCTTTCCGATTATCAGATCCTCAGCAACAAAGCCCCAGTAACGACTGTCCATACTGTCTTCCCTGTTATCACCCATTACAAAATAGTAATTTTTTCTTATAATATAATCCCGTACAGGTTTGTGATTAATATTAATTACCGTTCCCTCAACACTCACGGCTTTGTAGCCGCATTCCCTATCGATCAAGGCCTGCCAATCCTTAATATCCTTTGCATTCAATTGAATTTTCATACCTTTCAGTGGAACTACAATAGGACCATAATT
Source organism: uncultured Ignavibacteriaceae bacterium (assembly GCA_964412105.1). Taxonomy (GTDB): domain Bacteria; phylum Bacteroidota; class Ignavibacteria; order Ignavibacteriales; family Ignavibacteriaceae; genus JAKAGZ01. The sequence continues at coordinate 28,908 of CAYPNM010000037.1, read as the reverse complement.
GTCATTATTCCAGTTCCTATTTTGAGGGAATATTCTGTCATCAATAATCTCCCTCTTGTTAATCGGGGTTCGAGGGAAGATTGCGCTTACCGGCGGAGAAATTATTTCTCCATTGATATAAACATTTTCGTTCTTAATCTGAACCGTATCACCGGGTAAACCAATCACCCTTTTAATAAAGCTGCTGTTCTCGGACGGCTCAAACTCATTCGGATAGCCTGGGAATTTAAATACTATGACATCATTCCTTTCAGGTGCACCAAACCTGATAAGAGAATATGAGGGAATCCAATAATTTATGACAGGGATATAGTGCGGAGTTTTAATTTCATAACTTGCTTTATCAATCAAAACATAGTCGCCTACCAACAATGTGTTCTCCATTGAGGCTGTAGGAATTTTAAATGCATCAATAAAAAAGGATTTAAGGATTAGAGCTAAAACAAAGGCGATAAGAATATATTTTAAGAATTTTTTGGGAATTAAAGACATTAATAAATCGCTCTCTGTTCTGAAGAAAAATTATTCATCTATCTGCAGCACCGCGAGAAACGCTTCCTGAGGAATTTCAACATTACCGACCTGTTTCATACGTTTCTTCCCCTCTTTTTGTTTCTCGAGAAGCTTTCTTTTCCTTGTAATATCACCGCCATAGCATTTTGCAAGTACATTTTTTCTTAATGCCTTTACAACTGATTTTGAAATGACTTTTGTTCCTATAGCCGCTTGAATAGAAATTTCAAACATTTGTCGAGGAATTAAATCTTTAAGTTTACTGCAGACTTTTCTGCCCCAGTCATAGGCCTTATCTCTGTGAACGATCATTGACAAAGCATCAACAGGTTCTCCATTTAAGAGAATATCAAGCTTAATAAGATCCGATTCCCTGTAGCCCATATATTCATAATCAAATGAAGCATATCCACGCGTAGTCGATTTTAGCTTGTCGTAAAAATCAAAAATTATTTCTGAAAGAGGAAAATCAAATTGAATATCAGCTCTTGTCGGGTCAATATAATTTGTGTTTTTATACGCGCCTCTTTTATCCATTCCGAGCTTCATTATATTACCAACATACTCACTTGGACAAACTATCTCAGCTTTAACGTACGGCTCTTCAACATGGTCTATTTCTCCAAGAGAAGGCATCAAAGCAGGATTATCAACTATCAGTTTTTCGCCTTTATTATTAAACACATGATATTCAACGTTTGGCAGTGTTGTTATAATAGACTGATTATATTCCCGCAAAAGTCTTTCTTGAACTATCTCCATATGAAGCAGTCCAAGAAATCCACAGCGAAATCCAAATCCAAGCGCAGCAGAAGTTTCAGGCTGGTATATCAAAGCCGAATCATTCAAACGGAATTTTTCGAGTGAGTCCCTTAAATCTTCAAAATCATCAGAATTTGTAGGATAAAGCCCGCTATAAACCATGGGCTTTACTTCCTTATAACCGGGCAAAGGTTTCTTCGAACCGTTTCTGGCATGAGTAATTGTATCTCCAACTTTTATATCATGAACATCTTTAATCCCAGAAATAAGGTAGCCGACATCACCCGCAGAAATTTCTTCCGATTTAATTTTTCGCAGGCCGAGCACCCCGACTTCCTCCGCTTCAATTTCTTTATCAATTGCGAAATATTTTATTTTGTCTCCTGTTTTAAGAGTACCATTAAATATGCGTATAAAAGCTATCGCACCACGGTAAGGGTCAAAAACGGAATCAAATATCAAAGCTTGTAAGGGTGCTCCTGAATCACCGACAGGGGGTGGTATTTTTTTTACTATTTGTTCCAGCAATTCTTCTATACCTATTTTCGATTTAGCACTAACGAGCAAAATTTCATCTTCTTTACAACCAATCAGATCAATTATTTGTCCTTTAACCTTTTCAATTTCTGCGCTAGGCAGATCGATCTTATTAATAACCGGAATTATTTCCAGGCCGCCATCAACTGCCATATAAAGATTACTTATAGTTTGTGCTTCAACCCCTTGTGAAGCGTCGACGATAAGGACAGCCCCTTCACAAGCAGCAAGGGAACGTGAAACCTCATATGAAAAGTCAACATGACCGGGAGTATCGATTAAATTTAAAATATAAGTATCCCCATCGCCAGCTTTATATTTCATTTTAATTGCGTGTGACTTTATGGTTATGCCACGTTCTCTTTCGAGATCAAGATCATCAAGAACCTGCGATTTTGCTTCTCTTTCGGTAATTGTTCCTGTCTTTTCCAGCAAACAATCAGCTACAGTTGATTTACCATGATCTATATGCGCAATTATGCAAAAGTTTCTGATTCCCAGCATTTATTTCCCGAAGATTTAATTAGCAAATATACAGAGGGCATTAGAATATTGAAAGGTGGTTAAACCAGCAGCAATCAATTTTACTTTTTAAGCTTTAATTTGTGTATAGTATCAATGATAATCCCCGTTCGCAGAGCATATTCAGATACTACCATACTTTCAAGCTTAAATATTTCAAATATTTTCAGCAATAACATTAAGCCAGCAGGATAAATATCGGCCCGTTTTTTTTCCAATCCTTTTATTTTCAGCCTTTGTTCTAACGTATGCTTTGTAAAAACATAATTTGATATTTCAATCAATTCATCCTTTGTAAAGGAGATGCCATTGAGCACTCTTTTTCTTTTACCGTAATTTATATAGTGAATGAAGCTCGCTGTTGAAAGAATTGTTCCCGAAGAACCAACTGCTACATCAAATTTATGTTTCAGGTTAAAATTTTTATGAGTAAGTATATGATTCTCAATATATTCCCCGCATTTTCTTAAAGAATATTTATTTATTACAAAATCAGGGAAATATCTTTTAGTCAACCTTAAGGCACCTAATCTGATACTTTCGGCAGACAACACTTTACAATTATCAGCAATAATAAATTCAGTGCTTCCTCCCCCTATATCAATGCAGATTGCCTTTTTATCACTAAGTGGAATGGCTGATTGTACACCCTGAAAAATCAACCTTGCTTCGTGATGGCCTTCAATCACTTCAACGTCGATGCCGGTTTCTGCCTTTATCTTTGATATGAATTCGTGCTTGTTTTTAGCTTCACGGGCTGCGCTTGTAGCAACTGCCCTTACCGATGCATGATAAAAATCAGCTAATGATTTAAATTTCTTTAACGCCTGGATTGCAAGCTTTATTTCGGCATCAGATATGATGCTAAGTCCCCTACCTTCGTGAGATGCGAGGCGTATTAATTCTTTCTCTTTATTTATTATCTTAAAACCACCTTCCTCATCAACTCTCGCGATAATCAACCGGAAAGAGTTTGTACCCATATCAATAGCAGCTAAATATTTATACGACATTCGCTTTTTTACTCTCTGCCAATATCATTTTACACATTTTAAAAACGTCACTTACCTCAACATCATCAATCAACTCTGACTTCCTGATAAAATATTTATTTTCACCAATTGGCGCCCAGTTAAAAGGATTTGTCGGACCGAAGATTGTAATTTGAGGAGTGGAAGTTGTTCCGGCAACGTGCATTATCCCGGTATCATTTGAAATAAACAAATCTGATTTTGAAATTAATGCTGCAACTTCGGGAATCTGTCGATTTAGAAACAGCCCCATATCAATTTTTACCCTATCTTTTATAAAAGAAATGGCTTCGCTATCGGCATCACTCCCGGTCAGATAGATTGTTGCATTATATTTTTCGTATAGCTTTTCGATCAATTTTCCGTACTTAACAAGTGACCACCTATTCTGAACTTTCCCTGCCCCCACATGAAATCCCATTAAAGTCCCCCCCTGATATTTAATTTTCACCAGGAAATCTTCAGCAACTTTTTCATCTTCGATATCAAAAGTAATTTCAGATTTAAAATTCTTTGTATTGATACCAAACGGTCTTACAATATCAAGACTTCTCTCCGATACATTAGAATCAGGGTGATTCCGCCAATCAAGCATTACACGCCGATCAAAGAAGAATGAACTTTCATTGACCTTCCCATCCAGCATAGCCGGTCCTATTCTTGTTTTTGCCTTCGCGATTCGCGCCATCAGATTACTTGTAAACGAGATTGAAACTACAACCGGAACAATTGCGACATCGTATCCTTCCTTTAGAAGCCTGAATAACTTTGAGATATAATTTGGATTATAAATTTTCTTTTTGTCAAAAACAAAAATTCTATCAATGAATTTGTTTTTTACGAGACCTGAATAATTTGCAGGGCTAACAATAAGTGTTATAGTTGATTGTGGATAGGTTTCTTTTATAGCTCTGAAGAGCGAAACTCCGGCCAGCAGATCTCCAAGCTGGTTATGTTGACGAATAATAATAAAATTCTTTGGTTTATCTAAATCAAAATTCCTGTTTTCCTCAACCGATAACATTTTCCTGAAGAATCCATAAACAAACCGGGATAAAAATCTATCAATACTCATTCAGATAAAATTATGCCTTTTCTTTTTTAGAGTCAGTTTTTATTTCGGTGAATTTTGCTTCTTCAACATCTTTATATTTGCTGCTTTCTGAATAATTTTTCCCCTGATCCGAAGTTGTTCGATTTTTCATACCCGGATCCTTCCACCATCTTACCAAAGCATTGAGCGATTTTATTATTATATAAAATAAAACCACATAAAAAATAAATTCCATTATCATCCTACGCTGTCCTTCTTGATTCCGGTTTAAAATATTCAGTCATCCCTCTATCTTCTCTAAAAATCTGTTGATAAAGTTCCTCAAAATCTCTCTCGCTGTTTACAAAATCTATATCCGTGGAATTAACAATCAAAAGTGGAGTTGTGTTATATCTGAAAAAAAAGTGATTGTAGGCTTCGCTTAATTCCTCAATATAACTTCTTGTCAGATTCCGCTCAATTTTTCTGCTTCTTTTCCTGATATTAAGCATCAATCTTTCCACGCCAGACTGTAAATAAATAACAAGATCAGGTTTTCTCAGGTTCCGAGAAAGCAGTGGAAAAATGCTTTCATAAAGCTTCAACTCTTCGCCATTTAGGTTTAAATAGGCAAATATTTTATCTTTTTCAAACAAATAATCGCTGACCAGAAATTGAGTAAATAAATTCTCCTGGTTCAGTTCCTGCTGCTGCTTGTAGCGATTAATCAAAAAAAACATCTGGGTTTGAAAAGCGTATCTTTTCCTGTCACCGTAAAATTTCTCGAGGAACGGATTTGCCTCGAATTGTTCCAGAATTAATTCCGCATCCAATCTTTCCTTAATTTTTTTAGCAAGTGAAGTTTTCCCTACACCAATCACACCTTCAATTGCAATAAAATTCACCTGATTATTTTCGTCCAATACCAGTCCCTGGTTTATTAAAGAATGTCCTGATTACTAACTTTGATTATATTTCTTTCAGATTCCGAAATATAAATATCCGAAATTTTTTGCTTTAAAACAGGATGAAAAAACACAGGTTCAATCTCTGCCAAAGGAGTCAGCACAAAATCCCTATTCGGAATACCGGGATGCGGAATTGTAAGATTTTCGTCTGAAAATACAATATCGTTATAAAAAAGGAGATCGAGGTCGATCTCGCGCGGTCCCCATTTATAAGTTTCCTTTCTTCCGAGCTTTTTTTCAACATTTTTGATAAATCTAAATAGGTCTTGCACAGACAGGCTGGTTTCTATTTTGGCGACAGCATTTAAAAAATTTGGCTGTTTTTTTTCACCGTAGGGTTTTGTTTCATAAATGGAGGAAAACTTTATGATTTTGCAATGTTCATTTTTACTGATTTCGGAGGACGCGCTTCTTATATACCCAAGTCTGTCATTTATATTCGAACCAAACCCTATATAAGCAATATTCCAATTTAACTCTTTCACAACCAATTATAATTCGTCACGGATCTTAATAACTTCAACTTCAACACTATCAACTACTCCACCCATTGGCGGATTATGTTTTCTGACTCTGACAGCAATTTTATCGATCTGAACAAATTTTTTCATTAATTCATCGGCGATATTTGTTGCCAGAGCTTCAATCAGATAATATTTTTTTTCAAGCGCCAGTTTATACATAAATGAATAGACTTTTTGATAATTGATGGTTTGTTTTAAACTATCTTTCTTCGCGGCTTCCGAAAAGTTAGTGTAGATATCAACATCAGCTTCAAACTTACCCCCAACACTTTGTTCTTCGGAAAGGACTCCGTGATATCCATAAAAAGTCGCATTTTTAATTCTTATAATATTCTGCATTTCAATTCCAGTTTAGATAATAATTAAACAGGCTGCTTTTTCAAAAACTTAATATTCTTAAAAGATTTAACATTTCCCAGTGTTGCAATTATAAGGCCTACAAGGACAAGAAAACTTCCGAAAATATCAGTGACTGTAAAAACTTCTTTTAATAAAATAATACCCAAAATTAATGCAATTACAGGGGTAATAAAAGTAATAAGTGATAAAACTATTACATTAACCCTTTTAAGCAACCAGTACCAGCAGGTAAAGACTATCATACTTCCAAAAAATGCAAGATACAATACTGAAAGAATCGCTTTTGAATCAAATTTAATGTAATCAAGATTTTCGGTGAAAAGACCAATAATCAACATGCTGATTCCAGCAATCAGCATGGGATAATAATTCATAGTAAATGAATGGAGATGCTGCCCGTATTTTTTAACAACTACCTGTATCCATCCCTGTATTAATGCGCTCAGAACAACTGCAACCATTCCCCAAATAAAGAAGCCGGCAGTATTTGTAATATCCTCTGAAAAGATAACTACTATACCAATGAAGCCGACAATCATGCCGATTATTTTGTAAGAAGTAATTTTTTCCTGCGATAACATGTAAAATGAAAAGATAGTTACAAAAAATGGATTAATCGCAAAAAGGACTGAAGCTAAACCCGATGGGATATACTGTTCACCCCAATAAACTAGTCCATATGGAATAACAAAAGAGAAAAACGCCATCTGGAGATAAAGCTTTATCGAAAGTTTGTCCATTTGGATTTTCATCCCTTTAATTTTCATAAATATTAAGATAAAAAGTGCAGCAAATGAGAAGCGCAGACCGACAGAAATAAACGGTGTCAGGGAATCAAGCCCCACCCTGATTGCCATCCAGGTGGAGCCCCAGATAAGGCAGGCAAGCGCATAAACCAAAATTATCTTTATTGTATCCTTCTGCATTTAATCTCTTATAACGATGATACCCATTGACCTGCCAGATTTTTTACC
>CAYPNM010000037.1:0-21584 GCA_964412105.1 uncultured Ignavibacteriaceae bacterium | reverse complement strand
TCTGCATTTAATCTCTTATAACGATGATACCCATTGACCTGCCAGATTTTTTACCATCTCTCCTATAGGAATGAAGCAAGTTTTTCTCTTCGTAAGTGCACAGATTTGATTTCTCAATATTTTCTTTCATCAAACCTGAATTTATCAGCATATCATAATTTACGGTGGCTACATCAAGTAAATATTTTCCATCCCTTTGTATTTTGTATTTATCGTCAAACAAATCGGCGACTTCCTTTCCCACCTCATAATTTTTCTGTGAAATGGAAGGGCCAATGTAAGCAACGAGTTTTTCAGGCTTTGAATTGTAGTCGCTTTTCAACTTTAGAACTGCTTTTTCAAGTATTCTTTTGGCGGTTCCCCTCCAGCCGGAATGTACAGCAGCAATGACTTTATTCTCGGGATTATAAATAAATATCGGCGTGCAGTCTGCAACTCCTATTGCAAGTCCGAGATTTTTCTTGTCAGTAATCGTTGCGTCGCTTTTGCCTATAATCCCACCAGTTGTTACATAACTCACAATATCGCTGTGAATTTGTTTTTGAATTGCGACATTTTCTTCAATTAGCCCAAATCCACCAAAAAAAGCTTTCCTGTTTTCTTTTACATTTTCCTCATTGTCTGCGACTGATAAAGATAGGTTAAAATAATATGGAGCTTCCCTGTTCAAACCTATTTTAGTACTGAAAGCAAAATTTATTTCAGGATATTTTTGAAATAATTCTGAGTGTATAACCTTCATAAAATTAAGACCTTAAGGGAATGTGGCAATTTAAGCATTTTTATTTTAATAATGATTAAACGAAAACCATGAATTAACCATTTAGCATGAATACTAACTAAATTGAGACTATAACCATTTAATAGTATATTATTTGTTTCAAATGATAAAAATTAAGGAATAACTTTGCGAATATTAGTTTGCAACGATGATGGAATAGGCTCACCGGGTATATTTACACTGACTCAATCATTAAGTGAAATTGCAGAAGTTACAGTAGTTGCACCACTCACCGAACAGAGTGCAATAGGGCACGCAATTACGATGCATTACCCTTTGCGCGTTACCAAGCATTTTAATAACGGAGAATTTTTCGGCTATGCCGTTGACGGAACCCCTGCCGATTGCGTAAAAATCGGTATCCGAAATTTAATGAATGAACCGCCGGATCTTGTTGTTTCGGGAATAAATCACGGATCAAACACGGCTATAAATATTATATACTCAGGCACAGTTTCTGCCGCGCGCGAGGCTGCAATTATGGACGTCCCTTCAATAGCAATCTCAGTTACAAATCACGAAGTAACAGATTTTATGTTTGCGGCAAAAATTGCAAAACTTCTGGCAAAAGAGATTGCCGGAAAATACATTCCACTTGGAACCTTGTTAAATGTAAATGTGCCGGACGTTCCTGAAAAGGATATTGCGGGAATCAAGCTTACAAGACAGGGTAAATCGAAATGGGATGACATTTACGAAAAAAGACAGGACCCTTACGGCAAAGATTATTACTGGCTGACAGGAAAACTGCTGGAAGTGGATAAAGAAATCGAGATTGACCAGGCAGCAATCAGAAAAAATTATGTCTCGGTTACACCGATACATTTCGATCTTACGGATTATGAAACATATAATAAGATGAAATCGTGGAAAATAGAGGATCTGCTCAATGGGAAAAAAGGTTAATATTTACCAAATAGACGCCTTTACCGACAAGCCGTTCCAGGGAAATCCTGCAGGAGTAACTTTTGCGGATGGATTAACCTCCGAAGAAATGCAATTGATAGCAAAGGAAATGAATCTTGCCGAAACAGCTTTTCTTGGAAAATCTGATAAAGCCGATTATCATTTAAGATGGTTCACTCCAGCCGTTGAGGTTGAATTGTGCGGCCACGCTACTATTGCTTCCCTTCATTTTTTGAATGAAAACAAATTATTGAAGGAAGGGCAGGAAATGACTTTCGATACCCGTTCCGGAATTCTTAAATGCCGTTTTGAAAGCGGAAAATATTTTATGCAGATCCCGATTTACTCAATGAAGGAATTTAAGGAAGGCAATGAGGAAATATTGAACAGTCTCGGGATTGAGAAGACAGATATAGACGAAAATGTTCCGTTTCTTACTGCAGAAAACTCCTACCTTTATATCAATATGAAATCATTAAAGGCATTGCATAAATTAAAACCGGACTATAAAGCACTTAAAAAATTGAACAGTCCCGGCAAAGAATGTATAGCTGTTTATACTCTGGAAACTGTGGATAAGGGAAGTTTTGCACATTCAAGGTTTTTTGCTCCATATTATGGAATTGATGAAGATCCTGTAACAGGCTCGATGAATGGCCCGCTTATTCAGGTTCTGATCAAAGCAGGCTTTATAAAGGATGAAGGACAGGAATTAAACTATACTTTTGAACAGGGCGACGTGCTCGGCAGGAGAGGAAGAGTTGGCGTCAGATATTCAAGTGCAAAGAAAGAGCTTTATATTTCAGGAAACGCCGTAACAATGTTAAAAGGAGAAATGACCTTTTAATGTTTGGTTATGATAAAATCAGTTTGTCATTATCACCCGGCCCATTATTTCTGATTTTGGGCTTTATCATTTTAGCGGCTTACGCTTTTTATGTTTACAGGTTTACCATTCCTGATATTCCACCGCTAAAAAAAACAGTGCTCATCATACTCAGAACTCTCGCAATATTAATTCTGCTTCTGGTCTTATTTGAGCCAATCGTAACTTTCGCAAAAAAAATTATAATTGAGCCTACCAATCTAATATTCGTGGATAACTCAAGATCAATTCAGATTAAAGATGGGACAAAAAGAGAAGAAACTGAGAAAAATTTTCTTAATGAATTAAAGAATAATGATATTTTAAAAAGCTCTGAAATATATTCATTCGGGTCAAAAATTAAACCTGTGAGCTATGACAGTCTGAATCAATTTAATTTCTCAGAAGGTATTACAAATTTTTCGGAAATATTTTCTGAAGCAGCCAAAACCGGAAGGAATATTTCATCAATTACGATTGTTTCTGATGGTGATATAACTGATGGGGCAAATCCACTTTTCACGGCTAAAAAGTTAAATATCCCCATTTACACCATTGGTATCGGCGATTCATCCCGAAAAAAGGATGTAGAATTGAAAAATGTTCTCTATAATGAAATGATTTACGCGGGAACACCGACTACAGTACTTGCAACAATCAACAATCGAGGGTTTGGGGGTAAAACAGTAAATGTTTCCCTCTATGAAGGCAGTAAACCTGAAGATCAGAAGAATATACAGCTTAGCGCCGACGGAACGCAGAACGTCAGCTTGAATTATAATCCTCAAACGGCCGGTGAGAAAAAACTTTCCGTTAATGTTTCAATTCTTGAAGGTGAATCTACCAAGGCAAACAATAAGAAGATATTTTATGTTAATGTATTATCAAACAAAATTAAGGTACTGATAATAAGCGGTTCTCCATCATCGGATTTGACCTTTATAAAGGATGCCCTAGCTCAAGATCAAAACCTGGTGGTCAATTCTATTACCCAGCTTTCTCAAAATAAATTCCTGGAGAATAATAATCGCGATAGATTAATTGATAGTGCAAATGTGATATTTTTGCTTGGATTTCCAACAAATGATACTCCCAATGAACTTCTTCGAAAAGTTCAAACATCCATTGTTCAGAATGATAAACCTGTGTTCTTTTTATTGTCCAACAATATTGATTATCAAAGATTAGGACAATTGCAGAGTGAGCTTCCTTTTGTTGCACAAATTTCAGTTGGAAGCTTTTATGAAATTCAGCCGGACATCCAGGTTGAGCAGGAAAATAACCCAATAATTCAGAACAATTCATCAAACATAATTGCAGCCTGGAATAACCTCCCCCCTGTTTATCAGCCAGATGGAATGCTGACACCTAAACCCGAAAGTGAAATTCTATCAAAAGTAATTATAAATAACGTACCAGTAAACCGTCCCCTTATATTAACGAGAAAACTCGGCGCTAAAAAATCAATTGCAGTTCTCGCATTTAACATCTGGAGATGGAAACTGCTGGCATCTGAAAATAGTCCTGATATTTTCGACAATTTTATCCTCAACAGTGTAAAATGGTTGAATACAAAGGACAAACAAAAATTCGTAACAATAAGAACAGCAAAAAAGATTTATTCACCCGGAGAAAATATCGATTTTACAGCACAGGTTTATGATCAATCATATAATCCGGTATCAGATGCTGAAGTTAATGTGAAGATAAAAAGTGGCAATGAGAGTTTTAATGTAACAATGAATTCTCTTGGTAATGGATTATATGAGGGAACGCTTGAGACAAATAAAACAGGAGATTATTCATACAATGGAACCGCACTGCAAAATGGGAACAAGCTTGGAACTGATTCAGGTAATTTTAATGTCGGAGAAGTAGATATTGAAATGGTAAGTCCAAGAATGAATTATGAATTTTTAAAATCGTTATCGACACAAACGGGAGGGAAGTACTTTACACCTTCAAATTATAGTCAATTATTCCCGATTTTAAAAAGGATTACTGATAATTCTTCTAAAGAGAAGATAGAAACTAGTGAAGTTAATCTATGGTCAAATGAATGGCTGATGGGATTAGCAATATTATTGTTCGGGTTTGAGTGGTTTTTAAGAAAAAGATTCGGAATGTTATAAAAGGAGCAATGGGGAAATTACTAACAAATATATTTGATTTCTTCCTTCCAAGAATTTGTCCCTGCTGCAAAATAAAATTATCCCCAGAAGAAGAATGTATTTGTTCGAATTGTCTTAAGAAGATCAGGGTAGCAGAAAACAATTTATTAAGAACCGAGTATAAAAGAGATTTTAAACATAAGGGCTATATAAGCGACCTCGCTTCAGCTTTTGTTTTCGAAAAAGATAAAAATATGCAAACCCTACTTCATGAGCTGAAATATAACAAGAGATTCCTGTATGGAATATTCCTTGGGAAGCAACTAGCTAAACTAAAAAGAGACAAGATAGCAAAATGGGATATTGATTTTATAATTCCTGTTCCGCTTCACATGTTAAAATTAGCCGAACGCGGTTATAATCAATCTTTTTATATTTCTAAGGGTCTAAGCAACAGACTTAATGTCCCTTTGAAAATGAAAATTATAAAAAGAAAGAAATTCACTCAATCTCAGACAAATCTCAACAGGAAGGAAAGGGAAGAAAACCTGGCTGAAGCTTTTGCAATCAGCACTAACAAAAATTCAATTGCCGGGAAAAATATTTTAATTGTCGACGATGTTATAACAACAGGAGCTACAACAAATGAGTGCGCCAAAGCCCTGCTAAATTCTGGCGCCAAAAGAATTTATGCAGCCTCAGCAGCAATTGCAGCATTTGAGAATTAGACAAGAACCACCATTACATTCTTTCAGGTGCGCTTACACCAAGTATGAATAATCCGTTTTTGATCACAACTTTGGTCGCTTCAACAAGTGAAATTCTAGCTTCTGCTAATTTTTTCTCTGATCCTATAATTCTACAGAAAGTATAAAATTTATGAAATGCAGCTGCTAGTTCCTCCAGATAAGCACATACCCGGTGAGTTTCATAGAAATGTGCGCTCAAAAATATTTCATTTTTAAAATGATGAAGTTTTCTTATCAGTTGTTGTTCTTCAGAAGCGACTAATAAATTTAGATTTTCCTCAGAAGCACTCAAATTTTCTTTCTCAACCATTTTTAGAATTGAGCATATCCTGGCATGTGCATATTGAAGATAGAAAACAGGATTTTCATCCGATTGCTTCTTAGCCAGGGTAAGATCGAAATTCATATGAGTTGTTATATTTCTCATATTAAAAAAATATCGGACGACATCAGCACCGACCTGATCAGTTAGTTCATCCAAAGTTATATAATTTGCCTTACGAGTTGACATTTTTACAACTTCGCCGTTTTCAAGTATCGTTACAAACTGGTGAATTAATACTCTGACTTTATTAGAATCATAACCAAGAGCTTCAAGTCCTGCAAGCACGTCAGGATATGTTGCGTTATGATCAGAGCCAAACAAATCGATCATCAGATCATACCCTCTTTCAAATTTTGTCACATGATAAGCAATATCCGGTAGTCTGTAAGTCGGTTCGCCGCTTGATTTTACAATAACTTTATCCTGTTCCTTTCCAAGTTCTGATAATTTCAGCCAGGTTGCGCCTTCTTTATCGTAAGAGAGATTTTTCTGTTTAAATTCTTCTAAAACATTTTGAATCCTTCCCTCTTCATATAGAGTATTTTCATTATAAAATATTTTGTGAACAATTCCCAGATTCAAAAGAGTTTTTTTAATTTCATTAAAAATTTCTATTTCGGCTCTATCTTTGAAAATTCCTTCAGGAGATTCGTCTTTTAATTTGTCACCATATTCTTTATAAAGACTTTGAGCAATATCTTTAATATACCCGCCCTGGTAATAATCTTCAGGAAAGTCTATTTTTTCACCAAGCAATTCAAGGTATCGAAATTTTACTGAATCGCCGAGAATGCGCATTTGCCTACCCGCGTTGTTAAAATAATACTCCCGATCAACCTCATATCCAACCCATTCGAGAAGATTAGCAATTGTGTCCCCGAAAACAGCATTTCTTCCATGTCCTACCGTCAGAGGCCCGGTTGGATTTGCCGAGACAAATTCCACATTAGCTCTTTTCCCCTTAAAATCATTCGACTTACCGTAATTATCTTTTTCTTTTCTGATCTCCTTAATTATCTCAACGATAAATGCAGGTTGAAAGAAGAAATTTATAAAACCGGGACCGGCTATTTCTACTTTTGCAATCACACCCTGGTCCACCTCAAGTGAATTAATAATTTCCTGAGCAATATCTCTAGGTTTCTTTTTGAGTTGTTTTGTAAGCAACATAGCTGCATTACATGATAGATCGCCATGTGCTGCAAATTTAGGGATTTCGAATCCAATTTGGATTTCCTTTAAATAGGAAAGCCTTTCGGAAGCTTTATTAAAAAGAAGGATTAAGTATTCTTTCAAAATTGTTAACCAATAAAATTATTTTTTTGAACTTTTAGAAGACTTTTTGTTACCAACAATATTCTTTTTACTACCAACTTTTTCTTTTGAAGTTTTTTTGGGGGTCTTCTTCAGCTGCTTTGGAATTTTAGCCTTTACAACTTTAGAAGGGTCCTGCACCTCAATTACGGGTGCATCTCCCCACAATTTTTCAAGGTTATAGTACAGCCGCGCATCCTTTTTAAAAATATGAGCTATAACATCAACGTAATCCAGCAAAACCCAGCTAAGTGATTCGTACCCTTCCCTATGCCAGGAAAATACGCCTAAATCTCTGAGTTTCCTTTCAACTTCATCTGATATGGCTTTAACCTGAGTGTCGGAATCAGCCGAACAAACAACAAAATAATCTGCAAAAGATGTTACCTTAGTCAGGTCCAGTATTTTTACGTCATATCCTTTTTTCTCAAAAATTAATTCTGAAATTTTTAATGCAAGATTTTTTGATTTCAATTTTCTCCCTATTGATTATATGGTTTAAGTTGAAAATAATCCTTTCCGATAACAATTGAGCAATCCAGCAGGTAATCATTATTAATTTGTTGGACTATATTTTTTTTAGCAATTCCAAGAGCCGCTGCAACTTTTTCTGCATTAACCGTATTGCCAGTACGATCAATTACTAAAGATTTATCCATATTATATGAAGTATAATTGCCTGTCTGAACAACATCGAAATTATTTTTGCGAAGGTAGTTGGTAATCTTATCAGCTACTCCGGAAACACCACATCCATTTAATACTTCAACCTGTACAATTGCTGATGCTTTATTTTTATCCGACGAAAGATCATCTTTCGAACCCAGTAATTTCAAAAAAAGCGAATAAGCCATTACAAGGATAGCAATTCCAAGCAAAAAAATTATAACGTTTAAAAAGAAATTTGAAGTTGAGGATTTATGGCTCGTATTTCTGCTGCCGGAAGGCAGATTTGGATTGGAATATTTATTTTCCTTCAATTACTTTCGCTTAACTCTCGAAATTTATTTGCTAATGAATTATTTATTTTCTGTTGATATATTCCCTTCCTCGAAACCAAAATTATTCATAAAGCCAGATGTCCAGTTTCCATAATAAGAATACGGACTATAAAAATAGGACCCTGGTGGAAGCTGCCTGTATTGGAAAACAACATCCACATTTTTCCAAGGTTTATAATTTATCTGCGCATTAGTAATATAAATTCCCTTAATATTATTCTGGAAACTAGAGCCCAAGGAACTGTAAGGAGACATAACCAGACTGGTTGAAAGCTGAACATTCAGATTATTACTAAATTTATAAAACAGACTATTGGTAAAAGTGTTCAGAGCCAGACTTTGTCCTCCTGAGGTAGCGTAAGACATTGCCACAGAATTTTGCATTTTGAAATTATCGGGATTTAAAAAACCAAATAAGTAATTTGACTGAGTTTTAAGTATTCCATCATAAACGGATGAATTTGAAAGACCTGTCTCCTTAAATTGGCCGAAGGCCGCCGCCGTGAACAAAAAAATCATCAAAACTATTGTCTTTTTCATATAAAACCCGCAGATATTGATCCAATATTAAATAAAAGGCCTAATAAAATCAATGTGAATAGGTTCACATAAAATCAAAATTCAAGTTATTATATTTTTGTAAAAACCTTTTTGTTCCTCTTAGATCAAAAATGAGCATCTTATTTTAATTTTACAATCATTTCGATTTCAACTGCCGCATCAAGGGGCAATTCACTAACCCCAACTGCGCTGCGTGCATGTTTCCCCATTTCTCCAAAAATTTTACCTATTAACTCCGAAGCTCCATTCGCAACTTTAGGCTGAGATGTAAATCTTTCAGCACTATTGACAAATACTGTTAATTTTACAACGCGATCTATTTTATCAAGATTTCCTATAACACCTTTAATTGCTCCGAGACAATTCAGAGCGCAGATTTCCGCTGCTTTTATACCTGCTTCCTCAGTTAATTCTTTTCCTATTTTCCCCTTAAATTTTAATTCACCTTTAATCGAAGGCAACTGTCCGGCTGTAAATACAAGATCATTTATGATTAATGCAGGGACATAAGCCGCCAGCGGTTTTGGAGCTTCTGGAACTTCAAAGCCCAATTCCTTAATTTTTTCTTCAATCATTTTAATCTCCGCTTTTTCTTATTTTAGTAAGACTTATAACTTACTGTATAAAATTAAGGAATATAAATAATGATTGAAACCAAATTTGAAGAATTAGTTGATATAGTTAAACAATTGCGCAAAGAATGCCCGTGGGACAGGGAGCAAACGAACGATTCTATAAAAGCCGCAACAATAGAAGAGGCTTATGAGGTTGTTGAGTCGATAGACAATAAGAACTATACCGAGTTAAAGAACGAATTGGGTGATTTGTTATTTCATATTGTCTTTCACTCAGTTATGGCAGAAGAAATTAATGAATTTAGACTGGCGGAAGTAATTGAATCAATTAAAGGAAAACTAATCAGAAGACATCCTCATGTGTTCGGAGAAGTGGTTGTAGACGGCTCTGAACAAGTGAAGAAAAACTGGGAAACTATTAAACTGGAGGAAGGAAGAGATTCAGTACTTGAGGGGGTACCGGAAAATCTCCCTTCCCTGCAGAGAGCACACAGGCTTCAGGAAAAGGCCGCTAAGGTGGGATTCGATTGGGAAAAGAAAGAGGACGTTTGGAAAAAGGTAATAGAAGAAATTGAAGAAATGCATCAATCTGAGAAAGAAGAATCGAAAGAAGAACTTGAGAATGAAATCGGTGATGTGTTTTTTGCCCTGGTTAATTATGCAAGATTCCTGAACATAAATCCTGAATACGCATTACGAAAAACAAATAAAAAGTTTGTAAGAAGATTTAATTATATAGAGAAGAAGATATTAGAAACAGGGAGAAAAATTAGCGAATCAAATCTGCAGGAGATGGATAAATACTGGGAAGAAAGCAAGAGCAAGTGTTAATTATAATTTATCATTATTATGAAATTTTTCGTAAGCATCGATAATATCTTTTACCAGCCTGTGCCGCACCACATCTGATCTATCGAAATAAACAAATCCAACACCTTCAATATTATCTAATATTTCTTTTGCCTGAATGAGCCCACTAACGCTTTTTCCAGGTAGATCAATTTGGGTTATATCACCGGTTATTATAGCTTTTGAATTAACACCAAGCCTTGTTAAAAACATTTTCATTTGAATATCAGTGGCATTTTGAGCCTCATCCAAAATTACGAAGGCATTATTAAGTGTCCGTCCCCTCATATATGCTATCGGTACTATTTCAATAACCCTTTTTTCTATATAGCTTTTCAACTTATCACTCGGCATCATATCATCAAGGGCATCATACAATGGGCGGAGATATGGATCAATCTTTTCCCTGAAATCTCCTGGAAGAAATCCGAGACTTTCGCCAGCCTCAACTGCAGGGCGGGCCAGAATTATCTTATTTACCAGACCTTTTTTTAGCGCTGAGATCGCCAGTGCCACAGCAAGATAGGTTTTACCTGTCCCTGCAGGACCGATTGCAAAACAGATGTCATTTTTGTTCGCAGTATGTAAATAATTTAACTGTCCCGCAGTTTTAGCTTTGATTGCGTCATTTTTGGTATAAAGTACAACAGAATCAATCTCTTTTTCATCTACTATTTCTTTCCCCTCAACTGTAAGATCAAGAATTGTTTCAACATCTGATGACTTAAGGCGGCCATTTGTGTTAAGGACATATGTCATTTCCTTAAAAACTTTTTCAATTGAATTTACCTCTTCGGTTACTCCTTTTATCAAAACATTTTCGCCCCTAACCGTTATTGTCGCATTAAACCTATCTTCTATCAGTTTAAGGTTGCTATCGTTCGTCCCCAAAAGTGAAAGCATATCGGTGGTTTCAAGTGTAATACGCTTTTCTATAGCCGTCATTTATATCCTTTAATTAATAAGAAAACCCTTACCATAAAAATATGATAAGGGTTTACTTTCTTCAAGTTAAAACTTGATATCAGATCAGATATTATTGAACCGGAGCTGGTTTATAATTCTTTCTAATCTTGTCGTATTTTGCTTTTTCCTCATCAGTAAGATTTGGAATCTTGAAAACTTGTTTCGGAAAGATCAGGTTTGGATCCTTAATCTTATCTCTATTGGCCTTATAAATATTTGGCCAGGCAAAACCATTGCCGTAAAAATCTTTTTTCTTGGCAATGTTCCACAGACAATCGCCTCTAACAACGGTGTAATTTACTTCAGGAGGAGCTTCCATCCATGCATCCAGAGAAGCCTGCATTGTATTGTGCACTTCATCATAGAACTCAGGAAGAGCACTTATTTTATTTGCTTTTAAAGCATCAAGATCTTTTTGCCTGTCAGCTTTTGGACTAACTTGTCCGTCAATTTTACCTTTTAATTCATTAACTGCATTACGGTAATTTGCAACATCTGCTTTAGTTGCTCCAACCATTGCATAAAGCTCATCCATACAATCATCATAAGATTGCGTTTTTGCATCTGTAGCTTTTAAATTAGCAACTTCTACTTGAAGCGAACTATCTTCTTTTGCCAATGTTTCTTTTTGAGCTCTAAGATCAGTCATCATGGTTTCCCACTGATCATTAGTTAAAGTATCCTGTTCTGTTTGCTGAGCAAATATATTTGCCGAGAAAAACAACAGGAAGACAAATAAGCCGATTAAATATTTTTTCATTTTATTCTCCAATTTCATTTGTTTAATTTATTCTTTAAAAGATTTAATTACCCATTTTATCAAGATTAGCTTTTGTTTCAGCTTTTGCTTTATTGCATTCTTCCAGTTTTGCATTTTTAGCAGCGATTTCTTTTTGCAAAGCGTCTCTCTGATCCTTTAAAGAATTGGATTGAGCCTGTAGAGAATTTACTTCAGCTCTCAAATTATTTAACTCGGCCATTTGTGCGTCACTCACACCACCGCACCCACTGAGTATAGCAGTAGCACCTGCAAACATAGCAACTATTGCAGTATTTCTAACTACTTTAATTACTTTCATTTAGCACCTCCGACATATATTGTTTATGAATTATTAATATATCAAATTAACTTTGTATTATCAATGATTATTTTAATTGTCCCCCTTCTAAACAATCAAGATAACAAATGATAGTTTATTATTTGTAGCGAAAAATCCCATTTTTTTGTAAAAGTTTGAATTACAATGAATAAATATTAAACTAATTTATTATAATATAAAAAAGATAAGTACAAGAAAAAATGAATCTAATGGCTATATAATGGATTAATCCTTTTGGATAGGTAAAACGACATAATATGCTGGTTTTTTTGTTTTGTTTTTCCAGTAAACAATAGAATATTTTAGTTGAACTAATTGAGGAATTCAAGCCCATCGATATACCTAAACTCCAAATTAATGGCAAGTGATTTTTCATAAAGCCTTTTCTTTATAGCAATCGTTTTTCAACAAAACTTGTGAAATTTTTTCCTGCAATTATAATGTGATCAAACACAGGAATGCTCATTATTGTTCCCGTTTCCACTATTTTTTTCGTTATCGAAATATCCTCATTGCTCGGATCAGAATTACCGCTGGGATGATTATGTATTAAAATAATGCTTGCTGAATTATTCTCTATGGCCACCTTAAAAACTTCTCTTGGATGAACTATACTGGAATTCAGATTGCCCACGGAAATGACTTCATATTTAATAATTTTATTTGCTGAATTCAGGCAAACAACAATGAACCTTTCCTTTAATTCATCTTTGAGAAGTGGAATAAAAATATCTGCAACCTCTCCGGGAGAAGAAATTTTTTTATCTGAGTACCATTTTGATTGTGATTGAATTCTTCTACTTAATTCGAATGCCGCCAAAAGTGTAGCAGCCTTATCATTTCCTATACCGGAGATTTTAGTCATTTGCGAAAAAGAATTAGATGCTAGTACAGCCAGGTTACCGTTTTTTTTAATTAGTTCATGAGAAATCTGTATAACCGATTTCCCCTTTGAGCCTGTTCTTAAAAGTATTGCGAGTAATTCTGCATCGGTTAAATTCTGGGCACCCCTGAGTGAGAGTTTTTCACGCGGCCTGTCTTCTAATGGCAAATCTTTTACTTTTAGAATAACAACTTCCCCCTTTAGTTTATAGAGTTATACCTCGTTAATAATTGATAAAGTCCATTTTTATATTTTATAAAATTCAAGAATTTATTCACGTGATTTATGTCAAACAACAAATTATTATGATAGCCTTTAAAGACCTTTCCTGAATTAATTAATTGAGTAATCCTATCGGCATCATTATTGGAAGAATTTATAATTCCCAATAGGAAATCTGTTACATCATAACCATACAACACGTTTCTATTCATTTCTTTCCCACTTTCCGTGGAAAATTTTTTACTCAAATCCTCAAATTGTGGATCCTTAAAATCTATAAAGTAATCAGAAGAAATTATCAGATTATTACTTAACGTTGTTGATGTTTCCAAGCCATTTGCTAAAAACCAGTCCTGGTTGCCGTACATAGGAAGATAAAGGCTGTCAAGCACAAGGCTTGATAGAATTACAGTTGCATCGTTCTTATCTGAGACTGGAGCATACAGCCCTTCAAGAGAATTTGCAAATGGCAGAATATTGTTTATCTCAGGTGTAATCTCTATGCTATTTGCGGGATAAATCTGATGCGTTAGAACCTGTCCACCGATTTTTTCAAATTCATTAATAAAGGCATCGGCAAGTTTCTGAGCATAACCCATATTTGAATTAACAACACCGATCTTTATCTTTTTTTCATTGTAAAAAATAAAATCAGCCATTGTTTTGCCTCTGACAGCAAAAGAAGGATTTGCCTGGTAAACATTATTATCCAATCTTGCTAGATCGTTGTCAGTTGCCGTTGGAGAAATAATTTTAATATCACTCCCCGCGAAAGCATTGGCAGCAGCTGTTACCTCATCACTAAAGACAGGTCCCAAAACTGTTTTTAATGAAGGGATTTGCTTAAACTCGTTTGCTATTTCTAGTATTTTTTCTTTACTTCTTTTAGTATCACGAATAACCAGTCCGATTTTGTTAATATGCGAACGATTATACTGTGAAACGGCAAATTTAATCCCTTCAAGAATTTCATTAACCGGACCAATGGTGGCTGACGAATCACCGGAAAATAATGGAAGCATAACTCCAATAAGCGCTCCATTAACATTTGCAGAGAAATCTTTTATGGGTGCCGCATTATACCCTTTTGCCTCAATATTATCAGGACTATCAGGATAAAGATCATTAATTTTTGAAAGGGCTTTCAAACCTTCATCAGAGTTCCCTTGCACTATATATAATTTGCCCAGCACA
This sequence comes from uncultured Ignavibacteriaceae bacterium, assembly GCA_964412105.1. GTDB lineage: Bacteria > Bacteroidota > Ignavibacteria > Ignavibacteriales > Ignavibacteriaceae > JAKAGZ01. Next base: position 7,182 of record CAYPNM010000037.1, on the reverse strand, counting down.
AGAAGTAGAAAAGGTTTTAATTTATCAGATCCAGCAGTTTCATAGACTTTTTTTATATCTTCAGGGGTTAAATAGTTAAAAGCCAATTTTTCAGATATAGAACGCGCTCGCGAAACATATTCTGATGACTGCCCAAATTCAATTATACTATTCGATTCCTTAAAAGCATTTAAATATTTCCCTTCTTCTTTATAGCATTTTGTAATTACCATTCTTGCCTCATCACAATAGATACTGTTTGGGTAAGAATTAATGAACTGATTTAGAGTTTGAATGGCTTCATCCAGACGGCTTAATTTTAGAAGAGTTTTACCCTTAAATAAATAAGATACTGTTGTCCTTGAATTTAGTTCACCATTTCCCAGTATTTGATTAAAGATCTGCAGAGCATCATTATAGTTTTGAGTATCATATAAATTTAGTCCGATTTGAAATTCACGCACAGCATCATCATTTTGGGCGTTTATAATGCCACAAAAGAACATAAAATATAATATTATTAATAATCTCTTTTTATCCATTTTCTACCTAACCATTCTCGAGTGCAAACGCTGCATTTTTAATTCCTCTTAAAGCTGATTGATTTTCAGGATCAAGTTTCAGTGCCATTTCATAATATGCTATTGCGTCCTTTGGCTTTCTACCTTTGAAGCAAGCTTCTCCAAGATTCGAATATAATTCAGATGAAACTGTCTCATTTAGCTCAATATACTTTAAAAAGTTTTCCTCTGCTTTCAAAAAATCCCCTGTTTTTAAATAGATTTTTCCAGCCAGTTCCTTGAGTGACTTTTCTCTTGAATTTACTTTTATAGCTTTTTCCACCGGATCAATAGCATGAGTGTACATCCCTAAATTAAAATATGAAATCGCATAAATGGCATTTAACTCCCACGAATTTTCATAAAGCACTTCAGCCTTTTTTGCAAAAGCTAAAGCATTTTTATAATCCGATAACTCAACTTCAATTTTTGCAATGTACAAATAGGCCTCTTGCACAAGCTCAGAATGCTCCTCAATCGAGATAAAATTCAAAAAATTAGTCTTTGAACGTTCATAATTCTTCAGCTTAAAATAAGAATATCCAAGAAAGAATGAAACAACCGGCTCATCTTCGACAGCTATATATTTCAATATATTATTTGCTTCCCGCCATTTTTCATTTCTCATAAGGTACTGGCCAAGAAATATTCTGACTACTTTATTTTCAGAATCACGGTTTAGTAATTTTTTCAATAAGTTGGTACCGGCATCAACCTGATCGAAATGCTCATACAGATCTGCTAAGTTAAAATAGGCTTCCGACTCTTCAGGATATTCCTCGATGAGATTGTTATATAGCTGTACCGCATGCAAAAGTCTGCCAGAGGCTTCAAATTCTTTTGCCATTTTCATTTTATATTCAAACTGATATTTATTTCCTTCTTTATTCATTCCCACTCAATTGTAGAAGGCGGTTTAGAACTAATATCATACACTACCCTGTTAATCCCCCTAACTTTGTTAATAATTTTATTAGAAATATCTGCAAGAAAATCGCTGTCAAATCTGAACCAATCGGCGGTCATACCATCTGTGGAAGTGACAGCTCTTAGAGCCAGAACATTTTCGTAGGTTCGAAAATCGCCCATTACCCCAACAGTTTGCACAGGGAGCAAAACACAGAAAGCTTGCCATATTTTATTATAAAGTCCAGCACTTTGAAGACCCTTTACAAAAATATCGTCGGCTTCCCGAAGAATGTCAAGCTTCGATTTTGTAATTTCACCCATAATTCTTACGGCTAAACCCGGTCCGGGAAATGGATGTCTTTCAATAAATGATTCAGGAATATTTAATTCCCTTCCAACATTTCGAACCTCATCTTTAAAAAGTTCCCTAAAGGGTTCAATTAATTTGAAATTCATTTTTTCGGGCAACCCGCCAACGTTGTGATGTGTCTTTATTGTAACCGATGCGCCTTTAACAGGTGTTGATTCAATTACATCAGGATATAAGGTACCTTGTACCAAATATTCTACATTTTCAATTTTTTTCGACTCTTCCTCAAAAACTTCAATAAATGTATTACCGATGATTTTCCTTTTCTTTTCCGGTTCGGAAACTCCTTCAAGTTTTTTAAGGAATTTTTCAGATGCGTTTATATATTTTACATTAAGCATCAATTGCCTATCAAAGATCTTTTCAATCTCAGCACTTTCATTCTTTCTCATCAATCCGGTATCAATATGAATACAGATAAGGTTTTTACCAATAGCTTTTTTAACAAGGACTGCAGCAACAGTAGAATCGACCCCTCCACTGAGAGCACATATTACTTTAGAATCACCTGTAAGATTTCTTATATATTTTATCGATTCCTCAACAAAATTATGTGATGTCCAGTCTCCTGTGCAGTCACAAATTCCAAACAGGAAATTATCTATTATCTTTTTGCCTTCAATGCTGTGAATTACTTCCGGATGAAATTGAACTCCGTAAATTCTTTCTTTCTCGTTTGAAATTGCACAAATAGGTGAAAAATCAGAAGTAGCAATTGCTTCAAATTGATCAGGAATTTTAGTTAAATAATCTCCATGACTCATCCAAACTGTGGAAGTTTGACTAACATTCTTAAAAAGTTTATTGCTATGATCGGAAATCCTTAAAGTCGCTTTACCGTATTCTCTGTCCTTTGCAGGTTCGACTATTCCGTTGGAGTTAAGACAGATTAATTGCATCCCATAGCATATACCAAGTATTGGTTTTTTTAACTCAAAAATTGATTTATCCGCTTTGGGAGCCCCATCATCATATACGCTCATTGGACCACCGGAAAGAATAATTCCAACCGGATTTATTTTTTGAATTTGCTCAATAGTGATTGTATGAGGATGGATTTCAGAGTAAACATTTGATTCCCTGATACGCCTTGTTATAAGCTGTGTAAATTGCGAACCGAAATCTATAATTAAAATTGTTTCTTTGTGCTGCATTCAACGGGAATATTTAAAATAAAAACAAAATCCCCCATCCAGGATTTTGTTTTCAATAAAGTATATCAGTAACCTAAAAAATAATTGCGGAGGAAAATAAATTATCCTTTGTCATTTAACCAATCACTGACCTATCAATTTTTTATAAGCTTCACTATCAAGCAAGCTATCCAGATCAGAGCTGTTGGTTATTTCAATTTTTATCATCCAGCCTTTGCCATAGGGATCAGAATTGACAACTTCAGGACTGTCGGTCAAACTTTTATTTATTTCAGTAATTTTTCCTGAACAAGGTCCCAATAATTCACTTACCGTTTTAACCGCCTCAATCGTACCAAATGATTCACCTGCTTTTATCTCCTTTATATTAGGATCAATATCAACATAGACAACATCTCCCAATTCACCCTGAGCGTAATCAGTAATTCCTATTGTACCTTTATTGCCCTCGACTAAAATCCATTCGTGATCGTTGGTATATTTTAAGTTGGATGGAATGTTCATTTAAGCCTCAATGTTTCTTTAAATAAGGATTCCTCCGATGGTGAGCCCCTCGCGATAAGAATCCCGAAATGGTTAATTAATTGCTTACTAAGTTAAAATTAAAATCTGAAGTTTTCCAGAAAACCTGTATCAAAATTCCCGCTTAAAAATCTATCGTCTTCAAGAACTTTCAGGTGAAAAGGAATTGTTGTTTTAATACCTTCCACAGTAAATTCTTCAAGAGCTCGTTTTCCCCTCTGAATAGCATGCGTCCTATTCTTTCCCCAAACTATCAGCTTTGCAATCAAGGAATCATAATAAGGCGGAATGGTATATCCGTGGTAAATATGTGAATCGACACGGACTCCAAAACCGCCCGGGAAATGCAGTGAATCAATTTGTCCCGGCGATGGACGAAAGCCTGCTTCCGGATCCTCAGCATTTATTCTGAATTCCAGACTGTGGCCAACCGGCCTTTTGGGAAATGACTCGATCTTTTCTCCGGCAGCAACCAGAATCTGCTGTCTTACTAAATCAACTCCATAAACGTATTCGGTTACCGGATGTTCAACCTGAATACGGGTATTCATTTCCATAAAATAAAAGTTTTTATGCTTATCCAGAAGAAATTCAATAGTTCCGGCCCCCTCATAATTTACTGATTTTGCACCAAGAATTGCAGTTTGCCCCATTTTTTCTCTTAATTCCTGATCAATGGCGGGGGAAGGAGATTCTTCTATAAGTTTTTGGTGGCGTCGCTGCACGGAACAGTCTCTTTCGCCATAATGATAAACATTCCCGTGTTGATCCCCCATCACCTGAATTTCAACATGTCGTGGATTTTCTATAAATTTTTCTATATATACTGCCGGATTCCCAAAAGCCGATTCAGCCTCCGTGCTGGCCATCTGGAAAGCTTTATCAAAATCTTTCTCGTCCCAAACAACTCTCATCCCCTTGCCGCCGCCGCCAGCAGAAGCTTTGATAATTACTGGATAACCAATCTCAGCAGAAATTCTTTTTGCTTCATCAAGCTCTGATATAACTCCATCACTACCCGGAATTACCGGTACGCCGTTTTTCTTCATTGTTTCTTTTGCAAAGGATTTATCACCCATTGCATTTATCATTTTGGGAGTGGGACCAATAAATTTAATATCCGATTCAGCACATATTTCAGAAAAGCTTGCATTTTCAGCTAAGAACCCATAACCGGGATGAATCGCATCTGCACCGGTAACTTGAGCAGCCGAAATAATTGATGGAATTTTTAAATAGCTATTTGCACTTTGCGGGGGGCCGATACAGACAGCTTCATCAGCAAAGGTTACATGCAGAGAGTCTCTATCTGCTTCGGAGTAAATGGCGACTGTTTTGATTCCAAGTTCTTTGCAGGTTCTAATTACTCTGAGAGCAATTTCACCTCGATTAGCAATTAATATTTTATTAAACAATATATCCTCTCACAAAGTGATGCCTATGGCAAAAAGCTGTATAGAAAATTAGCTGGGCTGGACAAGGAATAATGGCTGATTATATTCTACAGGCTTGCCGTTTTCTACTAAAATCTTAACGACCTTTCCTCCCACATCTGATTCAATCTCGTTCATTAATTTCATTGCTTCAACAATACATAATACAGACCCAACAGCAACCGTATCACCAATCTGAATATACGGATCTGCATCAGGTGCGGGAGCCCTGTAAAACGTTCCAACAATTGGAGATTTTATTTCGTGCAGATTTTCTGCCTCAGCCTTTTTTTCTTCAACAGGAGCCGCCATAGGAGCATTATTTGAGGAACCTGATATAACGGGTGTGCCTAATTGCGGATTAGTAAAAGTAGTCTGAACAGTTTTAATTTCTTTATCAATTTTTACTCTGAATCCATTTTCTTCTATTTCCAGGCCGGAAATATCATTTGAAGTTGCAATCTTCACAAGTTTTTTGACAAGATTTAAATCCATTTTAAAATCCTTATAATATTAAGATTTTACTCTTTCAACATAGGAAGCAGTACGAGTATCAACTTTTAGAATATCACCCTGATTGATGAACAAGGGCACATTTATCGAGGCCCCTGTTTCCAGTTTTGCAGGCTTGTTTGCCCCTGTCGCAGTATCCCCTCTAAATCCCGGTTCGGTTTCGACAACTTCAAGGTTAACAAAAATTGGAATGTCAATGCTTACTATCTCAGAACCGTTAAATAATATTTCAATTTCGGTACTTTCCTTCAGGAATTGTAAACTATCTCCTATATATTCAATAGGAATATTTATTTGTTCATAGGTTTCATTATCCATACAAACAAGAAAATCGCCATCACGATATAAATATTGATATTTTCTCCTTTCCACTCTAATAATGTCGATGCTTTCCCCTGCTCTGAATGTATTGTCGATAACCTTACCTGTTCTTAGGTTCTTTAACGTGCTTCTGACAAAAGCTCCACCTTTGCCCGGCTTTACATGTTGAAATTCTGTTATTGTATAGAGGTCGTTTTTAAATTTAATGATGAGTCCGTTTCTGAAATCGGATGTATCTGCCATAATTTCAATAATATTAGTGAATAAATAGGCAAAAAAGATAGACTATTAGACCTTGAAAGTCAAGAAATGAATTTTACAAAAATTTACAAAAACTGATGGTTTTTTGTTAAAAAGTGACCTAAAAATGACAAAACCGCACTGATTTTGCGCGGTTTTGCTTTTCAAGATTTAGCTAAAATACCTATTAATTTAACTGTACAAGGTATCTTGGGACTTCCATCGCCGAAGGGGAATTCTTATAATTATTTTGGACGGTTTCAAAGGCCTTTTTGGCCTCTGTATTTTTTCCATCCTTCATATAATTAATGCCTGCCTTTAATAAATATTCGGAATTCAAAACATCCGATCCTGATACCTTAGCCGCTTTATCATACAATTCCGCTGCTTCTGCATAATTGTTTTTGGACGCAAAATAAGACGCTTGTCCGGCCAGGGCAGTTGCCTCGTATAATTTTATGTTTCCGTCATATTCTTTATAATATTTGTAAGCCTCGTCTGTTTTACCCAGCAGACTATAAGAATCGGCAAGAAAAATTTTAGCCGTTTCACCATTTGAGGTGCTTCCATACTCATCAACAATCTTTTTCAGGCCGATTATTGGCGTTCCAGGCTGACCATTAATCGCCTCCTGATAGTTACCTGCATTAAACAGATCCATTACCCGTGCAAGTTCAACTGCGGCGGTTTCGTTCTTCTGCTTTCTGTTATTTACATAAAAAATGGCCGCAAAAATAAGAACTACAAGCAAGCCGCCATAAAGGGATACTCTCTGCTTATTATCCTGAATAAATCCATAGATTTTATAATAAGATTCAACAAGCTTATCCTGCTTAATCTCTTTCCTGGATAATTTCTTCTTTTTTGTAAGCATATTTATTCCTTAAGCCTAAATATTAATATTCCAAAAATTATAAGACTTTAAATTTATAATAAAAATATACAATCTTCCATAAAATTTAGAGATAAAAGTGCGCCCGGAAGGAATCGAACCCTCAGCCTCCGGAACCGGAATCCGGCGTTCTGTCCAGTTGAACTACGGGCGCATTAAATCATATAAAAATTTTGGGAGATAAAGTTACAAAAGATTTTCGAAACAATAACGAAGTTTGTTGGAAGGCTATTTATAAGTGAATTTTTATTAATGCTGGCTGCAGACTATAAATGTTTCCTCTTATAGA
>CAYPNM010000036.1:9785-30564 GCA_964412105.1 uncultured Ignavibacteriaceae bacterium | reverse complement strand
ACCATCAAATGTGAGTATTGCTCATATTTGCTGACTCAGATAAAGGTATTATTTTAATACAGGATTGGAGGACAATAGGCTGTTTTGAATATAAGGAATTTCCCGATTAAAAGTCCAGCGTCTTAGAAAGTTTTCTGATAAAAGGCGGCATATAGGGCAGGAAGGGGGAATATCCTGATCAACGATATATTAAAATCATTGTCCTAATTTTTCTTTTAATTCTTTTTTCCAGTTGGTTACAACGTTGATATCAAATTGCGATTTTTTCTGATCGCCCTTAAATAACATAATAATTTCTTTACCATCCGGAGTTATATCGTAATTATTTGTAGGGGTACTCGGCAAGTATCCATTAATGGCGTTAAATAGTATTTTGGGATTTCCTATTACAACTGAAGGTTTTCTTTGTAATGCGACAGATAGAATTTTATACTGCAGATCAAGGTAGTAAATTTTATCCCCAGACGGTGTCCATGACGGACTAGAGCCTCCGTTTGTTGAAATCTGCCATTTGCCCTGCAAATCAGGGAAGGTTTTCATATAAATTTGGAGAATTCCCGACTCATTAGAGCCATATACAAACCATTTCCCATCGGGCGATACCATACCGCCATATTCGAAATTCTTCGTGCGCATAAGGGTATCAACTTTATAATTATTCTTTAGATCCAAAGCAAAAATATCGCCCTGTGTCGGACCTGCAAAGGTATTATAAATCAAATATCGTGAATCGGGTGTCACGCTTTGCAAATAGTCAGTGATCGTACTATTAAGTATTCTTTGTGGTGAAGAAGAGCCGTCTGCAGCTTTTATCATAATTCCTTCAGAACCACTAACACCGGACGAATAGTATATATATTTGCCATCTTTACTCCAAACCGGTCCATAATTGCCAGGACCAAATGTGAATCTATTTAAAGAGTTAGATTTAATGTCATAAATCCAGATATCTCCATCGTTTTCTACGCTTTTTCCCATAGTTAAGGCTATTTTGTTTCCGTCGGGTGAAATGCGGGCATCAACATATTCTCCTTTATCAATCTTTAAAGGAGTAACCATTCCATTCATATCTACAAATGACGGGATCACATCATTATTTTCAACTCCCGGCATATAAACCAATTCTCCGTTTGTTGAGATATCAAAAAAGGAGATTCCACTCGCAGCATTTCCGTCTATATTTTGCAACACTGTAATCGGAGGTGCATTATTTTCAGGATCATCCGGATTAAATTTTGTACAATACAAATTTCCGTTTCTTGAAATTAACAGATAACCCGGTTCCACATAACGAGCCATTCCCCCGTGAACATTTAATATAAACGTCTTGTCATTTGTAAGTGATCGCATAGCGATTTTTGAATTATCGTATGAATTAACATTAGCCTGGTCGCCTATAGTATAAAGTACCCATTTGCTGCCGGGCAATACCTGCGGCCATCGATGTGTTCTTTCATTTTTCGATAGATCTAATTTTGTAAGAGCCTTTTCATTATCACCATTTGACGATATTTCAGTGAGTCCAGAAGAATAGTCTCCCGCAAAAATAATATTATCATTATCTGCCCAATAACCACCACGATCTGCCTGCGCATCACAAAGGGTTTCGGGAGTTCCACCGCTGACTGAAATTTTCTTTAGTTTACCGCCGGCGAAAAAGGCGATCCACTTTCCATCCGGAGAGAAAAAGGGATTTGCCGCGCCCTGTGTACCATCAAGAGGAGTGACCTCATATCCGTTCATAGCTCTTAAAAATATTTGGGGAACGCCATTCATAGAACCAATATATGCAATATATTTACCGTCAGGAGAGATTGTTATTACCTGATCATCACTGTATATAGGTTGATGTTCGTGCGGAATGACTATACTTAGTCTTGTTATAGATTCTTCGTTACTGTTTCCTTTATTATTAAATACAAACAAGAAGAGCAGGGCTGAAATTAATATAACTGCGGCAGTAATAACCCAGGGCAATTGAATATTAAACTTATTGCTCTTTTGAGAGGGTGTCTTAAATAATCTTGTTTGTGACGATATTTTGGTTGTTACACTTCCTGATTTTAGCTCTATGGTTCTTAAATCAGCAGGAATTTCATCCACGTGCTGGTATCGCATAGCAGGGTCTTTCGCTAAAGCTTTTGAGATTATTCCATCAAGTGAAATTGGAACTCCTGTTCTTTTCGCTGTCAGAGGCTCAGGCTCTTCATTCATAATAGAGTAGAGGAGCGCCTGCTCATAATCATTTTTAAATGGAAGCTGTCCGCAGATCATTTCATACATTACAACCCCGAGCGACCAGATATCAGTTCTGTGGTCTACTTTTTCTCCGCTCGCCTGTTCAGGTGACATATAAGCGGCAGTACCCATTGTTGTTCCAAGTCTTGTAACTTTTGTTGCCCCTGAAACTTTTGCAAGACCGAAATCCATAATCTTAATTTGTTCTCTGTCATTAACCATTATGTTTGCGGTTTTTATATCCCGATGAACAATCCCTTTTTCATGCGCAACCTGCAAACCTTCTGCAATCTGAATTGTGTAACTGATTGCAGTTTTTAAGGGGAGGGGAGCGCCACCTTTTGAATGGATAATCTTTTCGAGAGTGTTTCCTTCGACATACTCCATTGCAATGAACATCAGTTTCCCGTTCTCGGCACTATTGGTTTCATCTATTTCGTATATGTGGGCAATGTTATGATGATTCAAAGATGCAGCCGCTTTGGCTTCCCTGACAAAGCGTTCTTTATCTTCCTCATTTGAAAGCGCGTGAGCCGGTAGAAATTTTAAGGCCACTATCCGATCGAGTTTGGTATCCTGGGCTTTATAAACGACACCCATCCCACCTTCGCCGAGTTTATCGATAATTTTATAATGCGAAATAGTTTTTCCTATCATAATTCACCCCCAAAGAAAGAGTTGAACCATTCCGCTCCTGCCCGGCAGGCTGGTCCGCCTAACTTATCTATTATCTTGTAATGAGATATATTTTTGCCGATCATATTGGTTATCCTTAATGACTGAATTTGGCTACTTAATCAGGAAAGTACAAGGATCAAATTTATGAAAGATCGGAAGAACATTCCGACCCTTCATAAATATACTTCACAAACTTTGTGACTTTTGGGATTAAATTAGCAATAGGAGTTCATTTAATCCTTTATTTTTAATAATCTATTTTAGATTCATCCAAAGAAACGAAAACGTAAGAGCGCTTTCAAAAGCTACTTCTTTATTTGTTACGCCAGCCGAGTGGCCGCCCTCAGTATATTCATAAAAATACACGGGATCGCCGAAAGATTCCATCTTTGCAGCCATTTTTCTAGCATGTCCTGGATGAACCCTATCGTCTCTTGTTGAAGTTGTGAACAACACAGGCGGATATTTTTTATCCTTAAATACATTTTGATAAGGTGAATACTTTTTAATGTAAGCCCAGTCTTCAGGATTATCCGGATTTCCGTATTCTCCCATCCAACTTGCGCCAGCTAAAAGTTTATTAAAACGCTTCATATCGAGCAGGGGAGATTGACAAACGACGGCATTATAGAGGTCAGGTCTTTCAGTAAGCATTACTCCAACGAGCAGCCCGCCATTGCTTCCTCCCATAACACCTAAATGCTTTGGCGAGGTAACATTTCTTTTAATTAAATCTTCAGATACCGCAATCATATCATCATAAGCTTTCTGGCGGTTTTGCTTTATGGCAGCTAAATGCCATTTTGGTCCAAACTCACCTCCACCCCTAATATTTGCAAGCACATAAACCCCTCCCCGAGTCAACCATTCAGTTCCTATTGTTGCTGAATAGAACGGTCTCATGGATATTTCAAATCCACCATAAGCATACTGTAGAGTGGGATTTTCCCCGTTATACTTAATATTTTTATTAAATACCATGAAATAGGGAATTTTTGTTCCGTCTTTCGAAATAGCCTCGTGTTGTTTTACTTCAAAATTGCCGGCATCAAAGAATTGAGGGAGACTTTTTACTTTTTTAATAGTTCCATCTTCTTCATACAAATAAAGAGTAGATGGATTTAAGAAATTTGTATAGGTAAAAAAGAACCTGTCGGAGAAATCACTTGTTGAAGCTATGCCTATTGTCCCATAATCGGGTGCATTTATTTTTTCTCCCGACCATTTATTATCATTCAATACATACTTATAAAGTTCGCTTCTGACATTGTTTAACCTGCTAATGAGTAAAAAGTCTTTGGTATTAGTAACTGAGACAATGCTTTCTCTCGGGCCAGGTCTGTAAATTAAAGAAAAATCTCTATTGCCTTTCAAGAACCTGTCATAGTCAATACTTAAAAGATCACCCTGATGAAAGAGTTTCCCGTCAACTTTCCAATCAGATTTAAGTTCGAGAAGCATCTGGTTTTTAAATATACCGTCAAACTGAATATCCTCAGGTAAATCAAGTTTTACCAGAGAACCATTTACCATCGTATAAATATGTGATGTGTAAAAGGTTATTCCCCTGTAAATAATCTGATAAGATCTTTCGGGGGTATTAATTTCATAACCTCCTACACTGACGTCAGTGGAGTCTCCGGCAAAAATAGTTTTAGCATCGCTCAATGGTGTATTGCGCGTCCACTCCTTAACAATTCTTGGATAGCCGGATGTTGTCATTGACCCTTTGCCGAAATCAGTTCCGACAAAGAGATGATCTTTATCAATCCAGCCGACTGACTGTTTTGCTTCCGGTAAATCAAATCCATCTTCAACAAATCTTTTTGTTCGTAGATCGAATTCTTTTACAACTGTAGCATCGGAGCCGCCACGCGAAAGATTTACCAAGCAAAGATTATAATCCGGGTATAGATAATTTGCGCCTTTGTAAACCCATTGAACACCATCGGCTTTTGAAAGTGAATCAATATCCAGAACCGTTTCCCAATCCGGCGATGGACTAAGATAACTTTCCAGGCTTGTTCTTCTCCATAAGCCTCTTTCGTTTGCACTATCCTGCCAGAAGTTATAGATATATTTTCCTATAATGGATGGATAGGCGATCCTTTCTTTCGAATTCAGGATCTTTAAATTGTTGTCGTATAAATTCTGGAACTCAGGAAATTTTTCAAGAGCATTTACCGTAATGGTATCCTGAGCTTTCACCCATTCCATTGATTTTGGGCTGTCTATTTGCTCCAGCCATAAAAACGGATCTTCTTTTTCCTGAGCAAAAATAAAAGAGGGTAGTAATATTATACTTAATAAAAAATATCTGAATAATTTCATAGTAAACCCCAATTAATTAATAATTGACTTTGTCAATATACCCATATAATATAAATTTTACCTATTGTCATTCTGGGGAATTTCTAAATGTGCAGCTTTGCAGGATTTAACCAGGGAAATCTATATAATAAAGTCAAGATCACTTTTTTATAAATGTTCCGTTCTGCAATTCTTCAAATGCTTTTTGCAGTTCCGCCTGTGTGTTCATGACGATGGGGCCGTACCAGGCAACAGGCTCTTTGAACGGTCTTCCCGAGATGAGAAGAAACCTTATTCCTTCTTCACCGGCCTGCACGGTGACTTCATCTCCGCTGTCAAATAAAATTAATGAGCGGTTATCAGCTTCTATTGGAGGATTTGTATCCAACCAGCCGACGCTTTCGGTAGGGACTGACAATGGTTCGGACGCATTGCAGAATTTTCCTGATCCTGCAAAGACATAGGCAAAAGCATTATTTCTTGTGTCGATTGGCAAGGATTTCCTTTTGCCCGGCGGAACGGAAACATCTATATAAACAGGGTTGGCAGCAATTCCATCCACAGGGCCTTTCTTTCCCCAGTAATCTCCGCATACCAAACGCACGTGTGTCCCGTCATCATCTGTAATTTCAGGTATATCTTTTGATTCAATTCCCTGGTAACGAGGGGGTGTCATTTTAAGAGCCGAAGGAAGATTTGCCCAGAGCTGAAAACCGTGCATTCTACCTTTTGTATCACCCTTCGGCATTTCCTGGTGGATGATCCCGCTTCCAGCAGTCATCCATTGAATATCTCCAGAAGTAATTACTCCTTTATTTCCCATGCTGTCGCCATGCTCCACAGTTCCTGCAAGGACATAAGTAATTGTTTCAATCCCGCGATGAGGATGCCAGGGAAAACCAGCAAGGTAGTCTTCCGGTTTTTCATTGCGAAAGTCATCGAGCAAAAGAAAAGGGTCAACCTCTGACGGGTCTCCAAATCCGATTGCACGACGCAGATTAACTCCAGCTCCTTCAATAGTAGGCTGCGCTTTTAATATTTTTTTCACCGGTCTAATGGACATAAAACTTCTCCTAATGAAAATTAAAAAGCCCACCAAGGGGGAGATTGGCGGGCTTAACCGCTTCTGTTAAACAGGCGGGGGAGAACCTGTTTAACACGGTTTATTATAAAATATTCTTTGAAAATTCAGGATCAGCTACCAACTAGTGATAAAATTAAAAAGTTATTTCATAGGAATCAATATCTAATTCAAAATTTCTTTATCACAGCGGTAATATCAACTATTTCTAAAATGCCGTATAACGAGGTTTTTCACCTATATTTCGTAACAGTTGAAGGCCTAATGCAGCGGTTAAGCCTTCATCGCGCTAGTTGTAAGTATGTTCCAGCCATTCAAAAGCTTTATTTTTTCCCTTCCTATATGCGTAGAATTCTGCAATCAGATATGCCCCATAATCCTGATCTACTTTTATAAGGTCCTCAAGCATCTATTGAGCTTAGTGTCTTCTGCAAGATAGAATATATACATTCCTCCCTGACCGAGTTTTTCAAGTATCTTGTAATGAAGAATTGTAGAAGCGATCAATAGTGACTCCAGCTTTCAATATGAAATAGGGGATTTAAATAAACTAAAAGGATCAGGCAATAAGAATTTTTGGGATAATAAATCCGTTGCATTTATCTCAAATATCTGTATTCTAATAAAGGATGTAGTACTCTATGACTATTTCTGGAACTATTCTACATGATCTAGATCATCAAATATTTCTTTTTCTGAAATGATGCCATCAAGGTTAATAGTTTTGTGAACTGCGAACTTACGGAAGCTGAAAATCCTGGCAAAAAAGGAAAATACTTTTTTTACCATTTTGCACCTCTTTTATTTCTTAAAACAAAGTTGGATTACAGAATTAAGACACCGCATAAAGTTAATTATGAATGTCAACTGCAACATTTTGCTTCTTAAGGTTAACTGCTAAAGGCTTCAGTTGTTTTAAAAAGCAGGTTTAATGATAGCCCGCTATTAGCCTTTTAAACCAGCCAAGTTTTCCTTTTATGTTTTAAATAGTTTTATTCAGGAATTATATATTCTTTGAACCTCCGGAAGGCTACAAATCCTTCGGTCAATGCTAAGATATATTATTAGGTCTCTATTGTCAAGCAGTAAAGGACAAAAGATCTCGTTGGATTCTGCTGGCTAAGTTCACTTATCTATGCTTCAGATCATTTTCTCGGGATTGGGAAGAAGAGATTATTTTAAAAGTTCAGGAATATACATTAGTCAAGGAATTTTGATGTGAGATTATATATAGAAATTATGATATAAGAATGATCCTATTTGGAATATTAAGAATAATGATATAATTTAGAGCACCTTTCGAGGGACATAATTTATTCTAAGATTCCCAATTATTTAAAAGATAATAAATCAGAATAAATACAGATTTGTATTGTATTCTGGCTTAAGAAAAAATTCCGGATACCCGGTAGTTAATGAGTCTTTAGTAATATAGAGCAATCATTCAGGCGAATATAATTTGCACCAACAAATTTTCAGTGAACAGTTGTATTTAGGTATATATGTTGGGATAATTTTTCTGGCAATTGTCAACAATGTATCCCTGTATATTAGGACCAAAGAAAAAAGCACTATCTATTTAGTATTATTTATTGTAATAGGTGGTGGTGGGCCAGTATTTGCTAATGGAGCCAACCTGATTAATTTTTGGCCGGGCTTATCGGACTCAGCTGGCAGGATAATGCCTTTATTATTCCTGATTTCGCTCTACTTAATAATTGAATATATTCAATTATTCCTGCGGCTCCAATCACCTGAAAACATTTTTGAAAAGGGTGTCTTATATGAAAGGGGAATATTCATTATTGGTTTACTTCTACTATTTTTTTTGCCTTATGTTAGCGCACTAAAACTAATTGCAGTTTTAACAATCGTATCTGCTATTGTAATATTTGCAGCATGTTTAATTTACATTAATAAAGGAAACGAAAGAGGGAAAATAATTATTAAAACCTGCAGTTTGTTGTTTCTAGGTTTTATTATATTCCAGCTTAGAGTAATGGGTTATATTCCAGCTAATTTTTTTGTGGACAGGAGTTTTGAAATTGGGTTCTTATCTTTCTTGATTCTTTCATCTGTAATTATTCCAACCCGCTATCGTGAAGAAGAAAAACATTCCAAGCACCAACGCATAAATAATGCGGTTAAAAATCCTGAGAAAATAACAGAGGGTAATATTAAAGAAGAGGATGAGATCAATAAAATAAACTTAATGCTGGTGGACAGAGCTATTGAACTAGGCAGCATAAATAAGTTTAATGAGAAAATTAATTCCTCGCTAAGATTTGATGAAGTTATTCAGGGTGCCTGTAAGGAACTCCTAAAATTATTTCCTATTGACTTTGCAAGCATAGGAGTATTAAGCGATAAAAAGGATAAATTGACAGTTGTGGCATATCAGCCATTAAAATCTAATGGACAAAATGCAATGGGGACAGAAATCAATCTGGCCAGTAATGATTCGTTTCTCAATAAACTTAAAACGGGAAAACCTTTTATAATAGAAAAAGTTTCTAAAAGCCCTTACAAAGAATCATTCGTTAATTTCAAACAAATTTATGAGAGGGATAATGTATTTGTTGTCCCGATCATTTCGATTAGTGAAATAATAGGTACAATGTTTTTAGCGGCGTCTGATGAAAATTATAAATACAGCCCAAGTGATCTAGAAATTGCAAGGGCTGTTGCATTACTAGTGGCAGGTTCAGTTGAAAAGGCACAGTTATTTTCTCAAAAAGAAAAGGCATTGAATGTGGCCCAAACTGACCTGGAAATCGGCAGACAGATACAATCAGGTTTTTTTCCTGAAGAAATGCTGGATATAAAAGGGTGGGAAGTATTTGCGCATTTCAAAGCGGCCAGACAGGTTTCAGGAGACTTTTATGATGTATTTCAAATTAATAGTTCAAAATATACTGCTTTTATAATTGGTGATGTTTGTGATAAAGGTGTAGGTGCAGCTTTATTTATGGTGCTGTTTCGTACTTTGCTGCGGGCTTACAGCCAAAAAAATGAAACTGTTAAAGATATATACTCATTACTTCGAGAAATCATTTTAAATACAAACAATTACATTGCTGAAACACATTATAATTCAAACATGTTTGCCTCAATATTTTTTGGCATACTTGATTCTGATACAGATGAAATTCACTATGTTAATGCGGGACTTGAACCCCCTGTAGTAATTAACAGTGGAGGGGATATCATAAACAAACTTTATCCCACCGGTCCGGTTATCGGAATGTTTCCTAATCTTGCATTTACAGTTGTCACAATCAAACTTAAACCGGGTGATATTTTATTCGCTTATACTGACGGTACTACTGATGCAAAAAACAGCAATCGCGAATCGTTTAGCGATAAGAATCTATTAAAAACAGTGGCAGCTCCGTGGTCCTCAGGTTTTAGTATGCTGTATGATCTTAATTCGAACCTTTTTAGACATATAGGCTCGCAAGACCAATATGATGATATAACTCAAATAGCGGTGAGAAAGAAATTATCCTTAGAGGAAAATAAACATTCAATAATTCGAAAAGCCAGTCAGGATAATCTGGAAGACCTGCGCAACTTTATTGAGAAAGCTGCTATTTACTGCAAACTGAGTGACGACAAGGTTTTTGCTTATAAACTTGCTACCGAAGAAATCTGTACCAATATTATTAAATATGGGTATGATGGTATTGAGAAGGGAGAAATAAAGCTTGAGTTTCTTGTAGACACCAACAAAGCAGTTTTAAAAATAATTGATTATGGAAAGCAGTTTATCCCCGAAGAATTTGAATTGCCCGATATAAATGAAGATTGGGAAGATCGAAAAATTGGCGGATTGGGAATAACGCTGGTTAACGGATTAATGGATAAAGTACAGTACTCAAAAGAAAGCGATAATAGCAATTGTATAACATTAGAATTAAAAATTGTATAGTAAAAATTAACAATAGGACGTATGATGGAAATTCGGGATAATCTGACTAATAATTTAGTGGTTATTAAAATAACAGGAGATGTTGATGCCTTGACAGCTCCGGAAATTACAGGACATATAAGAAAGCATATTGAAAAGGGAAATGTTAATTTAATTACCGATTTTACTGAAGTGTTATATACAAGCAGCGCCGGACTGAGGATGCTTCTTACAGCAGTCAAAGAAACAAGGGTCAGGAACGGCGATATGCGTCTCGTAAATGTTCAGCCTGATGTTTCCAAAGTTTTATCTCTAACGGGTTTTAATAATATCTTAAAGATATTTCCAGATGTTGATTCGGCTATAAAAAGCTATGAGTAAAAATTCCATTAAAATTTAGGGGATACAAAGTAATATATTTTTATAATGATAATTGAACCAGTTTATCCAATCTGATTCATCAAAAGGCTAAAAAATATGGCTAATAACAGTCTCAAAAAAAATATAACCTTGGTAATTGGCTCCGGAGCTATAAAATGTGCGGCTTCCATTGGTATGTGGCAGACGTTAGTGGAAGAAAATATTGAGGTTGATATGATAGTGGGCTGCAGCGCAGGTAGTGTTTACGGTGCCGGAATAGCAATGGGAATGAGTGTGAATGAGATCAAAATGTGGTCTGAGAGAACCTGGACTACTGAAATTATGCAGGATTATTTAATGAATTTAAAGGCCTCAAGGGATGGCAAACTTAAATTTAGTGAAGCCAGTGGATTGGTGGATGATTCTATTTTAAATGCCCGAATAAAAATGATTCTTGAAGATCGCACTTTTAATGATCTTAAGAAGAAATTTATTGTTGCCGCAACTGATATGTCGAATGGTGAAAAAGTAGTAATATCTGAAGGGAAATTATTTGATGCAGTACGGGCAAGCATTGCTTTACCTCTGATATTTCCGCCATGGCAGATTAATGGAAAGCTGTATGTAGATGGTGCAGCTTCTGATCCGCTGCCTATCGATACTGCAATACAAAACGGGGCTGGAATTATTATAGCAATGGGTTTTTCAATTGATTACAAGAAGAAAATGAAGTCATTAACTGCCGTTCAGGAACAGATGACAGCTATTTATATTAACAATATTTTGAAGGCTTCTTATGCTTTCAACAATCTTGCCCATCATTCAGAAATATTTGCTATAGTGCCTGAATTTAATGAACCCTTATCTATGTTTGATGTAGATAAGATACCCGGTATCATTGAACAGGGTGCTGCTGCAACGCGCAAGCAAATTCCCCATATAAAGAGGTTACTATCTTCTATGGATTAGTTTTGTATTTAAAAATAATAGTCTTTCTTGCCTATGGGGACTCTAGTAAAATATAGATAATGAATAATGCAAAACTATGTGATTATATATCCCTGAACCTGCCTGATTTCCTCAAGGCTGCCTGTTTAAAAATTAATCAATATCCATATTGCTTATTTCAAGCTGACGGCTTTATATTTTGGTTCAGGTGGAATAAATTTTCAGGGTCGTATTTATTTTTCAGCTGAACAAGCTTCTCATATTTATCCTTGCCATAAGCAGCCATTACTTTGTCCTCACCAGTATCGGCTATAAAATTCAGATATAATTTACCGGTAGAGAATTGCTTAACTGCGTCAGAAGAATTCCGCACCCAACCGATGTGCTTATCGGGGTCATCTTCAGTCATCCAGTTACCGACTATATTCATAACAAAACGAGCATCCCTGTGAGAGAATGCTGCATCCTCCGATTTGACACGGTTAATTGCTCCTTCCCAGTGATGTATATGTACCGCACTGAAAGGTGAGAGATTTTTTAAATTTGAGACCTGGTCAATAAGTGTGTTGATGGTATTATCACTTAGCTCAGTGAAATAATGCGTCCTCCAATAAGAGTGTATTCCTTTTGGGGCGGTGGCATCGAACATTCCCTGTAACGCCACATATGGTATTGGCCCAGCCACATCTACTGACGGCTGCATAAAATCGCGCAATGGTTTGAGCAATTTATCGCCTTCATCTTTTTCACCAATACAGCAAAGAGCTACAGCAATCATTTGTGTGCCGACCAATTCCTTTGGAATAAAAGGCTCCGGAGGGGCCGTAAGGAAAGCGGTCATAGTCGATAATTCATCCGGCAAAGATTGTGTCCATTTATTATAAAACTGAAGTAATTCTTTTGCTTTGGAGACAGGATAAAAAAGGGCACCACCATAAACATTTGGACCGACAGGATGAAGTTTGAAAGTAAACGAGGTAACTATTCCAAAATTCCCACCGCCACCTCTTACTCCCCAGAAAAGATCCGGATTCTCAGTAGGACTTGCTGTGATGCGGTTGCCATTTGCAAGAATCATTTCAACCGAGAGAAGATTGTCAATTGTCATTCCAAGTTTTCTAACAAGCCAACCGAAACCGCCCCCAAGAGTAAAACCTGCAACTCCTGTAGTAGAAACAAGTCCTCCTGTAGTAGCTAATCCCTGTTCCTGTGTGGCCTTATCAAACTCACCCCATGTAAGCCCTGCCTGTGCCTTTACAGTCTGAGAATTCTTGTCAATTTCAATTTTTTTCATTGGAGAAAGATCAATTACGATTCCATCATCGCAGGTTGAAAATCCTACAACGTTGTGACCGCCCCCACGAACAGCTGTCTCGAGCTTATTATTTCGTGCAAAATTAACCGCTTTTACTACATCATCCTCGTTTGCACATCTGATGATCATCAGCGGGTGTTTATCTATCATCCCGTTCCAGACTTTTCTAGCTTCTTCATAGTCGGCATCTTTGGAATTTATTAACTGTCCTTTCAAGCTTCCTTTAAATTGCTCAATGGATGTTTCATTAATCATAATGACCCTCTATTATTAATTTTGATGAATAAATTATTTGAATTATGAAATTTTAAGAGCTAATAGCATTAAATAATAAGCTATTATTTTATATAGCTTTATTTAGCTAAAATGAACTAACGGGTAATCAGTTAGATAATGCTAAGGAACTTTAGGCTACCTATTTCCTATAACGTATACGTTACTAAAGTGAATGGAGAAAAACAATTGCTTTTTTTATTCTATAGCTTTCTCTCTAAAATTACCAATCAACAATTAAGATTGTAATAATTCAAAATTCCAGAATCACTTACGGACTTTCTGATTGTCTCAAAAGCAATTCAAGGATTTAATTTATCAAATTATAATGGTCAGTTTTTTCCCCTGTCAGAATTAAGGGATGCAGACCTGATGCTTTTAATATCCTGTTCAATTCTTTAATGTCTTTTCCCTTTAAAGTGTCCCATTCCTTCACTGCCGATTTAATTTTATCGTTTTGCTCATTAAAGCCTTCTCTCATCTGTCTGGTCGGTTCACGATCGGCGCTGAATACGGCAGTTTCCAGATTTGCCGGGTCAGAGCCTCCCAGCAATTTTTGCAGATCATTAATTTTTCCCTTTAAGCTATCCAATTTTGTAATTAGTTCTGTGTTATTATCAGCCTTAATTATGGTTAACTGCTTTGCAATCGATGAAAGGATTGATCTCAAATTATTATTCACTGCAGAAGCGTTCCAGATTTCGAGTCCCAGATTAAGCTGATCCTTCAAAGCCTTTTCAGAAACCTTAACACGCGGGTCCATTTTCAGATCCAAATGCTGTGAATAGGTTTTTCCTTCTAAAGTTAAAACTATCTTGTATTTGCCGGGTAAAGCCATCGGACCTTCCGGTTCTTCAATAGATCCATCATAAACGTCTGCTTTCATACTGTAATAATTATATTCCGCCGGTGGGGATGGATAGTGAAGGTCCCATACAAACCTATTTAGGCCTGCATGTGTCGTTAATGGTTTAAATGCAGGCAGCCATTCAAGCATAAAATATGGCTGTGAAGAAGGTGGAACTTCTTTATCATTACTTGAATAATGCCTGATAAGCGTGCCCGCTTTGTCATAAATATCTAATGTTATTTCGCTTGAAATATTTTTTGCCAAGTAATAATTAATTATTGCTCCGGCCGGAGGATTTTGTCCAAGCGGTGTCTCAGGCGGCAGGGGGGTATCAGTGTTCTCGCTTCGTCTGATCCTAATTGCAGTTTCAGGAGCTAATAGTTTTGTATTTGATTTCAAGACGTCAGCATCCATTTGTCTGAGTGGTGTAAGATCATCCAGGATCCAAAAAGATCTTCCGTGAGTTGCCGCTATTAAATCATTTTCGTGAACTGCAATATCTCGAACAGAAACTGTCGGAAGGTTCAACTGTAATGGCTGCCAGTTTTGTCCATCATTAAATGAAATGAATACGCCAGTTTCAGTCCCTGCGTATAGAAGTCCTTCCTTTTTAGGATCCGAACGTACTGCTCTTACAAAAGATAGATCGGGAATTCCGTTACTGATCAGTTTCCAGTTTTTGCCACTATCAGTAGTTTTATAAATGTAAGGTTTGAAATCATTAAGTCTATGCCTGTCGACTGCTGCATAAGCAGTTTTAGTATCAAACGGCGAAGCATCGATAATGCTTATTTTGCTCCAAGGTTCAAGCTGTTTTGGCGTCACATCTTTCCAGTGCTTACCACCGTCTTCAGTTAGTTGTATTTTACCATCATCGGTACCAATCCAGATTATACCGGATTTAACCGGAGAGAATGAAAATGAATAAATTACTCCCAAACCACGAGCGGAAGCGTTATCAACTGTGAGTGGAGAAGTATCATCTTTAATATTTTTATCAGCGCCTGTTAAATCCGGACTTATTTTCTGCCAGCTCAGTCCTCCATTAGTAGTGCGCAATAAATATTGGGATCCAAAGTATAAATCACTTCCATTATGCGGATCAAAACCAATGGGCGACGTCCAAGTGAAACGGTATTTGCGCTGCGACATAGGAGTCATAAATGATGCAAGCAGCCAGGGTTCCACGACGTGTGATTGTCCTGTAACATTATCGTATCGAAACAAGCCGCCGTAGGTATTTCCCCCAAAAATTATGTTAGGATTCTTAGGGTCAGGCGCAATATAACCGGCTTCACCGGCGCCGATCGAATGCCAGTCCCTGAATGAAATTTGTCCATAATCGCTTCGGCTGGTGATTGAAACTGTACCGCAATCCTGCTGCGCTCCATAAATGCGATAGGGAAATTGATTGTCAACGCTGATGTGGTAGAATTGTGCTGTAGGTTGATTATACCAGCTGCTCCACGTTTTTCCGTAGTCCAGACTTACAGCAGCGCCCTGATCCGCTGCTTCAATTAATCTGTTATGATTTTCCGGATCTATCCAGATATAATGATAATCATCACCGCCGGGCGAACCTTTAATAGCAGTAAAAGTTTTTCCACCATCTTCCGAACGGAATACAGAACGATTGGGGACATATACGATTTCAGGATTAGCCGGATCAATAAATACTCTTCCGAAATACCACATCCTTGTGGTAATATTCGGATTTGTGCTTCTCAATTCCCATGTTTGACCGCCGTCGTTTGAATAATACAAACCCGATTCTTTTCCCAGGGATTCCACAAGAGCAAATAATTTATTCCCATTTGATCCATTTACAACGGCAACACCGATTCTTCCAAGTGAATCTTCAGGGAAGCCGTTGCCTTTAATTTCATTCCAAGTATTTCCATTGTCAGTTGATTTATAAAGTCCACTTCCCGGACCTTCATTTGGGGGATACTGGCTCCAGGGAGTTCTTCTGGCCTGCCACATTGTTGCATAGATTATATTTGTATTTGCAGTATCCCATGAAAGATCCACCGCACCTGTCTCATCATTTTTATATAAAACTTTATTCCAGGTTTTTCCTCCATCAGTTGATTTGAAAACACCGCGCTCATTATTAGATCCATAAGCATGTCCCAGTGCTGCAACGAAAACTACATCAGGATTTTTCGGATCGATTAAAACCTTACCGATGTGTCTAGTATCTTCCAATCCAATATGAGTCCAGTTATCGCCCCCATCCGTCGATTTATAAACTCCGGTTCCATAGGTAATATCGGAACGCATATCCGCCTCACCTGTACCGATATAAATTATTTTTTCATTTGAAGGGGCAATTGCAAGTGCGCCGATTGATGGATTTGCTTGTCCATCTGTCAGGGGAACCCACGTTACCCCAGCGTTTGTAGTTCTCCATACACCACCGTCGACTGCACCGAAATAGAATGTATCCGGATTACCAGGGATACCTGATGCTGCGAGTGTCCTTCCTCCACGGAAAGGTCCTATCATACGCCAGCGCATTGAATTATAAGTGCTGTCGGAAAGTTTATTTAATCCCGCATTACTTTCATTCTTGTTTTCTACCTGTGCCGGCAGGAAGAGTGAAGTTAAAAAAATAATTACCAAGGTAAGTGAGAAAAGGCGTTTCATATTTTTTCCTGATAAGTTATAAGCAATAATATATAAAGACTAATGAATAATTGAAATAAATTATACATTGGCGATATAATGGAGAAGCCCTCAATATGAAAATTAGAGTAAAAGATTCTGGTCCCTGCAAGTCGGGACTCAATGACATCTTTTTTATTTCTTATTCTCAAGCCCTTTCTGCCAGTTGGCTACCAAGGTTAAAACTGAATTAATTTTCTGTCCGTTTGGAACTGTTGCAAGTATCTCTGTGCCCGCTTTATTAATATCATAAATCCGGGTGATATTAGCATTCCCGGGATCAAAAACTGTATAAGGTTTTCCCGGTGAAATAGTTGCACCCTTTTGGTTTACATCAACTCCCAATAATTTGTTGTCCGGTGTAGAGTAATAAACACTTTTCCCATTATTCATCCATATAGGGCTCGTGCCGCCATCAACTGATATTTGCCATTTACCGCCTGCTCCTGAATTCGGATTGTCCGGATTAAAAGGAATAATGTATACCTGGTATTTCCCTGATTCATCCGATTGATAAGCCATCCATTTCATATCCGGCGAGAACTGCGGGAATTGTTCATTATAATTTTTGGTAAGCAAAGGGACAATTTTTCCTCCATCCTTTCGATTGAGTAATAAAATATCCCAAGCGCTTGAATTACCTGTTGAATTCAGAGACATATAAGCGATATAATTACCATCAGGAGAAACATCCAGGGCTGCACTTGGAGATTTGAATTTATATAAAAGTTTTGCTTCTCCTGAACCGTCGGAATTTTTTATATATGAATTATTAATCCCACCGCTCGTACTCGCAGTATAAATTACATTTTTACCATCTTTTGTAAAGATAGGAACTATGTCAGGATCTTTACTGAATGTAAGTCTCGTTGAAACGTTTCTAATTAGGTCGTAGGTCCACACATCAATATTTTTTTCATTCTGGTCATAAACATCATAGACTACTTTATTACCATCCTGGGAAAAATCAATGTAGTACATGGGCTTTTGATCAAGAAGTTTTTTTATCTCTTTCCCGTTTTTATCCAGAATAACTGTGCTTACATTAGTCTGACTTTCATTAAGGTAAACAAGTTTTCCGTTTTGTGAAGCAGCAAAAGTTCCGACAATTCTAAGATCATAGTATTGTATATTCTCAGCAAGCGGCATTGCTTCTCCTTCGATCTCAAGTTTATCAGGATCAAATTTTTGTGCAAGCAAAATACCCTGCCGCACAAACAATAGAAAGCCGTTTGCATACTGGCAGTTTGATGAAGCATCAATTAATTTTCTTGACTTTGTATCACTTAATGATGAAAGATAAATTGCATCCGGGGCAGAAGACCCGGTGGCGCTGTTTTCTATTGAATAAAGAAAATGATCTCCATCAGGCAAAAAGTATTCCCATCTCAGACTTTGATTTTTATTTGAAGTATCCGTCCTAATAATCTCTTCGGGCTTTCCTCCTGACGAAGGGACTTTAAAAATTCCTCCGGCTGCATCAGGTGAAAGAATAATTGTTCCGTTCCTGCTCCAGGAACCGCCTCTTCCGGTAGAAATATCACAAACAGGCAGCGATGTTCCGGCATCGAGCGAAATTTTCATTAATTTACCATTGTAAAAATAGGCAAGGTTCTTACTGTCAGGAGACCAGAAGGGGTAAGCACCTTGGGAAGCATTTGTTAACGGCCGGGCTGTCAGTGAATTAACAGGCCTTACCCATAATTTAGATGCTCCGGTTGAATCAGTTCCGATAAATGATATGTATTTCCCATCGGGAGAAATTGTCAGATTACTCCCTAAACTATTATCATAATTGATCCCATGCGGAGGAATGACCGAAGCCTTTATCTCCTGAACTTCAACTTCTGTTTTGTTGAATACAGAAAATACCAGAAGTAATATTACAGCTATAAATAATAATGCTGCAGCGGACCAGAATAATTTCGGATTGTAAAAGATGTTTCTGAATACATTTTTAACGGGAATATCACCAAGCGAAGTTTTAGCCTGCACATTTGAGGCAGTTGTTTGTCCGCTTCGTGCATTGTATGCCTGGGAGTTTACGCTGTACATTCTGCTTGTTCTTCCGGAAGTAAGCGCGCGCTGTATTTTTCTTAAATTCTTTGCAAGCTCTTTTGCGGACTGGAATCTTTCATCCTTTTCTTTTTCAAGACACTCGAGAATTATTCCGTCGAGCTGCGGATCAATTCCTTCCTTTACAGTAGCAATCGGCGGCGCATCAACATTTACGATTTCATACATTATGGCGGTTTCGTGCATTCCTTTGAAGGGAGATTCACCTGCCAGCAGTTCGTAAAGCACTACGCCGAGAGAAAAGATATCTGTGCGATGATCTACATCAAGTCCCTGCACCTGTTCGGGTGACATATAACCCATTGTCCCCATTGTTGTGCCGGCTTTTGTCAATCGGCTTGCGTTGCTTGAAGTGTAAAGCTTAGCGAGACCGAAATCCATAATCTGTACAATGCCATCTTTGCGTATCATTATGTTTTCAGGTTTTATATCGCGGTGAACAATCCCTTTTTCGTGTGCTGCGCCTAATCCCTCAGCAACTTGAACACCTATGTCAAGAATTCTCTTTTCTGATAATGGTTGCTTGTTGTTTCTGAGTGTCACACCATCAATAAATTCCATCACGATGAAAAGCTGCCCGTTGTTCTCCTGTATGTCGTAAATTGTGCAGACGTTTGGATGATTCATCGCAGAAGCAGCTTTTGCCTCCTGGATGAAGCGCGCTTTCTCCTCGTCTGTTGCAGTGAATTGAGAGGGAAGGAACTTTAGCGCAACAAAGCGGTCAAGTTTAGTATCCTGCGCTTTGAAGACCTCACCCATACCGCCCTCACCAAGTTTCTCAATTATTTTATAATGAAGTATAGTCTCACTTATCATAAGGTTACCTTAAGGATTAAAACTAAGTAAATTTTATAATTCAGATATATAGGCTTAGACTGATTGAAGAAATGGTCATCCATTAATCAGTAGTAATAACATAAACAATTAGTGCCGTTAAGGCAATTAAAATTTTTGTATGAATTCTCAACACAATTTCCAAAGCAATAATGGGAATGATACCTATAATTAAAATATTATAAATTTTTCTTGCTTATTTGTAATTAATTTATCAATTTCATGGCGAGGCAACTTATTATTTGACCTTATTCGCCTGCCTATTCAATTTTTCTCACTAAAATAATTGGAGAGCTTATGAAACTGAACAGAATTGTTCTTGTTGCCATTTTACTGGCATTGTTTTCAAGCATGGCCATTTATTCCCAGGATTCGCTTAAAGTCCTGCGCAAGATCAGTGACTCTGCAATAGACGATAATTATTTGCAGGGCGTAAAATCTGATAATATGGGCCTGAGAGTCAGCGCCACTTATTATCTGGGAGAGAGGGAAAGTGGAAAAGCTGTCATTCCATTGATGGATGTTCTTCACAAGGATAAAGCGCCAGAAGCCAGGATTATGGCTGCCCTTTCTCTATACAAAATTGGGGATCCGAGAGGGATATACGCCCTTAAAGGCGCAATGACCGAAGACAGCAATGAATGGGTAAGAAGCATGTGCAAGATATTTTATGATATGTACCAGGCAAACCAGGAACCAAAGAAATAACTTTTCGTGGTGTTGCTGAAACCCATTAAATATCGTATAACATTTTACCGGGGGCAAATTAACAATCTGCCCCCGTTTAAGATTTCTTTTACATAGATAAAAAGGTTTCAGTCAACAATTCAATTATTTTTCTTATCTCCTATTATCAATCTAATCTACAATTATTTTAGGAGGTGAATCGCCCCAAGCATAAACTCTACCCTTCATACAAAATATTGAATATATATAAGTATTTCCCACCAGGCTGTCATCATCCTTTATTTTTAGTTTGAGTTTATGTCCATCTTTAACAAATACCGTATAATTTTCTGAAAGTGTATCTGTGCCCGGAGCTTTCTTATCAAATATATTATCAGGGAACTGGAAATATGCATCTGTACCTTCCACTTCCCACGTAATCATCGTTTTCTTATTTACCTTAACAGAATCAATGTTAGTATTATTTTTTTTACCATTAATACTATCGACTTTCACTTTCCACGTACCATCTTTCAATTGTGTAACCTTTAATGTAATCTTATTGACAGGTGA
>CAYPNM010000036.1:0-9685 GCA_964412105.1 uncultured Ignavibacteriaceae bacterium | reverse complement strand
TCCACGTACCATCTTTCAATTGTGTAACCTTTAATGTAATCTTATTGACAGGTGAAGGCGGATTCTGAGCAAAGGAATTACCGGCAAGCAATACGGCAATAATCAAGAAGGGGAGTAACAGTTTAAATTTGGCACTCATCTTAAGCTCCTAATTAATGAATAAGTAAGTTAATTTATTAAGAAGACAATCGGGAATTAGTTTTTATTTTCTTTTAATTCTGATACAATTTGTTTGTATCTTTGATCGGCTACAAGCAGTTTTAGTTCCGGATCCTGTTCTATATCAGATCTTGAATATCCTTGATTGAGAGCTTTATTTATCCAGTACAATGCTTTTTCCCTGTTCTTAAAGTGTTCATTTATTGAAGCAGCGTGAAATAAGACGTCTTGATCATCAGGTGCTATTTTTAATGATTTATTTAGCAATGCAAAAGCTTTGGTACTGTCATTTATATCTCCGTAATAGCTTGCCAAACTAGATAAAACTTCAGGGTCCTTAGGATTTACTTTTAATTGCTGCTCTGCCAGGTCTATTGCTTTTTTATAACTTTCCTGAGATTCTTTGCCCCTGCCTTTTATAAAATGCTGAGCTGCTCCTAAATTTCCCCACATAATATAATCATTATTGTTTTTATCCAAAGCTTTTTGATACATTTGAGCAGCTTTATCAAAATTACCCAGCTTATAATATATAACACCAAGGTTTGAATAAGCATTAGTGTTGGGCTGAACTTCTATTGATTTTTCAAACATATCTTGCGCATCTGAAAGCTTTCCCAAATAATAATACATTGCACCAGCATTGCTGTAACCTCGGTAATTATTTGGCGCATATTTTATAACCTGCCTGAATTGCTCTAATGCTTTATCAAAGTGCCCGTGGTTTGTATAGAATACTCCAAGGTAATTATAGCCTGCCCAGTAATCAGGCTTTAATTCAATTGCCTGTTTGTAGGTTGCCTCTGCATCCGCATCTCTGTTCATAGATTGGTATGCCTTTGCGAGTCCCCTGAATGCCGCAGCATCGGAAGGATCCCTGATTAATGCCTTTTTGAAGTGTATGACAGCATTCTCATATTTACCGGTACCATTGTAAATCATTCCCAGTGTTACATTAGTCGACGCAAGTGCACTATCAAGAGCATAACCTTTATCTGCAGCACTTTTGGCAAATTTTACAAGGCTGAAATTTTTTGTCAGATTATAATACCGCCAATAGGCTTCTCCGAGTCCTGCATAAGCCAGGGCATAATTTGAATCGCTTTGTATTGCAAGCTTAAGCAGTCTTATGGCTTCTTCAAGGTTACTGGTGTTTTGATACTGCAAAAGATTTCCGATTCCCTGCACATAATATTCGTAAGCATCGGGATCGGTAGTTTTGCCAGCTTCAAGGACATCTTTCAACTGCGGTTCCAATTCAATATGGAGCATTTCCAACAGCTTAATTACAGCTCTTTTATCAATCAAGGAAATTTCTTTAGAATTAACATCAATAACCGAGGAATTAAGCTGCCTGAGGTTTTTAGCATCAACAAGGTTTAAGTTTAATCTTAAAAGGTTTCCTATAAACTGCACACTGCCGGTTACAGCAAGATTAACTCCATATTTATTATATGCTTCGCCCGCACTTTTTATGTTATCCTGAATTACCTCACTTGCCGGAACGACCCACAGAGAATTCCTGAACTGCTCAATCTGGGTGATGTTGCTGGAAAGAGTTTCCATAAGCCCTTGACAAAAAGCCTGCTTACCGGCATCTCCTCCAAAATTAAGCAACGGGAGTACAACCAGATGTTGTTCTGTGGGAGTGGAATTCCAACCAGCAATGTCCTTAATTTTCTGCCACGCTACCGGTAATAAGAACGATAATCCGATAATGACAACAATTGATACAGCTACTGTTAATATTTTTTTTGTACTAAATCCTTTCGATCCCGGTTTTTTTATTCTTAAAGTTTTTGTTCTGAAGCCAAAATCGGTATCTGTTTGGGAGAGAAGAATATCTTTTCTGACGTCTGAAATTTTTTGATATCGCTCATCACGATTTTTTGCAAGGCATTTTTCTACGATCTTTACGAGAGAAGAAGGACAGTCTTCTTTATAATCAGTAACCGGTGTGGGGGGTTCATTAATTATGGAGTATATTACTGCCTGCTCATATTGTGCAGCAAAGGGCTGGTGTCCTGTGAGCAATTCATAAAACACAACACCAAAAGCCCAGATATCCGTCCGGTTATCAATATCTTTTCCTGTTGCCTGTTCAGGAGACATATACGCAATGGTTCCGATTGTGGATCCATCTTTGGTTATCTGGGACCTGTCACTAATTTTTGCCAGGCCAAAATCCATTATTTTGACATTGCCATCCTTCGTGATCATTAAGTTTGTTGATTTTATATCCCTATGAATGATCCCTTTCTTATGAGCGGCTTCAAGCCCTTCAGTGATCTGGGATGCAATATCAATAGCTTCGTCAGGAGTAAGTGATCCTTCTTTTATTTTTTTCTTTAATTCCTGCCCATCTATATATTCCATAACCAAGAAATATTCGAGGTCACCCCTCGAATTTGTAGTTTCTTCGATGGCATAAATCTGTGCAATATTAGGATGATTTAATAAGGCGGCGGCCTGAGCTTCAATCTGGAATCTTTTCCGGTCATCGTCATCTGCAGAAATGTGGTGGGGCAGGAACTTAATTGCGACTTCGCGTTTAAGCTTGGTATCTTCTGCTTTATAAACGACGCCCATCCCGCCTTCCCCAAGTTTCTCGAGGATTTTATAATGCAGAATACTTTCGCCTATCATTTTATTTCCTTTTTAGTTAGCTCAGTTAATGGGCATGATATGAAATAATCAGGCGCCGGAAGTTGCAAAATCAATAGTATCAGGAGGTTATTAACCTCCGCTTTTTAAAGCTTCGTCCAATGAGGTATAGTTTTTAAAAACCTGATTCAACTTGGTTATACTTAAAACTCCATTAACCTTGCTGCTTGAATTGACCAGTTTTAATTCTCCTCCGCCATTTTTAACGGTTGTATAGCCGGAGACAAGAATTCCTATTCCATTACTATTTATGAATTTTATATCGGACATATCAACGATAATATTTTTCTTACCTTTATTGACAAGGTCAAGGAGAGTCTCCTTAAATTCGGAAGCGAAAGGACCTCCTTCAACTTTTCCCTTAAGTTCAATTACAGCGGCATTGTACTGTTCGTAAATATTGGCCTTCATTTACTACCTCCATAATAAATTTTAACTAAATTTTCAGTTAATAAAAACGCAGAATATATTTCTATTTACGCTGCCAAAAATAGCGGCAGGATCCCTCAAAATGATTAACGCTCTAATTTAATACATTTATTTTAAATAACTAATAACTTTCTTAAAATATTTTATATCTCTTTGACTCCATCTGCACATATTTTAATATTAACCGTGATTTTACCTTCTTGCTAATTGACATATAAATTTTGAAAATGAATATGCTATTTCGTTAAAGGCTGATTAAATCAGATAAAAACAAAGCCGTGCATATTTCTTAAATTAATAGAGGATACAAATCAATTTCACCATAAAGATGGTATAAGATCATGCAATTATCATAACAGTTCTTCTTTTACGACTCTGCAGTCGTAGGATCAATCATCCTGCCAATTACGGCTATTTGATTAGCGGGGAATCCACCTTGTTTTGCGTGTTCTCTAACTGCTTCCTCGTTTGGAGCAATATAGACACAATAAATTTTATTTTCGGTTACATAGCTATGTATCCATTGAATCTGGGGGCCCATATTATCCAATACATTACAGGATCTTTGGGACATAATTTTAAGTTCATCAGAAGTCATTTTTCCTGCACCCGGCACAATGCGTTCAATAATGTATCTTGGCATTTTTACTCCTTTTTTGAAATATTTTTGTCGGACTAATCTAATTAGTTAGATAAAAAATCATTTACATATTTATTGAGAACTAAGCAATCAGTTCTTCAAACATAGAATCGCCACGAAGAGAATCAAAGGAGGATTCAGTCCTAGCCCAGTTAGCCAGACCCCTGAATCCGCTATCAAATGCTTTGCGTAATGCAATTAAAGCCTGAGTTTTTTCTCCAAGCAAAGCATAGGTACATGAACAATAATAAAGAACGAGTCCATCGTTTATTTCAGATTCAAATAAATTTTTGAGCATCCATATCCCTTCTTCCTTCCCTTTGAATCGTGCATATGCCAATGCAAGCCTGCTCATAATGATAGGATCCTGCTGGCTCGCTTCAAATTTTTGTGCTGTTATTTCGATCACTTTTAGAGCAGCTTCATCGGCGGATTTGGCGTCGCCTTTTCTGCGAAATATACTATCAAGATGCACCCAGGGCTCTTCATCATGAGGCTTTAATCCTGAAGCAATTTGATAGTATCTGATTGCAGAGTCAATTTCATTTGAAAATTCAGAGATCATTCCAAGTCTTACATAAGCCGGGTAAAATTTAGGATTTTCCTCAACGATGCTTTCAAGTTCTTTCTTTGATTCGTGCATCCTCTTCTGGTAAAAATATACCATTGCAATACCGAATTTAGCTTCAACTGAAGTGGGATCAAGTGTTAAAGCTTTTTGATTGCACTCTATTGATTTTTCCAGCCATAAAGTTTTGCCATCATACCATTCGTACATATAGGAATAAGCTTCCGCCAGGCCCGCATAAGCAGAAGCAAAGTTTGAATCCATTGAAACTGCTTTTTCAAACATTTGTATCGCTTCTTCATTGTAATTTTTCCCACGACGATTAACCAGTTCTCTTCCGCGCATAAAGAAGTCGTAAGCTTTCAGATTATCGGTAGGATTTGCCTGCAGAGTTTCTTTCTCGGTTTCTGTGAGGGAGACTTTGAGAGCCTGAAAAATTTTCTGAGCGATTTCATTTTGCAATTCAAAAATATCATCTACATTTCTGTCGAACCTTTCAGCCCATACGTGAGAACCATTCCCGACGTCCAACAATTGAGCATTTATCCGCATTTTATTTCCAGCCTTGCGGACGCTTCCCTCAAGGATATAATTTACCTGCAAAGCATCTGCAATTTGAGAAGTGTTAATTTCTTTGCTTCGGAAAATCAATACATCAGTTCGGGGTATTACCTTAATTCCCTTAATCTTTGAAAGATCAGTAATAATGTCTTCAGTAATTCCGGCACAGAAATAATCACTTTCTTTTTCTGAACTTATATTTTCAAAATACATCACTGCAATAGATCTCTTTTGATCGCCGTGTTCCTTTTTTTGCACACTAATAGTCTGCTGCGAACTACTTAAATCGCTGATAAATTCAGTGGCGCCTTTATATCTTTTTTTAGGATCCTTTTCCAGCATCCTTAGAATAATTTTGATAAGACTTTTAGGGACATCAGGTCTCAAATCCTGGATAGAAAGCGGTTCCTCATTCTGAATTGAGTACATAATTGCTGCTTCGTGTTCCCCTCTGAACGGCATGGTACCGGTTAAAAGTTCAAATAAAATAACTCCAAAGGAAAAGATATCGGCGCGCCCATCAACATTTCCACCCTGCATCTGTTCCGGTGCCATATATGAAACGGTTCCTACTGTGGCGCCTACTTTTGTGACCTGTGTTCCTCCTTTAATTTTTGCAAGGCCAAAATCCATTATCTTAACTTTTCCATCTTTGGTGAGCATGATATTCTGAGATTTAATATCCCTGTGAATAACCCCCGCTTTATGAGAAGCTTCAAGTCCTTCTGCAATCTGGTAAGCTATAGACATGATATCGGTGAGGGATATAGGTCCGGATTTAATTTTTTCTTTTAATTCCTGTCCATCTATGTATTCCATTACAATAAAGGTCTGCCCATCGCATTCTTCAATTGCATAAATTGTTGCAATGTTTGGATGGCTGAGAGCGGCAGATGCCCTTGCCTCAATTTTAAATCTTTCTTTTTCTTCCGGTGTAACTGCGATGCTGTGGGGAAGGAATTTTATTGCGACCTTTCTGTCGAGTTTTGTGTCCTGAGCCAGATATACTACACCCATTCCGCCCTGTCCCAGTTTTTCCATTATCTTATAATGCAGTAAGGTTTCACCAATCATAATATTTAAAACAGACGGCTTTAGTTACCTAATGTTTCCTATGCTGTCAATTCAAAAGCTTAATGCCTTTGAGACAAAGGTTAATAGTGCAATTTATCTGATGATGAAAAATTAAATTGAAAATCCCAAAGGAGTGAAAAATTTTCTATTAATTTATTTTACCCCCTCAGGGTACTCGGCTACTGATGTTTACCCGGCTTTAAAATATTTGTTCCTTTCTTTTATAAAAGTCACCGGTTACGAATTTACTACTAAACGTATAAAATAGTATTTTTTCATGAAAAAAAAACACCTATTAAGAAAAAATAATACTTCTTAGAAATCCTTTAATCTTAAGATCCGGCCGGCAAGTTCAATGGAAAAATGACATTTTAGAATTATTTAAAAGTCTCCAAAGCAATGGAAGAGAGATTATTACTCCCGTTTGATCTTATTTATACAAAAGGCGTATATGTCTCATATTAATACGTTAAAGCTTTTGAACATCTGACTGAAGGGTCATTTAAGGCCAGGTGAAGGCCGGTTGTACCCTAGTTGTAAGCTGGAGAAGCTATGTATCATAATGAGACAATATAGGTTAATAATTATTTAATCACGTTCAAAAACTCTGGCGACAATAATCCAGTGGATAGGTAAATCATTTGTTTTTAAAGAGCATAACCCACCCCTTCGTCCTCCCGCCTGTCGGCGGGACAGGCTCTCCAAGGAGGGGAATGACTTCCTTTCCTGAAAGTGTTATCATATCATTTAAAGTTTATATCTAAGTATTGAAGCCTTACCAAAAGTACATTTGCTGTAAATGGGGCTAAAGCCCAGCTTAATTATGAATTATTGAACCACGGGCTAAAGCCTGCCTGTCGGCAGACAGGGTTGGGGCTATTATTTTTAATTTTGATTTTTCAGTTTATTTTTTAATTCGGTAAACCAATTTACAATTACATTTACTTTAAGAGGATTTGATTTATCAATGGTACTTTTCAGAACAAGTAAACGTCCATCCGGCGCTACTGTAAAATCAGGTTGACCCAATTCAGAACTTACCCTTGGGAAAATTCCGACAGTTCTTCTGGATACAATTTTTAAGTTTGGCTGCAATTCTATTTTCGCGGCCATAATTTTATCTCCTACACGGTAATAAATTTCTCTGCCGTCTGAAGACCAGCAGGCATATATTCCGTCATCCAGTGAAACCTGTATTTTATCATTGTTAATAGGAAATGGTCTGACGAATAACTGAAATTTACCTTCTATTTCATCTGACCTGTATGATACAAGTTTTCCGTCGGGTGAAAACCCGGGCTCTCTTAATGATGCATCCGAATTGATCAAAATTTCCGGCTTTTTATCAGTAGTAATATCTTTCATCCAGATTTTGCTTTTATCATCAAACTGGGCGAATAAAACATATTTGCCGTTAGCTGATAAATTTGATATGTATGGATATCCTCCTTCAGTTGCTACTATTTTTTTTGCTCCACCTATTCCATCAAGCCTGCTTAAATATACATTATACTTGCCGTCTTCAAAGTTTGAAACAAAAATGAAGTGTGTCCCATCGGGAGTAATCATAGGCAGATTGTTGTCACCTTTATCGAATAGAACACTGATCCTGTCTTTAACAAAATCGATTAATCCAATTTTATAAGCCGCGCCAGTAAGTAATATTAATCCCATGTTACCCTTTGCATCAGGTAGTAAGAATGGTCCGCTGGCAGAAATTGCGTTTATCTCTGTACCATTTTTATTTATCCATACCAGGCTGGATTTGGCTGTATCAATTCTGCCGGGGATATAGGCAATTGTACCGTTATTACCATTTGAAACAGAATAAGCAGCTTTCCCGCTCTGAGAATTAACTGTTATTCCCTCAAGAATTTTTATCTCCGGTCCGGTTACTGAAAGGCTTGACAAATCGAAACGAGATGCGTACAAATTTCCCGAATGAGAATAGAGCAAATAATTACCCCAAGTAGCGCTTATAAATTCAGGATAAGTACCTTGCAGATCGACACCATTGTAACCAAGAATTTTCTTTTTATTGTTTTCAAGATTTATCAGGCCGATTTTTGAATCGTCAAAAGTTCCGTCTTTTGACCAGATAGTAAAAACAGACGCTTTATTTCCGGGAAGCATTGTTGGATAAATATATGCTCCTTCATTTTTTGAAGCATCAACTTTTAAGATAGTATCCTGGGTGCTTTCCCAGTTTGCCTGGTAAAAAATTCCTGAGCCCCAATTTTGTGTGCTGACAATTGTTCCATCCGTACCAAAGGAGAATCCATCGCCATAATAGACAGCTGAAATATCCGGTACACCGCCCTTTACTAGTACTTTCTTAACAAGATAATCGTTAGAGGTTGTAAACGCTATTATATTGTCATTAACGAAAGTTGGTTCTTCACCATATTCTGTCCCTCTTATTGGATGAGGCTCAAAATTGCTAATGCTGCGTATTTTAATAATAGGGGGAGTAACACTTTTGTCAGAATATGCAATAGACTGCCCGTTCGGAGAAATAGTGAATATACTTGACCAGTATAGTAATGGATTTGATTTACCAGGTATTTCAAAGGAAAAGCGAACCGGCTCTTTTAATTCCGAAACAGGGGAGGTATTAATTTTCAGAAAAATAAAAAACAAAACTGCAATAGTGAGTAATGAAATAATTGTTACGTAAATTTTGTGTTCTTTAATATTTCGCAAAAACTTTGAAACGGAGCTAACATTATTATTTCCGGATAATTGCGTTTCACCCGATGAAAACGACCTCGCTTTATAAACCCTGCTAGCCTTACTGCCGGATGAACCGCGTTTTAGTTTTCTTAGGTTTCTTGCAAGCTCTTTTGCTGATTGTAGTCTCTCGTCTCTGTCCTTTTCAAGGCATTCCAAAATTATTTCATCAAGTGCCGGATCAATCTCAGGTTTAATTGTTGAGATAGGCTGTGCTTCCACATTTACTATTTCGTACATTATCGCGGATTCGTGCATACCTTTAAAAGGAGATTCGCCAGCCAGCATTTCGTAGAGCACAACACCAAGGGAAAAAATGTCAGTTCTGAAATCAACGTCCAATCCCTGAACCTGTTCAGGGGACATATAACCCATTGTGCCGACAGTTGATCCTGCCTTTGTTAATCTGGATACATTACCTGTGGTAAAAAGTTTCGCCAACCCAAAATCCATAATCTGTGCAATTCCGTCTTTGCGGATCATAATATTTTCAGGTTTTATATCACGATGGACGATTCCTTTTTCGTGTGCAGCACCAAGTCCGTCGGCTATCTGAGCAGCAATTTCGAGAATTCTTTTTTCGGAAAGCACCTGTTTGTTATTGCGGAGAGTTGCTCCGTCAATAAATTCCATTACTATGAACAGCTGGCCATTATGCTCCTGAATGTCGTGAATTGTACAGACATTAGGATGATTCATTGCAGAAGCAGCTTTTGCTTCCTGAATGAATCTGGCTTTATCAGCTTCTGAAGCAGTGAGCTGAGAAGGGAGAAACTTCAGCGCAACAAAGCGGTCGAGTTTTGTGTCCTGCGCTTTGAAGACTTCGCCCATTCCGCCTTCGCCTAACTTTTCTAATATCT
>CAYPNM010000035.1:19316-30935 GCA_964412105.1 uncultured Ignavibacteriaceae bacterium | reverse complement strand
TTTACTTCTGCAACATATTTTTTCTTGAAACCCGGCCAGATTGATTTTGGAATATACATTCTTGATGCAGCAGAACATTTTTGTCCCTGGTATTCAAAAGCACCACGGATTGATGCTACTACAAGTGCATCTACATCTGCAGTGTTATGAGCAAAAATAAAATCCTTTCCCCCCGTTTCACCGACTATGCGCGGATAATATTTTGCTTTATGAATATTTGCACCAACAGTTTTCCACATACCCTGAAATACTGCAGTAGAACCAGTGAAATGAATCCCTGCAAGATCCGGACTATTCAATACTGGATCACCAACCTGCCCGCCTGAACCGGGAACAAAATTTATTACACCATCGGGTAAACCAGCAGCCATAAAAAGTTTCATTAAGAAATAAGCTGAATATACTGCACTTGATGCCGGTTTCCATAATGTGACGTTTCCAACCATTGCAGGAGCTGTTGGTAAATTGCCTGCTATAGAAGTAAAGTTAAATGGAGTAACAGCAAATACAAATCCCTCAAGCGGTCGGTATTCTGAACGGTTCCACATTCCTCTTGGTGAATATGGCTGCTCAGACATTAATTGAGTCATATAATATGTATTAAATCGATAAAAATCTATTAATTCACAAGCTGCATCAATTTCTGCCTGGTAGGCTGTTTTTGATTGTCCAAGCATAGTTGCAGCATTTAAAGTTGATCTCCAGGTACCTGCAAGAAGATCTGCTGCTTTCTGGAAAATTGCGGCACGATGTTCCCAAGGCATTTCCGCCCAAGTTTTGCGAGCTTCCAGTGCCGCTTCAATTGCCATTTTAACTTCTTTAGCACCAGCTTTATGATAAAAACCTAAAACCTTTTTATGGTCATGAGGTATCCTCATTTCTTCTTTGTTGCCTGTTTTGATTTCTTTTCCACCGATTATCAGAGGAATTTCGATTTTTTTTGATTTAAGTTCTTTTATTTTATTCTTTAATTCTGTTTTTTCCGGACTGTTAGGGGCATATGAATAAACAGGTTCATTAATCGGATAAGGAACTTTGAAATATGCATTGGACATATTGTAACCTCCGTCTTTACATTCGATTTTTGTTCGGAATTTCTTTTGTTGAAAATAATTGAATTATTTAAAATCGGCATTTAATGATGCTTAATCAAATTTAAAGACAAAAGTTTTTTATTGCGCTTATACGCTCTAAGTGATAACTTTTCACTTAAAATTATATTCTGCTTGAAAATAGTGAGCAATTATGAAGAAATTTGACACTGAAGTTCGTCTCAGCCGCGAAATGACATTGATGGATGCGACTTTAATTGGCGTTGGAGCAATGATTGGTGCCGGTATTTTCGTGTTGATAGGAATCGCCGCTGGGGTTGCTGGTCCTGCATTGTTGTTTACTTTTTTATTAAACGGTTTTGTCGCCTTGCTAACAGCAATGTCTTATGCGGAACTTGGTTCCTGTTATCATGATGCTGGCGGCGGTTATCTCTGGGTCAAAGAGGGTTTGCCCCGATGGAACGGTTTTATTTCAGGTTGGATGAGCTGGTTTGCACACGCTGTGGCTTGCAGTCTTTATGCACTTGGTTTCGGTGCATATTTTGAACACGTTTTTACAGAACTGGGAGTAACTATACCGCACTGGGCGTTTTTATCACCTCAAAAATTACTCGCAGCTGGTGCTGCACTTTTATTTGGCTATATTAATTTTCGCGGGGCTTCTGAAACCGGAAAGATCGGCAATTTTGTTACAATTGCTAAAATAATAATTTTATTAATATTTATTGGTTTCGGGCTTGAATTGATCTTAAGAAAAGGTGACTGGATGACAACATTCAGTCCGTTTATGCCACACGGATGGGGAGGAGTTTTTAAAGCAATGGGTTTAACTTTTATTGCTTTTCAAGGATTTGAAGTTATCGCGCAAAGTTCGGAAGAAATAAAAAATCCTAAAAAAAATATTCCACGAGCTGTATTTCTATCTTTGATCATTGTAGTCCCTATCTACCTGCTTGTTGCAATTACAGCAATTGGATCAGTAAATCCTGGAAATATGACTCCCTGGGATTACCTCGCTTCACAAAAAGAAATTGCGCTTGTAGGTGTAGCGAGAAGTTTTTTTGTAGGCGGCGGAATAATGATTCTTGTCGGTGGATTGATTTCTACAATGTCTGCACTCAATGCAACAATTTATTCCTCTTCACGTGTAGCTTTTGCAATGGGGCGTGATAGAAATTTTCCAACTTTTTTCAGTAGAGTTCACCCGAAGAATTTTACCCCGCATTGGGGAATTGTAGGCGCTCTGGTAATCGTAATTTTGATGGCGATTTCATTGCCTATTGAGGATGTTGCAAGCGCTGCAGATATTATGTTCCTGCTGCTTTTCCTGCAGGTAAATCTTGCAATGATAAAATTAAGAAAAAAACGCCCGGATCTTGACCGTGGTTTCTTTGTTCCGTTTTATCCATATTTATCAATCGCTGGAATTGCTCTGTTGCTTTTCATTGCCGTCTATATGCTTGAATATAGTTTGACTGCATGGGTTGTTTCCGCAGTTTGGATTGTAATTGGCCTGCTGGTATATAAATCTTACGCTTCACACCGCGAGGTTGAATTCATAAGAAAAGTTAAAGCCCTTGAAAGAATTGAGAAAAAGGAATACAGCATATTGGTTTGTTTGTCTAATAACAGAACTGTTAAAAGTCTTACAAATATAGCACTTGCAGTTGCAAAAAAGCATCAGGGAGAAATAATATTTTTAAATGTTGTGGAAGTTGGTGAAGGTCAGAAACTAATGTCGGCCCTCGATACAGAAGGTAACTATACTAAGTTGCTTGAGAAAGCGGAGGTAGCTACAGAGAAAAGTGAAATAAAAACCCGATCAATAGTAAAAGTTTCACATAGAATTTCACAGGGAATAGTGGATACCGCGATAGAAGAAAATTGTAATTTTATAATTACAGGTAGACAGAAAAATCCCGATTTCTTACAGCGTGTTTTTTCTTCACTGGTTGATACTGTTTTACAAAAGTCCCCCAGCGAAGTTGCAATTTTACACGGTGATTTGAAGGACAGCAAGGTTAAAAAAATATTAATTCCGTTTGCTTCTGATATCCATACCAGACTTGCCACAGAAATAGCACCTGCTTTTGTGGAATATTATAAAGCAAAGTTGGAGATTCTAATAGTTTTTGATCCGGAAACAACGGAGTTTGAAAGAGAAAAACGTCTTGCAGAAATTAATGCAGTGGCAGGGGAAGATTCACTCAAAGCAAAAGTAAGTTCAATTGTCAGCAGTGATATTTTGAATGGAATTGTCAGGGGATCCCGTGGTGCAGATCTTATCCTGATGGGCGGCAGATCCGGAGATTTTCTGGAACTAATGTTCAAGAAATCGCTGGCGCAGGAAATTACAGAGCAGGTTAAATGCCCTGTGCTCTGGTTAAAAGAATATGAAGAGAGGCCATCTTTCTGGTCATTGTTGTTTAAACCCTATAAAAAGGAAGGTGAATAATGGGAGAAAAATTGCAGGAAGTATTCGGCGGAGTTGGTCAGAATATAATTAGTTATTTACCAAATCTTTTTGCTGGAATTTTGCTGGTTGCTGTCGGCTGGCTGCTTGGCTGGTTTGTTAAAAGAGTAATCATACAATTGGCAGTTATTTTCAGGCTGGAAAAATTTCTAATTGGATTTCGCTGGGGGGAAGCATTTGCAAAAGCAGATATTCGTTATGGTTTTTATAATTACCTTGGTAATATTTTCTTCTTTATAATTTTTATAATCTTTTTTAACGATGCTCTTAATGCCTGGAGACTTGTAATTTTTTCAAAAGTGCTTGAAGGGGCAATTTTTTATTTGCCAAGAATTGTAATCTCACTTGCTATTATCCTGGTAGGCTGGCTGATATCAAACTGGACAACAAACTCTATTCGGAAAGCTTTAACGCGCGAACAAATACCGCGTGCTGCGCTAATAGCTAAGTTTACTAAAGCTGTTATAATTCTGTTTTTTTCTGCAATGGCTCTTGTTGAACTTGAAATTGCGCAACAGATTGTCATAATCGGGTTTGCTACTATTTTTATTACACTTGGGCTGGTTACAGTAGTAGTGTTTTTTGTCGGAGGAAAGGAGTTTGTTAAAAAACTTGAACTGCATCCGAAGGAAGAATAAAAATTTTGTGTCTCTGCGGTTAATTTTACTACCCAGTCACCAAGATGCAATAAGAATTACATTTTATTATTTCTTGTGCAGTTATCACAATTTCCGCAGGGCTTTTCATCGAAGAACCCAAAATATTCTGATATATAAACTCTTCTGCATTCATCACCTCTGAAATATTGCACTACCGATAAGAGCTTTTTATTGTCGTTCATCAATTTTTCTTTCATATATCCTTCGTCTTCCAAAATTCCCGGCATCTCCGAAATTATTTGTAAATCCTTTGCCTCAATATTTCCTTCTGTCACGCCGTATCTGTCCAACATTCCCAAAGCGGTTTCCACTCTAAAATCATTTTTGTCTTTGAAACTAAGCTCTTCCCTTAAATAATCAATGCCATATGAATTAACCTGCATTAATCTTGTCTTTAACAAATCGAAAAGTCGTGAATAAAATTCAGCATTTGGATTAGCCCATTTAATAAATTCCATCTGCGTGTAGAGATCTTCCTGGTTGTAAATCAACTGGCAAATGGAATCCCTGCCATCTCTTCCAGCCCGACCTATTTCCTGGTAATATGATTCAATTGAAGAAGGTACCTCAGCGTGAAGAATAAACCGGATATCAGGTTTGTCAATTCCCATTCCGAAAGCATTTGTTGCCAGAATTAAGTTTTCATTTCCATTTAAAAAGCTTCGCTGAACTGTTTTTCGTTGCTTAGAATTAAGTTTTCCATGATAAATGCTATGATTATAACCTTTATCGCTCAGCATTTGTGAAAATTTCTCCAGAGTCTGGATTAGCGAGAAATAAATTATACCTGATCCGGAATACTTATCAAGAATTTTTTTTATTGCATTAAATTTTTCTTTTTCATCAAAAACTTCAACAGCCTCTAATCTAAGGTTAGGTCTTTGTATTCCCGTGTGAAAAGTTTTTACCTGGACCGGGTCGAGATGCAGTTTTTCAATTATATCTTTCTGGACATCTGGAGTTGCAGTCGCAGTAAGAGCAATTGTGAGGGGATTTCCAATCAATTCCCTGAACTCTCCAAGACGGGAATAATCAGGTCGGAAATCATGACCCCACTCAGAAACGCAATGTGCCTCATCCACTGCAAAAAGTGAAATGGCTGCCGTTTTTATTTTTTTAACAAACTCAGGTTTCCTGAATCTTTCAGGTGTAACATAGAGTAATTTGAACCTGCCTGATATGAAATCGTCAAGTCTGGATTC
Source organism: uncultured Ignavibacteriaceae bacterium (assembly GCA_964412105.1). Taxonomy (GTDB): domain Bacteria; phylum Bacteroidota; class Ignavibacteria; order Ignavibacteriales; family Ignavibacteriaceae; genus JAKAGZ01. The sequence continues at coordinate 25,549 of CAYPNM010000035.1, read as the reverse complement.
ACGGTCTTTTTTAGATACGGTTGAATTGATAAAATTAGCATCAATACCTTTTTTTCGAAGTGCATCAACCTGATCCTGCATCAATGCGATGAGTGGACTTATTACAATAGTACCACCTTCAAAAATTTGTGAAGGCAGCTGGTAGCAAATACTTTTGCCTCCCCCTGTTGGCATTAATAGAAGGCAATGCTTATTTTCATTCAAAAGCCTCTCTATCACGTCTTGCTGGCTTTCACGGAATGTATCGTACCCAAAATATTTTTTTAAGATGGTTTTTGCCTGATCGATTTTAATATTCATACTTAGATAATTTTTAGATTTTCAATCTAAAGATAGGAAAAGATCAAAAGAAATTGATTAGCTGGTTATTATACGGGGAATTTTATTAGGGAGGCGAGTGAGTAGTTCATAATTAAGCTGATTACTTAATTCGCTAAATGATGCAACAGAAATTGCAAGATCACCCTGTTTACCGATTAAAACCACTTCGTCTCCTTTTTGAGTTTCCGGCACGTCAGTTACATCAACTGTTATCAAATTCATACTAACAATGCCTACCACACCGACTCTTTTGCCTTTTATTAATACTCTGCCCTGATTACTTAATGATCTGCTGAATCCATGTGCATAACCTACCGGAATAGCGGCAATTTTCATTTTTTTGTGTGCAAGATAGGTTGTTCCATAACCAATAAACTCGCCGGTATTTACTTCTTTTGTACTCATCACTTTGCTTTTCCAGCTAATTACTCTTTCCAGCGGATCAACCTTTATCTCTTTTTTGCTTAAATAATGTATTAAAGTTTCGTCGCTAGGCCAGAATCCATATTGCATAATCCCGATACGTACCATATTCATCCTGGTTTTTGGGTAACGCATTGCAGCAGCAGAACAGGCTGTATGGCACAGCGCTGGTTTTATCTGCTGCTCAGTTATCCATTTATAAATTCGGTTGAAAGTCTTTATTTGTTCAACAACCCTAAGGTAATTGGCAATGCTTTCTGCTCCTGCGTAATGGGTGCATAATCCTTTAAAAGACACAAGGTCCGGCTTATTTTTAATTTCCTGAATCACTGATTTAAGTTGTTTCAGATTAAATCCTGTCCTGTTCATCCCTGTTTCGACCTCAATATGAATTTTTGCCGGTCTACCAATTTTTCCCGCTGCTCTAATTGCTGCCTGAAATCTGTCAGGTTCGAACACAAAAAACTCAACATTATTTTCGATTGCCCATTCGAGTTCAGGGTTGTCGATCATTCCCATAATCATAATTGTTGGTCCATTGCTGGAAATATTTTTAACTCTTAACGCTTCGTCCGCACTATAGACTGAAAAATGACTCTGGCCGCATTCTTCAGCAATGGGAACGAATGATTCAATGCCGTGGCCGTATGCATTTCCTTTTATGACGGAGGATATAATGACATCTTTGCCCAAGATATCCTGCAAAAATTCAAGATTATTTTTCAAAGCCGATTTGCTTATTTCTATAACAGATGAGCTAAACATTTTTAATTTAAAATTTGATTTATAATTGAGTAAAAAATTTTTATTCCTGGTTCTATAATTTCATCCGGGAAATCATAATCGGGATTATGCAATGCCGGATGCTTAACGCCGGATCCCAGCCCAAACAGTGCTCCTTTATATTGATTTGTAAAATGTCCAAAGTCCTCCGACCATTTGAAAGGGGCATTTATATACTGAACCTTTAATTTATTTTCTTGTGCTGCATTTACAATGTTCTCTACACATCTAGTTTCATTTACAGTAGAGGGAAATTCTTCAGCAAAACATATTTCAGTTATAAGTTTATGTCTTTTGGATATAATTTTCACTTTATTCATAGCATGCTGTGTTAACTTTTTCATATCAGAGTTTTTGTAAGAACGAAGCGTAGCCATTATTTCAGCATAACCAGGTGACGTTCCAAAAGCACGTTCACCAATTTTAGAGTGAATTATTGTTACTAATGAAAAATTCTTTAATGATCGTATCTTTTTTGGCAGAGAAGTTAACTCAGCAATTATTTCGGAGACCGCTAAAGACGGATTAATTCCTTTTTCCGGTTCGGCTGCATGAGAAGTCTTGCCAATAAGTTTGATGATCATTCCTTTTGAAGCGGCAGCAAATTCCTTTTTTTTGACAATTATTTCTCCTTTCCCAAAACCCGGAAGATTGTGAAGAGCAAATACAAAATCAGGTTTGATAGGTTCAAATTTTTTATTCTTCAATATCTTTTCTGCGCCTTCACCGGTTTCCTCTGCGGGCTGATAAAGCAGAATAACTCTTCCTTTTTTTAAATTACTTTTTGAAAGAATTGGAATTAATCCGGATACAATTGTCATATGACCATCGTGACCACATTTGTGGGAGATGTTTTTGTTCTTCGATTTGTAATAAAATTTATTGGTTTCAGAAATTGGAAGTGCATCCAGTTCACAACGGATCAAAAGAGTAGGACCATTTTCTTTACCGTTAAAAATTATTGCAAGTCCTTCCCCTCCAATATTTGAAATAATTTTATCCGGATTATACTTTCTGGCAAATGAAATTATCCTTTTTGCTGTTAGCTTTTCCTTTCCGGCAAGTTCAGGATTTTTATGTATCTCTTTTCTGAGGTTAATTAATCTTTTAACTGGAATATTTAAAGTGTTCATCATAAATTGTTTCAATCAAGAGCTTCAGCAGTTGTTAAATATTCTTCATTCGGGAACAAGTAAGTCAAAAGAAGAAAAGTTAAAGCCGAAGCCGTGATTCCAAAAATATTGGGATCAAGGCCAAATGGCAAATTGGTATTTATCATGATCAAAGTGATGGTTGTTCCACCGCCTATAATCATTGCCCACATAGCTGCCAATGAGCTACTACGTTTCCAGAAAAATGCTCCAATGACCGGAACAAAAAGACCTGACACCATAAAAGCATAAGAGTAAAGCATCAACTGAAGCACATTTTGCATGCTGCTTGCTAACCATAAAGAAAATACTCCAAGAATTAATGTCAGCCATTGAGATAATTTCAAGAATCTTTTTTCATTTGAGCTGAAAGAAAAAAATCTATCCAGTATGTCTGTTGCAACATTTCCGGAAGCTGCCATTAGACAGCTATCTGCAGTTGACATAATAGCAGAGAAATAAGCCGACATCATAAGTCCCATCATTCCCACGGGCATAACTGTTCTTAACAAAAGTGGTAACCCTTTTTCAGGATCTAAACCCGCCATAGTTGGATGCCCTAGATAAGCAAACATTCCCTGGTCGGCAGCAACTCTCCCAAATAAACCAAGCATTACCCCCATCATAGCCATTACCGGCCATTCAAATAATCCAGCAATAAACCAAGCTTTCTTTGCAGTTTTTTCATCCTTGCAGGAATAGATTCTTTGATAAAGTGTCATTCCAACAAACCAGATCGGAATTATTGTTACTCCCCAGTTCACGAGAGTCTGCCAGCTTACATTTGTAAAAGACAGAAGATCATTTGAAACTTCCTTTTGTAAAGCAGACCATCCGCCGATCGCAGAATATCCAAGTGGAAGCCCGATAAAAACAAGTCCGGCCATTAATACAATCCATTGAACGGTATCCGTATAAATTACTGCCTTAATACCTCCGAGCGAAGTGTAAATTATGACGATAGCGCCCATTATTAATAATGCCGTTTCCATATCCAGATTAACAAATGATGCTGAAGCCAATTTAGCTCCTGCAAGAATCTGTGAACTTGTAAAACCTATGTAACCAATAGCGGAAATTACCCCCGCTATGAAAGCCACTTTGCCGTTATAAAACTCTTCAAAAATTTGAGGGAAAGTATAAAGCTTTTTGAAACTTTTCATTTTATTAACGCGGGGGATTAAAAGAACTGCGCTGACCCACGCTCCTATTAAGCCTGTAAAAAGCATCCACGAACCGGATAAACCCATTACAAAGCCCAGACCACCAAGACCAATAGAAAAGCCTCCACCGACATCAGTCGCAACAACTGAAAGACCAACATGCAAGCTTCCCATACTTCTGCCACCAACAAAAAAATCTTCTGCATCTTTATTCTTTTTGAGGAAAAAGAATCCAATGCCGAGCATAACAGCCATATATATGAAAAATTCAAAGAGATCTATAAAATGCATAACATATTATTTTATTTATGAAAGTTCAGGCTGAATTATTAAAAAATTTTTTTTGACATGTACCGCGAGTTCATTAATCTAGCAATTGAAACATAATTCGGCATAAAGTGAATCTGATCACCGACTTTATATTTGCCTTTATCTTTTCCCAGATCATAAACCGTCATATCAGAAGTTGTTCCTACAAATTGTATGTTTTCATCTTTTGGCCGCAGATCTTTAACGTCAACATCCAATTGACCAAAATCAACAATTGATCTATATGTCTCTTTTATTCCTGTATCAAATTCAAAATCAGCAGTGTGCCCTACATTTGCTTCGTTTATTATTCCATCCGGATGGACCTCTTTTTTATTTAGCTCAAGAATTTCTGCGCTGAATTCAATTGTTGAAGTAGAAAGGTTTCTAAATTTTTTATTGTTGAGAGGAGAAACACCAAGCATTGCCGCTTCTCCAACTCTGAAATGATTAACCCCTTTCGGAACTTTACCTTTACCAATAAGGGGCAATGTAATTGAGCTTCCTCCTGAAACAAGTTCCAGCTTTTTGTTGAATCTAACTTCTATTAGGTGCGTGTACAAACTAAGCTGGATCAGTTTGTCGTATGTAGGTTCGACTCCGTACATACATCCTAGATTTGTACCCAGACCTATTGTTTCAATATTTTCCAGTTTGAAAACTTTTTCATAAAAATTTAGAATATCATCTCGTACTATTCCTTCTCGCAACTCACCCATTTCAATCATAATTATCACTCGATGTTTTTTCCCTTGTTGATTAGCTTCCTTATTGAGTGCTTCTAATGTTTTGAAAGATGAGTTCAGGGAAATGTCGGCGTATTTTACGATATTTTTTACCCGATTTATCGCAGGTGGTTTAATGTACATTGTAACAATGTCAGGTTTAATTTCTTTAACGGTCCTAAGATTTGATGTTCTTGAATCGCCAACAGAATGTAAATTCTTAATACATTTGTGCGGCAGGATTTTTTCAAGTGCTCCTTTGTGTCCACAGAGCATTTTAGTTACGAGTGTCCACTGAATATTATTTTCTGAAAGGTACCTGTTCAATTTTTCGATATTTTCAAGGATTTTTTCTGTATTAATTGTAAGGGTAGCCATGTTTCAACTTTATTTCTTGTAGCGCATTTCAGCGTATTTAGTTGTAAAACCAATTCTTTCATATAATCTTTTGGCAGGATTTTCATATTCAACGTGAAGCTTTACGTCTCCCTCTGCTTCATTTATACATTTCTCAGCAATTTGTTTTCCAATACCTTTATTTCTGAACTTGCTGTCAACCGCGATATAAACAAGAATATTTTCAGGAATATATTCGCTCATTCCGGTTTTGTTCATAACGAGCTCCCCGCAAAGTTCTCCATCATAATAAGCAGTCAGTAAAAATCCGCCGGGCTTTCCATTTTTTTCAAAAGCGTAATCAATGCTTTTGGAAATAGCTGATTTTGTATCTCCAAATTGGTCAAGATGCGTGTAGAGAAAATCAACAAATTTTTCTCTCGGCAATTCTTTTTCTAGTTCCTCTTCATTTTTAATGATGTTGATCTTTAACATTGTTTTTTTTTCTCCAAGTCATATTTTTAAAGACAATTACATTTCTAGTTCAAAAAATCTCCTAATAATGAAATTATTGGCAAAAAGTCAAAGCCGGATAATTCTTGATGAGATTTCGATAAAGCTTTCCTCTAAATCACAAGGGGCATAATTATTTAGAAGAATTTCCCAAAGTTCGTAATTTTTATAAAATAACATAAATTGTCATAATTGCAAGTTTTTGGATATTTTCTCAGTTTTCAATTGTTAAATTAAAATCAGGTGACCTACCGATTATATGCTGGAATATGCCTGACAGGCTTAGATTTTCCTTGTATTCAATTTCCGGATCCTAAATATTTATCACATTCCAGCTACTAAAAAATTTAATGATTTGCCCTGTTATGAGATATTGTGTAAGTAAAAGGTAATTCTGTTATGTCTGTCATTTTTTTCATGTTTTAAGTTGACTAATTGGAGAGGATTCCATTTTAAATCCAGGTGAAGGCATATTTTACGGTATCCAGAGCGTTTTCAGAGCGTTTTCA
>CAYPNM010000035.1:0-19216 GCA_964412105.1 uncultured Ignavibacteriaceae bacterium | reverse complement strand
AGGATTAGAAATTATGAAACTATTTTCAGATTCAATTGTAATAATTTCTATATGTATTTTATTTATAATGAGATATAAAACAATTTTGAACTTTGAGTTCGTATAATTGTTTTATATTATGTAGCTATAATTCAGCAAATCGAAACTATAAAAACTATTAATGACAGAGGTTAATATGAAATTAGGATTTATTGGGCTCGGTAAAATGGGCGGCAATATGGTTAAGAGATTAATGAACGACGGACATGAAGTTGTGGTTTACAATTTAACCCAGAAAGAAATTGATGAAGCTGTTAAAGAAGGAGCAACCGCTGCTGCTTCAGTCAAAGAATTAGTAAATAAACTTCCTGATAAAAAAGTTGTCTGGCTTATGGTTCCATCCGGAAAACCAGTTGATGAAAATATAAATCAACTACTTCCACTCTTGAAAAAAGGAGATATTATTATTGATGGCGGAAACTCATTTTATAAGACTAGTATGGATAGGGGGAAAAAAGTTTATGAAAAGGGAGTTGATTATATAGACTGTGGAACAAGCGGCGGAGTATGGGGTCTTAAGGAAGGTTACTGTTTGATGTACGGGGGAGAAAAATCAGCGTGTGATTATTGTGAACCAATTTTTAAAACCTTAGCTCCTGATAAAGGATATCAATACTGTGGAAAGTCAGGCGCAGGGCATTTTGTGAAAATGGTGCATAATGGAATTGAATATGGTATGATGCAGGCATATGCCGAAGGGTTTGAGATAATGGAAAAATCTCCGTTCGAAATTGACCTCAGAGCGACCGCAGAAGTATGGAGATACGGAAGTGTGATCCGTTCCTGGCTGCTTGAGCTTGCAGGCTTAGCTTTGAAAGATGACCCAAAACTTGCAAAAATTAAAGATTATGTTGATGACAGTGGTGAAGGAAGGTGGACTGTTGATGCAGCAATGGAGTTTAATGTGCCGGCACATGTAATTACATCTTCATTATTTAACAGGTTCAGATCCAGGCAGGATGAATCATTTGCAATGAAAATGCTTGCAGCCCTAAGAAATCAATTTGGTGGTCATGCAGTAAAAAGGGAGAATTCATGAATAAGCCAGAAAATCACATTCTCGTAATATTCGGTGCGCTTGGAGACCTGACTAAACGGAAATTAATTCCATCCATTTTTCATCTTAAAAAACATGGAATGCTGCCTGAAAAATTTGCAATTATCGGAACAGGTAGAAGAGATCATTCACATGAAACTTTCAGGCAAAAGATGCAGGATGCATTAAAAGAATTTTCTGAAGATGAAAATGTGGATGAATCTCAAGTTAAAGATTTTATCAGTTCGCTATATTTTGCTGTAATGGATTTTACAAAAGATAATGATTATGTAGAATTGAAAAAAAAATTACAGGAAATTCAGAAAGCTTTAGGGATTGGTGGAAATGTTATTTATTATCTTGCCACTCCTCCCAGTCTTTATGGTGTAATACCGATTGATCTTGCAAACCATGGAATGAATGATCAATCGGATGGCTGGAAGAAAGTAATTATTGAAAAACCTTTTGGATATGATCTTGAATCCGCCAAAGAACTAAATGCAAAACTGCTGAAGCATTATAAAGAGGAACAGATTTACAGGATCGATCATTATCTCGGGAAGGAAACAGTTCAAAATATTTTCGTTACAAGATTTGCGAATGGTGTTTTTGAACCATTATGGAACAGAAACTTTATTCATCACGTTGAAATTACTTCTGCAGAAAACATAGGAGTTGAAAACAGGGGGGGCTACTATGATGGCTCAGGTGCTTTGCGGGATATGGTTCAAAATCATCTCTTACAGGTTACAGGAGTAATTGCAATGGAACCGCCGATTACTTTCGAATCAAATGCAATCAGAAATGAAACAATAAAAGTTTTTCAATCGCTAAGAAGAATGACCCTAGAAGAGGTAGAAAACAATGTAATACGCGGGCAATACGGAGCTGCAACGGTCAGAGGAGAAAAGTTAGCAGGCTACCGTGAGGAAAAAGGGGTTAAAAAAGACTCCCGGACTGAGACATACGTTGCAATAAAGATGTTTATTGATAACTGGAGATGGGGAGGAGTTCCGTTTTATATCAGAACGGGAAAAAGATTACCGACCAGGGTAACAGAAGTTGTAATACATTTTAAACCTACGCCGCATTCTATTTTCGGAACCAGAGAGGCAAATAATGATTCCTGCAATCAACTCGTTTTAAGGATTCAGCCTGATGAAGGCTTACTTCTGAAAATAGGAATGAAAACCCCAGGTTCCGGATATACTGTTCAAACGGTGAATATGGATTTTCATTATTCAGAGTTAAAAAATGAACCCATTCCGTCGGCTTATCAAAGATTACTTCATGATTGTATGATCGGAGATTCTACACTTTTTGCCAGAGCCGACGCGGTTGAAGCATGCTGGTCATTTGTGCAGCCAATTATAGATTTCTGGAAAACCAACAAAAAATCAAAAGTCTATGGCTATCCCGCAGGTACGTGGGGTCCGGAACACTCCGATTCATTAATCGATGAGCCCGGCATAACCTGGAGATATCCCTGCAGGAATTTATCAGGTGATGGATTGTATTGTGAATTATAAATTATGAATTCTGAATTATAGATTAAGAATATGAATCCCGAAATAAAAGAATTCAAAACGCCTTTAGAGGTAGCGGAAAATTTGGCCTCCCGGATTTCTTCTGTTATTGAGGGGAATCATTCGATGGGGAATAATACCTTTATCGCAATTTCAGGTGGAAATACACCCAAAACATTGTTTAGTGTTTTAGCAGAAGAATATAAAAATAGACTAAATTGGGAAAAGATCCACTTTTTCTGGGTAGATGAAAGATGTGTCCCTCCCGAAGACCGGGAAAGCAATTACGGCATGACCAAAAAATTTCTTTTTGATAAAGTTGAATTACCTGATGAAAATATTCACAGAATAAAAGGTGAAAATATTCCCGAGAAGGAGGCAGAGCGATATTCTGCTGAGATTGATGAATACCTAAAATATAAAAACAAATTACCCAATTTTGATCTGATAATTCTTGGAATCGGAACTGATGGACACACTGCATCTATTTTCCCAAATCAACTTCAATTGCTTCATTCAGAAGATGTATGTGCAATTGGAATTCACCCTCAAACCGGACAAAAGAGAGTGACTTTAACAGGAAAAGTAATCAATAATGGAGAAAATGTTTTCTTTATGATTACTGGTGAGGATAAAGCTAAAGTAGTGTCTAATATTATTAAAAGAAATAAAGGTTTTAAGGAATATCCGGCGGCGAATATAAATCCTGTTCACGGAAGATATGAATGGTATCTTGATTCGAGCGCGTCTAGCTTATTGTGATAATTATTATGGAGGTTTAGTAAATGCAAAAATCAAATTTTATTGTTAACGCAGGTAAATATCAAAAAAGAATAGATGAGACTTTAGAAAAGATAAAAAATAAAAAAATTACTGAAAGAATCTGGGAAAATGATTTTTCAATTTGGAGCGATAAACCAGATGAAATTGTTAACAGGCTTGGATGGCTTCACTCACCAGAGGTTACGGGAATGGCTCTTGAAGAGATAAATTCATTTGCCGATGAAATACGCAAAGAAGGTTTTACAAGTGCCGTTGTACTTGGAATGGGAGGATCAAGCATGGCACCTGAAGTTTTTAGTTTAATGTTTGATAAAAGAGATGGGTATCTTGATCTCCATGTGCTAGATAGCACTGATCCCGGAGCTGTAAGTGCAATTGATAAAATGCTTGATCCCGCAAAAACCCTTTATATAGTTTCGACAAAATCGGGGAGTACCGTTGAGACATTTTCATATATGAAACACTTCTATAATGCGACTCTAAAAAAAGTAGGTATAGAAGAAACAGGCAAACATTTTATTGCTATTACCGATCCTAAAAGCGGACTTATTGATACTGCTGAAGAATTAAAATTTAGAAAGATTTTCAGAAATGACCCGAATATTGGGGGGAGATATTCAGCATTATCCTTTTTTGGAATGGTTCCTGCCGCATTAGCCGGCGTAGATCTTAAAAAAATTCTTGATAATGCGAATAAAATAATCAATGAGACAAAATCCAATAACATTGCTGAAGATACCGGAACGTATCTCGGTGCTGTAATAGGAACTCTTGCTAATGAAGGTATTGATAAAGTAACCTTTATAACTCCAGGGAAAACTTCACATTTTGGCGCATGGGTAGAACAACTTATTGCCGAAAGTACCGGGAAAAATGGGAAAGGAATTTTGCCGGTTGACGGAGAATTAGTCCAATCGCCAGAATATTATTGCAATGACAGATTATTCGTTTATATCCATTTGGAAAACGATAACTCTTATATTGATAAAGTAAAGGCATTGGAAAAATCGGATCATCCGATTATTGAAATAATATGGAATGATCTTTACGATCTTGGGAGTGAGTACTTCAGGTGGGAATTTTCAATACCAGTGGCTGGTTGGATCATTGGAATCCAGCCATTTGATCAGCCTAATGTTGAAGCATCAAAGGTCCTAGCCAGAAAGATGGTTAAAGAGTACCAAGAAAAAGGTAAACTGCCTGAGTTAAAACCTTCAATGGAAGAAAACGGAATCACAGTATTTAGCGATGTCAATGCAACAAATCTCTCGGAAGCATTGAAAAACTTTCTTGATGAGTTTGATGTCGGCAAAAGTAATTATATAGGACGAAGCTATGTTGCAATCCAGGCATATGTAAAACCGAGAGAGTCTACAACTAAAGCTTTGCTGAATTTCAGATCTGCGATCCAGGTAAAATATAAACTGGCTACTACAGTAGGATACGGACCTAGATTTCTTCATTCAACAGGTCAACTTCATAAAGGTGATGCGGGGCATGGTTTATTCATACAATTTATTTCTGAAATGGAAAGTGATCTGCCAATTCCCGATAAAGCCGGTGATGACAAATCTTCAATTTCGTTTGGTACTTTAAAAAATGCACAGGCACTGGGTGATAGACAAGCCCTGCTGGACAACAAAAGAAGGGTTATCAGGTTTAATCTGGGAAAGGATGTCGATAAAGGAATAAATTTATTAACAAAAGCTTTGAATTAAATATGATAAAGGCATTTGTTTTTGATCTTGATGGCACCCTTGTCCAGACAGAAATATTGAAGGCACACTCTTATGCAAAAGCAATTGAAAAACTTAAGCCCGGTAAATATAAGGCTCACGACATAATAGATTCATACAAAAAGCTTGTAGGACATTCCCGCGAAGAAGTTGCGAGTTATTTTTTGCTTAAATATAATCTTGAAGAGGGATGCAGCAAACTGATTAAGGAATTTAAAGTTAAAGAACCGTGGGAAGCTTTTGTCAAGATAAGATTGAAGTATTATTTTGAAATTCTCAACAATCCCAGAATGCTAAAGACGGTTAAATGCCCATACACCACACAATTACTTAAAAAAGTTAAACAGCAAAATTATAAAACTGCCCTTGCTACAACATCACATCTTGATGAAGCCACAAAAGTTCTTGAAACTCTCAATTTACAGGATTTGTTTGATTTTATTGCTACAAGGGATAAGGTTAAAAAAAGTAAGCCGGATCCTGAAATCTATAAACTTGTGTCATCCAAACTAAGGGTTAAACCTATAGAATGTTTAGCTATTGAGGATTCAATAACCGGTATTAAAGCTGCATTAGCAGCGAAAATAAACTGCATAGCTGCAACAAATGATTACACAACAGATGCTGTTAATAAAAGCAAACTGATAGATAAAAAATGGATTGTAAATGATTTAAAAGACCTTGACGCTGTTGTTGAGAAGATGATAAGGAGTAATGCTTAAAAGGGAGTATATGGAAAAGGAGCGACAGAGACTCGAAGAGGCTAATAGTAAAAAAAATAACTGGAAAAAGTGGGGCCCATACTTGTCTGAAAGGGAATGGGGAACAGTTCGTGAGGATTACAGTCCGAATGGCGATGCCTGGAATTATTTGACTTATATTCAGGCGCAAAGCCGTGCGTATCGATGGGGCGAAGATGGGATTTGCGGACTTTGCGACGAACAACAGCTTCTATGTTTTGCATTTGCATTCTGGAACGGCAAAGATAATCATCTAAAGGAAAGATTATTTGGCCTTTCAAATCCGCAGGGGAACCATGGTGAAGATATTAAAGAATATCATTATTATCTGGACAATGTGCCTACGCATTCATACATGAAAATGCTTTATAAATATCCCCAATCTGAATTTCCATATGATAAATTGATAAAAGAAAATGCAAAAAGAGGAAGAGATGAAACTGAATATGAATTGATTGATACAGGGATATTTGATGAGGATAAGTACTTTGACATTTTCATTGAATATGCTAAGGCTGATACAGAGGATATCTTAATAAGGGCAACAATTTATAATCGCTATATAGAGGATGCTGAATTAAATATTGTTCCTGAGTTGTGGTTTCGCAACACGTGGTCCTGGGGACTAGATGATTACAAACCTGTAATCAGAAGCGCTGGTGAAAATTATCTAAATATTGAACATAAAGAACTGGAAAACCTAAGGTTATATTTTGATGAAAAACCGGAAATAATATTTTGTGATAATGAAACAAACTTTCAAAAATTATATGACCTTGAAAATAAATCTCCTTTTTGTAAAGATGGAATAAGTGATTTTATTGTTAGTAATAAAAGAAATTCAATAAACTCCGATAAAGGGACAAAAGCAGGGTTGAATTTTCAGCTGAAAATTCAACCAGGGAAAGAGCTCCAGATAAAGTTAAGGCTCACTAACAAAACAAACCAACCTCCATTTGAAAAATTTGATCAAATCTTTAAAGAAAGAATAAAAGAAGCTGATGAATTTTATTCTGTTCTGCAAAGGGATTTAAAGGAAAGAGAATTAAAAAATATTCAAAGACAGGCACTAGCAGGGATGCTCTGGAACAAACAGTTTTATTATTATGATATACGTCAATGGTTGAGTGGTGATCCTTCACAACCAATCCCGCCGTCTGAAAGAAAGAAAGGGAGAAATTCAGATTGGATTCACCTTAACAATTTTGATATTGTTTCTATGCCGGATAAATGGGAATATCCATGGTATGCTTCATGGGATCTCGCCTTCCATTGCATAATATTTGCAATGATTGATGCTGAATTTGCTAAACACCAGCTTATCCATCTAACCCGCGAGTGGTATATGCATCCAAACGGGCAACTACCTGCATATGAGTGGAATTTTAGTGATGTCAATCCTCCTGTACATGCATATGCTGCATGGAGAGTTTATAAAATTGACCGGAAAAATAATAATGGTAAAGGGGATATTAAATTCCTAGAATCTGTTTTTCATAAATTACTATTAAACTTTACCTGGTGGGTAAACAGAAAAGATGCCGATAATCATAATGTTTTTCAGGGGGGTTTTTTAGGACTCGATAATATCGGAGTATTTGATCGCAACGAAAATCCAGCGGATGGACATATTGAACAAGCTGACGGTACAGCCTGGATGGCAATGTATTGCCTTAATATGATGAGGATATCTCTTGAACTTTCAAAAGACAAATCTATTTATCAGGATCTCGCCACAAAATTTTTTGAACATTTTTTATACATTGCAAACGCAATGTATAAAATCAGTCCCGACAGTATTAATATGTGGGATGAAGAAGATGAATTTTATTTTGATGTTCTGCATACTTCAAATAACGAACATAAAAAATTAAAAGTTCGATCTATAGTGGGCTTAATACCTTTATTTGCTGTTGAAGTACTGGAGCCGGAAGTAATGGAAGCATTCCCCGATTTTGCAGCAAGGCTAGAATGGTTTTTAAATTACAGGAAAGATCTTGCCGGGTTGGTCTCACACTGGGAGATTAAAGGTCAAGGTGAAAGTCGTCTTCTTTCTCTTCTTCGCGGACACAGAATGAAGTGTCTTTTACAAAGGATGTTAGATGAGAATGAATTCTTATCAGACTACGGTGTACGAGCTTTGTCGAAATACCATCTTGAAAATCCTTATGTGTTCAAATCCGACGGACGCGAATTTACCGTTAAATATGTTCCGGGAGACTCTGACTCAGGATTATTCGGGGGAAATTCAAACTGGAGAGGTCCAGTATGGTTCCCTACTAATTTTCTGATTATTGAATCGCTTCAGAGGTTCCATCATTATTACGGTGATGATTTTAAAGTTGAATATCCTACAGGTTCCGGGAATCTTTTAACATTGAAAGATATTTCAGATAAACTAGCGAAAAGGCTTATAAAATTATTTCTTGTCGATGAAAACGGAAATCGTCCCAATAATGGTAAAATAGAAAAATTTAATAAAGACAAATACTTCAAAGATTATATTTTATTTCACGAATATTTTCATGGAGATAGTGGCTGCGGATTAGGATCTTCGCATCAAACGGGTTGGACAGGCTTGATAGCAAAACTTTTGCAGCCTAAGCGCAAATAATCAAAAATCAACGGGGAAGGCTATTGTTCCGGCCAGATATTCAGTTCCCGGGTTAGGTGGCCCAAGACTTGCATTTGAAATATGTCCAACACTAGCTCCAATTCTTGCTCCATTAGTGAACCTGAACGCAATTTCGAGTTGTGACCTGAATTCGAGGTCAAAGTAAAGTTCCTTTCCGTTTCCTTTATCATAATACCCTGGAGCAAAGCTTGGTGTAATTACAAAATGTTCACCTATAAAGAAGTTTGCCAGTGCGCCCCCAAAAATATAATAGCCCCCATCTGTTGTGTACATAACACCGGCAAATGGTCTTACCTTCCACCAACCTTTATCGTGCCTGTATTCAATTCTTCCCTCAAATGCGGTATTTACTCGTTTATTAGCGTCAAAGTATGAACCAGATATTGCGATAAGCTTTGGGTCTTCTATTTGTGCAGATGTTAAAGATGAAACAATTGTTACAAGGAGTACAATGAAGATGAAATTTCGCAATATGTTATTCAATAGTAACCTGTGTTTTTAAAATTAATGGGCTTAATATACTTAAAAATATTTAATACCCCTAAATTTCAGCAATCAGAAAATTGTTATTAAGAAAGAATGCCTTAAATTAGTGCAATAAATTTCAGGATAAGAAAATGATACAGAAAAAGAGAGGGTTTAAATCAAAGCTAGATATTGCCAAGAACTGGCTGCCAAGATATACCGGAACCACGCTAGATCAATTCGGCGATTATATGCTGCTTACAAACTTTCATAATTATGTTGACAAGTTTGCTGAAAAGTTTAGATGTGATATAAAAGGCATTGGAAAGCCTATGCAGACCGCCACGAATTCAGATGGGCTGACTATTATTAATTTTGGTATGGGTTCGGCAAATGCTGCAACTATTATGGATTTATTAATGGCCAGGAAACCCAAAGGGGTTCTGTTCTTAGGCAAATGCGGAGGATTAAAAAGATCAACGGAGATAGGGCATTTTATACTTCCAACCGCTGCTATCAGGGGAGAAGGAACGACCGATGATTATTTGCCAGAAGAAGTTCCTGCACTTCCTTCTTTTAAGCTTCATAAATTTATCTCAGAAAAAATTGTGCAAAGAAAACTTGAATACCGCACCGGCGTCATCTATACTACCAACAGGCGCGTATGGGAATGGGATGAACGTTTCAAAAAGTATTTGAAAAAGCTCTATACGATTGGAATTGATATGGAAACAGCTACCATATTTATTGTCGGGCTTGTAAATGAAATTCCGCGCGGGGCCTTATTACTTGTTTCAGATATGCCTTTAATTCCGGAGGGAGTTAAAACTGAAGTATCAGACAAAATTGTGACGAATAAATTTTCGGATATTCATCTTGAAATCGGTATTGAAGCGATGACAGAAATTGAAAAGAAAGGAGAACACATTAAACATTTCAAGTATTAAAAGTCTTCCCGCACTGCGGCAGGAAGACCTTTATGTACGATCATTTCTTATCTTCTTTTTTCTCTTTCTTAATTATAATTTCTTTTACTTCCCCGTTTTTGTCCCCTTCAACTTTAACTTTTGTTTCGATGTCATGTTTCTTTAAATACTCTTCAGCTTCCTTTCCTGTATAAGTTTCTGTTTTTTCTATACCATCTTTATCTGTAGTAGTAACTGTTACTTTCTTAACACCATTCTCATTGGTCACCTTTATCTTTTTCTTCATACCTTTACCAAGATCATCATATTTGTACGAAAATCCTTTTGTACTATCATCTGTATTCCATATCATATAATCAATATCTTCATCTGCACTGTCTTTGTCTGATTTTTGGATATAAAATACATTACCCTTTTTATTTTTGTCCATCCATTCGAATTTTTTAAGATTTTTGGGCTCGTGTTTTTCAAGGTATTCCTCAGCTTCTTTGCCTTTATAGGTTTCAGTTTTTTCCTTACCGTCTTTATCAGTAGTGGTAACTGTAACTACTTTTTGGTCATCTTTATTTTCAACCTTTATTTTTACTTTTTCCCCATCCTTCATATCCTCGCTAAAGAATTTGAAATTCTTGCCAATTTTCGCCGGATTAAGCATAATAATTTCCGGTTCCTCATTTTCATCCTTTCCGGATCTGAATATTTTTACCCTTGAAACTTCCGGAGAAGTTTTTAACCTGTCAAATAAAGCCTGCGCTTCTCCACCTTCGTATGTTACTATTCCTTTATCGGTTTGTATTGTTATTTTCTGAACTTTGCCTTTTACTTTATCAAGCACATCGCTTTTCTTTTCCTGTCCATATGCAGCAGCCACAGCAAATACGAAAATGACAGCCGTCAAGAATAATTTTTCGAGCGAATGATATTTATGTTTAATCAACATTTTTAACTCCTTAAAAAGTTTAATTGTTTTGGCCGATAAGGTAATAAATACAAATTATAATTTATGTTAAAAGGATGTTAAGAACTGTTAAAAAATGTTAAAAACAGGTATTAATGAGAGATTTCGACTAAATTTCTGCTATGAAAGAAAGGCATATCAAAATAATTGTTCTATTAATGACTCTAGCAGTTCTAGGATTAATTGGAGTTCAGTTATACTGGATATCAAATGCTTTTAAAGTTGAGGAACAAAAATTCAAGAGTGCTGTTAATGAAGCTTTGAACTCGACTGTAAAAAAGCTGGAAAAAAGAGAAACAGCTAACGTTGTAATTAATAAATTTATAACTGATAAAGATAAAAAAGACACTTTGATAATTAAAAAGGATTCAACTAAGGCCTCTAAGATTTATCATATTGCCGGATCCAGTAATAACAGCGGCCCTTCCAGATATTTCTATAAATACGATGTAGAAAAGAATGATAAAAACGATTCTGATATAACGAAAATAAATTATTTCAATTGGAATGGTAAGGATACATCCAATGAAAAAGCTGAAATAGTTTCCATTCGCAGGAAGATTGATTCCGTAATTGTCAGGAAGAAAAATAATGTTAACCAGATTTTTTATCAGCTTATGACAGTTGAGCCAGCTAAGCCAATTCTGGAGAGAATAAAATCAAGTATATTGGGGAAAATATTGAATGAAGAGTTGAGAGATAACGGTATAACTGCAGAATATTATTGGGGTATAAAAACGGCTAATTCAGATACCTTGTCATTTTCCAATGCAGTTAGTAAATCCAATTTAAATAATACAGAATTTGAGGCGAGGCTTTTTCCTGACGATCTATTTGGTGTGCCAAATTATCTTCTAGTACAGTTCCCATATCAGAAAAGCTATATCCTCAGGAATTTATACTTAATGCTTTCCTTTTCAGCTGCTTTAATAATTCTTATAATATTTCTGTTTTACAGAACCATAAGCCTATTGATAAGGCAGAAAAAAATTAGTGAAATAAAAAATGATTTAATCAATAATATTACTCATGAATTTAAGACACCAATATCCACAATTTCTCTTGCGAGTGAATCACTAAATGAACCTAAAATAATTTGTGAGCCTGAATCTGTCAGAAAATATTCCAGAGTTATAACTGAAGAAAACAACCGCCTGCGCAAAATGGTTGAAAATCTTCTAAATACTGCTGTCATTGAAAAAGGAAATTTTCAGTTAAAAAAAGAGAGATTTAATGTACATGAAATAATTCTGGAACTGGTCAATAAATTTTCAGTGATAATTAAGAACAATGGCGGAAAAATTAATACTGATCTGGCGGCTGAGAATTCTTTTATTAAAGGAGATAAAATTCATGTAACAGGAATTTTTTCAAACCTGCTGGATAATTCAATTAAGTTTTCAAAGGAGAAACCGGAAATATTAATACGTACTAAAAATGAAAGTGGAAACCTGATAATTTCATTTACAGATAATGGAATAGGTATTTTCAAGCAAGACCTTGATAAGATTTTTGATATTTTTTACAGGGCGCAGGCAGGAAATATATATGATACCAGAGGTTATGGTATAGGATTAAATTACGTGAGAAAAATGGTAGAAGCTCATGATGGTAAAATCACTGTAACAAGCAAACCCGGATATGGAACAATGTTTGAATTAATTTTTCCTGTTGAACAATGAGAGATAAAACAAAAATACTACTGGTTGAAGATGATCAGAATTTTGGTGCGATTTTGAAAGAGCACCTGGAATTAAAGGGTTTTACTGTTACAAAAGAGGCAGACGGGGAAAGCGGTCTCAAAAGATTTTTCTCTGAAAAATTCGATCTATGCATCCTTGATGTAATGATGCCTAGAAAAGATGGCTTCACTTTGGCAAAAGAGATAAGGCGAAAAGATAAAAATATGCCTTTAATTTTTTTAACCGCTAAGTCCATGCAGCCGGATAAATTGGAAGGTTTGAGAATAGGAGCGGACGATTATATTACAAAGCCTTTCAGTAGTGAGGAATTATTACTAAGGATAAATAACATCCTAAAAAGGGTGAAAAAAAGTAATGGAAATGAAGCCACAGTAAATTCATTTCAAATAGGAAAATATATCTTTGACTATAATAAAAGAACTTTATGTATTAATAATCATGAACAAAGGTTGACTACCCGCGAAGCAGATCTTCTGAAAATGCTTTCTGAAAATGTCAATGAAACAGTTTTTAGATCCGACGCTCTTAAACAAATCTGGAATGAAGACAATTATTTTACAGCCAGAAGCATGGATGTTTATATTGTTAAGCTACGAAGATATTTAAGGCAGGATAGAACCGTTGAGATTGTTAATGTTCATGGAACGGGTTTCAAACTTACTTCTTAAATTTATTAACTAAAAATTTACAATTAATTAACAACCATTAGCTCTTCTCCACTTGTAATACAATATAAATTTATTAATATTTGGAAAGTACATATGCCGGAAATTAATGAAGATCAAGACTGCCCACAAAAATCTCAAATCGAAATTAACAAAAACTTTCATCCTCGATACTAATGTTATTCTTCATGATGCAAGTTGTATACATCAGTTCAAAAAAAATGATATAGTAATTCCGCTGACCGTTATTGAAGAACTGGATTCCTTCAAAAGAGGCAGTCAGGTAATAAATTTAAATGCACGTGAATTTGCAAGAACACTAGATGCAATGACAGGCGATGCTTTATTCAACGGCGGCATATCAATGGGTAAGGGAAAGGGAAAACTAAGAATTGCAATTTCGCGTGGACTGAACCCAGATATTAAAGAAATTTTTAGGGAAGATAATCCTGATCATAGAATCTTAGGGGTTGCTTTGGACTGGAATAAAAAACTTGAAGGGAAGTCGAAAGTAGTTCTAGTCAGCAAGGATGTCAATTTAAGAATGAAAGCAAAATCTCTTGGTATTCTTGCAGAGGATTACACCACTGATCGCATTGTTAGTGTTGATGAGTTATATAGTGGAACGGAAATAATCGAAGATTTCGATGACGACATTATAGTACAATTATTTCAATCTCCATTTGAAGTACCCGCAAAATCGTTAGTTAAAAATCTAAATGGTGAAGCATTTCCTAATAAATATTATATTTTTAGGAATTCAAACAGATCTGTACTTGCCAATCTCGATCAGGACAAGGAAAATTTTAAAAAGGTAGACAAAATTGTCACTTACGGGATCAAACCAAAGAATGCTGAACAAACTTTTGCTCTTGATGCCTTAACTAATAATGATATTCAACTTGTTTCGCTGACAGGAAAAGCGGGGACAGGGAAAACTCTTCTTACATTGGCTGCCGCACTTCATGTTAAAAAAAATTACAGACAGATATTTATAGCCCGCCCAATTGTTCCATTAAGCAATAAGGATATTGGCTACCTGCCCGGAGACATTCAAAGCAAGATAGAACCTTATATGCAGCCATTGTGGGATAATTTACGGGTGATCCAAGATCAGTTCCCTGAAGGTGACAGGCAGAGTCTTGCAATCACAAGTATGTTAAAAGAAGAAAAACTTGTTATTGAACCTTTGACCTATATAAGAGGCAGGAGCCTGCAAAGAATATTTTTTATTGTTGATGAAGCCCAGAATTTAACACCGCACGAAATAAAGACAATTATAACCCGTGCCGGTGAAGGTTCTAAAGTTGTATTCACGGGCGACATTTATCAGATTGACCATCCATATCTAGATTCACAATCCAACGGACTTTCATATTTGATTGACAGGTTTAAGGGACAGAAACTTTATGCGCACATAACCCTAGAAAAAGGAGAAAGATCAGCCCTTGCAGAACTTGCAAGCAATCTTCTTTGACTTGAATAATCTTACTAATTGCCTGCAATATTTATTTTTTATTTATAACTTTGACCGTGCCTAATAATTAATTATAAAATGCAATCATTTACATATTCTGGATTTTTGAGATTTTTATACAGGTACGGGAATATTCCTGTTACTATTTTGTTATCAATTTATGCAGTAAGTCTTGCTGTTAACCTTGATAAAGGATTAGTATTTATAATTCCATTTGTCGTCACATTCCTAATTATTTATTTGCTAAACCGACATTATTTGATGTTATATAAAATTCTTCCCTACAAAATTGAAGTGGACAATGAAAAAATGATCTGCAGCGATTTTCTTTTCTATAAAGAGCCTGTTACTATTTTTTTTAAAGACATCAGTTCACTTGAAGGGGGTATATTCCAGGGAAGATTAAGTGGAGTAATGAGAATAAAAGACGGAACTCATAACAGGACTGTCGGGTTTTATGATAAAATTAAAGACAGCAGAAAACTTGAAACTTTTATTTTAAGTAAAGTTGACAGAAACATTTATAATGAGGTGGTCGAGCGACTTGGTATGAAGAAAGATAAAGACAAGGTAAAACCTCAAAAATAGCAGCATATCCAGTTATTATATTGTAGATAATATGTCCTACCTTTTTTATATCTTTAAGAAACTTTTTCAATTTTAATGATTATATGAAAATTGCTGTTTTGTTATCGGGAGGCGTTGACAGTTCAGTTGCTCTAAGACTTCTACAAAATGAAGGTCATGATGTTACTGCTTTCTATCTTAAGATATGGCTTCAGGATGAATTTTCTTTTTTGGGGGAATGTCCCTGGGAAGAGGACCTTGAATTTGTGCGTGCTGTTTGCAAACAAGCAAATATTCCACTTGAAATTTTATCCTTACAAACGGAGTACTGGGATACTGTTGTAACCTATACCATCTCTGAAATCAAGGAGGGGAGAACCCCAAACCCGGATATGTTTTGCAACAGCCTGATTAAATTCGGACAGTTTTATGAAAAGATCGATGATTCATTTCAAAAGGTTGCAAGCGGGCACTATGCTAATATAGTAGAGAAAAACGGGCTTTATCAATTAAAAAGGTCTCCTGATCCGGTTAAAGATCAGACATATTTTTTGGCTTACCTTACTCAGCAGCAATTATCGCGCGCATTATTTCCGATTGGCAAATATATGAAAAAAGAAGTGCGCCAATTTGCTAATCAGTTTGATCTCCCTAACAGAGACAGAAAGGACAGTCAAGGGATATGTTTTCTTGGACAAATAAAGTTTGATGAATTTATCCGGCATCATCTTGGAGTAAAAAAAGGCGATATTATTGAAATGGAGACAGGCGAAAAAAAAGGCGAGCACGATGGATACTATTATTATACAATTGGACAGCGTTCCGGGCTCGGACTTTCACATGGACCCTGGTATGTAGTAAAGAAGGATGTTGAAAAAAATATCGTTTATATCTCAAGGGAAAATAAAGCAGGCCGAAGCCGGGATACATTTACAGCAGGTAAATTCAACTGGATTTCAGAAAGCAAACCCTCTGAAAACAACTTACAGGTTAAAATCAGGCACGGAGCAAATTTTTATAATTGTGAAGTTGAGTTTATAAACAATGACTCTGCAAAAGTAAAATTGGAAACTGCTGACCAAGGAATTGCGCCCGGCCAGTTTGCAGTGTTTTATAAAGATCAACTTTGTTTGGGGGGCGGTGTGATTTTATAGGGACATGCCATAGTATGTCTGTATTAACTAACTTTTAATAATTTCCGTATCAAAAAATATTGGTATAATTGTTTAAATATCTTTAATATTACTAAATCAATTAACTCTCTCCGTTAAATAAATTGTGAGCAAAAGATGAAAACTTATACGAGATTCTTCAATTTAATATTCATGGCAATTATTTTTTTGTGTGGCATCTCTTTTGCACAGATGAATACAGCCCAAAGTGAAATCGAAAAGAAATTTGATTCATACTTAAATCCCGCGGATTTAAACGCCAGACTAAAAATCCTAAGTGCTCATCCACACCATGTTGGATCACCCTATGATAAAGAGAATGCAGAATTTATTCTTTCTCAATATAAATCCTGGGGATGGGATACACATATAGAAACATTTTATGTCTTGTTTCCAACTCCTAAAACGCGTGTCCTTGAAATGATATCACCGGAAAAATTTACTCCGATTTTGAAAGAACCTCCAGTTAAGGAAGATAAAACTTCGTATCAGACAGATGAACAACTACCTACATATAATGCTTATTCAATAGACGGCGATGTAACTGGAGAACTTGTTTATGTCAATTACGGAATTCCTTCCGATTATGATCAGCTTGACAGGATGGGAATAAGTGTTAAAGGAAAAATTGTAATAACGAGATATGGTGGAGCGTGGAGAGGAATAAAACCGAAGGTTGCTGCTGAACACGGAGCGATAGGGTGTATTATTTATTCTGATCCGAAAAATGATGGGTATTACGTTGGTGATGTTTATCCCAAAGGTGCCTGGAGGAATGAGTATGGTGTACAGCGCGGTTCTGTTGTAGATATGCCGGTTTATACGGGTGATCCATCGACACCGTTTGTCGGCTCAACAAAAAATGTAAAACGTTTAGCAGTGAAAGACATTAAAATTCTTACAAAGATTCCTGTTTTACCTATTTCGTATCATGATGCTCTTCCATTATTGAAATCTTTAACAGGGCCTGTTGTCCCTAACAACTGGAAAGGTGCGCTTCCTATTACTTATCATGTTGGTCCAGGTTTGACCAAGGTTCATTTGAAAGTTGAATCTAATTGGGATATAAAGCCTATACATGATGTAATTGCAATGATAAAGGGAAGTGAGTTTCCCGATCAGTGGGTAATAAGAGGAAATCATCATGATGGGTGGGTGAATGGTGCAGAAGATCCATTGAGCGGGCAGGTTGCTGAAATGGAAGAAGGGAAGGCAATCGGCGAATTACTAAAGACAGGTTGGAGACCGAAAAGAACAATTATCTATTGTGCATGGGATGGAGAAGAACCAGGATTACTTGGTTCTACTGAGTGGTGTGAAACACATGCGGATGAGCTTAAACAAAAAGCAGTTGCTTATATTAATTCTGATAGCAATGATAGGGGATTTCTATCTATGGAAGGCTCCCATTCGCTCGAGACTTTTATAAATAACGTAGCAAAAGATGTAACAGATCCTGAAAAAGGCATTAGCGTATGGGAAAGAGCAAAGGATAGGCAAATTATTAATACTTCTTCGCCTGAAGTTAAAGGAGAACTTGAATCAACTAAGAATCTTAAAATTGGTGCAATGGGCAGCGGCTCCGATTATACTCCATTTCTGCAGCATTTAGGGATCGCAAGTCTTAACCTTGGATTTGGAGGAGAAGGAGAGGGGGGCGTTTATCACTCTGCCTATGATTCTTATGATCATTATATACGATTTGGTGATCCAACTTTTGAATATGGAATTGCTTTGGCAAAGACAGCCGGCAGAGCTGTTCTCCGTCTGGCTGATGACGATATTCTTCCTTTCAATTTTGATGATTTCGCGGGAAGAGTTTCCACTTATTTAAATGAAATTGAAAAACTTACTAATAATATGCGCGAGGAGACTAATCAATTAAACCTTGAATTAAAGGACAGTTTGTTTACAGAAGTGGCTGATCCTACTAAAACTTATATACCGCCAAAACGGGAAGATCCTGTTCCGTACTTGAACTTCGCTCCTCTTGAAAATGCTGTTAACACTTTGAAGAAAAGTGCTGATGAATATCAGAAAGCAAAAAATGAATTTATGAAAAGAGGTAAAGAATTTACTAAAGATCAGGAAAAGAGTATTGATCAGCTAATTTATCAATCTGAAAGATTTTTGACCAATAAAGAAGGACTAACAGGGCGTCCGTGGTATGAACATGAAATTTATGCACCCGGATTTTATACCGGCTATGGTGTAAAAACTCTTCCTGCGGTTCGTGAAGCTGTTGAATCCAGAAAGTGGGAAGAAGCCAACAAACAATCGGTTGTAGTGGCAAATACTCTTGACAATTATTCCAAAGAGATTGATAAAGCAACTGAAATGTTAGAGAATGCAGTGAAATAGAAGTACCTTGGGGCGACTTAAGCAGCCGCCCATAATTTTGAATTTGAAATAAATCTCATTTTGTATATTCTACGTTGTTTATCCTTCTGGAATTCAAAACTGCAGCATATCATCAAGTCCTGCCGTTTGTGTAAAATATGTGAAATAAAACCAAATTTAAGCCAATTTTTGAAATAAAACGCAACCTTTATTTTTAACAAAGAGTCTAAATAAATAAGAAACTTTGCGGAAAACATTATGAGAAAATCTCTACTACTGCTTTTCATTTTGGCTATTTCAACACTTTCAATTTCAGCTCAAACAAAAAAACTAATACTTAAAAAAACAAATGTTGAAATTAAAATAGATGGAATAATTGATCCCGCATGGAGCACTGCTGATTCTGTTTCAGATTTTTTTCAGCTTTCACCTTATTATAATCAACCTC
>CAYPNM010000034.1:17734-35042 GCA_964412105.1 uncultured Ignavibacteriaceae bacterium | reverse complement strand
ATTTGGGGATAATTCATATCTTGTGTATACCTTTATAATATTTTCTATTAAATTAATTTCGTAAATTAAAATATTTAGAATAGCGGCAGGTATTTATTAACAAAATATGAAGAAACTCATATGACAAAAAGAAAGACCTCAATGACCAAGCTGGTAGCTTCCGTAAATGATCTGCTGATAATCCCTAAAGAGAAATTTAAGGAAATGGTGGAGGAGCGTATCAATGTCGGGAATGAACTGCTCTCCAGAAAAATTGACAATAAATCAGCATTAAATCTTGCCCTGAAGGAATACGAGATCTGGAATAATCAAAGTTCTATATTATTAAAACAGTCATTTGATGATCCGGAAAATGAGTATAGAACCAGCTATGACTTTGTAAATATCAAAGGGACATTTTTCAGCGGTTCTTCCATTGAAGAGGAAGCAGAATATTTATTCAATGACCTGAGAAATAAAATAAACTTTTTATCCCAGATGCTGGAAAAGCTTCCGTTAATTAAGTATGAAGAACATAAGCAAAACCGCCAGCAGATTATAAAGGATGAAATAGCCGCAACAAATAAAGTTGAAGAGACGAGGAAGTTTCACCTGAAGACTATAACGGATGAATCAGAGTCCGACTATGATGTTGATGCGCCGGAAGAAATCCAGCAGGAGACTAAAAAGGCTCAAGCAGTTTCAGACTTTAAAGTAGAAAAGCCGAAGGAGACACAGCAACATGCAAAAAGGGCTGATATGAGTTCGGGCAATAAAGTCTTTGTTGTATACGGGCATAATAATGAGGCCAGGTCAAAAGCAGCAAGAACTCTGGAAAAGCTCGGAATTGAACCTGTCATTTTATATGATAAAGTAAAAGAAGGGCATTCAGCTATTGAAATTATGGAAAGCTATTCAGATGTGGGATTTGCTCTTTTAATATTAACCGATGATGACTTTGGAAACTCCCGGAAACATAAAGATGCCGATAATGCTTCAGGAGGAAGAGAAAATATAATATTTGAATTAGGTTATATTATAGGGAGAATGGGCATAAAAAGTGTTTGTGTACTTTCTAAAGACGTTGAGTTGCCTGCTGATATACGGAATTTAGGTTCCATCCAATTCGATTCAGCGGACCATTGGCAGATTGAACTTGCTAAAAAATTAAAGGCTGCTGGTTTTACAATAGATGTAAATAATATTATTTAATTTTATTATTAAATATATCTGTTATTTAGTAATATCCTGCCAACAAGATTTTTCTTGCTATTTACACGTAAAGTTGATAATTTCTTTATGATCAGATCACGCCAATTGATTTCTGATCGTTGTTGTTGGCCCATTCCTCTTCATTGAGGATGGGCTTTTTTTTTCTTGACATTTAATCCTTTTCTATTTAATTATCGGATGCTCAATCAACCGCGTGAGGATGTATAGCTGGGCCCACATTGAACCGAGTGTGGGCTTTTTTATTTGTTCAACCCCATCAAGGAATTCAGCAAATCCTCAGCTCTTAAGTCAGAATAAAATTCCTGTTGCCAAATCTTTCTTATTTACTTAAGTTAAAACTATCCAATCGCAGCAGGGCATGTAAATGATCGGTTCAACAATTCTGCATTATAAAATCCTTGAGAAAAGAAAAGATAACCGGCAGGACTTATTACGCTGCAAAATTTATGAAATTATCGGGAGGCTGGAATGAAAAATATATACTTTCTATTATTTACAATCATTTTCTCATTTTCGGTATTTGCCGGTTCAAGAGAAGGCTATTACAGGTACCCTTCTATCAAGGGGGATAAAATTGTATTTACTTCCGAAGGCGATTTATGGAGTGTCGGGATTAATGGAGGTTCAGCAGTAAGATTAACCACCGGTCGCGGAATGGAATATCATGCTGCAATTTCACCCGACGGCAGGATGATCGCTTTCTCCGGACAGTATGAAGGTCCGACAGAAGTTTATGTTATGCCTGTTGAAGGCGGTGCGCCTAAGAGATTGACCTTTGACGGCTATAACGATATAGTTATAGGGTGGACCAATGACGGAAAAATTATTTATTCAACATCTATATATTCCACTCTTCCAAATGTTGAACTGTGCCTGCTTGATCCAAATACCGGGCAAAGCAGTCAGATCCCTCTTGCGCAGGCAAGCGGAGGTGTTTTTAATGCCGGCAGAGACACGCTTTATTTTACCCGCCTTCCTTTTCAAGGGAGTCATACAAAAAGATATAAAGGAGGTACGGCTCAAAATTTATGGCGTTACATTAAGGGGGGGAGTGAAGCTATCCCGCTGACGGCAGATTATGCCGGTACAAGCAAGGATCCGATGCTCTGGAACAACAGGATATATTTTATCAGTGACAGGGACGGGACAATGAATATATGGTCTATGGATAAGAATGGAAAAGATCTCAGGCAGGAAACTTTTAATAAAGGATGGGACGCGCAATCAGCATCGCTTGATAACGGCAGGATTGTGTACCAGTGCGGTGCCGATATTCATCTTTACGATATATCCGCAAAGAAAGATATGGTTGTACCGATAGAACTGTCATCGGATTATAATCAGGAACTGACAAAGTGGGTTAAAAAGCCGATGGATTATCTGACATCAGTTCATATTTCTCCGGACGGTGACAGGATTGTGCTGACTGCACGCGGACAGGTATTTGTTGCGCCGTCTTCACAAGGAAGATTTATTGAAGTTACAAGGAAATCCGGTGTGAGGTACCGCAATGCCATATTCAATCCGGATGGAAAGTCTTTAATAATTCAATCCGACGAATCCGGAGAAGTCGAATTCTGGAAATACCCATCAAACGGCGTTGGCAAAGGGGAACAACTGACGCATGATGGACGGGGTTTCCGGTTCGAGGGGATTCCTTCACCTGACGGCAAAATGATTGCCTATACCGATAAGAATAATAAACTATATATATATAGTGTGAAAGATAACAAAACGAGCGTAATTGATTCATCCGAATACGATCAATTCCGTAATCTAAATTGGTCGCCGGATAGTAAATGGCTTGCATACTCTTCAACGGCAGAAAATAATAATTCGCAGATTGTGATCTTTGATCTTTCAACCAGGGGAAAGACTTATGTTACTGATGAGAGGGTAAACAGCTACGACCCTGTATGGAGTCCTGACGGAAAGTGGATCTATTTCTTATCGGACAGAACATTTCAATCTTTGGTTGGCAGCCCATGGGGATTGAATCAGCCCGAGCCCTTTTATGATAAAACGACGAAGATTTATGCGGTCTCACTTATTAAGGGTGAACGGTTCCCGTTTGCTCCGGAGGATGAGCTGAGCTCATCGATTGAAAAATCTAAAAGTAAAGACACAGCCGAATCTAAAAGCAAAGAGAAAAGTAATAAGAATGCGGACGTAAAGATTGATCTTGACGGTATTCAATACAGGGTAAATGAGGTCCCGGTTCCGGCCGGCAATTATGCCGATCTTTCAATGAATTCAAAAACACTTTTCTTCACTGAAACTCCAAAGGATGTTGATGCCAAAACAAAGCTGGAAGCAGTTGAGATCAAAAACAAAGATGTTTCCGTTAAGCCGATCCTTGAAGATATAAAAAGCTATGAATTATCCGCTGACGGTAAAAAAATAGTTGTAATGAAAGGGAAAAGCTTCTACGTAATAAATGCCTCAGGAGAACCGGTTAAGGATATATCCAAGGACGAAGTGAACCTGAGCAAGTGGACTTTTTCATTCGATCCGCGCGAAGAATGGAGGCAAATGTTCATTGAAGCCTGGCGTCTTGAAAGAGATTATTTCTATGATCCGGGTATGCAGGGAGTTGATTATAATAAAATGTTGAAGATGTATTTGCCGCTTGTTGATAGAGTCAGGGACAGAGATGAGTTAAATGATCTTATCGCCCAGATTGTCGGCGAACTTTCTGCTCTGCATACATTTGTCGGAGGGGGTGACATCAGGAAAGAATCACAGCAGATAGGTATCGGATCGCTTGGTGCTTTGCTCGAAAAGGATGAAAAAGACGGCGGTTATAAGATAAAGCACATTTATAAATCCGAACCGGACTATATCGATGATTTGTCTCCTTTGATGAAACAGGGAGTAAACGTAAAGGAAGGGGATATAATATTATCAATTAATGGTGTCCCGACTCTATCAGTCGCTTCTCCAAATCTTCTGCTTGAAAACCAGGTTGGACAGCAGGTACTGCTTCATCTTAAATCTTCGGCAGGCGGTAAGGAATATGATGAAATTGTTGTTCCTATTTCTCAGGGAGCTGCAGCAAACTTACGTTATGATGAATGGGAATATACAAGGAGATTAATTGTTGATAAACAAAGCAAAGATAATATTGGTTATGTTCACCTGCGTGCAATGGGGGGAGGTAATTATTCAGAATGGATTAAATCATTTTATCCGGTATTCAACAGGGAGGGTTTAATCATTGATATGCGGCATAATCGTGGCGGTAATATTGACAGCTGGATTCTTGAAAAGCTGTTACGCAAAGCCTGGATGTATTGGAAAGGACGTGCAGGAGCCCCCTACTGGAATATGCAATATGCATTCAGAGGGCATATAGTTGTTTTGTGTAATGAATTTACAGCATCAGACGGTGAAGCTTTTACAGAAGGTTTTAAAAGATTAAAGCTTGGTACTGTAATCGGAACCAGAACGTGGGGCGGGGAAATCTGGCTTTCATTTGACAATTGGCTTCTTGATCGCGGAATTGCTTCCGCCGCAGAATACGGAGTCTACGGGCCCGAAAGAAAATGGCTGGTCGAAGGTCATGGCGTTGATCCGGATATAGTAGTAGATAATACTCCGCACGAAACGTTTGAAGGGAAAGACGCGCAACTGGAAGCGGCAATAAATTATCTGGAAAAGCAAATAAAGGAACATCCTGTAGTTGTTCCGCCGCCTCCAAAATATCCGGATAAATCTGTGGATTATAACAAATGATTAATGCCGGGATATTGTTAAAGAAGCAGGCAATTTAATGAGTAGTAAGGATTGCCGAATTTTCCTGAAGGTATTTAACAAACCGGGTTAGACAGGTTCTTCTTAACCTGTCTAACTTAATTGGTTGAGCGTGCCTGCCATCGGCAGGCCTGCCGCATACACATTAATAGGCTTAATGATTTTAATGATCAATCCTGTAATGCAGATATTCTATCCGATCAATTAAAATAATAACGTGCACCAAGTCCGGCATCCAGACCAAAGCCTGTGGAGCGGACAAGCTGAAGTACGGGCACCACTTCGAAAAATACATCCAACGGGGTTGAGCGCGGCAGCCACGCTATACCGAAAACTCCCCGAACCCCAAATGAGCTGTCATACCCGGCTCCGCTGTTAATTCTTCCGCCAATGCCGTAGTAAAGAGGGAATCTTTCTTCCGACCTTATAGCATTAAATGAATGCCACAGGTAATCCATATGAAAATGAAATCTTGAACCGTTTTGAACATTATTATTTGTTATCCTGTCGCCGCCGAAAGACCACCCCACTCCGAAGTCGAATGCATTTCTAGGCGAAGTCCAGAGTTTTGCACTTATACCGGTGGGTTCACCGATTATAAATCCAAGCCCGAATCCATGATCCTGAGCATATGATGACCCTGAGAAAATATAAATTACGCTTAGTATTATTGCTAATGATAATCCTTTTTTCATATTATGTCCCGTATTTAGATATATGATATATTATTTTAATGTGGTTTAGTTAGTACGATAGTACAGTTTCTTATGTTTAAGGCTACCTGATAATATTGCAAAATAGGATATAAACAAGAGTAACGCTCTAATATATAATTGAATGAACATTAAACTTGTAGATAAAACAACGATTATTTTGTCGTTATAACGTTCAAATTAATTTGGCAGATGAAAAAAATATCCATATACTTATATTGTTAGCAAATAAAAACAAATGCAATGGGATAAGACTATGAAAAGTCCAGCATTGTTAATTGTAGTATTTGTTATATGCACCTGCAGTCCCGGTGCGCAGGATATGTTCAATGTTAGAAGACTGACTCTTGCCGCAAATTATGCAGCTTACGTGCAAACGCTAATATTAATAAATGTGGAATAAATAATAGTTATAAACCTTATAAATAAATTGAGGATAAAATGAGATTAATAAAGAAATTTGAGAATAAGATAATAATTTTCATTTTAGTAATAATTATTCAATTTCCTCTTACTGCCTTCGCTCAAGAAAATGATGTCATATTTAATCGAGATACCTTAATTACTGTTGCAAGAAAAATGATGGAAACGGCCCGATATTGTGCACTTATTACTTTAGATGAAACTGGTTATCCAGCGGCAAGAACAATGGATCCTTTTTTGCCGGACGACAACATGGTTGTATGGTTAGGAACGAATTTAAATAGTAAAAAAGTCGTGGATATTAAAAAAGATTCAAGAGTGGCACTCTATTATCAATCGCCAAATGGAGCAGGCTATGTTTTAATCAAAGGACAAGCTCAATTAGTAGATGATCCGATAAAAAAACAGATATATTGGAAAAAAGAGTGGAGTAGATTTTATTCAGAAGAAAAATCAAACTACATACTTATTAAGGTAATTCCAGACAAACTGAAGCTTTTGGATTATCAGCACGGGATGCTTGGTGACACAAATACATGGGCTGTACCTTTTGTGGAGTTTAAACAAATTAAATGAAATTAAATGTTTTTATTACACGGTGAATGACCAGGAAATCAAAAACATTTTTGAAAAACTTTGTTCAAATAAAACAGCTTTTAAAGCTTAAATTTTCATTTTCTCAATTACATTTCTTAAGCCGATATTGCAGATGTCCGGCGCCGAAATAAATTCCTTCTTTGACCGGGATTTTCGTATTTTCCTTCCAATAAAAAATTAAATTTTTAACATTAATGAAATTGTCCACATCTTTAATAAAATTCATTGCGATTTCGTTCTTAATAACTATAAGCAACAGCTTTGCCCAGCAAAAAAATGTGCCGGTAATAATTTCCAATGATACGCTGTTTTATATCAGAACAGGCATAGGCCCATTTACTGCCGAGCAGAGGGTGAACGAATTCTCTGCAAAGCTTAAATCAATTATTACAAATAGCGAAAATCCGGATTCAATAAAGACTGAAGAGCATCCAGGCTACACAAATATAATTTTTAATTCCCGCGTATTATTGTCGGTTACAGATGCCGATGCCGAATATTCAGGCAAAAACCGTTCAGATCTTGCAAGAGAACTTATTTCAATAATTCGCCAGGAGGTAAAATCAGAAATAGATC
This sequence comes from uncultured Ignavibacteriaceae bacterium, assembly GCA_964412105.1. Classification (GTDB taxonomy): domain Bacteria; phylum Bacteroidota; class Ignavibacteria; order Ignavibacteriales; family Ignavibacteriaceae; genus JAKAGZ01. Next base: position 27,768 of record CAYPNM010000034.1, on the reverse strand, counting down.
AGCATAGCGGGAAAAAATTATTATTAAACGGCGGTATTACTCTGGGATTATTTTTGCTGCTGCTTGTACTGTTATGGATATTCAAAAAGATCTTTCCATATGGGTATAGTTTTCTTGAAAAGCTTGAAGGGAAACTCTTCAGGCCTTTCCGTCTAAAAAACCAGGAGATAATATCAGCTGAAAATATTTCCGCGTTTTTTATCTTCCTTCTTAAAGGAGCCCGGCTGGTCTTAACATTACTGCTGCTTTATTATTTCTTAACCTTTAGTTTCTCTCTATTTCCCTGGACCAGGGGAATTAATATCAAGCCTATAGTAGGAGGAATATTTTCTTCTGTTGTATTAATTATCATAGCCTACGTTGTGATCAAATCCGCATTTATATTTTTCAATGCTTTAAGCAGCAGAGTTGAATCGTGGAAAGGTTCGATAATTAAATCGGTAAAAGTTAAGAACCTTGAAGTGGTCTCAGAGGAGAGGATAATTGAACAGATTAAATTTGCAATTAAAATATTTAAGTTTTTTATAATAGTAATTATCTCATATTTTTTCGTAACAATCCTTTTTAGTTTCTTCGGCTTCTCAAGGAACTGGGCATCGGTATTAGTAGAGTATATACTGCAGCCGCTCTCAAGTGTTCTGAAATCATTCATTTCCTTCCTTCCAAATTTATTTACGATCATAGTTATAATTTTTGTAACTAGATATGTTCTAAAATTCATTAAGCTTGTTTTTAACGCAATTGGGAAAGAGACCGTACTCTTTCCAAAGTTCCCCTCCGAATGGGCTGAACCTACCTACAAAATAGCAAGGTTTTTATTGCTGGCATTTGCCGCTGTTGTTATTTTCCCATACCTGCCCGGCTCAGGTTCACCCGCATTTCAGGGAATATCTGTTTTCCTTGGTATTCTATTTTCAATTGGCTCTTCTTCAGCAATTGCCAATATGGTGGCTGGCGTAGTGCTAACCTATATGCGTCCATTTAAGTTTGGAGACAGGGTTAAAATTGCGGATACAATGGGAGATGTTATTGAAAAGACTTTGCTGGTAACAAGAGTAAGGACAATAAAGAATGTGGATGTTTCAATTCCCAACGCAATGGTTTTAGGGAGCCATATAATTAATTTCAGTTCTTCAGCTAAAGATAGAGGGCTGATTCTGCATACATCCGTTACTATCGGTTATAATGTACCATGGAAAAAAGTTAATAGTTTATTGTTGTCGGCTGCATCAGAGACAGAAAATATTCTTAAAGAGCCTGCTCCATTTATATTGCAAACAGGTCTTGATGATTCATTTGTCAACTATGAATTAAATGTATACACAGATAAGCCGGGAATTATGGCAAAAATATATTCTGATCTGCATCAGAATATACAGGATAAATTTAATGAAGCCGGTGTTGAAATAATGTCGCCGCATTATTCGGCAGTTAGGGACGGTAACGCGGCAGCAATTCCTGACGAGTATCTGCCAAAAGGATATACCCCGCAGCCTTTCAGGATTCTCCCTTTCGGAAATATGTTTAAGTCAAAGGGGAATACTTCCAAAGACAGCGAGGAATAAGCCTTGGCAAATTATGATTACCTGCAGTTTAACTCAGTAGTACAGATTTATTAGCGGTTAAGATCAACGAGTGTCGATAAAGTTTTTAATTACTCTTAATTTTAATATTTTTGATATACAAAGCCGGCGATGGAGTTCGCCATAAGCATCCCAAATGAAGGGATTAATGACTCCTACACGGAAAGTTATTTAATATATAATTTTAGTGTAGGAATTTTTATTTAATTCACTTCCTGCACTCTAATCAACCTGCTCTAATAAATATCCGGGATGAATGTTATGTCAGCTCCAAAATTAACTGCAAAGTTCAGAACAAAGGGTAAAGTTCCATTTTCAATTGAGACCTTCAGCGGTAGAATCTATCGTTGCGGGGTTTGCGGAAAGGTTTTTTATTCGCGGGAAGAGTTAGATAATCATCTGGGCAAGGAAAAATATAATAGAAATGATGCTCTTATGTTCCCGGAATTAAATAAGAATCTTACTGTAAGTATTGTTTACACTCAGAATATCAGGGACCTGACAAATCCTAAATATCCGAAGCTGCAAAAAGGGGATAAACTCCTTAAAAACATTAAGAAATAAACGATGTGGCAAATTTTATAAATACACTTTTATGGATACCAATAATTGGCTGATCTCTGCCATTTTGCAGACATTTCTACCGCTGCACAATTCCTATGCAACTGGCTTCTACCTACCATCAAAGTGTCATAATGAATCACTCAATTTTGACAAAATTGATATAATAAACAGAGGCTTGTTTATATTTAAGAACTGCTGAATAACAGCAAATAACGACCGGCAAAATTTAATGGTCAGGAATAATTATTAAATTATGGTCGAGGTTATAAAAAAAATCAACAGCATATGAGAAAAATAACAAGGGTGGTGTTAATAATTATTCTGGCAGTTGCTGCATATGCAGTATATGAGCATTATCATTCAGAATATCATGGCGGAATAGAGAGCGGCTTTGTCAGAGACGATTTTATTCTGGGTAACGCATTTAAAAATCATCTCAGTAATATTCAGGTGCACGATATTGGAATCGTAACCGGTATATTACCGGATGATAAAGAGGGGATACCTCATCAGCGGTTTATTGTTCGTCTCGGTTCCGGACAGACTGTTTTAATAACCCACAATATTGATCTGGCCCCCAGAGTTACAAATCTGGCAGTAGGTGATTCTGTTGAGTTCAGCGGAGAATATGAATGGAATCCGAAAGGCGGGGTGGTTCACTGGACGCACAGGGACCCGGAAGGTCATCACGAAACCGGGTGGTTAAAACATAATGGACGAACCTTTCAATGATTGTCGATGCTTACTAAAAAGATAAATATTATAGAGGATAAGAGATCTCAGACAGGATATTATTAAATATAAATATGCCCGAAATGTTTTCTGTTAAATTTAAGACCATATTATCACTTCGGGCATTTTAATATTACAAGCTAGAGTTCAACTTTTGATTTGCAATTTTTCATAACTGATTTCATGCCCTTTCTAAGTGTATCTCTGCTGGCGTACATCTGGCTTGTTCCGATAACTCCCTTATTACCTGCAAGCAGATTAAAATAGAATTTACCGCTTTTTGACTTTCGAATATCATATTGCTTTTTATTTCTGCCGTTAGCGCCGACTGATTTAATTCCGTTTTTACAAGATGGCATTGTGTTGTAACCTTCGCTGCCAAGGATTTTCTGTCCGTTACCGGCACGCAGTCGAAAATACAATTTACCGGATTTACCTTTGTAGACCTGAAATTTAGGGTTAGTCATTTGCTACCTCACATTTAGTTGTTATTGATTTGGTACACTGTTTTAAACTTAAAAAAAATTCCTTGTTTATCAAAAGGATCGTACATGAAAATATGATTACTTAACAGGGGACACTTATCGCGGTTTTGATAGGATAACTTACTGAGTGCTGCAATATACTTTGATCACTCCTTTTATTTCTGTTGTTTGTTCCAATAAGTTCGGGGTAGGCCCTGGTGGCAGAGCCTGGAAAACCCAATACTCCAGACATTCGGGTATTTGAGCCCGCCGGCATCATTGCCGGCGGGCATTATTATTAACGAATCCTCAACTTCCCTGAGTATTCTTTGTATTAACTTCAACATTTGCAATCGATAATCGTTTCAAAGCTGCATAATGATTCCGCTGTACTTTATTATCATGAAATACCTTGAATTTAGGAAGTTCTTCATTAGCGCGCTGGAAATTTTCTCTTGATATCAAAAGCAATTCGCATTGTTCTAGTGCCTGGACATAGTAAATTGAAGGTTTTCGATAAATAAAACTTTCCAGGTCGCCTGTCCAGTAATCCTCCAATGCAAAATTTAAGATAGTCTCTTTTGAATGTTCGTCCATTATATAACGTCTCAGGCATCCTTTATTTACATTGGCAATATTTGTGCAAGTCTCACCTGCCACAAGGAGATGCTCTTTTTTTCAATAGATCTTGTCCTGAGAAAGCTCAGGTACAGGCTGATCTCCTCGTCGTTGAGGCCTGCTTCTTCTCGCAACTCCTCAATCAACAAAGGCGATATATTCTTAGTGAGGGCCATAACATCCGGGTATATATACTTAGGTTAAATAAAACTAAATAAATTGCTATATCTTTTCAATATATTTACTCTGAAGGGCAGTGCTGCATCAACAATCCATTTTAGCCCTTTGCTAAGTTTTCGTCGTTCGAATGCTTAAATAATATTTAGCAATTCAGTTGATCATGCAGCAAATTCTTTAGGCTATTATGCAGGTTCAAAATAAAAAGCCGGACGGGGGCTTTGTGTCCGGCTTAACCATAAATAGTCTCGAGATCGGGGGTAATCCCGAGACTCCGTAAAATTGCTTATTCGTTTTGCCAATTTTTATGTTTTTTCAGAGAAGTTACAAATAAGCATTTAGATCATAATAGTATGTCTAAATTGCAAAACAAAAGAGGATTAATAAAAGTTCCCGTGAAATAAAGGAAAAAAACGGGTTTTTTCTATAATGAAAAGCGGGATATTGCCTAAATAGGCCACTTTGTTAATTCATGGTTGGAATTAAACCGGCTCAACGGAGACGGAATTTTTTCTGATATAATCTGCTGGTCTGCTTTTGGTGGTATAATTATCGTAGTGCCGTGATATTCATTGATTTAGCCTATTATTTTGCCTTCAAAGAGGCCTTTATAGGATTTAAGATTGTTTGTCGTAAATTCTCTTGAGTCTAAATTATAGTTCAATATTTCCACTAATGATTTCAATGAATAACCACGGCACAAATGGATTTCCTAAAATGCGCCTTATTATTGTTAAACGTATTATTGATCCACACGCAGGGTGGGAGGATTGCCATCAATAATAACGATGGTATATTTATTATCTTTATATGCATAGAAGGACGTGGTTGGTGTTGCCGACTGATTTTGTATACCTACGGTAACATCAGTATTTCCTTCAGCTACTGACTGGTATGCTGTCGTCTGACCAGCGTCCACTCCATTAATGTTGATGGTATTCCCGCCTGAGGTTTGTATTTGTATATTTGCTTTGTCAGTTATCTGGTTACTGACCCGGAACTGAGGATCAGCGCTGGATCCGCAGCTTGAAAAGGTTACAAGTAAAAGCAGCGCAACCAGACCAGCAATAATATTTTTCATTTAATTTTATCCTTTTTTTATCCCCAAAGATTTCATTTAAGGTCCCCTTTTTAATTGTTATTTTGTTCAAGTTTTAGGACTATCAAAACTCAGACCAATATGTAATTTAATTTAATCCTGCCAGGGCTTATTATTATAATTGTTAATGCTAAAGTGATTCGGTCAAATTTACATAGTTTCAGTAATTTTAGTCATTGTAATATAAATTAGGCGATAATTAGCGATAGGGCGGCGTGCAAGGCTTTGACCTAAAAAAAGCCCTGGAGCGGGTGAAGACTCCAGGGCTATACTAAAATTGCTTGTTTGTTCAGCATTGATTGAATATGAATACTAAAATACAATCAAGCAATATTATAGGGATGGATTATGAGAATACATTTCTCGAGCAATTATAATAATATATAAGCTCTGAATACAACGAAAATTCTATAAAAGGTATAAACTTTCGTATGAAAGATGAAGATTAGGGTTCGATGCCGGGAGCTACAGAAGCATTTAGTAGTTAAAATTAAAAAGTCCTTCGCGGGAAGGACTTTTTATAGGTGAATTAACTAATCTAACCATGACTAATCTTTTTGGCAATCCCTGTTATTGTCTTTGTATGCCGTCAAAAAGCTTTGCAGGTTTTGATCTATGATAGATGCATTTGTGGAATCTGTCGGATCCAACAAATTATTATTTGAATCGACAAACCAGCCGGCAGAACTGATCCGCAGGGTGAGGTTAACTGCTGTCGATGTTGAATCAACCACCAGAGGTGGATTGATGGGCAGTTCAATTTTTGCATCTATCTGGGATTTATAAGTAAATGGTGTTGCTTGTCCGTTCTGATAATAATTTCCATCTATGATCACACTGTATCCAGTGCCGGCCAGAAAATCGGCAAAAGTTGCCTGTTCAGCAGATGTTAAACTGTCAATATCATCCTGGTCAATTCTGTGTATTTCAAATTTTACTCCATCATAGGTGCCGCCTGGAATGTTATCTATAGATATCTGCTGCACCGAATCAGTCAAACTTAAATCCAGGACAAATGGAGCCAACTTTTGATTTGAGTGTTGACAGATCTGTGAGCTGTCTTCAGATTGGCTATAGTTATAGCTCGTTTTAGCAGTGCCATCCTCGTGATCCATGTCAACATATTCATTGTTTTGAGATTTAAGTGAAAGGTCTTGTAAAACGACCCTTACTCTGGTAACTACAATGGAATCTATTGAACTTGTTGAACTGACTTTGAATAGTCCGGACGTTCCCTGCTGTGTAAAATATGCAGTCATAGTAACCTGACCAGGGGAGCCCGACGCACTATTATTTACAGGATTAGTAGATTTAGTGCATCCGATCCAATATAAAGAAGCTATAACTAACAGAGCAGTTCCCCAAATCAAGGATTTCTTCATAACATACCTCCATAAATGAATAATAAGTATCAATACAATTACTTGACTTACCAAAAAGAAATTGATTGACGGTTAACTTTAAATGTACTTAGGCTCTTGTTTAATCAATTCAACTAGCAAACCCTATGCCGGGCAAAAATTTTATGAAACCGAAATATTCATTAGCTTGTATAAGAAAAATTTTCTATATCTATGAAAATATTTTATACTTCAATAGAAAGTTCAGTGTATAATATTGTACTAGGAATGACATAATCATATTTTTGGCTACAAATTGAAACGCAGAAAATTATTAAAATTAGCTGCTTAAAATCAATATAATAATAGAGGACAGAAAATGAATAAAATTAGAGTGTTTATCTCTGTAATTGTTTTAAGTTTAATAATGCTTATCCCGGCTTACGGGCAGTTTTCATTACCAGTTTCGGTGCAAATTGGAGGCGGGATTGGCTATGTACTACCGGCGGGTGACTTGGGTGGAACAACAATGGACTATTATTCCGGATCAAAATACGGCCTTTCAAATGGTTTAAACCTCCAGGGCAAGGTAAGATTTGCAATAGCAGGACTGAATCTTGCTGGCGAGATAGATTATTCTTCACTAAGCAACAGCGGTAATTCAGAACCTGGACAAGGAAACATAGATATATCTCAGAAGATCATTTCTTTCAAGATAGGTCCCGAATTTAAATTTGAATTACCGGCAGTACCGTTCACACCTTATGTTGGTGCCAACCTGGCTTTGAATCATTTCAGCAGCGATATAACATTTCAGGGAGTTTCAAGGATTTCATCTGCAACTTATTCAATGACAGGTGCAAACAGAGTCGGCATTGGATTTAACGGCGGAGCATTGTTCAATTTTTCAGGTTTTATTCTTGATGTAGGTATTCAATACAATTTCTTAAATTTGTTCGGCAAAGACTGGCAGGATGTAAATCCAAATGTTGATCAGAGACTGGATTCATACCTGGCATTAAACGATGAAATGGATCCCGCTTACGCAGCAGGAAGCAATACACATATTATAGGAAGCTCGAGGTCAATAAATACTTTTGTTATAACTGCAACAGCTATGTTCGGGTTATAGGAGATACAGAATTTAATACCCCAAGGGGAAATGATGTTGCGACCGCAAAGGGCCGGACTCAGGCTATGGTCTGGCTCTACTAATAATTATAATTATTGTTTGTGACTCTTGATTATTTCATCAATCTCTTCAAGAGTAAATTTGTTTAACTGAACGATATTTGCCTGGTTTCTATAATAAGGGGGTAGCATGTTTCTGGCCTGGTCTTTATTTTCAGCTTCAACAGTGACCCATCCTTTATGGACTCCGTCCAAACATCCCCAGTCAGAGCGGGAAAGGAAATGAGAACCGGTTTTAAGTAGTATCTCAACTGCGCGCGCGCAGGCAACTACTTCCGGTTCGTGGGAAACTTCGATTAAGAATCTATTCATAGGCAGTGATCCTCTTTTAATTTATATAATGGATTGTGTGGGAATGGGTATAAGATTAGTGAAGAAATTAAGTATTGGTGATATAAAATGCAAATAATAAGAGTGGATCGAATTATATAAAGCTGCCTTAAAACGCATAAGTTACAAGCAATATTATTTTGTAATATTAAAGTGTATTAATTATATTAAATCACTGATCGGAGTATTGTTTTATAGCCTTATTTTATTTCCTTTTTACCTGTAATCTTATCACTGTATTGTTTTAGCACTGTATAATTACATTCTTCAGAAGATATAGTATTATGCTGTTTTGTTAAAAACATTATTAAAAACAAGCTATCTTTTATAAAATTGTAATTGCCAGAAAAAAGATCAGGAAGCAAATAAAAGCCAATTTGATCCGGTAATTAAAATTATTGAGTAATCTAAAATTATTTAACAAGCTATGGAACAGAAAATTCAAGAACAACAGCTTAAAGAGCATTTTTTACTTCATACTGTAACTCAAAAAATTAATTCGATCCTTGACTTCGACAAACTTCTGGAAGAAGTTGTGGGTGATATTATAGAAGCCTTCGGTTACTGCCGCTCTGCAATACTGCTTACCGACGAAAAGACAAACGAACTTGAAATCGCTGCTGTAAGAGGATGGACAAAAAATTTCCACATTAAAGGTGATCGCTTTAAGATCGGTACATACGGGATAACAGGTCACGTAGCTGAAACGGGGGAAACATATTATGCGCCCGACGTAAGCAAAGATAAGTATTACCAGACAAGTGAGGACTCAACAAAATCTGAGGTCGATATACCATTAAAATATCATGGTAAGGTTATCGGGGTTTTCAATGTTCAGCATTATGAATTAGATGCTTTCCCCCGTGAAAGGATAGAACTGCTGGAAGCCCTTGCAGGAAATATAACTATTGCAATAGAAAATGCACGATTATTCCGCAAGGAGCGTCATGAAAAAGAAAGAGCGCTGAATGAATTGCAGGAAGCGCGCAGAATTCAATTGAATTTATTTCCTAAAAAGCCTCCCACAATGCCGGGATTTAAAATTGAAGGAATGGGCTTGCCCTGCCTGGAAGTCGGAGGAGACTGGTATGATTATATTAACTTAAAGGACGGACGGGTGGGGATTGTGCTGGCAGATGTCTCTGGCAAAGGAATCGGTGCAGCATTATTAATGTCAGCAGCACGAAGTGTACTCAGACTAATTGCTCAAACAAATGATTCTCCGGGTGAAGTGCTCAGGCAGGTAAACAATATCCTTTTGAATGATTTTCAAACGACGCAGTTCATTACTCTAATATATGCAATCCTTGATCCTGTTAAGCGAACATTAAATTTTGCAAATGCGGGGCACTTATATCCGCTTTATGTTAGTTCTGCAGATAGTAAATTTTTAAAAACATCAGCCGGTATCCCGTTAGGCATAGCCGAAAGTCTGTTTACCGATTGTCATATAGAATTTTCAAAAGGGAGCAGATTGATTTTGTACACGGACGGACTTACAGAGGCAATGAATGAAACATCAGAAGAATACGGGATGGACAGATTAAAAAATCACTTTTCCAGATCCTCTGCATCAATTCAGACAATTCAAGAGGAAATTAAAATTTTTGCAAAGGGCAGTCAATTTTCCGATGATTTCACAATGGTAATAATAGAAGCAGATTAATAATTTCTGGAAAGATCGCCGTAATAGGGATTCATTTCAGAAAATTATGCTATGCCCGATACTTTGTTATTTTTCACACCTTCCGATAAGATATAAAGGGAATTAAGTTAAGGATATTAATTAGTGAACAATAATAATTATACAGGTACAATTTTTCCTGATAAGAAAGTTTTAACAGCATTTTTCTTTTTTGTGTTAATCGGAGGGGGTGCGGCAGTAGCTATCCGCATCTCATATAATGAAATGGCTCCTTTCTGGGTGGCTACCTCA
>CAYPNM010000034.1:10399-17634 GCA_964412105.1 uncultured Ignavibacteriaceae bacterium | reverse complement strand
AGTAGCTATCCGCATCTCATATAATGAAATGGCTCCTTTCTGGGTGGCTACCTCACGGTTCGCCTTAGGAGCATTAGCATTTTGGGTTGTGGTATTATACAGAAGAATTAAATTACCAAGAGGGCGCGCATTAATCGGCGCATTGGTTTACGGAGTATTAGTTATAGGGTTGTCATATATTCTTAAGGCATGGGGTTTAGTAGCTACACAAGCCGGCCTCTATCAAATATTAATGACTCTGGTACCTCTTTTAACACTGTTTTTGTCATCATTCCATGGGGTGGAAGCGATAACGATGCGCGGTATAGCAGGAGCGATGCTTGCATTGGCAGGAATAGTTGTGATTTTCAGAGGAGCTTCACCTGGAGAAATTTCCTTACCGCATATTGCTGCCATTATACTCGCAGCACTTTTCATGGCCGAAGGCGGAGTTTTACTAAAGAAATTTCCGTCTAATCCTCCTATTTTGACAAATGCAATCGGAATGACGGTAGGCGCAATTATTTTAGGGATCACCTCAATGATTAATGGTGAGGAATGGAGGATACCAACACAATTGGAAACATGGATTGCATTTCTCTACCTGGCTTTATTTGTTACACTCATAGCTTTTATGCTTTATTTATTTATACTAAATAAATGGACGGCCTCAGGCACATCGTACGGTTTTGTAATGTTTCCGCTGGTTACTATTGTTGCGGCGGCTATTTTAACGAAAGATAGTATTACAGTGAATCTTATCATTGGTGCTTCTCTTGTGTTTATTGGCGTTCTTTTGGGTGCTATTTTATCATCAAAAAGAAAGGGAGCAGCGATTGAAGAATGTAAAGAAGAAAGTGGAAAGATCTTACCGAACTGTAATTAAGAAAATGCAATTATTCGAATGAAAAGTATTTTCAATTTCAATTATTACCGGGCTAATTTTAATTTTTTCATTGACATTCGAAAACAAATGAGCTATTTTTTTTCGTAGCCTTGTCCTTTTAGATAAAAACAAATCCGTTGCTTTTAAGGCTTCAAAAACGAATTTGATGATTTCTGCATTTTAATCTATTAATATGCGGCTATGAGTATGGTTCGCTCTTGCAATAAACTAACAACTATATAAAGGAGGCTATATGAAGAGATTTCTTTTTTTCTTGTATGGGATCATCAGTTACCTGGTATTCTTTGGCGCTTTTCTTTATGCTGTAGGCTTTGTTGGAGGTCTTGTTGTACCAAAAACAGTAGACTCGGGATTTCAGGGGGGAATGGGGGGAGCTGTTATAGTGAATATCCTGCTATTAGCACTTTTTGCCCTTCAACACAGTATTATGGCAAGAAGACCATTTAAGAAGTGGTGGACTAAAATTGTTCCCGCAGAGATCGAACGTAGTACATATGTTTTGTTCTCCAGTCTTATTTTAATCTTATTATTTTATCTCTGGCGTCCATTACCGGATGTAATATGGAACGTTAAGAGTACAGCTCTGGCAGACATTCTCTGGGTACTATATTTCTTCGGCTGGTTTATTGTTCTCACCGGAACTTTCCTTATCAACCACTTTAATCTGTTCGGACTCCAGCAGGTTTATCTGGCACTAAAGAAACAGGAACAACAATATCCTAAATTCGTAACCCCGTTTTATTACAAATTTGTGCGGCATCCATTGATGTTGGGCTTTATAATTGCATTTTGGGCAACACCTTTAATGACAGCAGGACACCTGCTTTTTGCAATCGCAACCACAGGTTATATTCTTATTGCAATCCAGTTAGAAGAACGTGATCTGGTTAGTTATCATGGTGAAGCGTATAAAAGATATCAGAGAGAGGTTTCGCAGATTATTCCTATGCCGCCCAAGAAACATGATGTTGCGGATAATGTCTAATCAATAAAATGTTTTTGAAGTGAGGCGGGTCTTAAAATCCCGCCTCGCTAATTTATATCATGTTTTAAACAAGATCCCGCGGAAGTATTTTTAAACAAATTACAGGTCTTATTGAAATATTACCACTTCCGATCGGGAAAACCACTCACTCACTTATTTCTTTTTCTCAAGTTCCTTTACCTGTTGAGGTGTGTAGCCAAGCGCACTGAAATTCATGACACCGTCTTTTGAATGACAGGAACTGCAGGAGAGTCCGAACTTTTTTACTCCGTGATTAACGGAAATATATGAAGTGCCGGGTACCTGCATTGCCATCCATTCTCCACTCCATTTGAGACCCATTTTTTCAAATGGCTTCATGCCGGCATCTATTGCTTCTTTTATATTGCCGGTTTTGTTGTAAACTTCTCTGTTCGGTGCAAGCAGCATCGGAAATGTTGCCATCTCAGCATTTTTCTTGAGGAACGCCATTCCGGGTGCCTGCCACATTTTCAGATTTTTGTCAAAGAGCATAACCTGCGTAAGTCCTCTGACAGGAAATATTTTTGCGCCGGATGTATTAATATCAGCGGTTGCAAATGCCATCCAGCTTTGTGCGTTTTTCTGATCTTTAGTATTAGGAACTCTCCAGATATATGATGGATGACCCATCTTTATAGTGTCAGTAGGTACATATAGATCAGGATCAGCAGGTATTTTGTCAAACTTTGAGAGTTCGCTGTACTTTCCTCTTATATTATCTTTCACAGGCTTGCCCCAGTTTTCATATACTATGCCGCTTGCTTCCGGTATATGACAGGTTTGACAAGCGATCTTATCAATGTGTGCATTGAGAGTTTCGCCAATCTTACCCTGATGAGGTTTATCACCGTGGCAGTTAGCACAATCAACCGAAACATCCGGCAAGTCGTTAGCAACCATATCCGATTCATACATTCCCTTAGCTATCTTATGGTTTTCGGAAGTATGACACGTCAGGCAGCTCAGTCCGGCTTTCGCGTGAACGTCGTTATCTGCTGTATATGGCATTCCTCTTTTATAATCATCAGAAAAGGAATGTTCGTGACACCTGAGGCAGGCTTCGGTTGTGGGAGTTTTGGTTATACTCAAAGCAGCTTTCAAAGAAGTATCTGCACCCCAGTGCACACCTGAAGCATCTTTTACCAGTGTAGCTCTTTTTTGCCAGTCATAATCTTCAGCGTGGCAAACCAAACAGTCCACTGTATTTAATTCAGCTTCAGTGATTTTTTGCCCTGGCATAGGAGGCGAGCTTAACGAGCCTATATGGCACACACCGCAGCCTGCTGCCTGCACACTGAATTTGCCGTTTGTTGCGGCAGTCCAGTTTGATGGACTTGTTGAACCTGCTAAGGCACATTCACGATTTATCATTCCCCACCATGAACTATCGGGAAGTCCCTGAACATTTCTAACCTGTGACGCAAGGTTCCAGTGTACTGTATGAGAAATTTCATTCAGTGCATTTTCGTGGCATGCAGTACAGGTCTGAGCACCCTGGTAACCGTTTTCTTTTATAGCATCGTTGCCGGGATGCACCCATTTACCAAGCAGGCCGGTGCTTTGCTGAGCTGAACTCAAGCCTGCAAATAAGAACAGAACCCCCAAAATTGTTGATGAGATTTTTAATTTTTTCATTTCTCCTCCTTTTACACTCTTTAACTATTACAGATGTTAAAGCGGTAGCGGTCGCTACCAATGGAAATGCAAAGTTTGTTTTGTGAGACATTAATGTCACTCCTAATTATACCCCCACCCCCTAATTCACCGTGATGTGATGCAAAATATTTAAAGAAGGTTCAATGTATTAAATATTTTTTTAGTCTCCGGAATTTACTTTTTTTTATTACCTGAAAGAGATGTTGTAAAAATATAAAATTTTCTTGTATAGCTAATAGAGAAAAGAGAGAATAACTAAAATGATTTCTTAAAACTAAATAACCAATTGCCAGTCTGTTAAACTCCATCAGTGTTGTTACTTCCGAGCGATATGGGTGATTATGTTTATGTGAATAGCGGGAAGAAAACTGTCTGCCGGAAGGCAGGTTGTTGCAAAGCTAAAAAGTTAAAGATTGATGATGTTTATGAAGACGTTTTTGAAGAAGAGCATAATAAATTTCTAATATTTTTATCTCTTCTTCATTCAAGGAATCAAATTCAGTAAGATAAGCCAGGTCATAAATATCCTCATATGGCTTATCAAATGCATAGCTTATAAAGTTTATATATGAACTGATTATTTTAGAAGTGCCAGCCGGATCTGATTTTATACCATTTTTGATCCATCCGATTACATCACTGTATTCAGATGTGATTTCGTTTAATGAAGACATAAAATTATACAGTTAATAGCTAATTTGAAAATAAATAGCCGGAAACAAAGCTAGTATCCGGCTATACTATAATTTATCGCGGGATTGGAGAAAATGCCGTGACCCCGCGCAAGATTGCTTATTCGTATTTATCAAACTAGAATGTTATATCGGAGAGAGTTACGAATAAACATACAGACCATTATTATATGGCTGTAAAAAAACAACAAAAGCGGATTAATAAAAGTTCCCGGTAATTATGAGAAAAACTGTCGTTTTCCCCAATAAAAAATGAATGTTATTTAAGCAGATTATTTCGTAATTTAGCGGCGGGGAAGACCCGCTTCAGAGGAGGCGGGTTATTTTTTTGCTTTTCTGTATTTAGTCCCTTCAGTCTTCTGGTCTAATAGCATATTGAACTAATTATTATTCAATTTTTTTTATTACAATTAGATATGTATGCATGGAAGACAAATTTTGCACACATTTTGTCATTATTGCGTACCCTTTCCAAAAGCTCCGACTAAATTATTGTGATTGCGATATAATTTTAAACATCTGACGAACAATTTTCCGGCTTTATTTTTGACAGGTAATACTTCGAAAAATAACAACTTTTTATGTAGTATTATAAATGAAAGGTTTAGTAATTAAGCTTGTAGCTTTTATGGGGATAGCTCTTTTCTTTTACAGTTGTTCGGATAATCCGACTACACCTGCAGGTACGGGAATTTTACAGGTCTCTATGACAGATGCTCCGGCTGTTTCCTATGATTCTGTTAATATTTTCATTGACAGCGTTCAGGCTCATATTGCAAATGGCGATACTTTGCATGGCTGGTATACTTTAAACAATACGCGCGATATGTATAATCTAAAGACACTTGTAAACGGGGCAAGCACAATTATAGGCAAGGATACCCTGCCTACAGGAAGGTATTCACAAATAAGATTGTTCATTGGTTCGGGAAGCTACGTAGTAGTAAATGGAGTGCAACATACATTAACAATCCCGAGCGGGGTTCAGACCGGCGTGAAGCTTAACGTAGATGCAAATTTACAAGATGGTTTTCTATATAATATTATGTTGGATTTTGATGCCGGTAAGTCCATTGTAGTTTCAGGGACAATCAACAATCTTCAATACTCCTTAAAACCTGTAATCAGATCAGGCGCTGCAGCAACAACAGGAATAATTTCAGGTATGGTTTCGCCTAATTCTTTTACTTCAAGCGTTGAGGCAATATCAGACCTTGATACTGCGTCCACCTTTACTGATGATATGGGTGGATTTAAATTAATTTATTTAACTCCGGGAACATACACCATAACTATATATCCTGAAGATACATCGTATAAGGATACAACATTTACAACAAGCAATCTCGATGCAGGCAGCACAATAAATCTTGGAACTATTGAGCTTTCGAAATAATAGTCTAATGTTTTATAGGAATTAAAAGGCTTGAGCTGATCAAGCCTTTTTTAATTGAATCTGATATTCAAGCAAATTAAATCACTGCAAAAATTATTGTAAATATTGAGGGGATACTAATCTAAATTGTTTTTAAGTATTTTATTTCCGGGTAAGGCATTAACCTTAGAAGAAAGGATTTACACAAATTTATGATGGATTGTGAAGAACTTTAATAATACCATTAATATGACATTTATCAAGGAGGATCTAAATGGCACTTTATTTTATGAGCTGTGATCTACGTAAAGAACAAGATTATCAACCGCTCTATGATGAATTAAAGAAAATACAAGCCGTACAAATTATGGAATCGACTTATTGCTTTAATATGCTTAATACCTCATGTGCCGGGTTGATGGATCACTTTAAAGAATTTATAGATTCCGAAGATGGAGTAATGATCTACGCCGTTGCCAATTGGACTTCCCGGTTTATGAAGAAGACACCTAATGATTTAGCCAGATTAAAGCATTAAACAATATCAGGTGTTAGGGAAATACAATAAAACTGCTGCCTTTGTACGAATTAAATGAAATCCTCTGCAAATATATGGTAAGGGTATTGCATTCAGACTAATTAACACTATAGGTTGAAATAGCATCCAAATGCGGCATATTATAAAACTGCTGATGAAATTACAAAAAGGTTTAATAAAATAGTTTACTCATAGAAGCATAATAATGCAATCATAGCTTCCTGGTGATTCTAAAATGTCCAGATATTTATCTCGAATACTTTTTTTATTTCTGGTTTTAACAACAACTTATTTTCCACAAAATCTAGAACTAGCTAATAATTATTATAAGAAATATGATTATAATAATGCCGTAAAGTATTTTCTGAATGCAGAAATCCAAAAAGAGGAAGGGTATAAGCAAACCTATTATGAAATTGCATATTGCTTTAAGAATATCAATGAATATAAAAAGGCTATATCATATTTAAATAAGGCCTTAAAATTATCGTCGAAGGCTTATAATAAATATTCATTATACTGGCTATACGCCGAGTGTTATTATATGCTGGGTGACTTAAATAAAATGTCCAGATATTTCCGCCTGGCGAGAGAAGCATCTCCGGTTCCGGATTTTATACCTAAAGCAGATAGATTCCTGTTAGATGGTTATGAATATATAACAACATCGGATATAGAAGATATCTATTTAAAGACAAATTCATTAAACAAACGGAAAAACATTATTAAGGTACAGTTAAAATATTATTGGGATGGAGTCACAATACCACGACAGGATGAATTAAAATTAGCGCCACTGGTAAATAACAATATTAAGCTCTATTGGCAAAAGAGAAATCAGGAAATAGAAGATATCAAGCTTAGAAGATATTATATGAAATATTATATACAGTATATTGAATTTAACTGCAAAAATAATACATATAATGTACTTAAGGTTTATAAATACGACAATAAAGGGAAAGTTATACAATATGATGATTTATCCAGCGTTAATGAAATATTACCAAATAAAGGCTGGTCATCTGTATTCCCTAATTCTGTTATGGAAACAATATTTCAATATATTTGCCACCGCTGAA
>CAYPNM010000034.1:3581-10299 GCA_964412105.1 uncultured Ignavibacteriaceae bacterium | reverse complement strand
AACAAATATTACTACTATCAGATTTCTCTTTCTTATGATTCCGCTAATACGGGAATTGTGGACAGCGGATATAATACGACTAACCTGGTCATTTTGGAAGGTGATAAAAGTAAATCTAATGTAAAATCAATATATGAACATAGTGATGCGAGAGGTGTAATTTATTTTCTTAAACCGGATTTGGTTAATACAGAATATGGATGGATTCTTCATATCAATATGTCATCAGGGAACGGCGGATGGGATTTGGGGAGTTATTTCATTTTTGAGAGGGGTAAATGGTACAAATTAAAAATACCGGCATTCTTAAAAGCATTTGGTGCACTGATCCCAAAAGATTATTGGTTTTGCAGAGGTAGTTCAATCGATCTTAAAAATATGACAATAGTTTTCCGGGTATTTAAAAAAGACGATGCCTGCTGTTGTCCAACGGGAGGTATTGTTAAAGCAAAGTTAAAAGTTACAGACAATAACGAGATCATAATATTAAATAATAAATATTTCCCCGACACTCAAAACAATACACAAAATTAAACTGATATAAAGGTGTCTTTTCTGAATAGTATTTATAAAATTGTCATAATAACATTAAGTCTGTTTAATATTGCCTTATCTCAAGATCAATCGGATTCGATAAAGATTCTTAATAAGGGCGTTTATTTTTTCGGTCCATCACAGACAGAATTAGACAGTGCCAAAGATGATTACATGGAGGCTTATGCTGACTTTTCCTATTATACCGGCAGGGTAGTGCCCTTTATAAGAAATATGGGTATAGAACCGGAATATTTTTCTCAAAAATTTATTGTAATAGATTATATCCCGGAAGTAATTGTTAATCGCGACTCAGTGGATTTCGGAGTTATATTGTATGATGGGAAAAAGAAGCCGCTTGTTCTGAAGTATGTACTGACAGACGAAGAGCTGAAGGAAAGTATAACTGATTATTTTAAGAAGGAATAGAAACGACCGGTTATCTGCTCAATGATAAATTATATTATCCGGAGAGCATAGCAAGGAACCAAAATATCCTGTTTTTTGTTTAGTATTCAGGAATAATTCATAAGTCAATATCGCACTCCAATACAATCTTTTTAGGGGGAGCTTGCAGAATGTGTTTAATAATAATTTAGTCTTTTAATAATAGGGAAATTTTTATGGGCTCTAATAATACTATTCAACTTGTAAAAGAGTTAGACAAAATAAAAAATTCTGTTTCAAGAAAGAGTTATCGTTCCGCCTGGATATCTTTTTTTGTCGCTCTTGCCTATTTGGTTTTTATTTTTATTCGAAATATTAACCAACAAAATAATATTAACGCAACCTGGGTCTTTTCTTTATTCTATGCTTTTGCTTTCATTTTATTATTCCTTTCTTTTTACCAGATTATTAAATATTTATTCAATATAAAGCTATCTTTAATTATTCAGGCCATTTTGGATTTAGAGAAAAAATAATTATTTAATTGTAATAGCAAATTAGCAGTTTAAGGCAGGAGAATATTATTGCGGAGATTGCATGCGCAAAGTAAGTGCTCATTTCTATAACTACGATGATTATTGCTTTACAAAATAAATTAATGAAGTTGTCACTATGACCTTTCCAAAAAGTAAAAGGGGAAAAGTCCTGACCATTATTGTTTCAATAATTCTATTGGCCATGGCTGTCCTAATTGGTAAATCAATTATAACGAACGTATTTAATACCTCTGATGAAAATATACAAGCTCAACTGTTGAAAATGACAAATGAAATCAATAAAAGATGCCCTTTTATGATGGACTCAGAAACGAGACTTGATAAAACGGGAACATACAGGAAAAGTATTTATTATTACTGCACACTTATAAATTATAGTATTGGCGCGGTTGATGTAAAATATTTAATTTACAAAGTGAAACCGGCGCTATTAAATAGAATAAAAACAAATCCGGATATGAAATTTATGCGTGATAATAAAGTCACTTTTATTTATAATTATAGGGACAAATCCGGTATTCATATAGTTTCGTTTAAGTTTACACCTCAAGACTATTTATGATTTGAGTGAAAAACCTTTACTCAAGTAGATACTTATATTAAAAGAATTTATTATTTATATGAAATTAAAAATAATATTCGCAATCCTTCTATTATTATCTGTTGATATATGTTCTCAAACCGATTCAACGCACTCGAAGGATAAGTTTTTAACCTTTGGAATCTTCATTGGTAAGATAGAGGAGGGCGCCAGGATTTTCACTCCCGTTCGTTTATTACCTTTCGGTCATCCCGAAGCGCTGAATCACGAGTTCCCCACTATAACACAACTTTATGGATCAGAATTCCAGACACTCTTATTGCTGGGTGAAAAATGCGGGTTGAAATTATGGGCAACACTTTCAAGATATCCAAAACAGCCTTCAACCAAATGGCCTTATCCTGAATTTACCGAACCCCCTTTAAGTAAACTAATGAATGCTGAAATCGTTCATAAACCTGCAAAGGATTCTCCTCTTCCCGGACTGAGATCACTGGCGGTATATAATGGCTTTCCTGTTTGCTTTATCGTAGATACACGGAATTTATCTCTTGAAGAAAGAAATATGAAAAGACCTACAGCTATGGGCCTTGATATTAAAAGGAAGGACTTCATCAGTAAATTAAATGCCTGTATCCCTTATTTAAATAATAAAAAGACAGGAATAATTGTTTTTGATAACTGATATTTAATTCTTACCTGGAGAGCCTTTCCCGCCAGGGCGGTAAGCGAAGGGTTGGTTGTTTAATTTAAGATCTGCCTTATAAACGCGCTGGTGCAGTCAAAACCGGAAGTTTATAATTTTTCGCATAATATTCCGTAATATTTCCGAAAATTATGTTGCACGACGTCAAAAGCTGCACGTGCGATTGAGCCGCTTTGCATTCTCTGGCGTATACCCGGCTATTTGCAAAATCAGTGGACGCACAGATTTAAGCTCCTCAAGTAATATTATAAGGCTGAATAATGAATGTTCCTGGCGCGTTCAAGATTAGCAAATGTAATATAAAATTGTAAATTGCATCAAAATAATTATAATATTATTCATTAACGGGGTGAAAGATGAAATACTATAAGATTTTTTTCGTGTTATTATTACCTGTTACATTGTTTACAGGTTGTCTTCAGGTAGATACAACCGTTAAGCTAAACAAAGACGGAAGCGGAACCATTGAAGAAAAGGTTATGATGAGCAGCATGGCTGTACAAATGATTAACCAGTTTATGAATTCTATGCCTGATTCATCGGGGAAAAAACAGGAGTTCAAGCTGTATAAGGAGGATGACCTGAGGAGTAAAGTTTCCGAATACGGCGAGGGAGTAAAGTTTGTTTCGGGCAAAGAGATTAGTAAGGATGGCTGGGAAGGATATGTAGCCGTTTATTCTTTTAAGGATATAAATAAACTGCGGATGGATACCAGCCCGGATAAAAAAGTAGAGCTTGACGAAGGCGGTAATGATGCCCAAGACGATTTCTTCTCATTCCGTTTTAAACCCGGTAATGTCGCGGAGCTTATCATAGACAGACCCGATGTTTCAATGAAAGAAGAAACCAAAACGGACGAAAGCAATGAAGATAGCTCGCAGAATCAGCCTTTGGATGATAACATTGTAAAAATGATGGATGGTATGAGAATAAAAATATCCCTGCAGCCACAGGGAAATATTGTCAGCACAAATGCCTCCTATGTCGATGGCTCGGTGGTTACCTTACTTGATGTGGACTTCAGCAAAATACTTAATAATAAAGAAAGTCTTGACAAGCTTAAAAATAATCCGCCGAATAGTCTTGATGAAATGGAGGAAATAGTAAAAAACATTCCGGGAATGAAAATAGAATTAAAAAAACCCGTATCCATAAAATTCGATTAAGAAGAACTGCTAAATTATCGGCTGTTTCGTTCTAACTTACTTTGCTGTTCCGGGCAGTGGATTAATATCCACCCTGTTATGTGCAATATAAATTTTAATATAAGGTGATCTTAATATGAAAGCACCTGAAAATAAAGATGAAATCATTGAATTATTTAAACGGGGTCCCGGTATTCTTGAAAATGCGATAACAGGTTTGAGCGACATTGAGCTGGATTACGCTCCGTCTAATGGGAGTTGGTCTATACGGCACATTGTTCATCATTTGGTTGATGGAGATGATCTTTGGAAAACAGGCATCAAGATTGCATTAGGAAATGAACAGGCTGAATTCACTCTAAAGTGGTACCTGGCACTCCCGCAGACAGAGTGGGCAAAACGGTGGGCTTATGAAAAACGCTCAATTGATGTATCATTAATACTGTTCGAAGCAAATAGAGGTCACATAATACAATTGTTAAAATATGTCCCTGATGGATGGAACAAGTCTGTCCGCTTTCATGAACCTGACGGGAAAATTGAAGTAGTGCCGGTTGGTTTTGTGATTCAAATGCAGGCAGAGCATGTTGTTCATCATGTTAAAAGGATCTCGGCAATACGTCAGGAGATTTCCAGCATATAACCGGCTGATCAACTGATTAAATGATATTATTATAGTATATGAGTGAAATATTACTAAAACCTCCTTGACTTTCGCACTTTACATTCCTTATCTTTGTTATAAAAGCAAATCACACCATACTTTCAAATAGGGTTTCCCCACTTACTGTATTTGTTAGAAGAAAGTAAAGTTACCGGTTATGAAATTAATATCTGTAAACAATAATATTTAACTATGAACAATTCAAATTTAGAAGTAGCCGTAATAGGAGCGGGCCAGGCAGGACTGAGCATCAGCTATTACCTGAAACAGCTTGGAAAAAAGCATCTGGTATTCGAACAAAACACCATCGGCAATTCGTGGAGTTCACAACGCTGGGATACATTCAAACTAAATACGCCCAACAAGTTCAACTTATTGCCGGGCATGAATACAAATTCTAATGATCCTGATGCATTTTGTTCAGCTAAGGAATTTGTTGATTTATTGAAATCATATGCCAAAAAGTTTGAATTACCTGTAATGGAAGACAGCAGGGTAATGGCGGTCGAAAAATTGCCAAACTCAGATCTTTTTTCCATAACAATAAAGCATAAGACTGATACAATCAATTACCAGTGTAAAAAAGTAGTTGTTGCTTCAGGAATGCAGAACATAATATCGATTCCAGCATTTGCATCTAAAATTTCAAAAGAAATACTTCAATTACATGCCGGCGAATTCCGAAACTCAAATATGCTGCCCAAAGGTAATGTACTTGTTGTTGGTTCAGGTCAATCCGGTGTTCAAATAGCTGAAGATTTAATTGATTGTGGAAGAAAGGTTTACTTGGCTACGAGTATGGTTGCCAGAGTACCACGTAGATATAGAGGTAAAGATATCTTCGAATGGCTGGAATTAGCAGGATTCAACGACCATAGAACAATAGAGTTTCTTGATCCTGAAATGCTGAAAATGGAACAGCCTCAACTTTCCGGAGTAGGGAAAAGAGGGAAGACAGTTAGTTTGCAGGCATTAGCAAAAAAAGGTGTGATCATTCTCGGTAAAATTGACAGTGCTAGCCAAAATCATATTTATATACAAGCTAATGCTGTGGATCATGTGAAATTCGGCGATGAATTTTCATATCAAATAAAAGCTATGATAGATGATTATATTAAAAAGGAAGAGGTTGATGCCCCACTTCCGGAAGTAGATCCTGCAGATCTTCCGGATAAAAATGCAGAATGTGCCTCAAATGAAAGGTATATTAATCTAAGCGAGCACAACATTACCACTATAATCTGGGCAACCGGTTTTAGAGGAGATTTTGAATATTTAAAACTTCCTGTGTTTAGCAGTGAGGGAAAGTTAAATTATAATGATGGTATAGCCGACATTGATGGGCTATATTTTTTAGGGTTCCCCTGGTTGCGAAAAAGAAAGTCAGGCATTGTTCACGGCATAAATGAAGATGCTGAATTCATAAGTGAAAAAATAAATGGGGCACTTTAAGGATGAAAAACAATCACCATAAGCATCCCTGTTGACAGGCTTTTGTTTTTTATCTCACGCCGTTTATCATAGATTAATTATCCAGATAGCTCTTGATTCAATAACCAATCATTACTTATTTTTGTTGGAAATAAGGGGATCACACATTCTTCACAAAGAAATTCCCCGCGTATCAATATGTGCTATTGCTGCAAATTTTGCGGCATTAAAGGCTAATAGTATAATCAAGAAGTGCGGTCCATATAATAGTTATGTGCCTAAAAAAGAATAAATTATGTTAAATAAAGAATTCAAATTTTCGACGCAATGGAAAGTTTCTCAAATAATTGAAAAATTAGAAGGTATCACTACCGGTAAATCTTTAAATGGAAAAAAGAAAATTGGTCCGTATTACGTAGGTGAATATGACGAAACTGGTTTTAGATTTAAAAGATCTCATCCCATTGGCGATTGCATATTTAGCTCTAAATTTATTGAGCAGGAATCAAAGACAGACATAATAGTTTCAATTAAGCCGGGCGTGGGATCTATTGTTACATTTATTGTTATTATCGGACTTATGCTTGTTCTTTTATTTAAGAGTAATATTGAGTATGATTTTTTAAAATTAACAACTTTAATATTAATATTCCTGATCCCTGCATTGATATGGTATATAGGATTTTTAGCTGATGTTAAAAGAGCAAAAGTATTTTTGATGGAATTATTTCAACGGGAAGGGCTGTCATTGTA